>NZ_CP181167.1:1431689-2058378 GCF_047824785.1 Nitrobacter sp. TKz-YC01 | reverse complement strand
GCACATAGGCGTGGCCATAATCCTCGCCGATGACCTTGCGTGCCTGCGTGATCGCCGAACCGTCGATCTGCACGCCGTCCGTTCGCATGTAGGTGATGAGGCCCGTGGTTTCGCCGCCGACGTCTATGCCCTCATAAAGGCGTTGCGCGATCCGCATCGTGTGCGCAGGTGCGAAGCCGAGCTTGCGGCTGGCCTCCTGCTGCAGCGTCGACGTGGTGAAGGGCGCCTGGGGGTTGCGTCGCGCCGGTTTGGCCTCGACCGTCGATACCGTGAAGTTCGCCGCCTCGATGGCCTTCCTGAAATCTTCAGCCTCGGCGCCGTTTCCAATGTCCAGCCGCTGGATCTTCTTGCCGTCGGCCCCGACCAGCCGCGCGTCGAAAGTTTCGCCACGAGGGGTGGCGAGCGTCGTGACCAGTGACCAGTATTCGCGCGGGACGAATTTCTCGATCTCGAGTTCCCGGTCGCAGACCAGGCGCAGGGCCACCGACTGGACACGGCCAGCCGACCGTGCGCCGGGCAGCTTGCGCCACAGCACCGGGGAAAGGGTGAATCCGACCAGATAGTCGAGCGCGCGGCGCGCCATGTAGGCATCCACCAGCGCGCCGTCGATCTGACGCGGGCTCTTCATGGCTTCGGTAACGGCTTGCTTGGTGATGGCGTTGAAAACCACGCGCTCGATCTTCTGGTCCTTCAGCGCGCGCTTCTGCTTGAGGACCTCGAGCACATGCCAGGAGATCGCTTCGCCTTCACGATCAGGGTCGGTGGCGAGAATAAGCTTGTCGGCTCCCTTGAGCGATTTGGCGATGTCATTGAGCCGGCCGGCGGCCTTCGGATCGACCTCCCAGATCATCTGGAAATTGGCGTCGGGATCGACGGACCCATTTTTCGCCGGAAGGTCGCGAACGTGGCCGAAAGACGCTAGCACCTCATAGGAAGTTCCCAGATACTTGTTGATCGTCTTGGCCTTTGCAGGCGACTCAACAATGACGATATTCATGTTATTCCAATATTTTATGGATAAACTTCAAACCGATTCGCGAAATGCGAACGGGTTGTTTCGGGGCGAACATGGGTGCAGCGGGGTCTTAAGTCAAATAGACTCCTGTGAAAACCTCTCCTCTCGATTACACCTAGAAATTGTACAATTCATGTAATATTACTTTTAGTTGCTACTCTTATGAAGGGGTGACGAAGCTACAAGCTTCGTCTTGGCATGATGCGAGGAGTTCTCGGGGGATGAGGGAACGACCAAACCGTAACGAGGAGTCGCACGATGACGAATCGCGCCTGGGCGACCCCCCCGGTGACGGCGGCCCGGACGAGGCCGCGCGCTACCTGGCGGGGGCGGTCGCAGATCTGGCACTGATTGCGCGGCGTCATGGACTGGATACCCTCGGCTACCTGCTCGATATGGCGCAGTTGGAGGCGGAAGACATCGTCCGGCTGCGAGCCGCGCGAAAGGGAAGCTGAAGGCAGGCGATCCGGGCCTCGTTTTCGAGCGAAGCCGATACCCGGTTAGCGCGAGGAAAACGCGTCAAACCAAAATCATGGACCCGTCTCTGATCTATTTGAGGCGTCAGCTTGAGGCGTCAGCGCGAGCCCGAGCGAGTATTCCTCACGGGGGCTTTTAGTTTGCCTGCCGTTTAGAGCGGCGGCCGGTCAAATGGAATCAGCACCGCCGCTCCAGTTAATTGATTGAGCATCGGATTTATCCCGAAACCGGATCCAACTTTCGGGTCCGATGCTCTAGATGCTTCAGCGAAAAGTGGATCGCAACGTCGGCGCGCTTCCAGGAATGGTGTGCTTCACGGTGCTTGCGTCGAGCGGGATCGGTTGCTCATTATCCTCGATGGTATGACCGGTTCCGACCGCTGGCCGTGCCGGCTGCTGGAGAGGAACCGCCGCCAGGAGCGGCCCAGCGGGTTTTTCCCCAAACGTGAAAAAGTTCTGTCCCGGGACGAAGAGCCTTTCACTGGGGGCGAGCGGCGATGGCCGCCGCCAGAAGGCCCAGTCATGCAGCCTCGGCACGAGGCCGCGAACGAAGCGCTGCGATCGGTCGAACACCTCCGACGGAAGAACGAGCTGCCCCTGGTTGGGTTGCGAGTCCGGAATTACCGGAGCAGGGAGGGTTCCGGCTTCGGCGGGGCTGGGAGCCTGCGCCGCGGGCGACGGTGAGACGGCCGCGACGGTTGCCGGCATCGGATGCATCCGCCAATCCTGCGGCTCCGTGGCCGTCTTCGGTCGATTCGCCGTTGCTGGCACAACGTGAACAATGCGGTAGCCGCGCTCCTTCAGCGTGCGGAGGATCCTGGGCAGCGCAGCCACTGTCCGCGCCTGGATATCATGCAACAGCAAAATACCTTTGCCCTTGGCTTCGATCCGGCTGATCGCGAGCTGATAGACTCGCTCGGCTGAAATGGGCCGCCAGTCGTCAGCTGGGAAATCGGCGCTCCAGAGCTGGATGTTTCTTGAGGCCAGATAATCCTCGATCCCTTGTGCGCGCCTCAAACCGGGAATGCGCATGAACGGCGCGAGAGCCGCCTCGTCGCCCAGCGCGGCGGTCGCCGAAGCAATCCCGTCGTCGATTTCCTGCCGGGCTCGCTCGATCGGCATCCGATTCATGCCAAGCGGGTGATTCTGCGAATGGGTGCCGATGGAATGTCCGGCCGCGAACACGCGGCGCAGATGCTGCGGGTAGTCGCGCGCCATCCGCCCGACCGTGAAGAAAGTCGCCTTCACGCATTCACGCGCCAGGATATCGAGAACCCGGAGGCTGTGGGGTGGCAACGGGCCGTCGTCGAAGGTCAGCACCACCTCATGATCGCGAAGCGGCAATGTCTCCTGATACTGCATGGTGCCGATACGAGGGTGTTCCCGAGGGTCCACGACCAATGTCCGGGACGTTCCGAGGGCATCGGGGTTGCCCGGACAATCGCCGGCCAAAGCGGGAAGCGCCGTGGATTCGAGGGTCGCGGCGAGCAGGCCGAGCCCAAGAAGCCGCTGGATCCGCCGCCGGGCTGTTTTTGATATCCGTGCCATTCGATAATACCTTCACGCCCACCCGTTGCATCCGAAACTAAAAGACCGGCGATGAACGCCGCCTTAACTGGTCGTGAACGAGGGGCCTGTGCCGCGGCCGTGCGCGCATTCACCCGGGCTTAACGTCCATCACCGACGATCTGTCGAATCGGAGGTGAGTATGCGGCGATTGCGTTTGAAAGCAGACGGGCGGATCGTGGAAATCCGCGATGGGGAAGAGTTTCCGCTTTCCCCCTCCATGCACGTCGCGGTCTCCGCTTCGGATGATGTTGGACCGACTTCAGCGCCTGAGGTCAAAAGCCTGCGCCGGCGGGCGCGGTTGACCCAGGTTGAGTTCGCTCAGCGGCTGGGCGTTCCCGTTGAAACCATCCGCAACTGGGAGCAGGGCAAGCGGATTCCGCGCGGACCCGCGCGGGCACTTCTTGCAGTTGTTGCGCATGCGCCTGAAACCGTGTTCGCCGCCCTCGATGCTCGCGAATAGACCACGGCCGGATGACGTCGCGATTTCCTCCGCATTGACCGGGCTGCTGATTGCATGTTCTTCCTGCTCTCCAAGGTCGTCGGATTTATCGCCCTGCCGTCGAACGCGATCGCGCTCCTATGCGGTTTCGGACTCTGCCTGATGCTGTCGAGATGGCGGCGCGCCGGCGTCGGCCTGCTGACGGCGGGGATCGCCGCGCTCCTGATCTTCGGCTATTCGCCGCTCAGCAACGTGTTGCTGTTGACGCTATCGGAGCGCTTTCCGGCATGGCAGCACGATGGACGTGATCCGGACGGCATCATTGTTCTGGGTGGCGCGGTTGATGCCGACACATCGATTGCCCGCGGTATCATTGAAACCAATGCGTCGGCGGAAAGGGTGATCGCGGCGCTTGAACTGGCGCGGCGATTTCCCAAGGCTCGTATCGTTTACAGTGGAGGCGCCGGAAACCTGATTACCGGCTTGCGCGCCGAAGCACCGGTCATAGGACGGCTGTTCGAGCAATTTGGAATCCCGCGCGAGCGTATCGTCCTCGAAACCCGTTCTCGCACGACCGATGAGAATGCGCGTTTTACCCGCGAACTGGTGGCGCCGGAACCCGGTGAGCGCTGGTTGCTGGTGACGTCAGCCTATCACATGCCGCGATCGGTCGGCGTGTTCCGCAAGGCGGGATTCGATGTCGAACCTTATCCGGTCGACTGGCGCACAGCGGGCTGGATCGACACGTGGATGCCCTTTGACAAGTTGTCGGCGGGCCTTGCCCGCGCCGATACGGCAGCCCACGAATGGGTCGGGCTGCTGGTTTACAGGATGACCGGCCGCATCGACGCGTTCTTTCCGGGATCGCGGTGAGTAGTGAGAGGCGTTCAGTCCAGTCGTGGCAATCCCACCCGGTATACGCCCCGAAAGTCGAGGGGATCGGCCGGCTTGCCTTTGCGATAGATCACGAGACGCCCGGATTGAGCCAGCGCCACGGCCGCGCGCCGGATCGGCATCAGCAGGTTGCGCCAGTCGGATTCCGCGGCAATGGCCTGTGCAAGCTCCGGCGCGCTCAGCGTTCTGGCGGCGTCGCGCGTCAAGACTTTCAGAATGTCGTTTTCAAGGGAGGGCGTCGAATGCGAATCTTGCGTGGTCATGGATAGTGCCATGGCGCACTGACGGACGCTCCGCAAGAGTGATCAAAAATCTCGGCGGAGGGAGCCGGCCTCGGCCGTTGAATGGAGACATGACGCGCGAGCCGTAACGGAATAGATGGATGGCGGTGATCGCGGCGCGATGCGCCGATGCGGGAGTAGAAACCATGACGCTGACGCTTGTGATCGGAAACAAGAACTACTCGTCGTGGTCGATGCGGCCCTGGCTGGCGCTCAGGGCCGGCGGCATCGCCTTCGAGGAAAAATTGATTCCGCTCTACACCGGCCCGGCCGACAAGCAGCGCATCCTCGATATAAATCCCGCCGGCAAAGTCCCGGCGCTGATCGATGGCGAGGTGACCGTCTGGGATTCGCTCGCGATCATCGAATATGCCGCCGAACGATTTCCAGAGGCAGGCTTGTGGCCGGCACACCCGGCGAGCCGCGCATACGCGCGGTCGATCTCGGCGGAAATGCATTCCGGTTTCTCGGCGCTCCGCCGCGAATGCGGGATGAACCTGCATCGGCCGATCGGCCCAAAGACGCTTTCCGACAACGCGCGAGCCGACATCGCTCGCATTCAGGAACTGTGGACCGATTGCCGCCAACGATCCGAAAGGAACGGACCGTTCCTGTTCGGATCCTTCACCGCGGCGGACGCCATGTATGCGCCGGTGGTCCATCGCTTCCGGACTTATGCGATCGAAGTGACGACCCCGGTGCGGGAATACATGGGTGCGATGATGGCGCAGCCCGCGTTTCGCGAGTGGACCGAGCAGGGGCTCGCCGAAACCCTGGTGATCGAGAGATTCGAAACTGACTGAACGAGCGCTGGCCCGCAAGGTGTAAGGGCCGGCCAGCCGACGTTCCCTTCCTGTCGCCCACAACCCTCGCTCGCGGTATTCCTTTCGCAACAACTCAAAGCCGCAACAACTGAAAGGCATTTACATTACTGGAAAATCTGCGGAATCCGTAATTCCGCCATGGTGTTTATGACTCGCCAAATGCCTCAATGGCATGCTATAGGAGCCAAAAACCTTGACCGGCTGCACCGCTGTGGGCGCGGACAGACTGCTATTGATATCTGATGGAGAAGGCGTTGAAGCATAAATTTCTCGTTGGAGAAACAGTCCTTTTCACCGCGAGCAACGTGGCACGGCCGGCTGCGAGCGGCACGTACGAAGTGATCCGGCTGCTTCCCACTGATGGCGACGACTTCCAGTATAGGATCAAGAATTCAGCCGAGGCTTTCGAGCGCGTCGCAAAGGAAAGCCAGCTCGCCGCTTGCTAGAGCGGTTTCTTCGCGCGAACCGTATCCACCTCGCTCGAAAATGCTACAATGGCTCCGGACCTCGCTCACAACATGCGGGGTCGGGCTGATTTCGCCGTATTCCCGGATCATTGAATAGCCGGGCCGTATCGGCATTTGCCGATTGTCTATGCTGGCCCACCGTTCGGCATGAGGGCATGGAGCATGAACTGGGCCTGGGTGACATCACTCGATCAAGTCTGGCGCTCGCCTGCATTTCCGATGTGGCTGACGCTTGCCGGGGCGGTTTTCTTCGCGTTCATTGTATTTCTGACGCTTATCCGTGCCGAAAAGTCGGTCGCTAATGGCGTCTTGACCATCATCACGTTGCTCGCGATCGGAGTCGCGGCGGCGGTTGCGCTTCGCACCTTAGAGGCGGATGGCAACCGCTCGCTGGATTCGAAAAGCCAGGGCGCCCGGTTCAACGTCGCGATGCCGGCGTTATCCTGCATTGACGGGCTGGCCGGAGAGGTGGTCGAGAGCGCCTGCGAGAAGGCGCTGTTCGGGACGCCAGACGCGGCGGCCGCCGCCGTTTCCTACGTCGCTTCCGAAATCAGCAGGTTAAGATCGTTCGGCGCCGCGGCTGCGGACGGCAGCGTTGTAGCGCCGGAATTGGAGACGCTGCGGCGGGCGATCGAGCGCGACCGCTATGGTCTGGTCGCCCATGTGCTGGTGGCGCGAGACCATTGCCAGCCATCGGACTGTGCCGCTTTCCAGTCGCTGACTGATCACAGCCGCATCGTGGCAAACATGAACGAGCAGCTCTATGAAAATCTGGTGATGCGTTATGCGTCATCCTGGAACGCGCCTGCTGCAGCGGCGCAGGCTGCCGCACCCGATATGCCCCCCGGTCCGGCGCTCGTATCGGAGCCGACCGGCAATCCGACGAACATGGAATTTCCGACGGCCGAATCCATTCCGCCGATCAGCATCATGACGCCCGAGCCGGCGACCGGTGCGGCGGCCGCCCCGCCGGCATCATCCTCGGCGGCCGCGCACGCCACCCCGAAACCGCGTCCGGCCGCGAAGAAGCCGCATCCACCGAAGCCGCACGCGGCTCCGCCCGTCCGCCTTGCGCCCCCACCGTCATCACAGAACTGATGATCCGCTCGACCGCTGCCGCCGACAGGCGCCTCAACCTGGTCAAACTCGCCGTGGGCTGCGAATCCGTAAAGGAGCTCAGGGATTGGATCGCCGAACGCATGAAGCAGGCGACGCTGCAAGGCTTGCCGCGCCATCATATCCACATCACCCGGATGACACCGAAACGCGGCGACGAGTTGCTCGCGGGCGGCTCGCTTTATTGGGTCATCAAAGGCGAAATCGCTGCACGGGAAAAGCTGATCGGCATCGAACCCTTTCGCGACGGAGACGGTATTGGTCGATGCCGTCTGGTCATGGAGCCGAAGGTGATTGCGGTCAGACCGCGCCCGATGCGCCCCTTTCAGGGGTGGCGTTACCTGTCCGTCGCCGATGCTCCTCCCGACCTCGGCAGCAACGCCGCGAGCGTCGCGGCGATGCCCGAGCCGATGCGCCGCGAGTTGCGCGATCTGGGGTTGCTGTAAGTGGAAATCGGGAATGAGTGGGCAAGAGGGTGGATTAAACACCGAGATTATCGATCAGGCGCGTCGCCCCGATTTTAGCTGCGACCAATAGCCTGACAGGGCCGTCCTTTAACGAGCCGACCGGTGACAGCGTTTCGGCGTGGCGCGCCTCGAAATAATCCAGCGAGAAGCCGGCGTCCTCGATCGCCCTCGCGCCATCCGCCATGACGGCTTCGAGATGGTCCCCGTTCCGCAAACGCCCGGCCGCATCCTTCAGGGCGCGATAAAGCGCCGGCGCGAGAGCGCGCTGCTCGTTCGACAGGTAGACGTTGCGTGACGACATGGCGAGCCCATCCCGTTCGCGCACGATCGGAACACCAATGATCTTCACGCCGAGATCGAGATCAGCCGTCATCCGCGTCACGACCTTGAGTTGCTGATAATCCTTCTGGCCAAACACGGCGAGATCAGGCCGGCACTGGATGAACAGTTTGCCAACCACGGTCGTTACCCCGCCGAAAAAGTGCGGCCGGAAACGATCTTCGAGGCCCGCCACGGCGGGACCTTCGGTCGATATCCGGGTCGCGAAGTCCTGCGGATACATCGCGCTGACGTCCGGACGCCATATCAGGTCGGCCTTCGCGGCGGCGAGTTTGGCCAGATCAGCCTTCCAGGTTCGCGGGTAGGATCCGAAGTCTTCATGTGGCGCGAACTGGGTCGGATTGACGAAAATCGAGACGACGACCTTCGATGCGCGCCTCTTTGCTTGACGCACCAGCGCCAGATGTCCCTCGTGAAGCGCACCCATGGTCGGCACCAGGGCAATGGTGGCTCGCCGCGACCGCAGGCGCTCCAGAGCGCGGCGTAGCGAGGGCAAGGTGCGAACGACAGCGGGGGCAGGCGGCATTGCTGCTCGTTGGATAAGTTCCAGGGACGGGGAGGCCGCATGCGCGGCCACGGGGAGAACGCACCTCAACTATAGCTTTTTCGAGCGAGGCGGAATCCGGTTCGCGCGAAGAAAACGTGTCAAAACATAAAGAAGGGTAGAGTCTTTCACCGTTTCCATGAAGCTGTGAAAAACAGGGAACAACCTGACAACAGCGCGATTTGGTCAGGCAGCCGGTCTCGTCAGTCGATTCGTCCTGCTTGAATTATCAGCGGTTTACGCCACATAGAGCCCGTCCACTCCTAACGCTGACAGATCAAAAGCACAATTTTATGATTTGGAGTTGGCGCGCTTTCTTAGTTCTTAACGCGAACCGGCGTCCACTTCGTTCGAAAGCGCTATAGTGCCCTGATCCCTTGTGAGTCTCGATGGCCTACGATCCGGAGCCGCCGAAACGTTCTCCAAATCCGACGATCTGCCGGAACCCGCCGTCCGGCGGAAGCGCTCCGTTGCCTGACGTCAAGTCATCTTCGTCGGACATCGCCGCGTTCGTCGCCAAGGCGCGATCGATGTCGCCTTATGCGTCAGACGGCCGTGGCAGGCTGTTGTTCGCGCTCGACGCCACCATGAGCCGGCAGCCGACCTGGGACATGGCTTGCACCCTTCAGGCGGACATGTTTCGCGAAGCGGCCGGCATCGGCAGCCTCGACATTCGCCTTGTCTACTACCGGGGACTCGACGAATGCCGTTCCAGCGGCTGGATACCCGACAGTGCGAAGCTCGCAAGGTTGATGAGCGCCATCGATTGCCGCGGTGGAAACACTCAGATCGGCAAGGTTCTTTCGCACGCGCGCAACGAGGCGGTCGCGTCCGGCATCAGGGCCGTCGTTTTCGTCGGCGACGCGATGGAAGAATCGGTGGACGACCTTTGCGCGAAAGCCGGAGAACTGGGGCTGCTGAAAGTCCCCGTGTTCATGTTCCAGGAAGGGCATGATGCGATGGCCGAGCAGGCTTTTCGGGAAATCGCGCGGCTGACCGGTGGCGCCTGGTGCCGGTTCGATCCTGGCGCGGCGAGCCAGCTGCGCGAACTGCTTCGTGCGGCGGCGGCTTATGCGGTGGGCGGCCGGGAGGCCTTGCGGCGGCTGTCGACGACCGTAACAGGCGCGACCCGGCTGTTGGGACAGATGAAACCCTAGAGCATCGGACCCGAAAGTGGGAACCGGTTTCGGGATAAATCCGATGCTCAATCAATTAACTGGAGCGGCGGCGCTAATTCCATTTGATCAGCCGCCGCTCTAGAGCCTTTCCGCTTCTGATAGAATCAGAAGCGGGCTCTATGATTTTGATTTGACGCGTTTTCTACACGCGAACCGGTGCCACTTCGCTTGCAAACGCTATAGCGTTTGCAAGCGAAGCATGCCTCTGGCTTGACCCCAGGGGATGGATACGCTTGCGTGAGAAAACGCTTCCAAAGTGTTTTCATGCCGCAGCCCCGGAATCGTAGCGCTGCTATGCCGCCGCATACAATCGCTTTCGTTGACGGCGCAGAGCTACTATTTGTTCGCCATGCCGACACTGATCGCAGGACTCTTCACGTTTCTTTTTCTGTATTTGCTGCTTCAATTGTTGCGGGCGGCGAATCCGGCCGTTCTGGCGCGAGCCATCAGGCTCGCCGGCGGCATCATCGCATTTGGAATGGCGGCTTTCATCGGCAGCAGGGGAGAACTGGCGCTTGCGCTGCCGCTGGCGGCTCTCGGCATCGGGCTTTTAGGATGGTCGCCTTCAGGCATGGCATTTTTCGCCAGACTTTTCGGCGCGGGAAAGCAGCATACGGCCGGCGCACAGACGTCTCAGGTGCGTTCGCGGTTTCTCGATATGGTCCTGGATCACGCCAGCGGCCGCCTCGGCGGATGGATCATTGACGGACCCGATGCGGGCCGCTCGCTGGATGACTTCGACCTGCCTCGGCTTCTCGCCATGATGACCGGCTTTGACGCGGAGAGTTGCGCGTTACTTGAAGCTTATCTGGACCGCAGGTTTCCCGCCTGGCGTCATAACGCGCAAGGCGATCCGGCAGGGGGGAGGAGCCACGCGTCGCCGGGCGGCAAAATGACGGACGAGGAGGCCTATCAGATCCTTGGCTTGCAGCCGGGGGCGGGAAGCGACGAGATTCGCCGTGCGCATCGGGGGCTGATGAAGAAACTGCATCCCGACCAGGGGGGGTCGACGTACCTCGCGGCCCGCGTAAACGCGGCCAAGGATACTTTGCTTCGCACTCATCGCAGCTGACTCCAACAACGCCACCAAACGCTACACTGCGAGTTGCTTCTGTCTTTCTGTCGGACGTGGCCCCGGTTTCGCCCGCCGTTGTCCGGCGGATCGATCGTTGCGTTGAACATTATCCGTCAATTGTTGACGAGTGGTTTGCATGGAGTGGGTTGGGTGCGTAGATCAACCTATAGGGTTTTCGAGCGAAGCATATCTCCGGGCTCGACCCGGAATTCTGGCGTCACGTATGACTGCGGGACGTGCGATCAGTTTTTGATCGTGATGCAGGATATATCCGAACGCTTCAGCTTGCGGCACGCGGCTTCGGCTTCGGCGCGGTCGAGGCCGGCGAAGCGGGCGCGATACAGCTTCTTGCTGCCCTTGGCGACGGGCTCGGTGAAGGGATCAGCCTTGCCCAGCATCTTGGGGGCGCGACCTCGGGCCGCATCGAGACGCTCGCGCGCCTGGCTCTCGGTTTCCAGCGCGCCGACCTGAATGATCCAACCCGAATGCGACGCTACCGGCTTGAGCGCGCCATTCTTCTGAACTGTCCGAGGCTGAACCGCAGGCGCCGGCTCCGCGTGAGCCATCGCCTGCCGTGTCGAAGAAGGAAGACTGGAAGCCGGAAGCACGCCCAGGATGCCCTGACCAGTGCCGAAGTTGGCAGGCTGCGGCGGCATGTTCGCCCGCGCCACGACCGAGCCCGACGTTTCCGGCGCCGCCTCGCGATCCGCCGCGGCGTCGCCGGCGGCCGGCGGCACAGCGGGCGCAGGCCCGGCAGATGCCAGTCTGACCGTTTTCGCCCTGACCTGGACCGTCTTGACGCGCACCGGCTTCATCGGTTCGGAGGAGCCGGGAACGGCGTCGATAGGCTGGGTGTCGATAACGCCACTGGTCAAGGGAGCCGGTTCTGCCACAGGCCGCTTCGAGGGCAACGCAGCCGCCGAGGCCGTTACCAGCGATCGGCTCAGATGAGCAGGACGTTCAGCCGGCAGCGAGACCGGCTCCGGCACAGTCGACGCGACTTGAACGGCGCCGTTCATCTGCGTCGCGCCCCTGGGCCGTGAACGCGCCTGATCCTCGGCTGCCCTTGCATTGGCCTCCGCCATGCTGCTCTCGGTGATTGCGGCAACCGTCCTCCGCGTCGCGGCCTTGTCGAGGTTTTCGGCCAGCAGCTTGCGCATGGTTGCATCGCGGGAGCCGCTGCTGCGGCCGCCAAGAACCACACCGACAAGATGGCGATTGCCGCGCTTGAGGTTGGTGACGAGGTTGAAGCCGGAGGCTCGAATATAGCCGGTCTTGATGCCATCGACGCCATCGACGCTGCCGACCAAGCGGTTATGGCCCCGAATGGTGCGACCGCGGAACGTGAATGAGGTGGTCGCGAAGTAGCGATAGTAGCGCGGGAAACGATCCTGCAACGCACGGCCAAGCGTTGCCTGGTCCCGCGCGGTGGTGACTTGATCGTCGTCGGGAAGACCTGAAGCGTTCCGATAGACCGTCCGTGTCATGCCGAGCGCGCGGGCCTTCCGCGTCATCATCCTGGCGAAGTCATCTTCGTCGCCTGCGATCGCCTCGGCGATGACGACCGCCGCGTCGTTGGCGGATTTCGTCACCAGTCCCTTGATCGCATCTTCGACGCGGATGGTCTGACCCGGTCGCAGGCCGAGCTTCGTCGGATTCTGCGCGGCCGCGCGCGCTGAAACGCGCATCTCGCTGTCGAGGCCGATCCTGCCGGCGTCCAGACGCTCGAAAAGCATGTAGAGCGTCATCATCTTGGTGAGCGATGCCGGATGGCGAAGACTGTCGGGGCTGGTGGACGACAGCGTCGCCCCGGAATTGGCGTCCACCACGATCGACGCGAATGGCGGATTGTAGCTATGCCGCACCTGCTGTTGGTGGCGATGATGCTGGCGGGCGCGCCGCGCATCTGCATGGTCGATCGTAAAAACGACGGCGACGATCGCTGCAAGCCCAAGCGCGCCAACACGCGTCGCGCGCGAGGAAGCCAAGGTGGTGCGAAGCATATACTTCCCCGTCCTGTGTTCGACGTTAGTTACCGGTTCGTGAGGCAAAATTTTGCCCGGCCATCTGATCTGAGCGTTCAGCGCAAACCGGTTCTCTCGGCGAGGGTGGCAGGGTCTGATTGCCATTCTGGCTAAGAGCCTGGTTCCAAGGTACTTTTTTGCCTTTTCACCGGGAACGCTCAAGATGCGGGAATCAGCGTAGGAGGCCGGAGTTTCGAAAGCGTTAAGTAACTCTTGATGGAACCTGCCGAATTCGAATCGAATGTCGCCTTTGTGCGACGCACAAATAAACTTGTATTTCATTGTGCGCCGCACTATAATCTTGACAGAACGGCGGGTACTCCAATCCGTCTGGCGACCATAAGGAATTCATCATGACCAAGATCGAAGACATTCAGCAGCAGGGTAAAGAGCAGTTCGACGCCGCGGTGTCAGCCGCGAGCGGCTTTCAGAAAGGCATTCAGGAGATTGCTGTAGCTTTCAGCGATTACTCGCGAAAGTCGTTTGAAGATGGCAGGGCATTCACCGAGAAACTCGCCGGGGCGAAATCGCTGGATCAGGCGATCGAGACGCAGACCGCGTATGCCAGAACCGCCTACGAGACGTTCGTCAGCGAGTCACAGAAAATTGGTGGACTCTATGTCGATCTCGCCAAGCAAGCCTATAAGCCGTTTGAGGATTTTACCGCGAAGTTCGTCCCGGACGCCCGCTGATCCCCAGGCCAAGACCCCGAAGATAAAAGACCTCGAATATAACGAGTAGCCCGGCCGCGATTTTCGGCCGGGTTTTTTGCTGGTGCTCGCGACCTCGTTATTTGGCGATGCGGAGCTGCGAGATTTGCGTGAGGATGTTCTGAAAAGCGTCGGCGGTCTGGTTAGCCGATGTGATCATCTGGAAATTTCCGTTGGAGGCGCAGTTCTGCAGCACCTGCGATAGCGGATCCCTGTTGCCGACATTGACCTGGACCGTGAAAATGACTGTGCCGCTGTCCTTGACCTTCTGACATAGCAGCGCCTGCCGCGCATCGACCTCTGGTGAGTGGTCGCTTCCATTGCCGGACCAACGGTTCTGGGTGTTCAACCCGTCGGATAGAAGCACCAGATAGTCCTGATAGACATATGCTCTATCCTTGGAGGGAGCCGGAAAAGGACCATTCGTGGTACTGAGGGTCTGCCATCCCCACGCGAGGCCGATGGCCTGGTTGGTACTGCCGCTGGGCGACATCGAGTCGATCTGGTTCTTCAAGGTGCTCGATTGAGAACTCACCGGCGTGATGGTGGCCGGAAGACAGCCGTTCAACTGTTCGGCGTAGAACTTCGTGGAGGGTGTTCCGCTGCTGCCTGAAGAGGGATCGGCATTGGAGATGTCGTAGGCTTGGTCGCGGTCGTTGACGCAACCGGTCCAGCCACCATCGGCTTCCGCTGCCGACGGCCGTGGAGCGGCGGGGGCGGCTGCCGCCGCTCCCGGATTGTCCGTATCACGCCAAGGATGAAGCACCTGGGTGCAAACCCGGTTCCGACCGCTCCCGCTGCAATCGCAGTGCGGGGTGGATCCGCAGCTCGCGCCTGAGCCCGAGGCAATGGTTTTTGTCACCGTCCGGTAGCATCCGTTGTAAAGAACACCGTTCTTGCCCGGAATCTTCCTGCCGTTATCCACGCCAGGGCAAATGTATCCGGCGTACCTTCCGCTGGAAGGAATTCTGGAGGCGCTTCTGGCACCGCTCAAGGTTGCCGGACGATCGGTGCAGGTGAAGCCGTGGTTATTGTTGGTGAAGGGACAATTCGAGTCGGCAATGGTGGTATCCCAGTTGCTCGGCTTGGAGTTTTTAAGGATCGGGGGCTCGTCCAGCCACTCTGACCAACTGATCCAGGATGCGCTGACGTTGGAAGTTCCAACGTTGACGTCCTTTGCGAACGGAACGATCGAAATGTAGACATCTTCGGCTGTTTTGGCAAAAGCCGACAGCGAGTCGATCATGTCCTTTGCCGCCCTTTGCAGCGCGGACATCTTGCCGTTGGACGACATCGAGCCGGTGTTATCGAGGACCAGCGCGACCCTCATCCGCGAATTGCCCCACGTGGACGTGGAACTGGTTCCGAAGCTGAGCTGCGGAAAGCCTGCGATTTTCATGAAGTCGGTTTTGATCGCGCCTTGTCCGGAGGCGAGAATCTTGGCCGCCGCCGATGACGTGCTTGGGGTATAGGTCGCGCTTATGCTGACATTGAACGCGCTTTTGTCGTTATAAAGTGAGTTAAAGTAGCGCTGCACCGCGTCGGTGATCTGCTGGGACGTCATGGCCGGGTTGGCCGCCGCGTCCCTGGAAACCATCAGCACCGCCGAATCCATGGCCGCCTGCATCGACGAGCGGGCCGCGTTCGCCCGCGTATAATCGACAGCGGCGCCCACAAAGCCCAGTACCGGCAGCAGCGCGATCGCGAAAATAGGCGCGATGTTGCCCCGGAAATCCCGATCAAAACGCCTGATCGAATTGCGAATCCGTTTGCAAGTTGACGTCCCAGACATGGCTGACACCGATCCGTTGGCTCCAGCCGCATTTCGGGCGTCCCGGCTAAACGTGTGGTAAAGTTGTCCTGAGAAAGCAGGTAAATAGCCGCACAAATTGCGGCAGCCGTTCAAAATGATTATCCATCGTCAACCGACCATGAACGGGATGATCGGACATCCGGGGAGGGCGGGAGGAGTTGGTTAACCATCCGCCCCGCAGGCCGGCCCGTGATCGACAGGCGTTTCGGCAGCAATTACGATCTTGCGGTGAGGCCAATACAAACCCATACTTAATCCGTCCGGGCCGACGGTCACGAGATGGGGCGGCCCGGATACGTTATGCCTGAACTGATGTGGCGCTCGGTCACCTTGCCGGCTCCATCGTTTATCCTGGCAGGAAATCGACGCTTGAAAACATCGAACGCTGAAAACATCGAATGCCGAAGACATCGAACGCCTGAGCCATGCTGAAGCCGCCCGTCATTCAAACACCCGGAACGTCCGTGCTGTCCGCGAGGGATATCCCTCCAGCACCGAGAATGAGTGAAGACGAAGACGACCGCGCCGGTGGCCGTGGCGATCCGGCCGCTTCGGTCATCACCAAGGTCAGGCCGAAGACGAAACGTCCCAATCTCTATCGCGTGCTCATCTTGAATGACGACTACACGCCGATGGAGTTCGTCGTTCACGTCCTTGAGAGATTTTTTCAGAAGGATCTGGAGGCCGCCACCCAGATCATGCTGCACGTTCACCATCATGGTATCGGCGAATGCGGCGTGTTCACCTACGAGGTCGCCGAGACCAAGGTCACGCAGGTGATGGATTTCGCGCGCAAGCACCAGCATCCGCTGCAATGCGTGATGGAAAAAAAATAAGCGTATCGATTCGCAAAAAACCGGAACGGATATTTCGCGGCTGCCCGGATTCGCAGGTTCAATCCGCGCCGGCTCGGTCGAGCATGGGCGCTATGCGCGCCTGCCGGCGAGAATGCACCCGCGCGCTGTTTTGTTGGCGGAAGACGGACCCTTTCCCTCCGGAAATTGTACCACTATATTGTTGACATAAGGTTGTTGTTGCCTGACGGGGCGATGGCGATCATGATGGCCAAGAGACCCTAGAGGACGCGCAATGCCAACTTTTTCTCAAAGCCTGGAACAATCCCTGCATCGGGCGCTCGCGATCGCAAACGAGCGTCATCATCAATACGCCACGCTCGAACACCTATTGCTGTCGCTGGTCGACGATTCGGATGCGGCGGCGGTCATGCGGGCTTGCAGCGTCGATCTCGACAAGCTGCGTGGCAGCCTCGTGAATTATCTCGAGACCGAGTTTGAAAACCTGGTCACGGCGGAAGCCGCTGACGACGCCAAGCCCACCGCCGGTTTCCAGCGCGTCATCCAGCGGGCTGTGATCCATGTGCAGTCGTCGGGCCGCGAGGAGGTGACTGGCGCCAACGTGCTGATCGCGATTTTCGCGGAGCGCGAGAGTCATGCCGCCTACTTCCTGCAGGAACAGGACATGACGCGCTACGACGCGGTGAATTACATCAGTCATGGCATCGCCAAACGCCCCGGCGTTTCCGAAGCGCGACCGGTGCGCGGCGTCGACGAAGAGACCGAAACCAAGAGCGGCGACGACGCCAAGAAGAAGGGCGACGCGCTCGACACCTACTGCGTCAACCTGAACAAGAAGGCGCGGGACGGCAAGATCGATCCGGTGGTCGGACGAAATGCCGAGATCAACCGGGCGATCCAGGTTCTATGCCGCAGGCAGAAGAACAACCCGCTCTTCGTCGGCGACGCCGGCGTCGGCAAGACCGCGATCGCCGAAGGACTGGCGAAGCGCATCGTCGACAGCGAAGTTCCCGAGGTGTTGGCGGCCGCGACCATATTCTCGCTCGACATGGGAACGCTGCTGGCGGGCACGCGCTATCGCGGCGACTTCGAGGAGCGGTTGAAGCAGGTGCTCAAGGAACTCGAAGCACATCCGAACGCCGTTCTCTTCATCGACGAGATCCACACGGTGATCGGCGCGGGAGCGACCTCCGGCGGCGCGATGGATGCTTCGAATCTTCTCAAGCCCGCATTGGCGTCGGGAACGATCCGCTGCATGGGCTCGACCACCTACAAGGAATACCGGCAGCATTTTGAAAAGGATCGCGCGCTGGTGCGCCGGTTCCAGAAGATCGACGTCAATGAGCCGTCGGTCGAGGATGCCATAGCCATCCTCAAGGGCCTCAAGCCGTATTTCGAGGACTATCACAAGCTGAAGTACACCAACGATGCCATCGAGGCGGCGGTGCAGTTGTCGTCACGGTACATTCACGACCGCAAGCTGCCGGACAAGGCGATCGACGTGATCGACGAATCCGGCGCGGCGCAGATGCTGGTGACCGAGAACAAGCGGAAGAAAACGATCGGGATCAAGGAAATCGAGACCACGATCGCGGCCATGGCCCGGATCCCGCCCAAGAGCATGTCCAAGGACGATGCGGAGGTTCTCAAGCATCTCGAACAGACTCTCAAGCGTGTCGTGTTCGGACAGGATCGCGCGATCGAGGCTCTGACGGCGTCCATCAAGCTGGCTCGCGCGGGCCTGCGCGAGCCAGAGAAGCCGATCGGTTCCTACCTGTTCTCCGGCCCAACCGGCGTCGGCAAGACGGAAGTCGCCAAACAGCTCGCCGAGGCGCTCGGCGTCGAGCTGCTGCGCTTCGACATGTCCGAATACATGGAAAGGCATACCGTTTCACGGCTGATCGGCGCGCCTCCCGGCTATGTCGGCTTCGATCAGGGCGGCCTGCTGACTGACGGCGTCGATCAGCATCCGCATTCGGTTGTGCTGCTCGATGAAATCGAGAAGGCGCACCCGGATGTCTACAATGTGCTGTTGCAGATCATGGATCACGGCCGGCTCACCGATCACCACGGCAAGCAGGTCAACTTCCGTAACGTGATCCTGATCATGACCACCAACGCGGGCGCTTCCGACATGGCCAAGGCTGCGTTCGGCTTCACGCGCAACAAGCGGGAAGGGGACGATCGCGAGGCGATCAACCGCCAGTTCTCGCCTGAGTTCCGTAACCGGCTCGATGCTGTTGTTTCGTTTGGTCATCTCAGTACGGACATCATCGGCATGGTAGTCGAGAAGTTCGTGTTGCAGCTCGAAGCGCAGCTTGCGGATCGTTTTGTAACGATCGAGCTTTCTGATACGGCCAAGGCCTGGCTGGTCCAGCACGGCTACGATGAGCAGATGGGCGCCCGGCCGATGGCGCGGGTGATCCAGGAGCACATCAAGAAGCCGCTCGCAGACGAGGTGCTGTTCGGCAAGCTCAAGGGTGGCGGTCACGTCCGCGTCGTTCTGGTCAAGGATGAAGCGGTCGCGGGCGTCGATCTCGAGAAGATCGGCTTCGAGTTTGTGGAAGGGCCGGTCACGCCGAAGCCCGAGAACCTCCCGGGCGCTCGCAAGCGGACACCACCGCGCAAGCCCAAGCCGGGCGGCGGAGGGCTTACGTCGGAAGAGCCGCTTAAGGTCTGAGTCCGACCTGTCGCGTTTTCGAGCGAGACATAAACAAAACGGCCGGCACATCATGTGCCGGCCGTTTTGTCGTGCGCGGAGCCCAGGCGCTCCGGATCACGATGATCTCGGATCAAAACTGTTCCGGATATGAGTATGATCCATTGCGATATTCAAGAAGCAGTGCGCAACCTGAAAAACCGTACCGCTGCGACTGGCTCGAAAAGAAATAGCGGTTTCAATCGGAAAACGCTTCATAGCGTATCGAGCGAAGCATGTCCTCGGGCTTGACCCGAGGATGGAACCCGGTTCGCGTGAAGAAAACGCGTCATATCAAAATCATAGAGCCTCGCTTCTGATCCCATCAGAAGCGAGGCTCTAACTTCCAGCAAAAAGCGAAAGATCAAACCCCGCTCGCAGGGACGAGCCTTACTTCTCCTCGGCGTTCTGCTCGTCCTCGGCAGCCGGCTCGTCATCGTGTTGAGCGTCCGGATCGAAGAATTCGCCGGCAGCGGCGATCGCTTCCGCGGCTGCGTCACGATCTTCCTGCCGGGTGCTGATGTCCTCGCCGCGCTGGATGCGCTCGGCCTCGTCGACGCTGCGGGCGACCGTGACCCTGATTTCGGCCTCGACTTCCGGATGAACCGCGACCGTCAGCTTCTGCTGGCCGATCGTCTTGATCGGCGCATCCAGCCACACCTGGGGGCGGCTGACGATAATGCCGTCGGCGGCCAGCGCCGCCACGATGTCGCGAACCGTGACCGAACCGAATAGCTGACCGGTTTCGGAAGCCTGGCGGAGGACGACGATGTCGCGCCCGTTGATCTTCTCGGCCACCGTGGCGGCTTCGCCCTTGGCCTTGATGTTGTTGGCTTCAAGCTCGGCCTTCATGCCGTCGTATTTGGCCCGGTTCTCGGCGGTCGCGCGCAGGGCCTTGCCGCGTCGGAGAAGGAAGTTGCGGGCGAAGCCGTCCTTGACCTTCACGACCTCGCCCATATGACCGAGCTTGGCCACGCGTTCCAGCAGAATGATTTCCATGTTCGATCCTCTTGTTTCGGTGTTGAGCAACTGTAGTGAGTTCAAGATTTCGGCGTGAGCGGCGGGGGCGTGTGCCGTTGCAGGTAGCGTTGGCGAAACCCGAAAACCGCGTCCGCGATGCCGATGCCGACGACCGTGATGACGGGCCATACGAACATCAGCACGATGGCATAGACCGAGCCGAGCCACAGTCCACGGTTCCGCATCGTCAGCGTGATCGTGTGCAGCACGGCGAAACCCGCCAGCGCATACGTCATCATCAGGCACGCGGTCATGATCTGGGCCAGCATCGCGGGCAGTCCGCCGACGAAGCTCAGCGCCAGCGCGATCATCGTCGCGACCAGCGCCATTGGCGGGAGCGTCGTTGTTCTCACGTCGGGCCAGGGACGCCGCAGCCGGCCGGAGGTCGCCGTGATCTTAGCCGCGAGCCACATATTGAGCGTCAGCGTCGCCATTGCGATGGTTGCGGCGGCGGCGGGAGCGATGGCCACAAACGCATCGACGACTTCCGAGGCCCGGTCGCCGGACGCTCCATCCTGCACCTTGGCGATGCGAACCAGACCGCGACGCAAGGCATCCGTAATCGCCGATGCGTCGGAACCAAGCGTGAGAAGCGCGGCGGTCGTGGTCAGCGCTGCGAAGCAGGCGATCCAGACCAGGACGCGCCCGAGCGGATACCAATCGACCGGGGGCGGAGTGGCCAGCGCTGCGTCGGTCCCCTCGCTGGTAGCCTGCCCGGTTCGCTGCGGCGGCGCATCCACGCCGGCCGGGCGGCCGAGCAGCACCAGGTGACCCAGCCACCACGCCGGCAGCGCCACCGTCAGCACGAAAGCGGCAGAATAGGACACGCCGAACAGAATGCCAAGGCTGGCGGCGGCGAAAGCGCCGCCGATCGCGGCGCAGGCGGGCCCCCATCCCATTGCCGCGACCATCAGCGGCAGAGGCGCCAGATAGAACAACAGCACCGAGATCAGCGCGCCCGAAATGATCGAGGCGAACATCAGCGCGGACGCACAGCCGGCCGCGATTGCAACGGGAAGGTTCATAGTCATCAGCTGTCCCGCTCCCTTCGAGCGGTTAGGGGTCTCATTCGAGCCCCAACCATCGGCTACCGGATGATCCGAAAGCCTTATGATTTATGAAAGGCGACCGGCGGCAGCGCGAACACCGCCGCCGGTCCCGGAGTTACCGGATAACGTAGGGAAGCAGGCCGAGGAAACGCGCACGCTTGACCGCGCGCGCGAGTTCGCGCTGCTTCTTCGCGGAGACAGCCGTGATGCGGCTCGGCACGATCTTGCCGCGCTCGGAGACGTAACGCATCAGCAGCTTGGAATCCTTGTAGTCGATCTTCGGCGCATTCGAGCCCGTGAACGGGCAGGTCTTGCGGCGGCGGAAAAAGGGACGGCGTGCACCGGCATCAGCCATGATTCTTACTCCTCAACCACTGCGGCGGATTCCTCGCGCGGTCTGCGCGGGCCGCGATCACCGCGGAAACCACCGCCGCGATCGTCGCGCTCACGGTCGCGATCGGCTTTGCGCATCATCGCCGACGGACCTTCCTCGTGCTCGTCCACACGCACGGTGAGATAGCGGATGACGTCTTCATGGATGCGTTCCTGACGCTCGATCTCATTGACGATGGTGGCGGGTCCATCGATGTTGAGCAGCACGAAATGCGCCTTGCGGTTCTTCTTCATGCGATAGGTGAGCGAACGTACGCCCCAGCTCTCGGTCTTGGTGACCTTGCCACCCAGTCCCGTGATCACGCCGGTGATCTGGTTGGTCAATTCCTCGACCTGCTGGGAGCTCGCGTCCTGGCGCGCGAGAAAAACATGCTCATAGAGAGGCATGGGTGTCCTTTCCTCAGTTGGCGCGGACCCCGGCGGCAAGCCCTTCGAGACCTTGGAAAGGACTCGGGATAAGCTCAGAAGGCGGAAGCACGGGACGACGGGCCGATGAGCCCTGCCGCATCAATATCGCCTGACAGGTGAGATTGCTGAGACCGTCCGTTCAGCTCCCGGCCGGGATCTGCGGATGGCGCGGGTTATACGGATTTTCGGGCCGCTTGCAAGAGACTTGCAAGAGACAAGCCACTGAAGGCTCATGCCCGTCGAACCAATGTGTCCCGACGACGCCGCAGCCATTGAGGAGCCTCGTGAAGGACCTCGCGCGACTGTCTTGACATCATCCGCCTCGCGGTGTCTCTCCGGCCGGAATTTCAAGGGGCGAGTATGACAGCGGCATTCACCTTTCCGGGGCAGGGTTCCCAGACCGTCGGCATGGGCAAGGCGCTGGCCGACGCTTTTCCGGTGGCCAAGGCCGTTTTTGATGAAGTGGATGCCGCCCTCGACGAGAAACTGACAGCCATCATCTGGGACGGCCCCGCTGAAACCCTGCAACTGACCGAGAATACCCAGCCGGCCCTGATGGCCGTTTCCATCGCCGCTCTCCGCGTGCTCGAGACCGAGGCGGGCTTATCCGTGGCGCGGGATGCCGCCTTCGTGGCCGGACATTCGCTCGGGGAGTATTCCGCGTTGGCGGCCGCTGGAAGCCTGAGCATCGCGGATACGGCGCGGCTGCTGCGAACGCGCGGTCTCGCCATGCAAAAGGCTGTTCCGGTCGGCGACGGCGCCATGGCGGCGCTGTTGGGTCTCGATTATGAGGTCGCCGTGGCCGTTGCCGACGAAGCCGCGCAGGGTCAGGTCTGCGAGGCCGCGAATGACAATAGTGACGGACAGGTGGTCGTGTCCGGCGACAAGGCGGCGGTCGATCGGGCCGTCGAGATCGCGAAGGCCAAGGGCGCAAGGCGCGCGATGCTGCTGGCGGTGTCGGCGCCGTTTCATTGCAGGCTGATGCAACCGGCGGCGGACGCCATGGCGGAAGCTCTCGCCAGGGTCACGATCAACAAGCCGGTGGTACCGGTGATCGCGAATGTCATCGCCGCTCCCGTCAGCGATCCCGACGCGATCCGGAAACTTCTGGTGGAGCAGGTCACCGGCACGGTGCGCTGGCGCGAAAGCGTGGCCTATATGGCCGCCCAGGGCGTCACGCACTTTCTGGAGGTCGGCGCGGGCAAGGTGCTCACCGGCCTCATAAAGCGCATCGCCAAGGACGCGGCCGGCGTCGCGGTCGGCGGCCCCGGCGACATCGCCGCCGCCAGGGATGCGATCCTCGCAGCGCGCTGAGATCGGGACGGCTCAAAGACCGCGAGACCTCGCAATTCGCCGTTCGATGCAATTCACTCGGGCGGTTTCAGCGAGCTGTTGATCCAGCCGCTCGCCGACGCCTGAAACGGGTCGGCTTCCATCTCGCAATGCGGGCAGCGGCGGACCAGTGTTGCGGCCGCAATGGATTTGTCCATCGTCATGGCCAGGCCGCATCGCGGACAGGTGCTCTCCGTTTCCTTGTTCATGAGCAGCAACCACCCGCGAACGCCATACAAGGCGAGCGCGCAGACAATCGGCATGCAAACGATCAGGAAAAGATCTTCAAGGGCACACATCGCAACCATCCTCCATGGGCGCGATGGAAGCAGACCGGATGTGGTTAAGGGTGGTAGGAGCTTGCGGACTGAATTGACGATGAATCTACACCATGCCGGCTCCGGTGGAGCGTGCTCGTTTCCTTGCGAGAGGCGACCGTTGCGGCCGGAAAATGGGGCAGGGTTATTGACGAGCGGCATTTCCTTGCGGCAAACCGGACGCGGGTGGCCATTCTCGTTTTGGCCCGGGATATTCCAACGGGGGCGATATGTTCGACTTGACCGATAGGACCGCGCTTGTGACAGGCGCGACCGGCGGTATCGGCGGCGCCATTGCGAAGGCGCTACATGCGCAGGGGGCGACGGTCGCGATTTCCGGTACGCGCCAGGAGGCGCTGCAGGCCCTGGCGGGTACGCTTGGCGAGCGCGTTCACGTGCTGCCCTGTAACCTGTCGGATACGGCGGAGGTCGAGGCATTGGTGCCGGATGCCGAGAAGGCGATGGGGAAGGTCGATATTCTTGTCGCCAATGCCGGCGTCACGCGGGACAACCTGTTCGTGCAGCTTCGCGACGAGGATTGGGACGACGTGATCAGGATCAATCTGACCGCGACATTCCGCCTTGCGCGCGCGGCGACAAAACTGATGATGCGCAAACGCTTCGGCCGCATCATCGCGATCACCTCGATCGTGGGCGTCACCGGAAATCCGGGCCAGGGAAACTACACCGCATCGAAGGCCGGACTGATCGGCATGATCAAAACGCTGGGCGCGGAATATGCGAAGCGCGGGGTGACGGCCAACTGCATCGCGCCCGGATTCATCGCAACGCCGATGACCGACGCGCTGAACGAAAAGCAGCGGGAGACGATTCTGACGAAGGTCCCGGCGGCCCGCCTCGGAACTCCGGAAGATATCGCAGCGGCGGCGGTCTATCTGAGTTCGAACGAAGCCGCCTACGTGACCGGACAGACGATCCATGTCAACGGCGGAATGGCAATGATTTGAGGTGCTTTCGGCTTGTCTGCCGGGGCTAGTGGTCAAGGCTTTCGATGTATGATAACCGGACCAGGAACGGGTGGGCAAAGAACGCCATTGCAGGAAATTGAAACCCTGTATATTGGCGGTGCGGCGGCTGCGTCGTTTGCGGTCCGCACCTGCACAAGGCGGAAAGACCGAGATCCTACACGACTGTAGAATAGCAACAGGAATTAGCCGGTTTAATGATCCACGATGGCTCGTTTTGCGGTCGGGTCCAATTGAACAAGCGCGAGGTTTGATAATGAGCGAGATTGGCGAGCGGGTTAAGAAGATCGTGGTCGAACACCTTGGCGTGGAGCCGGAGAAGGTCGTCGACAGTGCCAGCTTCATTGACGATCTTGGCGCGGACAGCCTCGACACGGTCGAGCTCGTGATGGCCTTCGAGGAAGAATTCGGCTGCGAGATTCCCGACGACGCGGCGGAGACGATCCTGACCGTCGGCGACGCGACCAAGTTTCTCGAGAAGAACGCGAAAAGCTGACACCCTCTCGCGGTCATGATGAAGCCGGACGGATCGTTTTCGAACGGTCCACCGGCTTTTCCTTATGACCCGTAAGGAAGCTGGAGTTCTCCAGATGAGGCGCGTTGTCGTCACCGGACTTGGCATGGTGTCGCCGCTTGGCTGCGGGGTCGAGACGACCTGGAAACGCGTTCTCGATGGCAGGAGCGGCGCGAAGCAGATCGAGTCGTTCGACGTGACCGACCTGCCGTGCCGAATCGCCTGCGTCGTCCCGCGAGGCGACGGATCCGACGGAACCTTCAATCCCGATCAGTGGATGGAGCCGAAGGACCAGCGCAGGGTTGACGACTTCATCATCTTCGCGATGAGCGCCGCCAGGCAGGCGCTCGACGACGCGGACTGGCATCCTTCGACCGAGGAGGATCGTTGCGCGACCGGCACCCTGATCGGTTCCGGAATCGGCGGCCTGTCGGGCATCGCCGACACCGCGGTCCTCATGAAGGAGAGGGGAGCCCGCAAGGTGTCGCCGTTCTTCATTCCGGGACGCCTGATCAATCTCGCTTCGGGATACGTGTCGATCGAACACGGGCTGAAGGGACCGAACCACGCTGTGGTGACAGCCTGTTCGACAGGCGCGCATGCGATCGGCGATGCAAGCCGCCTCATCGCGCTCGGCGACGCCGACGTCATGGTGGCCGGCGGGGCGGAATCGCCGATCTGCCGCATAGGCATGGCGGGCTTCTGTGCCGCGCGAACGCTCTCCACCAGCTTCAACGACACGCCGCACAAGGCATCGCGCCCTTACGACAGCAACCGCGACGGCTTCGTCATGGGAGAAGGCGCGGGCATCGTTGTGCTGGAAGAGTATGAGCATGCGCGTCGGCGTGGCGCGAGAATCCATGCCGAGATCACGGGATACGGCCTGTCGGGGGATGGCTATCACATCACGTCGCCGTCCCCTGATGGCGACGGCGCTTTCCGAAGCATGAGCGCGGCCATGAAGCGCGCCGGCGTGTCGCCATCGGATATCGACTATATCAACGCCCACGGGACATCGACTCCGGTCGGCGATGAAATCGAGCTGAAGGCCGTGGAGCGCCTGCTGGGCAATGCCGCATCAAGAACATCGATGTCCTCGACAAAATCTTCCATTGGCCATCTGCTGGGTGCGGCGGGCGCGGTGGAAGCGATTTTCAGCATCCTTGCGATTCGCGACAACATCGCCCCGCCAACGATCAATCTCGATAATCCGTCAGTGGAAACGGCGATTGATCTTATCCCGCACAAGGCGCGTCAACGGGAAATCAATGTCGCGTTGTCGAATTCGTTCGGGTTCGGCGGCACCAACGCGTCGATTGTCATGCGGCGCCTCGCTAATTAACGTGCGATGCAAGCAAATCCACCGTTTCGCCGCATTCGATGATAAATCCTAGAGCGTTTTCCGGCGAAGTGGATACCGGTTCGCCGCAAGAAAACGCGGCAAAACAATAATCTAGAGCTTCGCTTCTGATTCAATCAGAAGCGAATGTGCTCTAGAGAAGGGCGCATGCTGCTGGCCGGGGCAGGAAATTCACCGGCCGATTGAACCGACAGGATTCAGGTTGCATCGATGACTGAAAGGCCGCCCATTTCTCCACGCAGTCCGCGCGCCGCGCTTGAACCTGAACAGGTACCGCCGCCACCGAAGCGTTCCGCGCGCGTGCGAAGCCCGCTGGTGGTTGCAGGCAACGCGATCATTACCGTTCTGGTGATCGGAATGCTCGGCGCCGGCGGCGTTCTTGTCTACGGCAAGCAGAAGATCGAAGCGCCTGGACCGCTGCAGGACGAGAAGATCGTCAACATTCCGTCCCGCGCCGGAATGAATGACATCGCCGACATTCTCCAGCGCGAAGGCGTGATCGACAACAATCGTTGGGCGTTCATCGGAAGCGTGTTCGCACTGAAGGCGCGAGCGGATCTGAAGCCTGGAGAATATGCGTTCCAGAAGCATGCCAACCTGCGTGACGTCATCGGCACCATTGTCGATGGCAAGGTGGTGCAGCACCCCGTGACGATTCCCGAGGGACTGACCTCCGAACAGATCGCGGCGCGGATTTCCGAGAACGAGATTTTCTCAGGCACCCTTCGTGAGACCCCGCGCGAGGGTACGTTGCTGCCCGAGACGTACAAGTTTCCGCGCGGCACCAGCAGGGACCAGGTGATTCAGCGTATGCAGCAGACGCAGAAGCGCGTGCTCGCGGAAGTCTGGGAGCGCCGTGCTTCGGACGTGCCCGTCAAAACACCCGAGCAGCTTGTTACGCTGGCCTCCATCGTTGAAAAGGAAACCGGCAAGGCCGATGAACGCAGCCGCGTCGCGTCCGTGTTCGTCAATCGGCTGAAACAGAAGATGAAGCTGCAGTCCGATCCCACGATCATTTATGGCCTGGTCGGAGGCAAGGGAACGTTGGGTCGGCCGATCAAGCGCAGCGAAATCATGCACGCGTCTCCCTACAACACCTACGTGATCGAGGGATTGCCGCCTGGACCGATCGCGAACCCCGGCCGAGCTTCGCTTGAAGCTGCGGCAAATCCGGCGCGAACGCGCGACCTGTTCTTCGTCGCCGATGGAAGCGGGGGGCACAGCTTCACCGAGACCTACGAACAGCATCAGAAGAATGTCGCCCGGTTGCGGGCCATGGAGAGGCAGATTCAGAACGATGCGGTTGAGCCGATAGACGATCCACCGCCGGCGGTCGCGCCCGCCGCAACGGAGACCGGCGCGACTCGGGACGAATCTTCCTCGAAGCCTTCCCCGAAACCCGCTCCGCGGCCGCGAACCCGGCCGGACCGGTAGGACGCCGCAGAGCCTACGGCACATTGTTCAGCCGCCCGAGCCGAATCAGATCACCGGACGTTTCAGCCGGGAGTTCTGACCCATCCTCTGATCGAGCGCGATCTCCTTCGAAACCGTCATCACTGTCGGTTGGTGCGATCAGCCGGACCACGATCATGTTGTGGTTTCCACAAAAGCGGCGTTCGCGCGCAGACGCGTTAATCAAAGAGTCGGAGCCATAGACCCTAAAACTTCGTTTCTGATTGGATCAGAGGAAGCTTTACCGGTATCCACTTCGCTCGAAAGCGCTATAACCTGATCAGAAGCGAGAATGCTCTATCAATAGATTTCACAACCACACACCTTCTTCACCGTCGGAACGATCTGTTTGGACGAATTTCGCATTTGGAGAAAAACCGCGCGATGGCGTTGTCGAGCATGACCGGCTTTGCAAGAAGCCACGGCGCAAGCGGGCCGTATGCGTTCGAATGGGAGTTGAAGTCAGTAAACGCCAAGGGGTTCGACATTCGGACGCGGCTGCCTTCCGGCTGGGATGATATAGACGTAACGATACGAAAGCGCGCAACGCAGGTGCTGTCACGCGGTACCGTCTATGCCAATCTGACGGTGAAGCGCAGCAACGCGGCTCCTGTCGTTCGCATCAATGAGCACGTTCTGGCATCTCTCATGAAGACCGCGCAGGAGCTGCGCGGCAAGATCGACGTGCTCGCACCGAGCATCGACGGTCTGTTATCGATAAAGGGCGTTCTGGAGATTGCTGAACCTGAGCCCGACGAAGCCGAGGAGCAGGTGGTGAAGCTCGCCGTCGCCGAGTCTTTTGAGCAGGCGCTGCGCAGCCTGGCGGATATGCGCGAGCGTGAAGGCTCTGCGCTTGGCCGCATATTGATGCAGAGGATAGATGAGATCGAACGTCTCGCGAGCAGGGCGGAGGCCGCCCCCGGCCGCCAACCCGGCGCGGTGATGGCGCGGCTGTCCGAGCAGATCGCTGCACTGCTCGACACATCGGACCGCTTCGATCAGGATCGACTCCATCAGGAAGCGATCCTGATCGCCGCGAAGGCCGACATCCGCGAGGAGTTGGATCGCATTGCCTCGCATGTCTCGCAGACGCGCGAATTGATCGGCAACGGCGGGCCGATCGGGCGGAAGCTCGATTTCCTTGCGCAGGAATTCAACAGGGAAGTGAACACTTGCTGCTCGAAGTCGAACGATCTCGAACTGACCAATGTCGGACTCGAACTGAAAAACGTCGTCGAACAGTTTCGCGAACAGGTCCAGAATCTGGAGTGATCGATGGCTGCTCACGGTCAGGGTTTCGATGGAGTCGAGCGGCGCGGCCTGATGTTCGTGCTATCGTCGCCTTCCGGCGCCGGCAAGACCACGCTGTCGCGGCTGCTGATCGAGCGCATCGAAGGCTTGAGTCTGTCGGTCTCCGCGACCACGCGACCGATGCGGCCCGGAGAGGTCGATGGTCGTGACTACGCGTTCGTCGACGAGACGACCTTTGCGGCCATGGTCGAGCGCAACGATCTGCTGGAATGGGCTGTCGTGTTCGACAATCGCTACGGCACGCCGCGCGCTCCGGTGGATGCGGCGCTGTCATCCGGACGCGATGTCCTGTTCGATATCGACTGGCAAGGCACGCAGCAGTTGCGGGAGAAGGCGCGAGACGACGTGGTCAGCGTCTTTATTCTGCCGCCGTCGGCCGCTGATCTGGAGCGGCGCCTGCATACCCGCGCCCAGGATTCGGATGATGTGATCCGCGAACGAATGGCGCGCGCGGCGCATGAAGTGAGCCACTGGGCCGAGTACGATTACATCGTCATCAACCGGAATATCGATGAGGCGTTTGCCGAGGTACAGTCGATCCTGAAGGCTGAGCGGCTCAAGCGCGAACGCCGAACCGGATTGACAGCTTTCGTGCGAGAACTGCGGCGGCAACTCGAAACTTAGAGTCTCTTGCCGCTTCCGACGATGCTCGCCAACTCACGCGCCATCGCAACGAAACCGGATATCGAAACCGTCTCCGCGCGCCGCGTGGGATCGATGCCCGCCGCGGCCGCGAGCGACGCCGGGTCGGCGGGCAACGATTTGAGGCTCTGCCGCAGCATTTTCCGGCGATGCCCGAACGCGGCGGCGGCAACTTGCTCCAGCAAGCGGCGGTCGCAGGGCTCGGGGCTGTCACGCGGTATCAGCCGCACCACGGAAGACGTGACCTGGGGGTGCGGAACGAAAGCCGCGGGCGAGATATCGAACAGGATTTTGGTCTCGGCCCGCCAGTTCGACAGCACGCCGAGACGGCCATAGGCGTCCTCGTTCTCGCGGGCAACGATCCGCTCGGCCACCTCGCGCTGAAACATCAGCACCATGATGTCGTACCAGGGCGGCCAGGGCTCGACGCTGAGCCACCTGATCAAAAGCGCGGTGGCGATGTTGTAAGGCAGGTTGGCGACGATCTTTGCGCGCGTCGTGCCGAGCAGGGGCCGCGGATCGAAGTTCATCGCATCCGCGTTGATGATGGTCAGGCGGCCGGGATAGCGATCCGAGATTTCTTCAAGCGGGCCGAGCGCGCGTTCGTCACGCTCGATGGCGATGACATGCTTCGCGCCGACCGCCAGCAGCGCCCGCGTCAATCCGCCGGGGCCGGGACCGATCTCGATGACGGTCGCATCCTGGAGCGGACCTGCGGCGCGCGCGATCCTGGCTGTGAGATTCAGATCGAGCAGAAAGTTCTGTCCCAACGATTTTCGCGCCGACAACGCGTGACGTTTGATGACGTCGCGCAGCGGCGGTAGATCATCGATCACGCGGATGCCGAAGGCGTCGAACCCGCCATCCGCGCGGCGAGGCGCAGCGCGGCGATCAGGCTCGATGGACTGGCGCGTCCCGTGCCGGCGATGTCGAACGCGGTGCCATGATCAGGCGATGTGCGGATGAAGGGCAGTCCCAGCGTGACGTTGACCGCCCGATCGAACGCCAGCGTCTTGACCGGAATCAGCGCCTGATCGTGATACATGCAAATCGCGCAGTCGTAGGTCCGGCGCGCGGCCTCATGGAACATGGTGTCGGCCGGAAGCGGGCCTTTGACGTCGATTGCCTCAGCGCGCAGGGTTGCGATGGCGGGGGCCACGATTGTCTGATCCTCGGTTCCAAGCGAGCCGTCTTCTCCCGCATGGGGGTTCAATCCGGATACCGCTATGCGGGGATTGGGGATCCCGAACCGCGCGCGCAGGTCGGCGACAACAATGCGGACGGTGTCCACGATCATGCGGCTCGACAGAATTGCAATCGCATCGCGCAAGGGCAGGTGGATGGTGACGGGCACCACCGCAAGATCGGATGACCACAGCAGCATCACCGGCTGTGGAGGATCGGCGTTCGCCGCCGCCAGTTCAGCGAGAAATTCGGTATGGCCGGGATGGGCGAATCCCGCACGGTAGAGCACGCTCTTGGCGATCGGATTGGTGACCACCGCTGCCGCACGGCCCGCCGCAACGTCGCTGACCGCCTGACGGATCGATCCGATCGCCGCGGGAGCGCTGTTGCCGTCGGGATCGCCGGGCTGCGCGGTTACCGGATGACCCGTGGCGGCAATGGGAAGCGCTTCAGAGAATATTCTGGCGGCGTCTTCCGGGCCGGCGTCCACCAAAGGAAGCTCATGTCCGAGCAGCTTTGCCCGAGCCGCGATGAAGCCGCGATCGCCGAGAAGATAGAAAGGAGGGACGGTATCACTTCTGCGGCGCAGCCAGGCAGCGATCGCGATGTCCGGTCCGATGCCGGCCGGCTCACCCAGTGTCAGTGCAATTGGCTTCACCACGCGGTGGCTCCGTCGCGGCTTCTGATCAGACTGATGCCGCCGTTCAAGATATCCGCCGCCTTAACTTCTGCGGGACGCGCGAACGACATTTGCCCGCCATTCTCAGGGACGACTTTCACGATATTCGATCATCGCGGATTTTCGAATTCTTTCCAGGTAAGATTTGGATCGCTTCTCATATTTGTCGGCGAACATTTTTTCGCGGATTTCCTTTTTCTTCGGGGTGTCCACGCTTGTCACCTTCTTTCCGCACACCGCCGCCATTTCGACGCCCTGCCGCGTCATTTCCGGCGGCGTCAGATGTCCCACCGCCGTCTTGTCCAGCAGATCACGAAGCGGAGGCGGCAGGTCGGTGGACGTTTTGGTGACCGTCTCGCGGATGGTGGCGTTTCGCATCACCTTGACGGTACGAATGATCTCCGCGCAGGATTGCACACGCTCGCGCAAGGCATTGGCCTCGTTGCGCCGCGCTTCCACCATGGAAGCCGTCGCACCGCGCGGAACGATCAGGACAACGGGGCGCATCTGGTACTCGAAACCCTCCATTTTCGATTGATCATCGCCGCTGCTCTTCAGCGCTTCATTGACGTCCCGATCGCTCACAAGAAGACTCTCCTTGAAGCGGCCGCGCACCAGGCTGCCCCAGACAAGATCGGCTTTCAGGCGCGACTTGATCGTGTCCGGTCGAATCCCCTGAGAGCCGAGCGATTTCGTCAGCTGGTCGGGCGACATCCCCATCCGCGCGCCCATGTTGGCGTAAGCACGATCAATGTCCGTCGAGGTCGGATTCACACCGTACTTCTTTGCCTCCCTGACCTTCACCTTTTCATCGATCAGTTCGTCGATCACCTCCTGCCGGGCCGGAGACTTATGGGTGGATATCTTAATCAGACGGCTGCGCTGTTCGATGTCCAAAGTGGTGATCGGCTCCCCGTTGACCATGACCGCGACCGCCTGAGCACGCAGCGGCGAACTCATGCTGACGAACGAAAGAAACGCGAATACGGCAAGACAGCTGGATGGCCGGAGGATCAGGATCATTTTCATATCAGTCGCGCTAGGTCACGATGGTTTTGGATCGAATCGATCCAGAACCGTAAACGTGATCGATTCCAATATTCCAGAGCGGATGCGGGCGAAAAACCGCTACACGCTTTTCCTTATCCCGCTCCGGAACGTTTTCAAGCACAGCATGTCCTCGGGCTTGACCCGAGGATGGACACCGGTTCGCTTGACGAAAACGCTATAGCAGTTCTTCTGTCGACGGGGGCTGAATCAAATCAGGCAGCTCCGTCGTTGCTGCAAAAAGCACCTCCACCTGAAAAAACCTAGCGGACGCCGGTTGACCCTTGGCGGGTCTGCCCCAGGGTTCTCAGCCCAAGCTGAAGCATGAAAGCATGGTTAAGCTGGGGCGGCGCTGCTCCCGCAGCGTAAATGTATGATGTCACGTAGTTGACGCCGAGAACAAAGCAATCGTCCACGTATCCCGCGCCGACCGCATACTGGTTGATCTGATTGGCTTCCAGATCCCAGCGCGCCGCACCCTGCACAACCCAGTTGGATGCGACCTTAAAGGACCCGGAGCCGAGAATTCCCCGGCGCCTTGTCAGAAACCCGAGGCCGGGCTGCTCCGCGTAATCGCCGTACAGAATGCTTCCGGACCACCGGTTGAAACTGGCGCGACCTTCGGCTTCGAAACGCTGCACATTCAGGGTCGTCTCATCAACGCGCGCGCGCGCGCTGAACGTGAAGGCGCTGTTCGGCGAATAATTGACGCCTGTCACGTAGTCGGATTGCGCGCGCTGCAGGCCGGAATTGACACCGGTGTTGGTGATATCCGCGACGGCGAACGAGTTGAGGCCGAACAGGTGATAGGACTGTCCGAACAGAAAATTGATCGCGCCGCCGCGATCGAACTGGGTCGTCGCCTGCACGCCCACGTTGGCGCGGCCGCCGCCTTCGACACGGTCATAACCGGAGAACTTGTCCACCCTGAAGAGGTTCGTGGCGTCGAAGACCAGGCTCTGCGCATCCTCGTTCGGCAGCCGGCCCGCATAGCTCTCGTTCGGGCGGATGATGACCTGCGCGATCGGTTCGAGCGTCGTGGTGCCCCAGGGCTGAACGTTGATGAAGGGATAGCGATATTCGAGGCCCACCGCCGGCATGAGGCGGACTGTCTGTGTGGCGCCGGGCTGGATGAAATTGGACACGCCCGGCTGATTCGAAATGTCGGCATTGATGGCGTCGGCGCGAAGCGAGGCGAACGGCGTCCATATCTGACCGAAGGAATCGGTGAACGACCTCCGCCACTGAGCTTGCGCCGTCAGGCGCGTATAGGTTCCCGGAATGCCCCGAAGCAAACAATTAGCTGGCGTTCTCGCCGCTGGGTCAGCCGATGTCGGCGCACATACGAAGGAGGTATTCGCCAGCGTCGAGATCGGATCGAACTGCGGCTGATCGCGCATGAGATTGACGAAATTGAACTTGTAGCTGAACTCGCCGCCGATCACCGAATGGTTGATGACGTTCGAGTAATCGACGACGGGCGCGATCACCGGAACCAGGCTCTGATTGCCGGAGAAGCTCAGATAGTGGACGGCGCGAGCGTCGAAGTAGCTGCGGTTACCGACGCCAGTCAGATAGAGTTGCGAGAGCGCTTCGGTCGGCAAGGTCAGGAACGATTGCATCGGGTCCCTGTACTGCCTCAACCGATAGTCGGAGAAGAAGAAGTAGTCGCTCAGCAGAACGCCGTCCCAACCCCAGATCCATTTGTCGTTCAAGGCGAACTGGCCCTTGGTATCGACACCGCCGCGCAGGTCGCGGTTGCCTGGACCCGCGCCGAAGGCGTCCGGATCAAGCTGATTGATGCCGTAGGCACGGATCTGATAGGCGCCGTCCTCGAAACGCTGCCGGAACTCGCCATGCATCAATACGCCTTGCCGCGTGGTGAAGCGGGGAGAAAGGGTCAGGTCGTAGTTCGGCGCCAGCGCGAAATAGTAGGGGGTCTCGACCCCGACCCCGAAACCGGTAAAGGCGGTCACAGCCGGCATCAGGAAGCCGCTCTTGCGCTTCACCGTCGGATCGGGTGTCGAGAAGAAGGGCATGTAGGCCATCGGCACGCCGTAGAACTCCAAACGGGCGTCCTCGAAGTACAGCATCTTCTCGGTCTGGTTGTGAATGATCCGGGCGCCCTTGACCTGCCACAGCGGGGGCTTCTTGGGATTCTCCTTGCATGGCGCGCAGGCCGTATAGACGCCGTTTTCGAATACCGTGTAGTTGCCTTCGGTCCGATCGGCGCGGGTGGCGGCCATGCGCGTCGCGTCGGCGGTGTCGACTCTCAGCGAATCGACGAAACCGTCCCGGTAGTCATCGCTCAGATCGAGAATGTTGGCATAAGTGACCTTACCATCCGCATCGGTCATGCGGATGTTGCCTTCGGCATGGAGCCGCTTGGTTTTCTGGTCGTAGGTGACACGATCCGCCTCGACGCTCGTGCCGTTGTAGAACATCTGCACATTGCCCACGGCCGACACGCGGGAATTGTTGTAGTCGTAGTCAAGCTCGGTGGCTTGAACGAGCATCTGCCCATCGTTCTGCCTTGGCGGCGGCGCTGGCTTGGGCGGGCGAGGGTTGTAAGTGAAGCTTTGCGCGGCCACCGGAGTGGTCGCGACGACGTCCATCACGGCGGCGGCGATCAGACCAAGAACGGCCGCCGTCAGCGAGGCCGGAATCATGGACGCACCAGACCGATAGCGGCGCAGTGGGCTGCGCTGCTCGCGAATAGCCGATCGTTTACGGAGGGTGGCGATGGGGGCCACTATCCGTCCTCCTGGTGCAGCAAGACCAAAAAACCGGTGAGGCCGCCGACGCAAACCGGCAGCCACGCCGCGGCGATTGGATTCATCAATTCGGCCTTGCTCAGATCCTCAGTTACCTTGGATAGGACATAGAGCAGAAAGCCGGAACCCACGCCACTTAAAACCATCTTTTGCACCCCGCCGAAACGGAAGAACCGGAGGCTTACCGAGACCGCCAGCATCACCATGGCAGCCAGCAAAAACGGCTGTGCGATGAGTTTGTGGTACTGCAGCCGGTATCCCGCGGTGGCAAAACCAGAACTTTCGGAGGATCGGATATAGTCCGGAAGTTGCCAAAATGACACAGTTTCGGGCGTGGAGAAACTGTTCTGCACCTGCGCCGGCGTCAGGCTGGTCGGGAGCACGAAAGTTTCCTGCTCGACCGGAGGGTTATCGAGCGTGAATCGGCGGACGCCTTTGAACAGCCAGCGGCCATCCTCCAGGGCGGCTTCCCGAGCCTCGATGCGCTCCCTGAACCTCGAATCGGGATCGAACCGGAACACCGTGAGTCCCGTCAAGCGCACGCCTTGCTGCTCACTGAGCGCGGCGTTGATGATCGCCTGGCCGTCGTCGGTCACCTGGTTGATCCAGAAGCCCGATGCGTCGTGGAGACCTCCGCCCGAGGCACCGCCGAACAGATCGGCCTCCATGCGCTTCGACAGTTCCCGCAGGTTGGAAGACAGGGGGTTGTAAACCGTGGTCGCGAAGACGCCCAGCGCGATCGCGCATGCCAGCGTCGGCGAGATGAACTGCCAGGCCGAAACGCCGGCGGCGCGGGCCACCACCAGTTCAAGCTTCCGCGACAATGCGAGATAGCAGGTCATGGCGCCGATCAGAACGCAGAACGGTGTCAGTTTCTCAAGCAGTTGAGGCACCCTGAATAGCGACGTTTCGGCCACCATGAGCGCCGACGCCGATGCAAGCCCTGAGGTTCGCCGCACCATTTCAATGTAATCGACGAGAACGAGCAGCAGGAAAATGCTGGCGAACACGCCGAGCGCCGCCACCATGAAGCGGCCGGCGAAATAACGCCCCAACGTGTTCGTCAGCATGCTCATGCGAAGCCCGGCCTCTTCCCCAGCAGGCGAAGGATCCGCGCGTTCGATCTGTTGATCGCTTCCATCAACGCGGCTGGCGGTTCGAGCACGATTCCCGCAACGATCACCCGCAGGCTGATACCGATCGCGCCGAAAAGAAGCAGGTATTGCAGGAGCGCCGCCATCGGCGATTTCACCGTCATGACCGAGAGTGCGAAGCCTGCCATACGAAGGCTGAACACGGCGGCAATTGCCGCTCCCATGGAGAAATTACGACTCTGACGCGTGGTGCGCGGTGTTCCGAGGAACGCGAAGGTCAGCGCGGCAAAGGCAAACGGATAGAGCGGCGCGGTGAATCGATCGTGAAGCTCGGCGCGGAACTGGCCGCGCAGTTGCTGAACCAGCGGGTCTTTCTCGTCGGGAGCAATCAGCTCCCAGAGGTAGCGTTCGCGAATGCCATAAACGACACCATGCCCCCGATTGGAAAACTTCGACATGTCGAAAGCATAGCGGTCGAACGCGACCATGGCCGGCTCGCGCTTGCCGGTTTCGAATCTCTCCAGGTGTCCGTCTTCCAGGATCAGGAACGAGCCCTTGTCGTTCTTCATCACAGTTCCGTGGTCGGCGATGATACTGAGGCGTTCATTTGAATTACGGCGGTCATCGATGAAGATTCCGGCGAGCTGGCCGCCCGGCTGTCGTTCCCGAATGCGAATTGTCAGGTTCGGATCGAGCTGCGCAAACCGGCCCGGCTGCAGAACGTTCGCCAGAACGTCGGCGGTGATCTCGGCGTCCCATTGTTTCAACCGGCGCATGCCGTCAGGCGCGAGGTAGGCCGCAATGAATGCCACCAGCAGGGCCACGACAACAGTTGCATAAAGGAACGGCCGGAAGAGCCGGAACGGCGACAGGCCGGCGGCGTTCATCACGATGATTTCCGAATCCGTCGCCAGTTTGTGAAGCGTGTGCGAGACCGCGATCATCAGCGCGATCGGAGAAATGATCAGCACCAGCACCGGGATCGCAAGGCTGGTGATTCCCAGGAACGTCAGGATGGTTTGCCCCTGACTTGTCATCAGGTCGATCCCGCGCAACGCCTGCGTAATCCAGATCACCCCCGTCAGGCTGACCAGAACCACGACAAACGACGCCAGCGTCGTCCGGAAAATATACTTGTCGATCGACCCCATCGGTCTGAACGATCCCCAGTCCCTTCGGGCGGAAACATCCGGCAAAGCCAGACCACAGCGGCCAGACCGCAGCCGGGACATCCCCAGTGTCCCGCCTTGTTCTTACCTGACTCGTGGCCCAGTACCATCCCTTTGATCTGTCAATAAAATGGCTGGGCCTCAAAGCCCCGCGATTATAGTTAAAATCCGGATGACATGTGACCCGGCAGCCACGACGGTCAGGCCGATCGCGCTCCCCGGGCGAGTTGTCGATAACGGCGCCGGGAACTGATCCCATGGCGGAGCTTGGCAGCGTTGCCTTTGACAGGTCATAGTCGGCAAGTCACACGCGCTGCTCCGATTCCGACGCCGCGCCACCCTGAGTTCTGGAGGTTTCCGATGCCCGACGCCGTCAAGGTCGGCTTTGTTCCCTTTTCGACCGCCTCGCGCGGAACCCTCGTGGTATTCTGCGATGAGGCGCTGAAGTTCGGCCGGGCCGCGGGGAAAGCACTGGGTTCGTCGGCCGGAATGGTCAAACGGGCGGCCGCAGCCAATCAGTTCAAGGGCAAAAGCGCGACGACGCTCGATATTCTCGCCCCGGAGGGGCTCAAGGCCAATCGTCTGATCGTCGTGGGCGCCGGCAAGACGCCGGCTCTCAAGAGCGGCGACTTCCTGAAACTCGGCGGCGTTATCGCGGGAAAGGTTCGCAGCGACAACAACGGCGTTACGATCATTGCGGAACTGCCATCCGCGGCGATGGAGCCGGATCAGTCGGCGTCGCTGGCTTCCGGCATCCGGTTGCGCGCTTACAAATTCGATCGCTACAAGACGCGGAAGAAGGATGGCGATGACGCGGTCCTTCGCGCCGACGTATCGATCGCGGTCGCCGATGCCGCCGCGGCGAAGAAGGCGTTCGCGCCGGTCAATCACGTTGTCAACGGTGTCATTATCGCGCGCGACCTCGTCAACGAACCGCCGAATGTCCTCTATCCCGAGGAATTCGCGCGGCGCGCGAGCCGGTTGCGCGCGATGGGAGTCGGCATCGACGTTCTGGACGTCAAGGCGATGACGAAGCTCGGCATGGGAGCGCTGCTGGGGGTGGGGCAGGGGTCGGTACGGCCCAGCCGGACGGTCGTCATGCGCTGGAACGGCGGCAGGAAGGGCGAGCCGCCCGTTGCTTTCGTCGGCAAGGGCGTCTGCTTCGACAGCGGCGGAATCTCGATCAAACCCGCCGGCGGCATGGAAGAGATGAAGGGCGACATGGGCGGGGCCGCCTGCGTGGTGGGGCTGATGCACGCGCTCGCCGCGCGCAAGGCGAAGGTGAACGCCATCGGCGCGATCGGCCTTGTCGAGAACATGCCGGACGGCAGCGCGCAGCGGCCCGGCGATATCGTGACGTCCATGTCGGGACAGACCATCGAGATCATCAACACCGACGCCGAGGGCCGGCTCGTTCTCGCGGACGTGCTCTGGTATGTCGTCCGCAAGTTCAAGCCGAAGGTCATGGTCGATCTCGCAACGCTGACCGGCGCGATCATGGTCGCGCTTGGCACCGAGCACGCCGGCCTGTTCTCCAATAACGACGAGTTGTCGGAGCGCCTCACCAAGGTAGGCCTTCAGACCGGTGAGCGGCTCTGGCGGATGCCGCTTGCGCCGGAATACGACAAGCTGATCGACTCGAAGTTCGCCGACATGAAGAACACGGGCGGACGCCATGGCGGCTCGATCACGGCCGCGCAATTCCTGCAACGGTTCGTCGACAATACTCCGTGGGCGCATCTCGACATCGCGGGAACGGCGATGGGCGCTCCCAAATCCGACATCAATCAGAGCTGGGGATCCGGATTCGGCGTGCGGCTGCTGGACCGCCTCGTCGCGGAGCATTACGAAACGAAGCGATGACGGAAGTCCTGTTCTATCATTTGCAGAACATGTCGCTGGAAAAGGTTCTGCCGCCGCTGCTCGAGAAGACCTTCGAGCGAGGATGGCGCGCCGTCGTCCACACGACGTCTGAAGAGCGCGCCGATGCGCTCGACGCGCATCTGTGGTCCTATCGTGACGATTCTTTCCTGCCGCATGCGACGTGGCGGATCGAGGATGCAAGCGAACAGCCGATCGTGCTGACGATCGACGGCCGCAATCCCAACCGGGCCACCGTCAGATTTCTGGTCGACAGCGCCCCGCTTCCGGAAAGTCTTGATACCTATGAGCGGCTGGTGCTGATATTCGATGGCGACGACGGAGCCGCGCGGGACGCCGCGAGAGCCGTCTGGACGGAATGCACGTCGCGAGGATGTGAGGCGACCTACTGGCAGCCTGACGAAACGGGGCGCTGGCAGCGTCGCGGGTAGTCAGATAGAGCGATTTTAATTTGATGAGACTTGAAGCTTTCTGATCAAACACTAGGGTCCAGCCATGGTCGCGCCGCAAATCGGTGCTGGGACAGGCCTTTGCTACGATCCGCCGGGACAGAATTCGTCGTGAGACAGCCCAGATTTCGCCGAAGGGCGCTGATACCGCTGCTTTTGATGGCGCCGCTCGTCTCGGGCTGCGGCACCGCATCGGATATGTTTTCGTCTGGCCTGCTCTCGAAGGACGCGGACTGGTTTTCGCGGTCCGGCCGGTTGTTCATCAAGAACGTTTCGGTTGAAGCGCCGCCGCTGACCCCGGACAAGCCGGTCTCGCCGGACGATCTCATCAGCGCTGACGGTCTTTGTCCGGGCATGGCGCCGCCGATCGGTATGGGTGAATCCAGCGCCCTCGCTGATAGCGCAGGAGATACTCCGGCGCTCGCGGCTTCGGGTACAGTGGCGTTAGGCCATACCGAGTGCGACGTGACGCGCGGTCTCGGTGCCGCGCCAGACAATGTCAGCCTCTCCAACAATTCTCGCGGCGATCGTGTTGCGGTCTTGACGTTCCTGAAGGGACCGCGTGCCGGAATCTACACATTTACGGCGGGACGCCTCGCTTCCATCGAGCAGGCGCCCGAATCAACCGTCCGTCAGAAGCCGGAGCGGCGGACGAAAAGACGGTAAGCGCGTGAGTTATGGTCTTTTCTAGAGCGTTTTCGAGCGAAGTGGACACCGGTTCGCGTGAAGAAAACGTGTCAAATCAAAATCATAGAGCGTTGTCGTAAGACGAGCTGGCCTCCAGCCATTCCTCTTCCGCCCGCCGCAGCGCATCGGCGGCGCTGGCGCGCGCCTTGGTCAGTTGCGCCGCCTGCCTGGGCTCACGCTTGAACAGATCCGGCAGCGCTAGGGCGACATCGATTTTGGCGATGATCCCAGTAATCCGCTCGATCTCGGCCTCGGCGGCCGTGATCTTCTGTTTCAGCGGCGAGCGCCGTTCGGTCTTCTCGCGCCGCGGCTTGTCCCGGCTGTCATCGCGCTGGCCGGACACCCCGCGGCCGTTCGCGCGGAGACCCCGTGCCGACAAAACCGCGCGGCGGTAGTCCTCAAGATCGCCGTCGTAAGGCGTAACGGTATGGTCCGCTACCACCCATAGCTGGTCGGCGCAGGCCTCGATCAGGTAGCGGTCGTGCGACACCATGATGACAGCGCCGGGATACTCGTTGATGGCTTCGGCAAGCGCGGCGCGGCTGTCGATATCGAGATGGTTGGTCGGCTCGTCAAGGATGATCATGTTGGGAGCAAAGAACGTCGCAAGCCCGAGCAGAAGGCGCGCTTTTTCGCCGCCCGAAAGGCTTCGAACGAGCGTATCTCCCGCCTTACCGGAAAAGCCGATGCCCCCCACGCGGGCGCGGATTTTCGTTTCCGGAGCATCCTGCATCAGGCGCCGCACATGATCGTAGGGCGAGCCGTCGAGGTCCAGCTCGTCGGTCTGGTGCTGGGCGAAATAGCCGATCGACAGCTTGTCGGCGCGCACCACCTTGCCGGCGAACGGTTGCAGCTTGCCGGCCAGCAGTTTGACGAGGGTGGATTTGCCGTTGCCGTTGGAGCCGAGCAGGGCGATGCGATCGTCCTCATCCACCCGCAACGTCACGCGCTTGAGAACCGGCGATTTCGGATCATAACCGACGACGGCCTCGTCGACGGCGATGATCGGCGGCGACAGCAGCTTGTCCGGCACGGGAAAGGAAATCTCGCGCACGTCCTGCGTGACCAGCGCGGTCACCGGTTTCATACGTTCGAGCATCTTCACGCGTGATTGCGCCTGGCGCGCCTTCGAGGCCTTGGCCTTGAAGCGATCGACAAAAGCCTGGAGCCGCTTGCGCTCATCGGCCTGCCGTCTGGCGTGCTTGGCGTCGAGCATTTCGCGGGTTGCGCGTTGCTCTTCGAAGGCGGAATAGGTTCCCTTGTAGAGCGAGAGCTTGCCGCGATCGAGGTGCAGAATCTGATCGACGGATGTGTCGAGGAGGTCGCGGTCGTGACTGATGATGATGACCGTGCGCGGGTAGTGCGCGAGATGATCCTCCAGCCAGAGCGTTCCTTCAAGATCAAGGTAGTTGGTCGGCTCGTCCAGCAGCAACAGGTCGGGTGACGCGAAAAGCGTTGCCGCGAGCGCGACGCGCATGCGCCAGCCGCCTGAGAACTCCGAACAGGGGCGTGCCTGATCCGCCGTCGAAAATCCGAGGCCGCTCAGGATCGATGCCGCTCGTGCGGGCGCGGAATGAGCGTCGATATCCACCAGACGAGTCTGGATGTCCGCGATACGTTCCGGATCGCGGGCTGTTTCGGCTTCATGCAGCAACGCATGGCGTTCGAGGTCGGCCTTAAGCACCACCTCTATCAGGCTTTCCGGACCATCCGGCGCCTCCTGCGCAAGGCTGCCGACGCGCCAGCGCGGCGGAATGGCGATGGCACCCGTTTCCGTCGGCAGTTCCCCGCGTATCGCGTGGAACAGCGTCGATTTGCCGACGCCGTTACGTCCGACGAAGCCGACACGGGCGCCGGGCACGATCTGAACGGAGCTATGGTCGATCAGCAGGCGTCCGGCGATGCGGATCGAAATATCGGTGATGGAAAGCATGCCTTGTTTTTCACCGCCGCGTGGCCAAACGCAACCCGTTTGTGAATGGAGGCGGGAGGAGGCAAGGCCTGACAGAAGGGGGCTTCAACCGAACGAGCCCGGCGCAGGGATATCAGCTATGCAGGGATCTCAGCTATGGTGATCCTGCGCGTGAAGCTGCCGCATCAGCACTTGAAGCTGGAAGGGAAGTTCCGATTCCTCCGGCCGCACCTCGTTCCGCAGCCGCTCGCCGATCGCTCTCGCGACCATCTTGCTGGTCTGCGGGTCAATCCGGTCGGCGCTTTCAGCGGTTCGGTCGGGCATTTCGGTTGCGTATCCCTACGGGCGCGTGTGGGGCTTTCACTTCTGATCCAGACAGAAGCGAAACTGCTCTGGGTGTTAAGTCCCGGAGCGGTAAATTGTTTCGGGGTATGCCTCTCGAGTGCAGGATGTTCAAGCCCGAAGATGTTCGGCGGTGTGGAAATCCGTCATTCAACGGCCGGGGTCTTTTGACATCAAGCAAGCGTGGGACAGGGCCGCGCGGATCATTTCAATCAGCCGTTGTTCAGGCGGCTGCCCGCTCGCAAGAATTTCTGAGGATCGACGGCTTCCCCCTCGATCCTTGTTTCATAATGCAGGTGAGGCCCCGTCGAACGGCCCGTCGAGCCGACCTCGCCGACCACCTGTCCTGCCTTGACGGATTGGCCGACCTTCACATTGATCGCCGAAAGGTGCCCATAGCGGGTGGACAGGCCATTGCCATGATCCACCTCGACCATCCGGCCGTAACCGCCCGTCCAGTTCGCGGTGGTGACCTTTCCGTTAGCCGTCGCACGCGCGGCCGCTCCCGTCGCAGCGCGAAAATCGAGCCCGGTATGCATCGCCGCTCGCCCAACGAACGGATCGACGCGGACACCGAAACCGGAGGTGAATTCAAGTTCGCCCGTGACCGGCTTGCGATAGGGAACAAGGGCGAGAGCGCGGTCGAGCCGGTCGATCTGCGCCCGCGTCAGGTTGACGCGATGAAGCTGGTGCTCGAAGGGATCGACATCGGATCGCAGCTTGACCGGCACATAGGGCCCGCCCGTGCCGGAATTCGACGCGGCCGCCATTTTCGCGACACTCAGTCCGAGGTCGGAAAACACTCCGCGCATCCGCCGCAGGCGGGAATCCATGCCGTCCGCGATCGAGTTCAACTCGGCGACCTGGCGGCTCTCGACCCGATCGAGCGACGATTCCAGTCGCATCAGCCTGTTGGACTCGCCGGTGAGGTTCATGAGCGGGACCGGTTTGGGACGGGCATTGGCCGGACTGCGCGAGTCGAGGGCAGCGCCCCGATCGAGCATCTCGAAGCCGGCGGCGTCGTTGATGGGAGATGGTTTTTCGGCCCGCGACGGGCCTGCATCAGTGTCGTTTTGCGCTTTTTGCGCCGCCCCTTTGATCGAACCCGTCACTGAAACGTCGGATATGGCATTCAGGGCGCCGGCACGGGATTCAAGCAACGCCTGACGGCGCATGATCCCGTCGAGCTTTCTTTCGAACTGTTCCTGATCGAGCAATTGGCGGCTGGTGGTGCGATCGACCCGCGAGCGCAATTCGGCAATGCGATCCTCGTAGGCGTATTGCATTTCCGCCTGCCGCGCGAGGAGCCGCGTCAGCACGTCATCGCGAAAGGCAAAATACGTCGCCGTTGCGGCCGACCAGACCCCGAGCAGCGTGACCGTTCCGACCGCGATCCAGAACACGACCGGGCCAAATCGAACCTGTCGGCCGCCATAGGCGAAGGTGTAGCCGCTCCGTTTCTCCGGCACGCCTGACGAAAAGCCCGCTGCGGCGCGGCGAGGCGGACTTCGATCGTGTTTGTGAGCGTGGCTGCGCTGCGGCGGATACTCGACACACGGACTGGAACGGTACGACATCGACACTCCTGTGCCGACCGAAAACGAAGTTCCAGGCGGCTCAACTTCGATGCTGATTGGAACCGTTCATGGTTAATTTTCGGAAAACGGCCATGCGGCTTCACAGTTCGCGCGCGGCCGCGAGCACCTCGTCGGCGTGGCCTTCAACCTTGACCTTGCGCCAGATACGAGCGATCCGTCCGGCCTCATTTACCAGTACCGTTGTGCGAAGAACACCCATGAAGGTCTTGCCGTACATGGATTTTTCACCCCACGCACCATATGCCTCCAGCATCTCGCGCTTTTCGTCCGATATCAGAGGAGTGGACAGCTTGTGCTTGTTTCGGAACGATTGCTGGGCTTTTAAGGGATCGGCCGATACGCCGATCACCGCCGTTCCACTGGCCGCGAAATCTGTCGCCAGCCGGGTGAAATCCACCGCCTCCCTGGTGCAGCCCGGCGTGCCCGCGCGTGGATAGAAAAAGATCACGAGCTTCCTTCCCGCGAAATCGGCCAGCGAAACCAACGCGCCGTCTTCCTTAGGAAGGTTGAAGGACGGGGCCGGGGAGCCTTCCGCGAGTTCGACAGCTGGAGAGGCCGGCGGGGCAGGGTGCGGTTTGGGTTTTCCGCTTCCTGCCAGGGAGGTTGACTGACCAGCGTCGCGAACCTGTTCCGTGTGACTGGCGGTTGCAGCCCGGACCGTTCCAGAACTATCGGATTTCGAGGATTTCTTGCGTATCTTCTTGGACATACGCCTTCCTTTCGTCGTTTTCCAACGTTCAGTATCCGCTATGATTGCCGCGGATGCCGAGGACGAATCGGTCAGACTGCCGCCGCCGCCATGACTGCGACCGCGGGTACGGTTACAAGGGATTCGACGGATTGTCCGCCCCCCGTCACAGGAACGTTCGTCCGGACGCGGCGTGCGGACCGATGAGAGCGAACGCTCCGGACCAAGCCGGCACCGAGAGGCAATGACTAAAAGCACGCCGACACGAGATCCAGATCTGCACGGCGGCCGTCATGTCTCGCAGGCAGAGGTCGTCGGCTGGGATGAGGACCACGACGAAGTCCACAGCCGTCGCGTACGTCGGTTACTGTCGCGATCGGATTCGAGGTTCCACAGGGCCGGCGACCGATTCGTGAGGTTCAGAAACTGGCTGGCGGGAGAACGCTGGATCAAACGGCTCGCGGTCGCCTTTCTGGTTCTGGCCGTCACGTTCGCAGGGGGGTTCGGCGCGCTCTGGTGGCGCCTCGGCGCTGGTCCCCTCAACCTCGACATGATGACGCCATGGCTTGTCAGCGCGATCGAGGGAAACATCGGTCGCGACAACACGGTGGAAATCGGCGGCACTCAGATCGAGCGCGCCGGCAGAATTCGTATCGCGGTCCGTATTCGTGACGTCGTGGTCCGTGACCGCGATCGCGTCGTGATCGCGAGCGCTCCCAAAGCCGAGGTTAAGCTGTCCGGCTTGGCGCTGTTGACCGGCCGGCTGCGCGCGGAAAGCCTCGATCTGGTCGACGCCGAACTTGCGGTCCGGATTACGCCGGACGGCCAGGTCACTGTTTCCACGGGCGATAACGCCAAGCCGCTTGCCACGGGCGTCGCGCCGACCCTGCGATCCGGCCTGCCATCGACGGCCATCCCCTCGGAAACCTCGCCCCCCCCACAAGCGACGCCGCAACTCTCCGATTCCCATGCCGCCGCTCCCGCGATCTCGGAAGGCAGCGGCAACGCAGGCGCCTTGCTGGCGGGACTGGAATGGCTCGACGGCCTCGGCGTAAGGGGGCTCGATGGCCAAAATCTCAATGAGATCGGTCTGAAGAACGGAAGGCTGGTGGTTGATGACCAGCAGCGCGGCAACCGTTGGAGCTTCAGCAACATCAGCCTGAGCCTTCGCCGGCCGAGCGCGGGCGGAGTCGCGTTCACCGTCAGCGAAGGCGGCAGCAAGGAATGGTCGCTTCATGTCGCGGTCGGGCCGCCCGCGAATGGTGTCCGTCCGATTGAACTCCGCGCCTCCGGAATTCCGGCGAAGACCGTTTTGCTGGCCCTTCGCATCAAGGATCTCACTTACAGCGCCGACATGCCGCTCAGCGGCGAACTGAAGGGCGAGATCGGCCGCGACGGCCTGCCTACATATCTCCGCGGCAATCTTTTCGCGGGCAAGGGCACGATCATCGATTCCGACACGCCGGATTATCCCATGGCGATCGATCAGATCGAGATGAACCTGGAATGGGATTCGGGACGGCGTGTGCTCCTGGTGCCGTTCAAGATCGTGTCCGGCGAGAACCGAATTACGCTGCTCGCCCGTCTCCAGCCTCCGAATGGCAATGTCCCGGACTGGCAGATGGGCTTGAGCGGTGGCACCATCGTGCTCGCCGGCTCCGATGGCGAGGCGCCTCTGATCTTCAACCGCATTGCCGTCGGCCTGCGTTTCGACACCGAGCACAAGCAGGCCATTCTGACCCAGGCCGATATCAGCAACGGGGAGATCGGCATCGCGGGCACCGGCAGCATCGACTATTCGGATGCTCCGCGCCTGAAACTGGGCTTCGCCGGGACGCCGATGTCCGCCGCCGCCCTCAAGAGCATATGGCCGGTTGTGATCGTGCCGGAGTTGCGCGAATGGGTCATCGGGCGAATTAAACGAGGCTTTCTCAAGCGCATTGAAATCGGCGTGAATTCGCCGCTTCACAATCTGTCGCGTCGCGGACCGCCGATGCCGGATGACGGGCTTTCGGTTGATATCGTCGCTGACAATGTGACGCTCTATCCCGTTGATGAATTACCCCTGGTCCACGACGCCGGCCTGAAGGCGCGGGTGACAGGAAGAACGGCGAGGGTAACGATCGAGCAGGCCGTCGCCGACACTCCGTCGGGTCGAAGGCTCAACATTTCCGACGTCGTTTTCGAGGTGCCGGACCTGGCCCCGAAACCTTCACCGGCAAAAGTGCGATTCAGAATCGACAGTCCGGTGCCCGCGGCCGCCGAGATTCTCGTCTCGGATCGCCTCAACGAATTCACCGATAATCTGATCGATCCGAATTCCAGCAAGGGAACCGTTGCAGCCCATATCGCCTTGGGCCTGCCGCTCACGCGACAGATCACCAAGGAAGACACTACCTATTCCATCACCGCCGATCTGGCGGGCTTTGCCGCCGACCGGCTGGTCATGAATCAGAAGCTTGAAGCGAGCGCGCTGAAGGTCACTGCCAACAACGAAGGGTATCACGTCAAGGGCGACGTCAAGATCAACGGCCAGCCGGCATCGCTGGACTACCGCAAGCCGGCCGATGGCGATGCGGACATCAAGCTGCAGGCCACGCTGGATGATGCGAGCCGGGCAAAGCTCGGTATCGATCTCGGCGCGGGAGCGACCGGCTCGATTCCCGTCAAGCTTGCCGGGAAGATTGGCCGCAACAGGGATAATAAATTCGCCGTCGATGCCGATCTCACATCCTTGAAGCTCGACAACGTTTTGCCCGGCTGGGTCAAGCTGCCGGGAAAGTCAGGGCACGCGACGTTCAATGTGGTGCAGAAAGCGCAATCCACGCGCCTTGAGGACATCATCGTCGACGGCAGCGGCGTCACGATAAAAGGATCGCTGGAACTCGATCAGAACAGCGATCTGGTGAACGTGAACTTCCCGGTTTACGCGCCATCGGAAGGTGACCGGGCTTCCCTGAAGGCCGAGCGAAACGCTGACGGCGTGCTGAAGGTCGTCATGCGCGGCGACGTGTTCGACGGTCGCGGCTTTCTCAAATCGGCGATCTCGGGCAAGCAGGCCGACGCCAGAAGCAAATCGAAGAGCATCGATTTCGACATCGACCTGAAGATCGGAGCCGTCGCCGGATTTTACGGCGAAGCCATCCGCAGCGCGGACGTCAAGATGGCCCAGCGCAACGGGTCGGTTCGCAGCCTCGCCATGACCGGCAAGATCGGACGCAATACACCCCTGACAGGCAGTCTGCGCGGACGTCCGCAGGGCCGCGACGTGGTTCTGATCGAGACCGACGACGCCGGCGCGTTCTTCCGCTTTACCGATACCTACGGAAAAATGTTCGGCGGTCAGCTCGCGCTGGCGATGGATCCGCCGACCGCCGAGCAGCGGGCCAAGCAGGGACTGATCAACGTTCGCGATTTCACCATCAAGGGCGAACCGGCTCTGGATCGCGCCGCGGCGGGCGGGCCCCGAACCGCCCAGAATGGTATTTCATTCTCGCGTCTGCGCGCGGAATTCAGCCGACAGAACGGACAACTCACGGTCCGCGACGGCGTCGTCAAGGGTCCGACGATCGGCGCGACCATCGAAGGACGGATCGACTATCCCGCCAACGAGGTTCGCATGAGCGGCACCTTCGTTCCGATGTACGGGCTCAACAACATCTTTGGACAGCTTCCGGTCGTCGGACTCATCCTCGGGGGCGGCAGTGACGAGGGATTGATCGGCGTGACCTATGAGGTGGTTGGAACACCGGGACAGCCGCAACTGCGCATCAACCCGATCTCGGCCATGGCGCCGGGACTGGTGCGCAAGATCTTTGAGTTCCAGACGGGAAGAACAGCCAACCAGATCGAATTTCCGGCAACGAGCGGCAATTAGAGCATCGGACCCGAAAGTGGGAACCGGTTTCGGGATAAATCCGATGCTCAATCAACTAACTGGAGCGTTTTCCCGCGAAGTGGAAACCAGTTCGCGTGAAGGAAACGCGACGTGCTATGCGGGCCGCAGCAGGACGTGGCGTTTCTTGCCCATTGAAAGCTTGATCACGCCTTCGGGCGTGAGATGATCCGGTGTCAGCACCATCTTGTCGTCGGCGACGGCGACATCGTTGACGCGAAGGCCGCCGCCCTTGATCTGGCGACGCGCTTCGCCGTTGGAGGCGACAAGACCCGCCTTCACGAACAGCGCGAGCACGCCTGCGCCGCTCTCAAGCTCGCTCCGCGGGATATCCAGCGTGGGAAGACTCTCGGAAATAGCGCCTTGCTCGAACGTTGTGCGCGCGGTGTCGGCGGCTTTCTCGGCTTCGTCGCGACCATGCAGAAGCGCGGTCGCCTCCGTCGCGAGCACCTTCTTGGCCTCATTGATCTCGGCACCCTGCAATGCGGCCAGCTTCGCGATCTCGTCCATCGGCAGGATCGTGAACAGTTTGAGGAATCTGCCGACGTCGGCGTCCTCGACGTTGCGCCAGTACTGCCAGTAATCATAGACCGGCAGCATGGCGGCGTTGAGCCAGACCGCGCCCGCCGCGGTCTTGCCCATCTTGGCGCCCGACGATGTCGTGAGCAGCGGGCAGGTCAGCGCGTAAAGCTGATGCGTCCCCATGCGGCGGCCGAGATCGACGCCGTTGACGATGTTGCCCCACTGATCCGAACCGCCCATCTGCAAATTGCAGCCGTGGCGGCGCGCCAGTTCCACGAAATCGTAGGACTGCAGGATCATGTAATTGAACTCGATGAACGAAAGCTCCTGCTCACGCTCAAGACGCATCTTCACGCTGTCCATCGTGAGCATGCGGTTGATGGAAAAATGCCGGCCGACGTCGCGCAGCATCTCGATGTAGTTGAGCCGGGTGAGCCATTCAGCGTTGTCGGTCATGATGGCGTCGTTCCTGCCATCGCCGAAAACGAGGAACTTCGAAAACGTGCCCTTGATCGACTCCTTGTTGGCGTCGATCTGGTCGTAGCTCAGAATTTTGCGCGTTTCGTCGCGGCCCGACGGATCGCCCACGCGCGTGGTGCCGCCACCCATCAGGGCGATCGGCTTGTTTCCGGTCTGTTGCAGCCAGTGCATCATCATGATCGAGAGCAGATGCCCGACATGCAGCGACGGCGCGGTGCAGTCATAGCCGGTATAGGCCGTCACCTGATTTTTGGACGCCAGCGCATCAAGTCCTTCGAAATCGGAGCATTGGTGGATGAAGCCCCGTTCCTGAAGCGTGTTGAGAAAATCGGACTTGAATGCGACCATGGCACTATAACTCTAATCTCTTTTTCAACTGAACGCGCAGACTATTCGGCACAGGATAGCTGTCAGCCGCCGCCCGGTTATACTGCGTGTCAGGTGTTTGCCATTATAAGAAGCGCGCCTTCGGCACAAGCCAGACACTGGAGACCACGGGGCGATGATGACGGCGATCGGCATGATGAGCGGCACCTCGCTTGACGGCGTTGATGTCGCCTTGATCGAAACCGACGGTGAGCGCGTGACGGCGTTCGGGCCGACAGGCTATCGCCCTTACAGCGACGACGAGCGCGGCCTGTTGCGGGAGGCGCTCGCGGAGGCGGTCAATCTGACGCGGCGCGACGCACGGCCGGGCGTGATCGGTGAGGCCGAGCGCGCCGTGACCATGGCGCACACCGACGCCGTTACGGCCTTCGTCGCGCGGAACGGCATCAGGCGCGAGGATATCGATATCGTCGGCTTTCACGGCCAGACGGTTCTGCATCGGCCGGCGCAGCGGTTGACCGTGCAGATCGGCGACGCCGTGGCGCTGGCCAAGGCGATCCGCATTCCGGTGATGCATGATTTCCGCGCGGCCGACGTCGCCGCCGGCGGGCAGGGCGCGCCGTTCGTTCCCGCCTATCATCGCGCGCTGGCGCAGTCGCTCGGTCATGGCGGTCCCACCTGCGTCGTCAATATCGGCGGCGTCTCCAATATCACCTATATCGACGGCGCCGACACCTTGATTGCCTGCGATACCGGACCCGGCAATGCGCTGCTCGATGATTTCATGCTTCGCACGACGGGCGAACCATTCGACCGCGATGGAAGACTGGCGGAGCAGGGCCGTTCCGACGCGGACTGGATCGCGAGCGCCTTGAAGCATCCGTTTTTCGCGCTGCCGCCACCCAAATCTCTCGACCGCAACGATTTTGCCTCTCTCGTCCTGCCCGACATGCCGCGAGCCGATGGCGCCGCCACCCTGACGGCGTTTACCGCGGCCGCCATCGCGCGGATCGTTCCGCTGCTGCCGAAGGCGCCGGAAAGATGGATCGTCGCAGGCGGCGGAGCCCGCAACCCGATCATGATCGAGATGCTGCGGGAGAAGGTCGCCCCCGCGGCTGTCGAGCGGGCCGATGCGCTCGGCTGGTCGATTGACGCGATGGAGGCGCAAGCCTTCGGCTATCTTGCGGCGCGTGGCCTGAAAGGCTTGCCCTTGAGCTATCCCGCGACCACCGGGGTGCCGGTGCCGATAACCGGCGGGGTGGTCGCGCGGCCCTGAACCATTCGCGATGCTGTGGCTTACGATATTGTGCCGCCCCACACGCGATTTTGCTATCGGATGTTGGCGAGCCTCATATCGAGATAGCTGGTGACCGTTTCCATCAACGGTTCCATCCTGTCCTCGAAGAAGTGGTTCGCGCCCGGAATGATCTGCTGATCGATCACAATCCCCTTCTGGGTCTTTAGCTTCTCGACCAGCGTCGTGACATCCTTCGCGGGCGCGACGATATCCTTCTCGCCGTGGACGATGAGCCCCGATGACGGGCACGGCGCCAGAAACGAAAAATCGTAGCGGTTCGGCTCAGGCGCGATCGAGATGAAACCTTCCACCTCGGGCCGGCGCATCAGCAACTGCATTCCGATCCAGGCGCCGAACGAAAACCCTGCGACCCAGCAGGCGCGGGCCTCCGGGTTGATGGTCTGCGCCCAGTCGAGCGCCGCCGCGGCGTCCGACAGTTCGCCGGTGCCGTGGTCGAACGAGCCCTGGCTGCGGCCGACGCCGCGAAAATTGAAACGCAGCACGGAAAAGCCGCGCGCCACGAAAGCATAGTAAACCTGATAGACGATCGGATGGTTCATGCTGCCGCGAAACTGCGGGTGCGGATGCAGCACCATCGCTATCGGGGCATTTTTCTGCTTCGCTGGATGATAGCGGCCTTCGAGACGGCCAGCGGGACCGGTAAAAATGACTTCAGGCATCGGAATCCTTGGTAAATCGGCCGCTCACAGGATCGGTTTCTGTCCGTGGCTCGACGACGAGGGCGATCAGGCCGCCGCGATGGCGGTAACAGAAAGTGCCGGTGAACACCGCCGCCTTCTAGCATAGGGCGAGGGGCGAAAAGCAAGCATCTTGCGCCGCCGTGACCTCATCCGCCGAAAATGCCGTATAGTCGCAATCACATGCAGGAACGAACTTATCTCGACTGGAACGCAACCACGCCGCTTCGGCAAGAGGCGCGCGCCGCAATGGCCGCGGCCTGGGATCTCTTCGGCAATCCGTCGTCCATCCACGCGGAAGGCAGGCGAGGGCGGGGACTGATCGAAGATGCGCGGGTGATGGTCGCGGAAGCCGTGGGAGGCGAACCGCGCAACGTGATCTTCACGTCAGGAGGAACAGAAGCCAACGCCCTGGCGTTAAGTCCAGTTAACGGAAACTCAAAACAAACAATTGAAAACCTTATTGTTTCATCGATAGAGCACGCCTCCGTTCTGACGGGAGGGCGATTTGCGCCGGACCGGATCACGCGTCTGCCGGTCGATCGCTCGGGATTGGTCGATCTTGACGCCTTGCGGGCGATGCTCGTGCGGCAACCTCCGTCGCTGGTTTCGATCATGCTCGCCAACAACGAAACCGGCGCCATTCAGCCGGTGGCCGAAGCCGCACGTCTGGTTCACGAGGCAGGCGGCCTGCTTCATGCCGACGCGGTCCAGGCCACAGGAAAGATTCATATTGATATCAGAGGATTAAATGTCGATTTTCTATCTCTTTCTGCGCACAAGGTCGGCGGCCCGAAAGGGACGGGCGCATTGGTCCTCGCGGAGAACCGGAGCCATCCGGCGGCCTTGATGCGGGGAGGCGGCCAGGAACGGGGCGGCCGGGCCGGAACCGAGAATGTACCCGGCATCGCGGGCTTCGGGGCCGCCGTGAGGGCGGCCGAAACAACCCGCGCCACCGAAATGGCCCGGATTCAAGCCCTGCGCGATCTGCTGGAGGATGGCTTGAGACAAACGCGCGGCGGCGTGATCTTCTCGCAGGAGGTCTCGCGCCTGCCGAATACGACACTTTTCGGTGTTCCCACCTTGAAAGCGGAGACGGCCGTGGTCAGATTCGACCTTGAAGGGGTGGCCGTCTCATCGGGTTCGGCGTGTTCGTCAGGCAAAGTGCAGGCCTCGCATGTGCTGGCGGCTATGGGATACGGCCCGGAAATGACCAGGAGCGCGATACGGTTTTCGCTGGGCTGGGAGACCACGGACGCAGACGTGGATCGGGCTATTAAGACTTGGCGAAAGCTTTCAGGTGCACTACTAAGGGGGAACGAAACAGGGCTTGAACCATTCTAAGACAGTTTCTTCCTTGGAATCGGAGCAGGCACGAAGACTTCAATCCACCGTGGTCCTTGAAACCGCGAGCGGAGGTAGGAATGGCAGCCGTACAAGAGACGGTCGATCGGGTTCGCCAGATCGACGTCGATCAATACCGGTATGGATTCGAGACCATCATCGAGTCCGAGAAAGCCCCCAAGGGACTCTCCGAAGACACCATCCGGTTCATTTCCGCGAAAAAGAACGAGCCCGCATGGATGCTCGAGTGGAGGCTTGAAGCCTACCGCCGTTGGCTCACCATGCAGGAGCCGACCTGGGCGCGGGTAGACTATCCGAAGATCGACTATCAGGATCTTTATTATTACGCCGCGCCGAAGCCGAAGAAAGAGATCGCCTCGCTCGACGAGATCGATCCGGAAATCCTGAAGACCTACGAGAAGCTCGGCATTCCCTTGCGCGAGGTCGAGGTCCTTGAAGGCGTCGTTCGCCCCGAGGGGGAACGCAGGGTCGCGGTCGACGCGGTGTTCGACTCGGTGTCCGTGGCGACCACTTTCCAGGAGGAGCTGAAGAAAGCAGGCGTGATCTTCATGCCGATCTCGCACGCGATCCAGCAGCATCCGGAACTGGTGAAGCAATATCTCGGCAGCGTGGTGCCGACCTCCGACAATTTCTTCGCGACGCTGAACTCGGCGGTGTTCTCCGACGGCTCGTTCGTCTACGTCCCGCCCGGCGTTCGCTGTCCGATGGAGCTGTCAACCTATTTCCGCATCAACGAGCGCAATACCGGCCAGTTCGAGCGTACGCTCATCATCGCCGACAAGGGCTCCTACGTCAGCTATCTCGAAGGCTGCACCGCGCCGCAGCGTGACGAGAACCAGTTGCACGCCGCGGTCGTCGAATTGGTCACGCTCGACGACGCCGAGATCAAGTATTCCACGGTGCAGAACTGGTACCCCGGCAATTCCGAGGGCAAGGGCGGCATCTTCAATTTCGTCACCAAGCGCGGCGATTGCCGCGGCGCGAATTCGAAGATTTCCTGGACCCAGGTCGAGACCGGCTCGGCCATCACCTGGAAATATCCGAGCTGCATCCTGCGCGGCGACAACTCGCGCGGCGAGTTCTACTCGATCGCCATTTCCAACGGCTATCAGCAGGTCGACAGCGGCACCAAGATGCTGCATCTCGGCAAGAACACCACGAGCCGGATCATCTCCAAGGGCATCTCGGCGGGAAAGTCGCAGAACACCTATCGCGGTCTCGTCACCGCGCACCGCAAGGCGACCAACGCACGCAACTTCACCGCCTGCGATTCACTTCTGATCGGCGACAAATGCGGCGCTCACACGGTGCCTTACATCGAGGCCAAGAACACCTCGGCGCTGTTCGAGCACGAGGCGACGACCTCGAAGATTTCGGAAGACGTGCTGTTCTATTGCGTCCAGCGCGGACTGTCGCAGGAAGAAGCGGTGGGCCTCGTCGTCAACGGCTTCGTGAGAGACGTGCTGCAGCAGTTGCCGATGGAGTTCGCGGTCGAGGCTCAGAAACTGATCTCGATCTCGCTCGAAGGAAGTGTGGGTTAACCCACGTCACCGCGAGCTCGCTACAAAGCTGGCTGTTGTGCCGGCTTTGCGCCGGGCGAAGCGATCCACCGATGGAAACGCCGGATTGCTTCGCCGCACGAGCGCGCTCCTCGCGATGACGTAACGATAGCGAAGGATCTACGATGCCGTTGCTTGAAGTCAAAGACCTGCAGGTCCGTGTCGAGGAACGTGAAATTCTTCACGGCCTGTCGCTGACCGTGAACAAGGGCGAGGTCCACGCGATCATGGGGCCGAACGGCTCCGGCAAATCGACGCTCAGCCATGTCATCGCGGGCAAGCCCGGCTACGAAGTCACCGGCGGTCAAATCCTGTTCAAGGGTGAGGACCTGCTGGAGATGGAGCCCGACGAGCGGGCGGCGAAAGGCGTGTTTCTCGCTTTTCAGTATCCCGTGGAAATCCCCGGCGTCGCCACCATGACGTTTCTGCGCACCGCGTTGAACGCGCAGCGCAAGGCGCGCGGCGAGAGCGAATATTCGACGCCGAATTTTCTGAAGAAGGTGCGCGAAGTCGCGGCCTCGCTGAATATTCCGCAGGACATGCTGCGCCGGGGCATCAATGTCGGCTTTTCTGGCGGCGAGAAGAAGCGCAACGAAGTGCTGCAGATGGCGCTGTTCGAGCCGAGCCTCTGCATCCTCGACGAAATGGATTCCGGACTGGACATCGACGCTCTTCGTGTCGCTGCCGACGGCGTCAATGCGCTGCGATCATCGGATCGCGCCATGGTCGTCATCACGCACTACCAGCGGCTGCTCAACTACATCGTGCCCGATGTCGTGCACGTGATGTCGAAGGGCCGCGTCGTGAAGAGCGGAAACAAGGATTTGGCGCTGGAGCTCGAAGCATCCGGCTATGCACAGTTCGAGGAAGCGTAACTCGAAAAGCGGCCCTCGGTTTCGGATGAGATCACGCCGAGAGTGATCTGAACGGATTTGATCATGGATGTTGCATTGGTAAAACCGGCTACGGAACGCGCGACCAGGGAACTGTTCGCCGCGGCGCGTGACCGTCTGCCGGGATCCGGTCCGGTGAGTGAAGCGCGGCAGGCCGCGTTCGACGATTTCGCCCGGCGAGGTTTGCCGTACCGGCGCATCGAAGAATGGAAATACACCGACCTGCGCACGCTGTTGCGCGAGATCGCGCCGCTTGCCGCCGCGCCTGATCAGGCGGCGTTGGCGCGCGCGGCCAAGGCCGTCACCGCCTATGGCGCTGGCGATGCGTACAAGCTGGTGTTGGTGGACGGCGTATTCACGCCGCAGCTATCCGATCAGACGCCGGAGACCGGCGTCGAAGTGCGGGCGCTGCGTGACATCCTGGAGAACGACGACGTTGCCGCTCGCGCCGATCTGCTGACCACCACGGCGGCATCCGATACGATGATCTCTCTGAATACCGCGATGGCGACGGACGGCATTGTCATCGACGTGGCGGAGAATGCGAAGCTGACCAGGCCGCTGCATATCGTCCATATCGCCACTCAATCCAGCACCGCGGCGTTCACGCGTTCGTTGCTGCGGCTGGCGAACGGCGCACAGGCCACGCTGGTCGAAAGCTTCGTCGCGGCCGAGGGCGCCGCCGCCTATCAGGCTCACGACTCGGTCGTACTCTGGATCGGCGACGATGCCGGGCTGCAACATGTTCGCCTTGTCGAAGATGCCAGGGACGCCGCCAACATCTCGACGGCGATCGTGACGCTTGGCGCAAAATCAAGGTTCAACTCACTCAATCTCACGAGCGGCGCGGCGGTGAGCCGATATCAAGGCTTCATCAAGTTCAGCGGCGAGGAGTCCCACGCCGACGTGAACGGCGTCAACCTGCTCAACGGCCGCCAGCATGGCGATACGACGCTGGTGCTGGATCATGCGGTGCCGCATTGCAGCAGCAACGAGGTGTTCCGCGCGGTCCTCGACGATCAGGCGCACTCGGTGTTTCAGGGCAAGATCATCGTGCGGCCGGATGCCCAGAAGACCGACGGCAGGATGATGACGCGGGCCTTGCTGCTGTCCGATGGCGCGGAAGCCGACAACAAGCCCGAGCTTGAGATTTTCGCCGATGACGTTTCCTGTGGCCATGGCGCGACGATCGGCGCACTCGACGATAGCCTGCTGTTCTATCTGCGCGCCCGCGGTCTTTCTGAAAAGGAGGCGCAGGCGCTTCTGATTCAAGCGTTTGTCGGCGAGGCGATCGAATCCGTTGCTGATGATGGCTTGCGCGATGTTGTCATCGGCGCAGCCGAGCGGTGGCTCGCGGCGCGAGGGTGAACGGGCTTTCGGGATCGACCGGGCTAAAGCGCGCAGCGCGTCCTGGCGTGGATGACCCGGCTGCTCACGTCTTGCGGGCAGGGGACCGGGAAGAACCAAAGAGGTGGATGTCCGGCGCGGGGCCAGGCATGATGACAAGAGAGATAAAGAGAAAATGACCCATCCGGCGGTCGCCAACGGTTCCTATGATGTCATGCGCGTGCGCGAGGATTTTCCGGCGCTGGCGATGAAGGTTTACGGCAAACCGCTGGTCTATCTCGACAACGCCGCCTCGGCGCAGAAGCCGAACGCCGTGCTCGACCGGATGGCGGAAGCCTACAAGACCGAGTACGCCAACGTCCATCGTGGGCTGCATTATCTCGCCAACGCCGCGACCGAAGCCTATGAAGGCGGCCGCTCGCGGGTCGCGCAGTTTCTGAACGCAGGACGGGACGAGGAGATTATCTTCACGCGCAATGCCAGCGAGGCGATCAACCTCGTGGCATCGTCATGGGGCGAGCCGAACATCAAGGCGGGCGACGAGATCGTGCTCTCCATCATGGAGCATCATTCCAACATCGTTCCATGGCATTTCCTGCGCGAGCGCCACGGCGCCGTGATCAAGTGGGCGCCCGTCGACGACGACGGCAACTTCCTGATCGAGGAATTCGAGAAGCTGCTCACGCCCAAGACAAAGCTCGTGGCCATCACGCAGATGTCGAACGCGCTCGGTACGCTCGTTCCTGTCAAGGACGTGGTGAAGCTGGCTCATGCGCGCGGCATCCCGGTTCTGGTGGACGGCAGCCAGGCCGCGGTGCATCTTGCGATCGACGTGCAGGACATCGACTGCGACTTCTACGTCTTCACCGGACACAAGCTCTACGGGCCCACCGGTATCGGCGCGCTATATGCGAAGCATGATCATCTCGTCTCGATGCGCCCCTTCAACGGCGGCGGCGAGATGATCCGTGAAGTTGCGCAGGATTGGGTCACCTACGGCGATCCCCCGCACAAGTTCGAGGCAGGCACGCCCGCGATCGTCGAATCGATCGGGCTTGGCGCCGCCATCGATTACGTCAATTCGATCGGGAAGGAACGCATCGCGGCGCACGAACACGATCTTCTGACCTATGCGCAGGAGCGGCTGCGCGAGATCAACTCGCTGCGCATCATCGGCACCGCGCGCGACAAGGGGCCGGTGATCTCGTTCGAAATGAAAGGCGCTCATCCCCACGATGTCGCGACCGTGATCGACCGCGCCGGCATCGCGGTTCGCGCCGGGACGCATTGCGTGATGCCGCTTTTAGAGCGTTTCAATGTTTCGGCGACCTGCCGCACTTCGTTCGGCATGTATAATACGCGCGAGGAAATCGATCATCTGGCGCAGGCGCTGATCAAGGCCCGGGAGTTGTTCTCATGAGCGACACTGCCGAACTGGTTGTAAACAAGACCTGTCACATGCAGACCAGCTCCGCGCTGTCCGCGGATGAAACCGAGCGCATGGGCACGGGCATCGTGGCCGCGCTGAAGACCGTGTTCGACCCGGAAATTCCGGCGGACATCTATGAACTCGGTCTGATCTACAAAGTTGATATTAAGGAGGACCGTGCCGTCGACGTCGAGATGACGCTGACGACGCCGAACTGCCCTTCGGCGGCCGAGCTCCCGATCATGGTGGAGAATGCTGTCGCAAGCGTTCCCGGCGTCGGGGTGGTCAATGTCAACATCGTTTGGGAACCGCAGTGGGTCCCCGACCGGATGACCGATGAGGCGCGCGCCGTTCTCAATATGTGGTGACGATTTCTATCCGCTCCGATGCTATGATCGGGCTTGATTTGCCTTGATTTGCCGTCAGGATTGACCAGATGACAGACATGACGCCAGGTACACCAGCAGCCAAGCCGAAACCCCGGCCTCGTCCGCAGGTCATGCGGCTGACTGACGCCGCCGCGACCAGGGTCAAGGAACTCGCGGCGCGAGCGGATTCGGAAATCGTCGGCCTTCGGGTCGGCATCAAGAACGGCGGCTGCGCGGGTCAATCCTACACCGTGGAATACGCCCACGATATCAGGCCGACGGACGAAGTGGTCGAAGACAAGGGCGTCAAGATTCTGGTTGATCCCAAGGCGGTGCTGTATCTGCTCGGCACCGAGATGGACTACAAGGCCGAAAAGATGCAGGCCCAGTTCGTCTTCAACAACCCGAACCAGGTTTCAGCCTGCGGCTGCGGTGAATCCGTGCAGCTTACGCCCGCCAAGATCGACGGTTAAAACGACGGCTGGTTCGATTTGGTCTAACGCGTGGCCTTCACGCGAACCAACCTCTCGGGGTCGAGCCGAGACAGGCTGCGCTCGCAAGCGATACAGGCGAGGGAAGGGCGTCAGGCTACGCGAATCTCGGCGCCAGCGAAGTATTCCGGATCGGTCTCGCAAATCGCACGGTTGCGGCCGCTGCGCTTGGCTGCGTACAGGCAGGCATCGGCGCGCTCCATCAGTGAGTCCGGGGTATCGCCGGGGCGAAGCATCGAGACGCCGATCGAGATGGTGACGCGGCCCAGGATCTCGCCGGTCGATTTTTTCTTCAGTTCCTTGGCCATCACGGCGCGACGGATATGATCCGCGACCGTCAACGCCTGGTTCAGCGCGGTGCTTGGCAGCACGACGGCGAATTCTTCACCGCCGTAACGCGCGGTGATGTCCTGCCCCTTGATGTTCTGCTTCAATGACATCGCCACCAGCCGCAGGACCTGATCGCCGGTCAGGTGTCCGTAATTGTCGTTGAACGACTTGAAATGGTCGATGTCGAACATCAGAAGCGACAGCGGCTCGCCTTCGCTCGTTGCCAGCGCCACGGCATCGGCCACGGCTCGATCGAAATACTTTCGGTTGCCGAGACCGGTGAGCGGATCCGTCATGCTTTCCGCTCTGATGGCCTCAAGGCTGTGCTGAAGGTTGTTGATCTCGACCTTCGAGAGTTCCAGCCGGTCCTCCAGAACCCTGTTGGCTTCCTGCATCTCAAGGGTTGATGTCATCAGCGCCGCAATGACCGACTTGATCTGCGCAGGATTGCCCGCGCCGCCAAGTTTCCTGGCGGCTTCCCTCAGGCTGTCTCCGAAACCGGCCGTCATGCTGCGCGCGCCGGTAATGAGGAGCATCACCTCGTCGATTTCGTTGATCACCCGCGCGCCGACCTTGTCGATGCATTCGGTGGTCCTGATTGGAGAAAGATAGGTATCGTAGATCTGCTCCAGATCGACCTCGCTCAGCGTGCCGTTGCGCGCCAGCGTCTCGTTGATGATCCTGTTGAGGGAGCAGTTGTATCCGGCGGCGTAGACATACCAGACTTCGTAATTGCGGGGGACCGCGGCTTGACGCAGCGATCGGATCTGGCCGAGCGCCACCTCGGCGAACGCCATGGTGCGTTCATGTTCGTCCAGATCAACCACTGATGCGGCCCTGCGACGATTCACGCAATCGTCGTCCTAAACGGCAAATATCAACGTAAATATCGATTGAAGTTAGCAGCAGGGAGTTTACGCGCGGTAAACAGTATTTCAGTGGGCCGTGGGGGGCCGGGTGCAGAACTGCGCCGGCCGAAGAAAGGCTCAGCCGCGGGCGCGGATTGGGCGAAGCAGAAAGGCCGGCAGATGTGAGTGGTCCCCCGGCTCGGAGACCGCCTCCCGGCGCGGCGCGAGCGTGCGTCCGATCGAGGGAGGCGGCGCGGCCATGGATGCTGACGCCGCCACGGCAGGAGCCTCGTGTCTCTGATGGTCGCTGCCGGAACGGCGCGGCTTACGGCTTTCGCGCTTTCCGCCGCGCGCATAGCTCTCGCCGCCCTTGTCGCGTGCGGGACGCGACCGCGAAGGCCGTTCCGCGGTCGCGGCAGGAGCGCCAGCTTCCGCGATGGCTTCATTCGCGCCGGCATCATGGCCGGGAAGGTCCGCCTGGGGTATGGCCTGACCGGTCAGCTTCTCAATAGCTGCGAGTGATTTGAAGTCCGCGGGACAGACGATCGTGATCGCGGTGCCGGCACGGCCGGCACGGCCGGTGCGGCCGATGCGATGCACGTAGTCGTCGGGATGATGAGGGACATCGAAGTTGAGGACGTGGCTGACTTCAGGAATGTCGAGCCCGCGGGCAGCCACGTCGGAAGCGACAAGCAGCGGCAGTTCACCCTTGCGGAATTGATCGAGCGACGCGGTCCGCGCCGACTGATCCATGTCGCCGTGAAGGGCGCCGACACTGAAGCCATGTTTCTGGAGCGATTTGCAGACGATGGCGACGTCGCGCTTGCGGTTACAGAAGATGATGGCGTTCTTGAGTTCCTTGGCTTCGCGCAGCAGGCGGCGCAGCAGTTCACGCTTCTCGTGCGGTTCGCGGCTGCAGCTGACCTGCGATTGCGCCACGGTCGCCGCCGTGGTCGCCGGCCTGGCAACCTCGATCCTTTCAGGATTATGCAGAAAAGAATCCGTGACGCGACGGATCTCGTTGGGCATCGTCGCGGTGAAGAAGAGGGTTTGCCGCGTGAACGGCACCAGCTTGCAGATGCGCTCGATATCGGGAATGAAACCCATATCCAGCATCCGGTCTGCTTCGTCGATCACCAGCAGTTCGACCCCGGTGAGCAGCAGGCCGCCGCGTTCGGTGTGATCAAGCAGGCGGCCCGGAGTCGCGATCAGCACATCGACGCCGCGGGTCAGCTTCAGATCCTGATCGCCGAAGGAAACGCCGCCGATCAGGAGCGCCACATTGAGTTTCTGGCCGGCGCCGTACTTGTCGAACTGCTCCTTGACCTGAGCCGCGAGTTCGCGTGTCGGCTCCAGGATCAGCGTACGGGGCATTCGCGCCCGGGCACGGCCTTTCTCCAGCAACGTCAGCATGGGCAGGACGAAGGCGGCGGTCTTGCCGGTGCCGGTCTGGGCGATGCCAAGAACATCGCGGCGCGCCAGCACATGGGGTATGGCCTGGTCCTGAATGGGAGTGGGGGAGGTATAACCTGCGGCCGCAACGGCGGCGAGAACCTTGTCGGACAAACCGAGATGGGAAAAAGACATTGAGCCTCTGATCGACACCGCCGTTCGGAATCGAGGATATAAGGCTGTCGCGCTCGCCCCCTTAACGGCGTGCTTGATAAAGCGAAGGGGGGTCTGTCTTACGCTGACGGGCGGCTCACCGTTGAATCGTTTTCGAATCCGGGCCGCGTTAGGCCGAAACATAGGGCCGAAATACGCAAAGTCAATGTAAGAAACAGCCGGAACATTGAGAAATCCGGACGTTTCGGTTTGAATTCAGGTAAATGGAACGCACCCTGAACCCGCTCGGCGCGCGGTTTGGGATGAACCACGGCGCACGGCATATCGACTATGGCATAGGACAATTTGCGCGTGCATTTATCGCGGACCTGCGGACGAGAAGGTTGGGGATGAGGGGAATTTCAGTCGGACGCACCGCTCTAGCGGGAATCGTGTGTGCGCTGGCGATGCTGGCAAGTCCGGCGCTGGCAGCCAAGCGCGTGGCGCTGGTGATCGGAAACAACGACTACAGGAACGTTCCTAAACTTCAGAAGGCCGTCAACGACGCCCGGACCATGGGTGACACGCTGAGGCAACTCGGCTTCAGCGTGATGGTCGCGGAGAACCAGAACCGCCAGGACTTCAGCCGGACGCTACTGGCTTTCGATCGGCAGATCGAGGCGGGCGATACCGCGTTTTTCTTCTACGCCGGTCACGGCTTCGAGATCGCGGGACAAAACTATCTGCTGCCGACCGACGTTCCGGCCGCCACCGAGGGGCAGGAGGAACTGGTGCGCGACGCTTCGATCCTCGCCGACCGCATCGTCGACCGGCTCCAGAACAGGAAGGCCCGCACCTCGATTCTGGTGCTCGATGCCTGTCGCAACAATCCGTTCGAACGCAAGGGCACCCGCGCGGTCGCAGGCGGCGCGGGACTGGCGCCGATGATTGAATTGCCGGAAGGCGTGTTCTCGGTGTTTTCAGCCGGGCCGCGCCAGACCGCGCTCGATCGCCTGTCGGATAACGACAGCAATCCGAACTCGGTTTTCACCCGCATCTTCGTCAAGGAGTTGCTGCAACCCGGAGAGAACATGGTGCGGGTGGCGCAGCGAACCCGCCGCATTGTCAGCGAAATGGCCGAGACGGTAAGGCACAAGCAGGTGCCGGTCTATTTCGACCAGATGGTCGACGATGTTTTCCTGAACGGCCTGGCCAAGGCGGCGCAGCCGAAACCGGTTCCGACCGAACCAGCGCCGAAGATTGCGGCGCTGACCCCTGTCGCACCGCTGAAACCGCCGTCGAACGAAGCCCTCAACGCGCCCATCGCGAATTTCTCCCGCCACAATGGCGGTTGGACCGTGGTGTTCTCGATCGCCGATCCCGCGCTCGGGATTTCCTGGCGCATAAATGAGAGCGACGAATTCAAGGAAACCGGCTTCCTCGACACGCTCGACCAGCGAACCCGCAAGCGGATGCCCAATCCTGCGATCGAACTTTCCGCCGATGCGCCGGCCGCGACAATTCAGATGCGCTATGTCGACGCCAACGGCGAGATGAAGGGACCGTTTCCCATCCGGTTCGATCCGGAAACCGCGCTCATCCGCGATCAGCGGAAAATTCTCGACATGACCGCGACAAGCTGGCTGTCGTTTCGGCAGTTCAACGGACTGCTGGTCTATTACACCCACCTGATGTCGTATCGCTGCGCGATCCGCGAAGTGAAAATCGGGATCGACTCATCGGTGCCGGATCGGACGCTCAAGATGCCGCCCTGTGATCCGCGTGATCCCGTGGCGATCCCGAGCAATGCCACGCCCTATCTGAAGTTGCCGCCTGCAACGAAAACCGTATCCGTTGAGTTGACCTATCGCGACGGCAGCGTATCGGAGATCAAGAGCTTCCGGCGCTGATTTTTCAACTTGAAAGACTTCACCGATGGATGCAGCCAGCCCGCGCCAACAACGTTCGATATCCACGCGCTGCTGCATCGTCGGCGGCGGGCCCGCAGGCATGATGCTCGGCTATCTGCTCGCGCGGACCGGCGTCGACGTTGTCGTGCTCGAAAAACATGCGGATTTCTTCCGCGATTTCCGCGGAGACACCGTGCATCCCTCGACCATGCAGGTGATGGACGAACTGGGCCTGATCGACGATTTCCTGAAGGTCCCGCACGACAAGCTGCAAAAGCTTGACGCTCATTTCGGCGGGAGGCGGCTGCGGATCGGGGACATCAGCCGGACCGGCGCCAGATATCCGTTCATCGCTTTCATGCCGCAGTGGGACTTCCTCAATTTTCTGCGCGAGAAGGGCCGTCGATATCCGAATCTCAAGCTGATGATGGGGACCGAGGCGAAGGGCCTTGTTCAGGACGGCGATACGGTGATCGGCGTTCATGCGGAAGATTCCGGCGGCGCCTTCGAGATCATGGCCGATCTTACGGTCGCCTGCGACGGCCGGCATTCCATCATCCGCGCGAGCGCGGGCCTCGAAGTGGAAGAGATCGGCGCGCCGATGGACGTGCTCTGGTTTCGCGCCGGCAAATCCACCGAAACGGAAAGCATCCTCGCCCGCATCGAGGCGGGGAAAATGATGGTGACGCTGGATCGCGGCAGCTACTGGCAATGCGCCTATGTCATTCCCAAGGGACAGCATGAGGCCGTGAAGGCGAGGGGCCTCGAATCGTTTCGCTCCGACGTCGTTTCGCTTGCACCGATCCTGAAATCGGGCATCGCTGACGTCAAAAGCTGGGACGACGTCAAGCTGCTCACCGTCGCCGTCAATCGCCTCAAGCGATGGACACGCCCTGGACTGCTCTGCATCGGCGACGCCGCGCACGCCATGTCCCCGGTCGGCGGCGTCGGCGTCAACATCGCAATCCAGGATGCAGTGGCGACGGCCAATCATCTGGCGGGAAAGCTCAAGCGCGGCGGCGTGAGCGAGAACGATCTCGCCGAGGTTCAACGCCGCCGCGAATTCCCGATGCGTATGACGCAGGCCATGCAGGTGACGGTTCAGAACAACATCGTCAGCGCAGCGCTGAAGCCGGGCGAAGGCCCGTTCAAGCCGCCACTGTTCGCGCGTGTCGTCAATGCTGTCCCGTTCCTGCAAGGATTGACCGCGCGCTTCATTGCCGTCGGCGTACGGCCCGAGCATGTTCGCTCAGAGGAGGCGGGATTGTCGGAAGTTCAATCGTAACCATCCAGTCAGAGGGAATTCAGACCGACCCTCAACCTTCAGTTGCTCTGCATCCACGGACTATATGTGCCGAAGCTCCAGACCTGGCCCTCGGGATCGCGGCAGGTGAATTCGCGTCCTCCATAGTCCTTGTCGGAAATCTCAAGCACAATGATTGCGCCGTTGGCCTTGGCCCTGGCATAGACGGCATCGGCATCCGGCACCACGATGTAAGCGCTCTGAGTCACCAGGTGATCGGTCGTGGCCGGCTTCTGAACCTTGGCGAAATCGTCATCGCGCGCCGAGCCCAGCATGATCATGCCCTCGCCCAGCGTGAGTTCGGCATGGGCGACACCGCCATTACCGTCGTCATGGACGGCTTTGCGGGCAAAGCCGAAAGTCTCGCACAGCCAGTCGATCATTCTGTGCGGATCGCGATAGCGCATTGCGGGAATCACGGTTGAACCCATTGTCCTAGCCTCCCTGCCGTTGAAGTCATCCGTGATTATGACCGCAACCTGGTGCTGGAATCCAGTCAACTACTTGGCGCATGCTTCAGATAGACGCACGCTTGGGATAGGCGCACGCTCGGGATAGGAGAGGGTTTAAACGTCCAGCATATCCTCGCTGGCGAATACAGCCTTGTCCGAAATGAAGGCGAAGCGCGCCTCCGCCTTGGTGCCCATCAACCGCTCGACCGAATCCGCCGTATCCTCGCGATCTTCCGCGAGCAGCATGACCCGCAGCATCGTGCGCTTCGCCGGGTCCATCGTGGTTTCCTTGAGCTGCGCCGGCATCATTTCGCCCAGCCCTTTGAATCGGCCGACATCGACCTTGGCGTTGGCGTTGAACTCGCTCTTGAGCAGCGCATCCTTGTGGGCGTCGTCGCGCGCGTAGACCGTCTTGCTGCCGTGGGTGAGGCGATAAAGCGGAGGCACCGCGAGGTAAAGATGACCCTCGTCGATCAGGCGGGGCATCTGCCGGTAGAAGAACGTAATCAGCAGCGAGGCGATATGGGCGCCATCGACATCGGCGTCGGTCATGATGATGACGCGTGAATAGCGCAGATCCTCCTCGCGGTAATTGGTCCCGGTGCCGCATCCCAGCGCCTGGATGAGGTCCGCCAGCTGGGCGTTGGCGGTGACCTTGTCCCGCGTTGCGGATACGACGTTAAGGATTTTGCCGCGCAAAGGCAGCACGGCCTGGGTCTTGCGATCGCGCGCCTGCTTGGCGCTGCCGCCAGCCGAGTCGCCTTCGACGATGAACAGTTCAGAGCCTTCCGTCGCGGTGTTGGTGCAGTCGGCAAGCTTGCCGGGCAGGCGCAGCTTCTTCACGGCGCTCTTGCGCGAGGTTTCCTTCTCGGCGCGGCGGCGCAGCCGTTCGTCCGCGCGCTCGATCACGAAATCGAGCAGCCTGTTGGCCTGTGCCGGATTGCCGGACAGCCAATGATCGAACGGGTCCTTGATCGACTGCTCGACGATCCGCGAGGCCTCGGCGGTGGCGAGACGGTCCTTGGTCTGGCCCTGAAATTCAGGCTCGCGCACGAACACGCTGAGCATCACGGCGGCGCCCACCATCACATCCTCGGACGTGATGCTGCCCGCGCGCTTGCCCTGGCCGACGCGCTCGGCATGATCCTTGAGCCCGCGCAGCAGCGCGCTGCGCAAACCCGATTCATGGGTGCCGCCATCGGGAGTCGGCACGGTGTTGCAGTAGGAAGACAGGAAGCCGTCGGCATCCGCCGTCCATGCCACCGCCCATTCGCAGGCGCCGTGCGCGCCGTTGCGGCCCGATCTGCCCGAGAAGATGTCCGGATGGACCAGCGTGTCCTTGTGAATCGCCGCGGCGAGATAGTCTTTCAGGCCGCCGGGGAAGTGGAACGTCGCTTCCGGGGGGATGTCCTCAAGGCCCTTGAGCAACTCCGGCGCGCACCGCCAGCGGATTTCGACGCCGCCGAACAGATACGCCTTGGAGCGCGTCATCTTGAACAGGCGCTGCGGCTTGAACGCCGCCTTCGCACCAAAAATCTCGGTGTCCGGCCTGAAACGGATGGTGGTGCCGCGGCGGTTGGCGATCCTGCCGAGGTCCTCCAGCCTGCCCTTGGGGTGTCCGCGCTCGAAGGTCATCCTGTAGAGGTTCTGGCTGCGCGCCACTTCCACCTCAAGGTGCGAGGAGAGCGCGTTGACCACGGAAACGCCGACGCCATGCAGGCCGCCTGAGGTTTCATACACCTTGGAGTCGAACTTGCCGCCCGAATGAAGCGTGCACATGATGACTTCAAGCGCCGATTTCTTCGGGAATTTCGGGTGCGGATCGACCGGGATGCCGCGCCCGTTGTCGGTGACCGTGAGGAAGCCGTCAGCGGCAAGTTCCACCACGATGAAAGTGGCGTGGCCGGCCAGCGCCTCGTCCATGGCGTTGTCGATCACCTCGGCGAACAGATGATGGAGCGCCTTCTCGTCGGTGCCGCCGATGTACATTCCGGGGCGGCGGCGGACCGGCTCAAGTCCCTCAAGCACCTCGATGTCGGCGGCGGTATAGTCCGCCTCGGCTCCCGATGCACGGCCCGGGGCCCGGGCGGAGGACCGGCCCTTGATTTCCGAAGCTGCGAAAAGATCGTCAGCCTGCTTCTTTTTAATGTTCGGTTTCAGTGATTTGACCATAATTACTTAGATATTGCATACGGCTGCGTGCGAGCGAATCGGCTGCGCCGACTATGCCACGGTGGTTTCGTGCCGTCCGCGTCTTTGTGACTTGAAGTCCCCGGGCTGGGGTGGCTTACCTGCGAGGGACGGGCGGCGAAAGAAGTTTCATCGCCGCCGAAAATCCGATGAGAGGCGTTTGGGAATGGAAGATTTCGCACGCAGCCTGGTCGACTTCGTGCGCGACCATCAGGTTTGGGCCGCCCCCATCGTGCTGCTGCTTGCCTTCGGCGAGTCGATCGCCTTCATCTCGCTGCTGATCCCGGCCTGGGGGATACTTGTGGCGATCGGAGCGATGTTGGGACCGGGACAGATCAATTTCTGGCCGGTGTGGCTGGCCGGGGCGATCGGCGCGGCGCTCGGCGACTGGCTGTCCTATTGGATCGGCTTCACCTTCAAGGATCAGGTCGCCTCGATCTGGCCGTTGTCGCGGCATCCGGGCCTCTTGCCGCGAGGCATCGCCTTCGTCGAGAAATGGGGCGTTCCATCGATCTATATCGGGAGGTTCTTCGGACCGCTACGCGCCACCGTGCCGCTTGCCGCGGGCATCTTTGAAATGCCGTCCTTGCGATTTCAGTTCGCCAACTGGACCTCCGCACTGATCTGGTCGGCCGTGCTGCTGTTTTTTGGCGACCTGACCTCGCAGTTCGTTCAATGGCTCTGGCGAGCGACTTGATCAGCGCTGCGAAAACGCTACAGGATGAAGTCATGACCAGCGCAGACACCACGATGACAGGCGCTTCTTCAAGCGACGACACGGCGGGCAAGCCGACAGTGTTCGTCGACGGCGCGTCGGGAACGACCGGTCTCGAAATCCGCCAGCGGCTCGATCGGCAGGGCGATGTCGTCGTCAAAAGCCTTTCCGACGACAAGCGAAAGGATCCGGCCGCCAAGCGCGCGCTCATGGCGGAAGTCGATCTGGTGATCCTCTGTCTGCCCGACGATGCGGCGAAGGAAACCGTCGCCCTGATCGACGGCCTGGGTGCTGACGCGCCGAAAGTGCTGGACGCCTCGACGGCGTTCCGCGTCGCGCCGGACTGGACCTACGGTTTTCCGGAGCTGACGCCGGATCAGGCGGGCAGGATCAAGGCGGCGCGCAAGGTCGCGAATCCCGGCTGCTACCCGACCGGATCGATCGCCCTGCTGCGGCCGCTGACCGATGCCGGTTTAATCCCGCCGGATTATCCCGTCACCATCAACGCGGTGAGCGGCTATTCCGGCGGCGGCAAGTCCATGATCGAAAGTTTCGAGAAGGGGACCGCGCCGGCATTCGAGCTTTACGGACTTGGCTTCGAGCACAAGCACCTGCCGGAAACGCAGAAATACGCGAACCTGACACGGCGGCCGATCTTCGCGCCATCGGTCGGCGACTATCGGCAGGGCATGCTGGTCTCGATCCCGCTGCATCTGGATACGCTGCCGGGGCAACCCGACGGCGCGACGCTTCATGCGGCGCTGGCGAAGCGTTACGCGGGCAGCACCTATGTCTCGGTGATGCCGCTCGACGATACTGCTGCGAAAAGCGGGCGGATCGAACCCGAAGCGCTGAATGGGAGCAACAAGCTCGAACTGCATGTCTTCGCCACCGACAGGCACCGGCAGGCCGTGCTGGTCGCGCGGCTCGACAATCTGGGCAAGGGCGCATCCGGCGCGGCGGTGCAGAACATGCGGCTGATGCTGGGATTGTCGGATAGGGAACTGAGTTGAGTTTGCTACTTTGGTGAAACGAGTTGTGTGTTCACAATCATGAGCCAGACCCTAATCTTAATTTCTTTAACAGGTTTTCCATTTCTCTTTCGAGATCGCTCATATTAGCTGTCGAAGAACTCCTCAATGAGTCCTTCACCCCAGCAAGTTGCACCGGTCCCACCGGACAATGAGTGGGGCGTGAGGCGTTCCAGCTTTCGATCAACTCAACGGTGTTGTCTCTCCACCATTCGCGAATCGTTCGTTCGTATCGCTCCAATCCGTTGCTGCCTGTTAACCGAGAACAGTCGATGATCGAGAAGCTTGCATCTTGACCTTGATAGCTGACGTGGAAATGGGGAGGCGGATGTTCGTCTGCCCAGATTCTTATTGTGAGGCCGCTCACTCGCGCGACTATACGAGCAGCAACAATCTCATCGTTACCAACGGCTTGGTTAGCTTTCGGTGGTTTGAGGTGGTGCCGGTTTCTGAGACAGGGGCATAAGGTGGATCGCCCGATGAAAAGGACGATCCGGTATGAAGACACGCAGACGATTTACGGCTGAGTTCAAGGCCAAGGTTGCGCTTGAGGCGATCCGTGGCGAGCGGACGATTTCGGAACTGGCGACAAAGCACCAGCTTCATCCGAACCAGATTACGCAGTGGAAACGGCAGGCCATCGAGAACCTGGCCAAGACGTTCGACGACAAGGCTGCTGATGCGCAGGTCGGCCGGGAAGCCGAGGTGACCAAGCTGCACGCCAAGATTGGCCAGCTTGTCGTTGAGCGGGATTTTTTGGCCAAGGCCTTCGATCGCTGAGCCTGGATCGGAGGAGAATGATGATTGACCCCGATCACAACCGGCTCTCGATCCGCCGCCAGTGCGAACTGGTCTCGATCTCGCGGGCGTCGTTCTACCGACAGCCCGCCGGCGAGACGCCCGAGAACCTCGAACTGATGCGCACCATCGACGAGGCCTTCATGGAGACGCCCTGGTATGGCTCCCGGCAGATGGCCCGGCATCTGCGGCGTCAGGGCTGGTGCGTGGGTCGCAAGCGGGTCCGGCGGCTGATGCGCAAGATCGGTCTGTCGCCGATCTACCAGGCGCCGAGAACCAGCGAGCCGCATCCGCAGCATCGCATCTATCCCTACCTGCTGCGGCACCTGGCGATCGAGCGGCCGGATCACGTTTGGTGTGCCGATGTGACCTATATCCCGATGCGGCGCGGCTTCCTTTACCTCGTGGCCATCATGGACTGGTTCAGCCGCAAGGTCCTGGCCTGGCGGTTGTCGAACACGATGGATGCCGACTTCTGTGTTGCCGCTCTCGAAGAGGCGATCGCCTGCCATGGCAGGCCCGACATCTTCAACACCGACCAAGGCTCGCAGTTCACTAGCTTCGCCTTCACGACGACGCTGAAGGATGCCGGCATCCGCATCTCCATGGACGGGCGCGGCCGCTGGATGGACAACGTCTTCATCGAACGACTGTGGCGCAGCCTCAAATATGAGTGCGTCTTCCTCAGCACATTCGAAACGGGAAGCCAAGCCCGCTGCGGCATCGGCTCCTGGATAGACTATTACAACCGGCGACGCCCGCACTCGACCTTCGCCGGCAGGACGCCCGACGAAGTCCATGCTATGGCGGAAATGACGGAGCAATTGGCGGCGTAGAAACGAACCCGATCCACCTTAGCCAGGCCGCCAAACTGTCTCACCAAGCGGGTCCACCTCAGTTGGTCGGCAAGCTCTAACCAGTAAAATGCCTCACTAAGTTTTTCGATCAACAAATGTTCAATCTGTATCTCGGCTCGCGGCATTGGCGTTCCAGTTACACGTATTTAGTTGCTGATTTAGATCACGCCCGCACGCGCACGTAGCTGCCCGGCGCGTCCTCGATCGGCGGCAGCGCGCCGGTTCCAACCTCGCGCGCCGGGACTTCCTTGCCGTCGATGTTTCGCAGCCATGCGAGCCAGTCCGGCCACCACGAGCCCTTATGCTCCTTCGCGTCCTGCATCCACTCGGCGAGGGTTTTGTCGCGGATCTTGTCGTTGGTCCAATGCTGATACTTGCCGCGCGAGGGCGGATTGATCACGCCTGCGATGTGGCCCGATCCCGCCAGAACGAAGCGCACCGGTCCGCCAAAGAAGCGCGAGCCATGCAACACGGATTCCGCCGGCGCGATGTGATCGTCGCGGGTCGCGAGATTGTAGACCGGCGCCTTGACCTTCGAAAGGTCGAGCAGGGTATTGTCGAGCACCATCGAGCCGGTGGAGAGGCGGTTCTCCAGATAGCAGTTGCGCAGATAAAACGAATGGTTGGCGGCCGGCATCCGCGTGGCGTCTGAATTCCAGTGCAGGAGATCGAAGGCGGATGGCGTCTTGCCCTTGAGATAATTGCTGACGACGTAGGGCCAGATCAGATCATTGGAGCGCAGCATGTTGAAGGTCATCGCCATCTTGCTGCCTTCCAGCACGCCGGACCGCTTCATGTCGCGTTCGAGCGCGGAAATCTGATCCTCGTCGGCGAATAACAGCAGATCGCCGGCATGGGTGAAGTCCACCTGAGCGGCGAAGAAGGTCACGGACCTCACGCGCCGGCGCTTCTTGTTCGCAAGCCATGCCAACGTGGCGGCAAGCAGGGTGCCGCCGACACAGTAACCCGCGGTATGAACCTTCGTTTCTCCGGTGGCCTTTTCGATGGCGTCCATCGCGGCCAGCGGACCTTGCTTCATGTAGTCCTCGAAGGTCTTTTCCCCGAGATGTCCGTCCGGGTTGACCCAGGAGATCACGAACACGGTGATGCCCTGGTCCACGCACCACCTGATGTAGGATTTCTCCGGGGTGAGATCGAGAATGTAGAATTTGTTGATCCATGGCGGCACGATCAGCAGCGGCGTCCGCAGCACGTTTTCGGTGCTCGGTGAATACTGGATCAGTTGCATCAGTTCGTTCTGGTAGATCACCTTGCCCGGCGTGGTCGCCAGGTTGACGCCGACCACGAGACCCGCGGAGTCGGACTGGCGGATGCGCAGCACGCCTTGGCCAGCCTCGATGTCTTCCGCCAGCATCTTCATGCCGCGCGCCAGATTGTCGGCATTGGAGGCGAAGGTCTCGCGGAGCACCTCGGGGTTGGTCATCACGAAATTGGATGGCGCGGCCGCGTTGGTGAGCTGCGTGATATAGAACTCAGCTTTCTTGCGGATATGCGGATCGAGGCCGTGGGCGTCACGCACCAGTTCGTTGGTCCATTTGGTCGTCAGCAGATACGCCTGCATCAGGAAGTTGAACAAAAGGTTCGACCGCCATTCCGGATCGGCGAAGCGCTTGTCGCGCGGATCGGGTTCGATCGCGGGCTCGACCTCCTCGCCGGCAAGGCGCCGCGCGGCGTAACCCCAGAGTTCCAGATAGGACTTGCCGAGACGGGCCTGTAGATCGACGGCCCGGGCCTGGTCCGACAGCCAGTATTGGGAGACCGCGCCGACGGTCTTGATCAACTCGGCGAACTCAGTCGGCGGGTTGTCGGGGGACTGCTTCTGCTCGCGAGCCTTGAGATAAGCGGCCAGCGCCCTGCCGCCGTTCTCCATCGCATTCGCGAGATTCATCGCGAACGCGTCGGAGTCGAATCCGTTCGTCGGCCCGGCCTCGGCGGATACCTCGCTCATAGACGCGTCTGGGAGCTTGCTCATCGTTCCGTCACGCAGGTTCCAATGGCGGGGCATCGATCATGACATAATCTGGGGATCATTGCCTGATTCGATGTGGTGCAGTGCGACAACACTTCTTGATCCCGCCATATATGGGCCGTGATGACTCGCTTGTAGTGGTCGCGGCTTCCTTGATTTCGAAGCTTTTAATGTTTTGGAAGCGAGGATGGTTGTCGCCTGCGATCAGGTCTGGTGGAGCAACCCCATACCGGCCAGGCTTGACAGAACGATGTGGGCATTCGTGACGACAGTATCGGAACGACAGACGCGCAGACGTGCGGCCTCCATGACCGCCTGCACCGCCGCATTGGCGGTGTTGCTGTCGCTCGCGCTCACAGGCTGCTCGACCTCGATCTCGGATTTCGAGACCTCGTCGGATGCGCCGGAACGGTCCCGTGACGTATCGTCCTATCCCGCGGTGCATGATCTTCCGGCTCCAAGGGATCAGGCGGCGATGGATCCCGCGGAGCAGGCGAGAGTCGAAAAGGAACTGATCGACGCGCGCGACCGCCAGGCTCACGCCACACAGAACCCGGAATCCCGGTAAGCCCGCGAGCGGTCCTCACGCCTGACGCACGCGACATGATGGCAGGGCAGGGCGTCCGTGTTAAAAGAAGCTGATTCAAGCAGACGGTTGCGTCCCGCGAACGGCAAGCCTCGACGCTGGCAAACCGGCGCTTGAATATATCAGGTTATTGAATACACACGGTTTTCCGAAGTCTCGCTGACTTCATCGAGGCGAGGACGCTCGCCTCGTCAATCCGGCCTGGAGCCAGGACCATGGAAGAGTTTTATCGCATCCGCCGTCTGCCGCCTTACGTCTTCGAACAGATCAATCGCGCCAAGGCGGCCGCCCGGAACGCCGGAGCCGATATCATCGACCTGGGCATGGGCAATCCGGACCTGCCGACGCCGCCCCATGTGATCGAAAAGCTCAAGGAAACCCTCGGCAAGCCCAAGACCGACCGCTATTCGGCCTCTCGCGGCATCACCGGCCTGCGCAAGGCTCAGGCCGGCTATTATGCCCGCCGCTTCGGCGTGAAGCTCAATCCCGATACGCAGATCGTGGCGACGCTCGGCTCCAAGGAAGGTTTTGCGAACGTCGCTCAGGCGATCACCGCGCCGGGCGACGTCATCCTCTGTCCAAACCCGAGCTATCCGATTCACGCATTCGGCTTCCTGATGGCTGGCGGCGTGATCCGCTCGGTGCCGTCCTCGCCGACACCGGAATTCTTCGCCGCCTGCGAGCGTGCGATCATCCATTCCATTCCGAAGCCGATCGGGCTGATCGTCTGCTACCCGTCGAATCCGACGGCGCAGGTCGCGAGCCTCGATTTCTACAAGGATCTCGTGGCGTTCGCGAAGAAGCACGAGATCTTCATCCTGTCCGATCTCGCTTATTCCGAAGTCTATTTCGACGACAACCCGCCGCCTTCGGTGCTGCAGGTGCCCGGCGCGCTCGACGTCACCGTGGAGTTCACGTCGATGTCGAAGACGTTCTCGATGGCGGGCTGGCGCATCGGTTTCGCGGTCGGCAACGAGCGCATCATCGCGGCGTTGGCGCGGGTCAAATCCTACCTCGATTATGGAGCCTTCACGCCCGTGCAGGTGGCGGCCACGGCGGCGCTGAACGGCCCCGACGCCTGCATCCGGGAGATGCGCGAAACCTATCGCAAGCGCCGTGATACGCTGGTTGAATCGTTCGGCCGCGCCGGATGGGTGATCCCGCCGCCGCAGGCCTCGATGTTCGCATGGGCGCCGCTGCCCGAACGCTTCCGCGATCTCGGGAGCATGCAGTTCTCAACCCTGATGGTCGAGAAATCGGGCGTCGTGGTCTCGCCCGGCGTCGGTTTCGGCGAGCACGGCGAAGGCTATGTCCGCATCGCCATGGTGGAAAACGAGCAGAGAATTCGCCAGGCCGCCCGCGGCGTTCGCCACTTCCTTGAAAGCGGCATTGAAACGTTGCACAACGTGGTTCCTCTCGCCAACCGGCGGTAGGCGCCGGACCGGAAAACACCTTCCCGGTCTTCTTCCGCTCGGGTCGTGTGCCTCGCACACCGGTTTCCAGCAGGTTTTGTTATGGTCGCACCACTGAAAGTGGGCATCGCGGGACTCGGAACTGTCGGCTCCGCTGTCGTTCGCCTGATCGAGCAGCAAAGAGGCGCGCTATCAGCGCGCTGCGGACGCGGCGTTCGTGTCGTCGCCGTGGCCGCGCGATCGAAAGCCAAGAAGCGCGACGTCGACTTGACCGACATCGCATGGGCCAGGGACGCGCTGGCGCTGGCGAACGATCCCGGCATCGACTGCTTCGTCGAACTGATGGGGGGTTCGGACGATCCGGCGCGATCGGCGATCGAGGCGGCCCTGAAATCCGGCAAGTCGGTGGTGACGGCCAACAAGGCGCTGATCGCCAAGCACGGCCTGCGACTGGCTTCTCTCGCCGAGCAGCACGGCGGCGCATTGAATTACGAAGCGGCGGTCGGCGCCGCCATTCCCGTCATCAAGACGCTGCGCGAAGGGCTTGCGGGCACGGCGATCAATCGCGTCTACGGCATTCTCAACGGCACCTGCAATTACATCCTGACGCGAATGGAACGGGAGGGCCTGTCGTTCGCCGAATGCCTGAAGGACGCCCAGCGCCTGGGCTATGCGGAAGCCGATCCGTCGTTCGATGTTGACGGTCACGACACCGCGCAGAAGCTGTCGATCCTGGCGAGCCTGGCCTTCGGCACGCGCATTGCGCAGAGCGCGGTCTATGTCGAAGGCATTTCCTCGATCGCGCCGGAGGATCTTCGCGCGGCGGAAGAACTCGGCTACCGGGTCAAGCTGCTGGGGGTCGCGGTGCGGACCTCGAAAGGCATCGAGCAGCGGGTGCATCCGACCATGGTGCCGAAGACATCGTCGATCGCACAGGTCATGGGGGTCACCAACGCGGTGACCATCGATGGCGATGGCATCGCTCCGATCACGCTTGTCGGTCCCGGCGCCGGCGGAGCCGCGACCGCGTCCGCCGTGGTCGCGGATATCGCCGATGTCGCGTCCGGCACCCGCGCTTTGCCGTTCGGCCGGCCCTCGGCGAAGCTGCACGAGACGAAGAAAGCGCCGATGGAGCGCCACGAGGGCGGATATTACATCCGCCTGATGGCGCGCGATTTCGCCGGCACCGCCGCGACCATCGCCACGCGGCTTGCCGAACAGAAGATTTCAATTGAATCGATCGTCCAGCGTCATCCCAACGGCAAGCTGGATACCGACGAATCCGACACTCCGACGTCGCCGGTTCCGGTACTGCTGATCACCTATGCGACCAGCGAGGACGCGGTGCATCGCGCGCTCCATGCCGTGAGGGCCGACAAGGTCATCACCGGCCGCCCGCAGGTCATCCGCATCGAGAAGAACTGAACAAGGATTGCGTGTAACCGCACTTATAGCGTTTCGAGCGAAGTGGATAACGCAGTAAGCCTCCGCGCTGTCCGAAGGAGTTGAAACGATGCCGACACAGAATTCCGTTCCGTCGCAGCAGGTGCTGGAGCGTATCCTGACGCTCGAAGTCGTGCGGGTGACGGAGCGGGCGGCGGTGTCGGCGGCGCGGCTGCGCGGCCGCGGCATGGAAAAGGCATCGGATCAGGCCGCGGTCGATGCGATGCGGCGCGAACTCAACAATTTGCCGATCGACGGCACGGTCGTGATCGGTGAGGGCGAGATCGACGAAGCGCCGATGCTGTTCATCGGCGAGAAGGTCGGCAACGCGTGCGGCCCGCGGGTGGATATCGCTGTCGATCCGCTTGAAGGGACGGTGCTGTGCGCGAAGAACATGCCGGGCGCGATCGCCACCATTGCGATAGCCCAGGCCGGCACGCTGCTTCACGCGCCGGACTGCTACATGGACAAGATCGCGATCGGACCCGGCTATCCGAAAGGCACGGTGGATCTCGACGCGCCGGTGGAAGAGAACATCATCAACCTGGCCAGGGCCAAGGGGGTCAAGCCGACCGAGATCACCGCCATTCTGCTCGACCGGCCACGCCATGCGGCCAAGATCGCCGCGCTCCGCAAGCTCGGCACCGCGGTGAGCCTTATCAGCGACGGCGACGTCGCCGGCGTCATCCACACCGCTGAGCGGCGAACGGGAATTGACATCTATCTCGGCAGCGGCGGCGCTCCCGAGGGCGTGCTGTCGGCGGCGGCGCTGTGCTGCATCGGCGGCCAGATGCAGACCCGCCTCATCATCGACAGCGAGGCGCTGCGCGAGCGGACGCTGCAAATGGGGATCGAGGATCCCAGAAAGAAATACGAGATCGACGACATGGTGAAGGGCGACTGCCTGTTCGCCGCCACTGGCGTGACATCAGGCTCGCTTTTATCCGGCGTCCGGTTCCGCAAGAATGTGATCGAGACCGATACGGTCGTGATGCGCTCCGCGTCCGGCACCGTGCGCCGCATCAAGGCCGAGCATCGCAGGACGGACCGGTTCGACCAGAATTGAGAAAGCACGCGGCGTCGCTCCGGCCGACATCGCAAGGCACGGACGACATCATGACCCTGCCAGCCTCCGCATTGCCTGTCGAAGCGCCCGACGCCTTTCTCGGCGTGTCGCATTCAGCGACGGGCCGCCTGTGGCGCGATCGCCTCGATCCGCGAGGCGCGGCGCGCGCGCTGGCGATCGCGCAGCGGCATCAGTTGCCGGAGATGCTGGCGCGGGTGATCGCCGGACGCGGCGTCGACATCGATGCGGTCGCGGATTTTCTCGATCCCACCATCCGCCGGCTGATGCCCGATCCTTTCACCGTGACGCAGATGGAGACCGCCGCGCGGCGGCTCGCGGATGCCGCGATGCGCGGCGAGACCGTCGCGATCTTCGGTGATTATGACGTTGACGGCGCGACCTCCGCGGCGTTGCTCGCCTGGCATCTGCGGCATTGCGGCCTTGATCCGCTGATCCATATCCCCGACCGCATTTTCGAAGGCTATGGTCCGAACGTCGATGCGGTCAACGCACTCGCGGGCAGGGGCGCGACGTTGCTGGTGACGGTGGACTGCGGCACGACAAGCATCGAGCCGCTGGCGGTCGCAAGGCAGCGGGGCATGTCGGTTATCGTGATCGACCATCACCAATGCGGCGACGACCTGCCCGAGGTCGAGGCGCTGGTGAATCCGAACCGCCCCGACGATCTTTCCGGCCTCGGCCATCTCGCAGCCGTCGGTCTGGTTTTTGTCACGCTGGTCGCGCTGAACCGCGAACTGCGCCGGCGCGGCTTCTGGAGCAGCGAGCGGCCGGAACCGAATCTCCTGGACATGCTGCATCACGTCGCGCTCGGAACGGTCGCCGACGTCGCGCCGCTGACCGGTCTCAACCGCGCCTTCGTCGCGAAGGGATTGATCGCGCTGCGCCGCCGCGATCATGTCGGCCACACCGCGCTGATGGATGTGGCGCGGCTGAGCGGCCCGCCGGAAGCCTGGCATCTTGGATTCATGCTGGGGCCGCGCATCAACGCCGGGGGCCGCATCGGGCGCGCTGACCTTGGCGTGCGGCTGCTGCTCGAAGGCGATGTGTCCGAAGCAGCGCGGATCGCCGCCGAACTCGATCGCCTCAATGCCGAGCGCCGCGTGATCGAACAGACGGCCGAAGCGCAGGCCGAAGCCGAGGCGCTGGCCTCGCTCGGTCTCGAGGACAAGGGGGCCGTCATCGTCACCGCCTCCGAGGGATGGCATCCCGGCGTGGTCGGCCTGGTTGCGTCGCGGCTGAAGGACAAATTCGCGCGGCCCGCTTTCGTCGTCGCGCTGGAGCCCGGCGGCATCGGCACCGGCTCGGGGCGTTCCATCGGCGGCGTCGATCTCGGCAAGGCGGTGCGGCGGGCCGTAACGGACGGCGTACTGCTCAAAGGCGGCGGCCATGCCATGGCGGCCGGCGTGACGTTGCGGAAAGAGCAGCTTGCGGAATTCCGCGCCTATATGGAAACGGCGCTCGCCGCAGATGTCGCGCGGTCGCGCCATGTCCGCGAGCTTTTCATCGACGGCGCGGTCAGCGCGCGGGCGGCGACGCCCGAATTCGTGGCGACGCTCAATCGCGCGGGACCGTTCGGCGCTGGCAACCCCGAGCCGGTGGTGGCGTTGCCGTCGCACCAGTTGATCCATGCCGACGAGATCGGGCAGGCGCACCTTCGGTTACGGTTCAGGTCCGGTGACGGCGCAATCATAAACGGCATCGCGTTTCGCGCGGTCGGTCAACCGCTGGGCAACGCTCTGGCCCAGATGCGGGGCCAGCCGTTGCATGTGGCGGGATCGCTCACCGTAGACCGCTGGCAGGGCGCGGAGCGCGTGCAATTGCGCGTGGTGGATGTCGCGGCGCCCGATCCGGGACCGAAGACAATTCGTTAAAGGGATACACGAACAGATAGCCGTTACCGGTCTGATCCGACTAGAGCATGATCCGTTCAAGTTGAATCGGACCATGCTCTAGAAATTATTGTCTGGTCGCATTTTCTTGCGGCGAACCGGTATCCACTTCGCCGGAAAATGCTCTAGAGCGGCGGCCGGTCAAATGGAAGCAGCGCCGCCGCTCCAGTTAATTGATTGAGCATCGGGTTTATCCCGAAACCGGTTCCCACTTTCGGGTCCGATGCTCTAAAATCCCTGCCTCAGCTTCGCTAGCACCTTCAAGCCCGCATAGCCGTCCGGCGGCAATCCGGCGCGAGCCTGGAAATCCTTCACCGCCTTCATGGTGTCGTTGCCGACGCGACCATCGGTGCCGCCGGTGTCGAAGCCGGCTTTGGTCAGGCGCGTCTGCACCTCCTGCACTTCGGCGAGCGTGAGCGCGCGTTCTGATCCGGGGAAGGGCTGGATGAAGGGCGGCGCGCCGAGGATGCGGTCGCCGAGATGACAGATCGAAAGAGCGTAGTTCATGGACGGATTGTAGCTGCGCACGGCATAGAAATTCGGTCCCAGCAGGAACGCCGGGCCGCCCGGTTCCGGGATCCAGAGCTTGGCCGAAGCATTCGGCTGCGGAAACGCCTTGCCGTCGGCGCGCTGCACGCCGGCCGCCGCCCAGGCCGCGTAGCTGCGGCTGCCGCTCGCGCCGCCGGGCGCGCGCACTTCATATCCCCAATGCTCGCCGCGATGGTACTTGCCGCGCTTGATCAGGTAGCGCGCGGTCGAGCCCAGCGCATCGTCGGGTTTTCCGAACGGCGAGACCCGGCCGTCGCGGTCATAGTCGATGCCGACGTTGAGCCAGACTTCCGGCATCCACTGGCTGTGTCCCATCGCGCCGGCCCACGAGCCGCGCATCTCCTCCGGCGTGCTCCAGCCCTTGTCCACGATGCGCAATGCATTGATGAGCTCGGTTTCCCAGTAGGCGCGCCGCCGCGGCTCGTTCCAGGCCAGCGCCGCCAGCGAAGGAAACACCGGACGCATGTGGTTCTTCTGCACCAGCGGATCGCCGAAGGCGGTCTCGACGCCCCACAGCGCGAGCAGCGTGCCGCGCTCGACGCCGAAATCGCGCTCGATCCGCGCGAACAGCGCTTCGTTCCTCCGCAGGGCCTCCTTGCCGGCGATGATCCGCCAATCCGAGACGCGACGGTTGATGTACTGCCAGATCTTTTCGTGAAACTCCGGCTGCTTGCGCATCTTGTTGAAGACGCTCATGTCCGGTTCGATCCGGCCCATGCAGCGGCTCCAGGTCGCGCTTGAAACGCCCTTGGCCAGCGCGCGGGCGCGGAAGCCGTCGCGCCACTGCTCGAACCCCTGAGGCATGGCGGCAAGGGGGAAGGGCGCAAGCGCCGCCACCGCGCCGAGACATCGCAGCGCGCCGCGCCGGCTGAGCCGGATGTGAGAATCGAGGACTGTCATGCAGCGAGCATAACGGAGGGGCGCCCTCCGCAGCAAAGCTTCATTGCGCCGCGGGAACCTGGACGCTCCTCAGTCCTTGGCGCGCTCGACGTAGGAGCCGTCCTCGGTCATGACCACGACGCGCGTGCCGACGCTGATATGCGGCGGCACGCCGGTGCGGACCCCGTTCGACAACGTGGCGGGCTTGTAGGAGGAGGACGCGGTCTGTCCCTTGGTGACAGGTTCGGTATCGACGACCTCCAGCGTCACGCGCTGCGGCAGCGTGATCGCCACCGGCACCATGTCGTGCAGGGACAGTTTCACCACCATGTTTTCCTGCAGGTACGGCGCGGCGCTGCCGACGATATCCTTGGGTACCTGAACCTGATCGTAGGTCTCGGCATTCATGAAGTGGAAGCCGTCGCCGTCTTCATAAAGGAAGGTGAAGTTGTGATCCTCGATGGTGGCGCGCTCGACCTGGTCGGTGGTCTTGTAGCGCTCGGAAATCTTCACGCCGTCGCTGATCCGCCGCATCTCGATCTGGCTGACCGGGGTTCCCTTGCCGGGGTGGATGTTCTCCGCGGTGAGGACCACGTAGAGCTTGCCGTCTTGCTCGATGACGTTGCCCTTGCGAATAGAACTGGCGATGACTCTCAAGGCTGGATTTCCTAAGGTTCTGGCTTAAGGCCGGCCCGGACGGAACGTCCCGCGGCCTTTAAAGCGGTTTCGGGCCGCAACATACTGATTTGGCCCGTCGGCGCCAGTGGTTTGCGGCCGATTCCGGTCGATTGCTGAGGATGGATGGAGAGGATTTCCCCCTGGTGGGATCAGGCGAGACACGCGGACCGGAAGCCGTTCCTGAAGGCACGCAGCGCCGTGACCAGGGCTCTACGGGCATGGTTCGACGCGCAGGGGTTCGTCGAGGTCGAAACCGGTGTTCTGCAGGTGTCGCCGGGCAACGAAACCCATCTTCATGCGCCGCGCACGGCGCTGACGACGGCGGCTGGCGATCACCTCACGCGCTACCTGCGCACCTCCCCGGAATTCGCCTGCAAGAAGCTGCTGGCGGCCGGCGAGCGGAAGATCGTGGAGTTCGCGCGGGTGTTTCGGGACCGCGAGCGCGGCGTACTGCACCTGCCGGAATTCACGATGCTGGAATGGTATCGCGCGGGCGGTTCCTATGACGCGGTCATGGCCGACTGTATCGCCGTGATCGCCACTGCGGCGCGAGCGACCGGCATCCCCGGATTTTCGTTTCGCGGCAGGCAGGCCGATCCGTTCATCGAGCCGGAACGACTGACGGTTGCCGCCGCGTTCGACCGCTTCGCCGGAATCGATCTGCTGAATACGGTGGCCGGCCGCGAGGGCGATCGCGCCGCGCTGGCGGAAGCCGCGCGGGAGCGGGTGCGGATCACGGACGACGACAACTGGTCGGATATCTTCAGCAAGGTGCTGGTCGAGCATATCGAGCCGCGTCTCGGGCAGGACCGGTTGACGGTGCTATCCGACTATCCCGCGCCCGAAGCCGCGCTGGCGCGCATCAGCCCGGCTGACAGCCGCGTCGCCGAGCGTTTCGAGATCTATGCCTGCGGCGTCGAGCTTGCGAACGGGTTCGGTGAATTGACCGACGCCGCCGAACAGCGCATCCGTTTCGCGCAAGCGATGGACGAAAAGCAAAGCCGCTACGGCGAACGCTATCCGCTGGACGAGGATTTTCTGGCGGCCGTCGCCCGGATGCCGGAAGCGGGCGGGGTGGCGCTGGGCCTGGATCGGCTGGTGATGCTGGCGAGCGGAGCGTCGAGAATCGATCAGGTGGTGTGGACGCCGCCGGCGGAGGATGCATGAGCGCGCGGATCAATAAAGGTATCGCCTCGACATTGCGGCGCCCCGAAGACTTGATCGCTCACGGTCTCGCGCCGGCAGCGGCTCTGGCCGATCTCGAAAGGGTCGCCGCGCGCTATGCGATCGCGGTCACGCCGGAGGTGGCGAACCTGATCGATCCGGCCGATCCTGATGATCCGATCGCGCGGCAGTATCTCCCGAGCGCCGATGAACTGGCGGCGCAAGCCTGCGAACGCGCCGACCCGATCGGCGATCACGCGCGTTCTCCGGTGGACGGCATTGTCCATCGTTATCCCGACCGGGTGCTGCTCAAGCTCGTTCACGTCTGCGCTGTCTACTGCCGCTTCTGCTTCCGCCGCGAAATGGTGGGGCCCGCCAAGGAAACCGCGCTGTCGAAATCCGCAACGGCGGCCGCGCTCGACTACATCCGCTCGCATCCGGAGGTCTGGGAGGTGATCCTGACCGGCGGCGATCCCTTGATGCTGTCGCCGCGGCGGCTGGCCGAAATCATGGCCGACCTTGCCGCGATCGATCACGTCAGGATCGTCCGCATCCATACGCGCGTTCCGGTTGCCGATCCCGCCCGCGTCGCTGACGAGATGGTGGCGGCCCTCCGAATGGACGGAGCCACGACATGGCTGGCGCTGCACGCCAATCACCCGCGCGAACTGACCGCGGCGGCGCGAGCGGCCTGCGCGCGCATCATCGATGCCGGCATTCCCATGGTCAGCCAGTCGGTGCTGCTGCGCGGCGTCAACGATGACGCGGCGACGCTGGAGGCCCTGATGCGCGCTTTCGTCGAATGCCGCATCAAGCCCTACTATCTGCATCACGGCGATCTCGCGCCGGGAACGGCGCATCTGCGGACCACGCTGGAACAGGGTCAGGCCCTGATGCGCGCGCTGCGCGGCCGTGTGTCCGGCCTGTGCCAGCCGGATTATGTTCTCGATATTCCCGGCGGATATGGCAAGTCGCCGGTGGGCCCGGACTATATGTCGCGCTCAGATTTAGTACCCGGGGAAGGTGAACATCGTTCGGATTTGCGGTATCGTATCATCGACTATTGTGGTGGCGTTCACCTCTATCCGCCAAAGCCTTAGACACTATCTATCCAAGGAGGCACGCCGCGGGCCAATTGCGGAACATTGCGAGTTTCCGATCATTTTTGACAGTTCCAATCCGAACGTTGGAGACAGCGAAATGAACAAGATCATCGCGATAGCTTCTTTTCTGGCTCTGATCGGTGCGCCCGCTGCGCTTGCGCAGTATGGAACGAAGGACGGCCCTTCCGGTCTGTCCATCGATGGGTCCTCGCGTTACGACGCGCCGATCGGCCACCGTCAACCGCGCCCGATCGACCTGCCTCCGGACAGCAGGGACGCGAGGGATCGAGATCGCCTTGACCCGGGCGATGCAGCTCTCCAGCGCAAGATCAAAAGCATCTGCCGCGGCTGCTGACGCTTAGAGCATGATCCCGACCCGAAGGGCCGCGCCAGCGCAAAGTGGCAACCGGTTCTCGGGCAGGGGTAGTCCGGCCGGCACGATGCCGGGGGCCCGGCCAAAGCTGCTCTGCGTTACAAGCCATCCGTACCGCCACGGACGTTAACCGTTCAGCCCCGCGCAATCTCGCCATTGCAGGGAGCACTGTTCCAGTTGCCCCACTGAACGTTGGCAAGGCTGCGAAAGTCCGTGGTCCGCGGCCTGCGCGTACGTTTTTCGTAAGCGCCGATGACCTTCTCGGAGGCCGTGATCTTACGGCGAAGATTGGCCGCCATTCGCAGCGTCTCGACGCGCACGCGCGGATCCGCGGTCTCGCCAAAACGGAAACGGCGAACCTCCATCTCGCGCAAAGCTTCGCGATGTTTTTTCAGCTGGGCCCGATGCCATGCGATGGTGCTGTCGTTATCTGCCATCAATCAATCCTCACTCCAACGGCGGCGGCGTCCTGGGCCGCAATGCAGAACGAGGGCCGGAACGTCGCGCGATTGCTGACTCCAACCGAACCAGTAGAGCGCGAATTCAGGCCAGGAGAAACGTCGCCGGATTCTGGTTAATCAAGGGTTAACGAGCGCTCATGGGGCTGGGTAAGGGGCGGCGGCGTGCCGGTGACCTTCGATCTCCCGCGTCCGCGACAGGGTCCGCTGAACGAAATGCGGATATCGGACCTGCCAGCCATAATCGTTGTTGACCGGCCGCAGTTTGCACGTAAAAGCACGGTCGCGAAAATTGCAGCTTTACGTTCCGATTTTCATGTCCGGCTGAACGCGACGAAATCAACAACAATGACAATTACCGGCCTCGATCGAGAAATCCTTCTTGCGCTCAATGCATTCGGTGGAGGAAACGAAACTCTTTGGGAGTTCGCGAACAATTCGCTTTTCAGGGGATTTCCTGTGTTTTTTTCCCTTGTCGCGCTGTGGTTCGCCAGCGAACAGCCGGACCGCCGGGGTCGCATGCTGGCCGGGCTGCTGGGGGTCTGTTTGGCGACCATGCTTTCGATCTGGTCCCAGTTTCACACCGCGGTGCACATACGTCCTATTCTGGATCCGGCAATTCCGCTGGACACCGTCATTCCGCGAACACCCTGGGACCGAACGAACTCGTTCCCGAGCGACACGGCGACCTTGTTCTTTAGTCTTGCCGCTCTGGTTTTTGTCGAGAAGCGGTCGGCCGGGCTATTCTGCTTTGTCTGGGTTGCGTTGATCGTCGCGATTCCCAGGGTCATTGTCGGGCTTCACTATCCGAGCGATATCCTTGGTTCGTTCGTTCTGGGACCGGCAGCTGTTTTCCTTCTTGCCGCGCTTCCATATCCAAAACGCCTGTTTGAACACGCTCTCACATGGTTCGAAGGCCGCCTGTATATCGTGCACGCGCTTCTGTTCATTTTTCTGGCGGACGCGTTCGATTTGTTCCCGAGCCTGCAAGCCCTGGGAAAGGTGCTTGCGCGATCGCTTCACTCCTGAGACCGATGCAACGAGCGTCAAGTTGGCAGCCGGCGCTCGCCGACCGCGGACGACGTAGCGCCAAGCGTACAGTCGCCCTGATTCCCGTGTGTCACGGCACGGCGTCTTAGAGCGTTTTCAAGCAAAGCATGTCCTCGGGTTTGACCCGAGGATGAACACCGGTTCGCGCAAGGAAACGCGACAAAACAAAATCATAGAGCCCGTTTCTGTTTCTATCAGAAGCGGAAAGACTTTAGCTCGCCGATCCGCGCGGGTAGCGTTTTATTTCGATTTCGAGTGCTGCGACTTCCGCGAGTTGTGCTTCGTCTCCGACGCTGAGACGGAAGCCTGCTCCGAAAGCTGATCAAGGCGCGTGTGCAGCTTTCCGACGTCCGTTTGAAGAGCGTCAACGGTCGTCTTGAGGGAGTCGGGATTCTTCGTCCCGGCGACCTTCATCTTGAGCGCATCGAAATCCGACACGGTGAAAGCACCCAACTGGGTTTGTACAGCCGTGAGCTGGGACTCAAGGCCCTTGATTTTTGCATCGAGTTGAGAAGCATCAACGGCTGGCGGAGCCTTCATCTTGGCTTCAAGGAGAAGCAAGCGATTTTCAAGTCCGGCGGTGGCGTCTGCATGGGGCGCAGCCTGGTGCGCAGGGGCCGGTGCCGCCTTCGCTTCGCTCGAAAGCCGGCCGGTACTGTTCCATACCAGGGCCATGCTGCCGAAAAACATCACGCTGGTAACGGCTATGCCCAAGATCAGATTGGCGCGGTCGCGTTCACTCATCACGGTGCCTCCTTAGCGTTGCTTTATGTTGCTTACGTCGTCGCGTTGCCTCCCTCAGAACCGGCTGCGAAATATGACCCAGCTGCGACATTTTGTACAGTGGCGGCTTCATGAGGAAGCCGCCACTGGCTTGTTGTTCATCGCAGCATTCAGGACAGACGCGACGGAGAAATCCAGGTTCACGCCGGCTTGCGAGATGAATGTCCCTCGCGCGATCGCGCGGCCCCCACCTGGTGTGGTAACGATCGAAGACGGCTGCCTGCAGCCTCATGGATTAAGGGACGCCTCATGATTTCGATCCTTTTCACACTCGTGTTTGTCGGCGTTATTCTATTTATGGTCGGGGGACGGATACTGAACCGTCTACGCGGCCGCTAGAGCTTCGCGCCTGATTGAATCGGATCTCTGATTCATCTTCGCCGTTTACGGCTACGACGAACCAGAAATCCTTCTTTCAGAACACGCCTCAATCTGTCCAGGGCAGCCTCTCACTGGGTTCGACCCCGAGGTACCTGGTTTGGATCCTGATAGCCGGCGTAACCACCAAAGGGCGCAAGCAATAGATGTCGTCATAATGCGATACTGCTCGGTAGCCATAGGCGGGATAGCCATCATAGTGGCCGCCATGCCTTCCGTAATAGCCGGCGCCCCGATAACCTCCGCCACCCCAGCGCACGTCGGTGGTGTTTTTTTTAACCATTGAGTTCATCGTCGTCGCCGTGTGTGTCGGCATCGGACCGGCCTGGGCGCTCATGCCGAGAGCAGCTATGGTCGCAGCAAGAATGGTGGCGCGCAGAGAATTCGAGTATCTCATAATCAATCTCCGTGCTTGTGCGGCGGCGCTTTAGCGCAACCGGCGTCGGCCTATTGCACACCGGACTGCCAGGGAGGTGTTGATCCAGATCAAGGATGCGCGTCATGCGTCTGTGTGCGCCGCACCAGATCCAAGCCATTGTTGCGCATTGCACCAGCCTTCATTGCACTGCGGGCACGCCGCACCTTCGCGGCGGCAGAAGCGAGCCCGCCGGCAAGTGCTTGGCGCAGGAGTGATGCGAACCTTGATCGGAATGGCTGATATCTATTCGGCCGCGGACGTCGCGGCTTGGCGTCCGTCGCCATGGCGGCGGCGTGTGCGCTCGCGGCGATGCAAGGTCTTCAGTCGTTCATGCCGATTTCGGAAAGAAGAAATCCCTGCGAGGTTTTCGTGAAGGTGAATATGAGATCGTCGCAGAAGATGAAGTAATTATCGTTGTTCGCACCGTCGCGGCCGTGGACGGCCTTGCTGCGCTGAATACACTTGCAATTGGCCGCCGTGAAATCGGCGGAATATATCTTCGCCCGGAACGCCGAAGCATCGCCGATGGAGGCGTCGGACATAAATGGCAGTTGCGCCATGCCGGCAACGGCAGCGAAATCATCGGCCTTCAACGCGGCCCGGAATTTCCCGGGGGACGGGACACAATGAGCTAGCCAAGTTGCTGGTTTAATTGGCGCTCCCTAGCGGAAACACAAAAGCTCATCAAAACCAATTGAAAACGCTAATCTTTTTGACCGCCCAGCTTTAGGCTGTGTAGCAGTCTTAAGGCCGTACGTCGAGTGGGCCTATCCGACCTCCACTCATTCCGGCCGGTGGTTCAAAGGAGAGCAAACCGGGCAACCACCGCACGTCATTGACCTCGTGACATGCCGCCGACGAGCGGGCCAAATGCTCTAAGATACTCGGAGGGGCCCTCAATGGCGCAAATGAAGAAGTGCGTCGAGGCGGTTAAGTTGCCGCACCTAGTCACCTTCAGTGACTGTCTTAACGTTCTGAAGCTTCAAAATGAGGTGGTGCCGGTTTCTGAGACAGGGGCATAAGGTGGATCGCCCGATGAAAAGGACGATCCGGTATGAAGACACGCAGACGATTTACGGCTGAGTTCAAGGCCAAGGTTGCGCTTGAGGCGATCCGTGGCGAGCGGACGATTTCGGAACTGGCGACAAAGCACCAGCTTCATCCGAACCAGATTACGCAGTGGAAACGGCAGGCCATCGAGAACCTGGCCAAGACGTTCGACGACAAGGCTGCTGATGCGCAGGTCGGCCGGGAAGCCGAGGTGACCAAGCTGCACGCCAAGATTGGCCAGCTTGTCGTTGAGCGGGATTTTTTGGCCAAGGCCTTCGATCGCTGAGCCTGGATCGGAGGAGAATGATGATTGACCCCGATCACAACCGGCTCTCGATCCGCCGCCAGTGCGAACTGGTCTCGATCTCGCGGGCGTCGTTCTACCGACAGCCCGCCGGCGAGACGCCCGAGAACCTCGAACTGATGCGCACCATCGACGAGGCCTTCATGGAGACGCCCTGGTATGGCTCCCGGCAGATGGCCCGGCATCTGCGGCGTCAGGGCTGGTGCGTGGGTCGCAAGCGGGTCCGGCGGCTGATGCGCAAGATCGGTCTGTCGCCGATCTACCAGGCGCCGAGAACCAGCGAGCCGCATCCGCAGCATCGCATCTATCCCTACCTGCTGCGGCACCTGGCGATCGAGCGGCCGGATCACGTTTGGTGTGCCGATGTGACCTATATCCCGATGCGGCGCGGCTTCCTTTACCTCGTGGCCATCATGGACTGGTTCAGCCGCAAGGTCCTGGCCTGGCGGTTGTCGAACACGATGGATGCCGACTTCTGTGTTGCCGCTCTCGAAGAGGCGATCGCCTGCCATGGCAGGCCCGACATCTTCAACACCGACCAAGGCTCGCAGTTCACTAGCTTCGCCTTCACGACGACGCTGAAGGATGCCGGCATCCGCATCTCCATGGACGGGCGCGGCCGCTGGATGGACAACGTCTTCATCGAACGACTGTGGCGCAGCCTCAAATATGAGTGCGTCTTCCTCAGCACATTCGAAACGGGAAGCCAAGCCCGCTGCGGCATCGGCTCCTGGATAGACTATTACAACCGGCGACGCCCGCACTCGACCTTCGCCGGCAGGACGCCCGACGAAGTCCATGCTATGGCGGAAATGACGGAGCAATTGGCGGCGTAGAAACGAACCCGATCCACCTTAGCCAGGCCGCCAAACTGTCTCACCAAGCGGGTCCACCTCAATCTTCGCGGATTTCCGACCAATAAGACCATGTGGCTCGCATAAAACCACCTCCTGTTATGACGGGCTGAATTCCTACCTCCGCAACCTCTCCGAGTAAACCCAAAGGACCCGCCAATGCCCAACCTCGACCGGTCACGCGGCGTGTTGCGCAATCGGCTCGATTTTTTCGAGGTCTTTGCCGATCTGTTCTTTCGCGACCCGGATGTCGTAAGAGGTTTGAAGGTTGAGCCAAAGCTCCGCCGTCGTTTCGAAAGCCTTGGCGAGGCGCAAGGCCGTGTCGGCAGTGATGCCGATCTGTTCATTGGCGATCCGTTCGAGCCGGGTGCGGGGAATGCCGCAGGCTTTCGCAAGCTTGCCGGCCGACAGGTTGAGCGGAACAAGAAATTCTTCGCGGAGAACTTCGCCGGGATGCATGGGCGGAAGCTTTCTAGCCATGACGACACCCTCCATGGGTTCAGTGGTAGTCGATGAATTCTACGTCCTTCGGACCCTCATTGGTCCAAACGAAGCAGATGCGGAACTGATCGTTGACGCGGATCGAATGCTGCCCCTTGCGGTCTCCGACCAAAGCTTCGAGCCGATTACCGGGTGGCGCTTTCAAGTCATCTAGAACCTTGGCCGCATCGAGATAGGCGAGCTTACGTCTAGCAACCTTGATCAAATCTGCCGGGAAGCCTTTACGCACCACGCCGTTATAGGTGTCCTCAGTCAGGCTGTCCTTGAAGCTTTTGATCATGAGTAAACGTATCATTCCTTGATACGGAATGCAATAGCTTTGTATCAAAATCTGATACACAAACGAGCCGCCTGAGCGCGGCTTTCCGCAGGAGAGTTTCCATATGCCCAACCTCGATTCCGGGGGCGCTGGCGTGCGGCTGACGCCCGCCTTACTGCGCTCCATCTTTCCGAAGGCCCCGGCCACGATCATCGACGCTTTTGCCGAAAAGCAGGGCGTGTTGAGCGCGGTCGGCGTAAACCAGACCCGGCAGCGGCTCGCTTATTTCTTCGCCAACATTCATCACGAGACGGCTGGCTTCACCATCCGGGGGCTGATCGAAAACATCAACTACACCGCCTCCCGGATGGCTCAGGTGTGGCCGAACCGGTTCAAAAACGCCGCCGCCGTTCAGGCCAAGTATGGCACGGCGTCAGGCTGGCAGCGCAAAGCCTTCGACGACATTTACGGCAACCGCATGGGCAACCGGCCGGGGACGAATGACGGCTCGACCTATATCGGCCGAGGCGGTCCGCAGATCACCGGGCGCGACGGATATGAACAGATCAGCAAGCGCATCGGCATTGATCTTGTGTCGGCTCCTGACCTCGCCAGCCGCCACGATCTACAGCCCGACATCTGCGCGGCCTTCTGGGATTGGAAGGGGCTGAACCGCTTTGCGGATAACGGCGACTTCCGCGGTTGCGTCAAGCTCTGGAATGGCGGGACGAACGGACTAGCCGACCGTCAATCGCAACTGGCGCGGATCACGAAGATCCTGCAAGGCGCGGAGTGGGGCGAGATCGCCGCCGCTCCGGTCAAGCCGCCACCCAAACCCGTCCCTGATCCCGCGCCGCCCGATCCGGCGCCGGCCTCACAATCCGCACCGACCCCGCAGGCGTCCGTTTGGGCGGCCTTTTTCTTGGCCATCATCGCAATCTTCAGGAGGGCAAAATGATCTGGATCCTGTTCATCATTCCCGGGCTCATCGCCGCTTACGTGATCTTCGCACGGCCTGTTCTGAGAGCGCTGCCCGCTCTGAAGGGCTTCTATGCCGAGGCCGACACCTTCTGGGAAAAGGTATGGGCCCTGTCCGGCCGATCAGCGACCGTCGTTTGGTCCCTCGCTGTCGCGGCGGCTTCAACGGCCTTCGATTATGTCGACCCGCTGGCCGCGCTGCTCGGCGCACCGGACTTCAAGAGCCAGGTGATGACGGTGCTGAAGGATAACCCGCAGTACCTCGGTTATTTCGCGATGTTGGTGTCCGGCATCACGATCGCCGCGCGACTGCGGTCGATCGCGAAAAAGGACGTAGTGAAATGACGGCGATCCTGTCATGGCTCGCGTCGCTGCTCACCGGCCCACTGCTGAACAAGGCGCTGGACGCGTACAAGGCCAGACTGTCGGCCGGCAATGACGCTGATCGTATCGCCGCCGATCTGGCGACGCGTGAGATGGCCGTGCAGCAGCGCGAGATCGAGGTGCAGGCGCAATATCGCATCGCCTCGCTCGGCCACTGGTACGAGCCCGACAAGCTCATGGGCTACGCGGTCGCCGTCTACGTCGGCAAGCTCCTGATCTACGACAAGGTGCTTGGCCTCGGGATAACCGACCCGCTCGGCGGCTGGATCGAGACGACGGCAAATCTGATCGTCGGATTCTACTTCGCCAAGCGTGGGTTCGAGAATGTCGCCGCGATCATCGGGAGGCGCAAGTGAGCGAAGCAAAGCGGTTCGATGATCTGCCGGCGCGGACGAAGGATTTCCTCTCCAATCTTCGCGACGAGGAAATCGACACCCTGAATGATGGCATCCGCCTCGTTTCAGCGATCAGGACGGTTGGCACCTTCATGAAGTGGGTCATCGTCGGGTTGATAGGCATCCTCGCCGGTTTTGTGATGATCGGGGAATCGATCAGTAAAATTGCTTCCTGGATGAAGGGGGGCTGATCGATGCGACCCACCGCCATTCTGGCGGCGCTTTGCGCTGTCGTGCTTGCGTCGAGCGCCGATGCGAGGCCGAGGCATCATCACCGGCACCATGCTCCAGACGTCGGGATGGCGTCAGTATTGCCGACATCGACAGTATCGAGGTCGTCCGGCAGCCTCAAGTATTTGAAGCGTAAAGCCTTTCGTTCAAAAATGAGCAAAAGACCGGCCCCCATGCCTCCCGGCCTTCACCGCGTCATGGCCACCGGCGCTGGTCGCATTGTCGGCGGTCGCCCGGCTGGCTGCCCGCGCCGATACTGCGGCTGCGGGGCGTCGCTCCACATCTTCGGCCGGATTATCCCGAGGCTGAACCTCGCGGCGAACTGGCTGCGCTTTCCAAGGGCGGCCCCAGCTCCCGGCATGGTTGCGGCGAGGCGGGGCCATGTGTTCGTGCTCAAGCGGCACCTGCACGGCAGGGTCTGGCTGGTTTGGGATGCTAATTCGGGGCGGGGCAAGACCCGCATCCATCCGCGCTCGATCGCGGGGTTCACGATCGTTGATCCGAGGGGGTGAGGGCGCTTGCTGTCCGGATTGTGACGTTGCCCGTGGACCGCTCAATGACGGGGTCGTACCAGACGGTGCTGACATCACCGCATAGCGCAAGCGGATAAAAGCGCCGCAGCAAGCCAAGTCACACTACCACGCCGCGCGCAGGAATGGAATCCCTGATGCAATCTATCCTCGCTTCCATCGGCTCCCTGCTGTTCAGCTTCGGAGCCGTGCTGGTCTTCGTGGCCGGCTGGATGCGCCTTTGCAACAGCGGCAGCGATCTGGCGGGGAGGGTGCTCGGCGCAGGCGTCACGCTGATGCTGCTCGGGTGGCTGATGATGGAGGTGGCGGGGGAGAGGGTAGCGGTTTAGGAAATTGGGAGAATGCGCGGGGGTCCAAGGAACTTTGCTTCCTAGGGCGGCGTCATGTTGTCATGTGAAAGCGTAAGAGCGTTAGGGTCCCGATGCCGACGATAGGGCGCGAAGTGAAATCCGCCGTTGAGCAGGCCGATAACACGAATCGCAGCAAAAGTTCGAAGCTATTCGCAGAGATCGCAAACAAGGCCTCACGTGCGGCCGGCCGAGCTCTGACGTTCGTGACGGCCGTCGCCGTCGTTCTGATCTGGGCTGTCACCGGTCCGCTGTTCGGATACTCGGACACCTGGCAGCTTGTGATCAACACCGGCACTACCATCGTCACCTTTCTGATGGTGTTTCTAATCCAAAATTCCCAAAACCGCGACGGCGCTGCCATTCAAGCCAAGTTGGACGAGTTGATCCGCGTGAGTGCGGCGCAAAATTCGTTCGTCGGGATTGAGCATCTGACCGATGAGGAACTCGATGACATCCGCGAAAGGTGCGAGCGTCGGGCTAAAGCTGAAAAGATCAGCGAGAAGGCAGCCCATGTGACCGGCCAAGCGGCGGGACGAGCCGCGGACAGGGTTGCTGATTGAACCGGGCAGTGCCCCAATAGTAAGGCGTTCGAGCGATCGCGTTTTGAACCCCTGTTCATCGCGCTGAGCCGGTCCGCCAACGATGCGACGGATTATTTCCAGATTCCGACCGGGCGCGTTGTCGAGGTGGGAACGCAGGTCAACATTTAAGGCCCATTCCATGGTGCGCGCATCAGAAGTCCTGCTGTTGGCTGTGCTCTTCGCGTCTCCTGCCCTGGCACAGAATGTTGTACCCACCGCGTCCACGGCGGATGCACCGATCTGCACGGACCGGCCCACCAAGTCCAATTTCGCCTGCACAGTGCCAAAGGGGAAGGTTCAGATTGAGGCTGACACCTTCAACTGGCTGAGCAACACCGCTGCCGGTGCTCGCACTGACCAGCTGCTGTTCACCAATCCAACGTACAAATACGGCCTGACTGACAGCAGCGACATCCAACTCAACTGGGTACCCTTCACCCGGGTGTGGCGGCATGACGCCAACGGCTATGTCGCTTCTGTCTCGGGTGTGGGCGACGTGACCGTTCGCTTCAAGCAGCGCCTTACCCCTCTTGAGGGTGACTTCCAGCTTGCCATTCTACCATTCGCAAAGCTGCCCACCGCCCGCACCGACATCGGCAACGGCAAGATTGAAGGCGGCGTTGCCGTCCCGATTAACTACAGCGCGCCGGGTGGCTGGACTGTCACACTTGGCCCGCAACTAGATGTGCTGGCCGATTTCGATGGCCGGGGCCGGCACGTTGGCCTGACCGGCCTGGTGAACATCGCCAAGCAGTTCGGGCAATTCACCCTGTACAACGAGATTTGGACCAACCAGAATTTCGATCCGACTGGCACGGTGAGCCAGTATAGTTATGACGTATCCTTGGCTTGGCAGCCGCGCCCGTCGCTGCAGTTCGATATCGGAGCCAATATCGGCCTCAACCGCAACACGCCCGATGTTGTTGGCTACCTCGGCATCTCCACTCGCTTTTGAGAAGAAATGCCATGTCAGCCGACGTTGGCGGAACGCAACGTGGACGGCAGTTTCAGAAATGCCGCGGATTGCAGTTTCAGAAATTTGCGCCAGGGGAGGGCTCTTGCGAGGGAAAAAAGCAGGAAACCCGCGTAAACATTGATTGTCGGAGCCGGAGGGATTCGAACCCTCGATAGGGCTTTACAACCCTATAAAGGTTTAGCAAACCTATCCCCAAACCTGCCTTTGTGGCCCACCAGAACATCCGTTCCTAAAAGTGGGTCAATGGAAGGCATTTTGTTTAGTGATTTCAAAGGGAGAAAAAGCCAATGGCGCTCCCTAGCGGAATCGAACCGCTCTCTCCACCGTGAAAGGGTGGCGTCCTGACCGATAGACGAAGGGAGCTGAATTTCTCAGCGGCAAATCGCGCCGTCGCTTCAGTCTCAATCCGCTGCGATATCGCCGCTGATCAATATCCTGTGTTTTGATCTGATCAGACAGCGTCTCCGGGCGGCGATGAACCGGCCCGGCGGCAACGGCGAAACGTATAGTGGCGTTTGCCCGGAGGAGCAAGCGTTCTCCCTGGCGAGAACCAGTATCGTGGCGCCTCCGTTTCGACCGATATCTTCTCAGGCCACCTCAGGTGCCGCCCCTCAGATGAAGCATTCAGGCACACCGGCAGCTTCACAACGGCACCAGGCAACTGGATCGCGGCGCGGCGCAAGAAAAAGCCTCGCTTAAGCGAGGCCTTCAAGCAAGTACGTAGCGCGCGTTCACGTGCCGAAAAAAAGCCACAGCAGAAGTATCACCGGTATCGGCACGCCAAGCAGCCAAAGCAAAAGTCCGCGTCCCATCGACGTCTCCTTGTATGTCAATAAATGCCAAGGAGAACGTGAGCCGCCGTCGATCGTTCCCGCTTACAACGTGCGAGCAACTGCCTGGGAAGGGAGGGAGGCCGTGCACCGATGGGCTCGTCGCCATCGGGCGACGCGCTATTCTGACCTAAGGAACGTTGTCGGAAGCTCTCACCAATGACCGGTGTTCGGCATCGAAATCCACGGTTCAGCCGCCGGACGAGCTTCACCCTTCTGCAGCAGTTCGATCGAGTGCAGGTCCGGAGAGCGGATGAACGCCATCTGTCCGTCGCGGGGAGGACGGTTGATCGTGATCCCGAGCCGCATCAGTCTGTCACACGTGGCATAAATGTCGTCCACCTCATAGGCGAGGTGACCGAAAAAGCGATCCTCGCCGTATGTCTCCTCCACCCAGTTGTGGGTCAATTCGACCAGCGGCGCGCCACGCCCCCCGGACTGCCTCACCAGGTCCTCATCCTCGGGGGCGCACAGGAATACCAGGGTGAATTTTCCCTTGTCGTTGTCGACGCGACGAACCTCCTTCAACCCCAGTGCATCCACATAGAACTTCAGCGCGATCTCAAGATCGCGCACGCGCAGCATGGTATGAAGGTAGCGCATCTGTGATGTCTCCTGATGAGATGGGGCCGATAAAATCATAGCAAAACCAGATCGGTACGTGAAATTATATCCAGTTCCCGATTTCGGGCCGCAAAGCGGGAATGTTAACTAAACGACGTTTTTTGCCGCGGCGATGGAACCCTTTCGACCGCTTGCTCGTTTGACCTGCATGATGCGTGAACGTCCGGCACCGTCGTCCTGCCCGCTTGAGCAGCTCCATCAGGCGAAAAAGGCGAGGGTCGGCGATCATCTTGATGATGGATCGCGGAGCGATTCTCATCGGCGGCTCGCGGGCTGCGCCAGCGTCAGGCTTCTTAATCGTCAGGTCTGGAAACTAACGCGAAACGATAGAAACCCGATCTGGACTGTATTCAAGCCGGGCGCATTGCAAACCTCGTTTTAGCGAACACATTATTGCGACGATCTCTGGTGAGAGGATAGCGACATGAAGAAGAACTTGATCATGATTGCGACCGTGGCCACGCTCGGCAGCGCCGTCATCTCGGCACCGGCTCAGGCCCAACGATTTGGGCCGGGCCTTGGAATCGGTCTTGCCGTCGGCGCTCTCGCAGCGGGCGCAATGGCGAGTTCGTTCTACGGACCTTATGGCTACTACGGTGGCCCGTACTATGGAGGATATGGACCGGGCATCTACGGCGCCGGTTGGGGTGGCGGATGGGGAGGTGGCTGGGGTCCGGGATTTTATGGTGGCGGATGGGGCCCAGGTTACTACGGCGGTTTCCGCGGTCACCGCGGCTATTGGGGCGGCCATCGTGGCTGGGGAGGACCGCGGTATTACGGTGGTCATCGCCATTGGGGTGGCGGCCGTGCCTATTATGGCGGTGGCCGGGGTTGGGGTGGCCGCGGACGCTGGTGACCCTGAATTAACCTGAGTTGAAGATCCCCGGAGAGATCGAGATGAAATCTCTCCGGGTCGACATCCGCATCGCGCGGGCTCCACCGGCGGAAGGATCGCGTCGGCGCTCAGCTGGCGCCGGTTCACGGGTGGAAGCGCAGGCCGGTGATGTCTTCAAATTAATGACACACGTTAATTGTTGACGCGGGCAGCGACGACCCTGCCTTCGGGACGCTTGTTGAACCCGGTTCATTTATTTTTTCGTGCGCGCGGCATTCAGATTGCCGTTGATGTGTGCTGCCTTCACGCGCCTGACTTGGAGAAATTCCAGAGAAAAGATCAAAACAAACGCAGACGGGAAGCGAGTCTGCGGGTACTGGCTACGGGTACTTGGAGTTGCCGGCGCATGGATCTGTTCGCGCCCACGCCGCGCGGTGAAACAATACGATGCTTCTACAAACCTCATCGATAACAGCCGAAATACGTACCGGCGATGATTTTCGACAGCGATGAAACCCATCGGCAAACCGAAAATCAAAATCTGGTGAGAATTGATTCGTGCATTGTGCAAGGCTGTTTATAGATGTCGATCGATTTATCTTTTGTCTTGCGACGCCCCCAAGAGTGTTATCTTTTGATTCGTAAGATTCGCTTGGCTATATACGGTAGTAAATAACGGTGCCTTGCGCCAGACGGCAGCCGTAGTTGAAGCAACCGTAGTAAATAATGTGTGGGGGCCTGCGTCATGGGGTCGGACGGTTTTGAATCCAGGAAGTTTGCGGGGCCGACGGTGAACGATCCCTTGGGATCGAAGGAGTTTTCCGGAACGACTGATCGAGAGGCGGGGGCCGGTCCGTTTGCCGGGCTTGGGGAATCTCCCGCCAACATCGTCGAGATCAGCGGCGTCATCAAATGGTTCGACGCTTCAAAAGGCTACGGATTTATCGTCCCCGATAATGGCTGGCCGGATGTGCTCCTGCACGTCACGGTGCTTCGCCGCGATGGCTATCAGACCGCTTATGAGGGGGCTCGCCTGGTCTGTGACTGCGTGCAGCGGGCGAAAGGCTATCAGGCGTTCCGGATCACGTCGATGGATGAGTCCACCGCGATTCATCCGGCGCAGATGCTGCCGCCCCGGACCCACGTCAGCGTCACGCCCACCAGCGGCCTGGAGAGGGCGCAGGTCAAATGGTTCAATCGATTGCGGGGATTTGGCTTCTTGACGCGCGGCGAGGGAACGCCGGATATCTTCGTGCATATGGAAACGCTACGGCGCTTCGGCCTCACGGAGCTTCGGCCGGGGCAGTTCGTCCTGGTCCGGTTCGGGCCGGGGAGCAAGGGTATGATGGCGGCGGAAGTCCAGCCTGAAACGGGCGCCCCCAGCGTGTCCTCGCATTGATCCGCCAAACAGACCGTCGGGGAAGCCGCGCGGGGTTGCTTGAGGTTTGATTTTCGGGAATCGTGTTCTGCGCTTGCAATCGCCTGCTGCTGGCGGCGGAAGGCGATTTGGGCAATTGCACTGGCAGGTTGTCCGATGCTACGACTGCGGGATGTCGGTTCTGGGTGGTTCCGCGCTGTTTTGTGGATCGCCCTGTTTTCCTGGATTGCCGTGGTCGCCCCGTACCGCGTCCACGCAGCCGAATTCCAGCCGCTGGAAATCGCGACCAAGACCGGCGTAAAGATATTCTCCGTTGAAATGGCGACGACGCCTGAGGAGAAAGCCACCGGGTTGATGCACCGAAAGCATCTGCCTGACGGGCAGGGTATGCTGTTCGATTTTTCTCCTGCGCAGCAGGTGTCGATGTGGATGAAAAACACCTACATCTCGCTCGACATGATCTTTATCGGCTCGAATGGCCGCATTGTGCGGATCGCCGAAAACACCGAGCCTCTATCCACCCGGATCATCTCGTCACGGAGGCCGGCTAAAGGTGTGCTTGAGGTGATCGGAGGCACCGCAAAAAAATACGGCATCGCGCCCGGCGACCGGGTGTCGCATCCGCTCTTCAACGGCCGCTGAGTCCGCGGGAGGCTCTGAGCGACTTGCTGGGCCGCCCGGAAGGATGTAACGACATCGTTTCCCAGCGGATCGGGGTATAGCGCAGCCTGGTAGCGCGGCAGTTTTGGGTACTGCAGGTCGTTGGTTCGAATCCAGCTGCCCCGACCATCAACCACTATCTTGTCGGTTTCGATCAACGCATCCTCCCAGAAAGACCGGGTGGCGAAAGGGCGGACATTCGCGATGGCGAGGAAGGCGAAGCAATGAGCAGTTGGACGCTTGGCGCTCGTAAGCCGGTCCAAGGGGACGGCCTCGAGATTGACATTACGATCGATGGCGGTGATCCGCTCACGCTGGACACGGTTGAAGCCGAGACGCTGGAAACCGGACTGGGCAAAGCGCTCGCGGGCACTGATAACGCATCCGGCCGGATTTCATGCGTGAATGCGGCCACCCAGATCATTGTCGCGGTCGACAAGGTCACCGTCGCTTCGCTGCGGTATGAAAAAGCGGAGCGGTTGCGCGGCCATCTGAAAGAACTTCTGGCGGGCAGAGGCACCGAATTTGCCGATTCAGGCGCGGTAGAGGATTAGCCGCAATCTTCCGTTCCTTGAAAACCATTGACCTTCGACCACGTTCGCACGGATCGTGAACGAACATTGCGTGAAACGGCCTTCTTTTTGGCCGTGCTTCCGCATTACGTGGCCGATACGTCATCCCTCGACGCCGAGGATGAGCCGCCACGGAAGACACGACCCGATGTCGCTCGCGCCAGATTGTCAGGCCGTAATATAGCGAATATACTTGAGACCCAAGGGTGTCCGCCGGCTTTCTGGCGGATCGACGCCAGCAACAGGTTACAGCGAAATCCATGATGGCCCGTATCTTCAAGCCCGCCAAGAACGCGATGCAATCGGGCGCTGCCAGGACCAAGGAATGGCAACTGGACTACGAGCCAGAGCAGCCGAGAGCGATCGAGCCGCTGATGGGCTGGACCAGTTCGGGCGACACGAAGCAGCAGATCACGCTTCGTTTCGAGACCAGGGAGGATGCGATCGCCTATTGCGAGCGCGAAGGCATCCCCTATCAAGTGATCGAGCCGACGGGAAGGGCGACACGAAAGGCTGCCTATTCGGACAATTTCGCGTTCCGCCGCATCGAGCCCTGGACCCATTGAAGCGATCGACAGGCCAATCAGGAGACCGACCTTACCGAAAGGTCCTGGCGTCTGAGCGGCATGAGGGCAGACCATAACGGTCGCCCACCTGCGTCCCGCGCATCAAAAAATACGGAAATCGATCAGGTTCATGATTTTGGATCGCTTTGATCCCAAATCATCGTAATCTGGCCGGATTGAAGCGCGCGTTTCAACGCCTGCCAAGCATTCGGACTGTCATGGCGCTCCGTTCCGGTGTCGATCCAACGTCGTCAGATTTCGCGCGCAACGTCGAGGCGATGAAAGTTCTGGTCGACGAGCTGCGCGACAAGCTCGCGGGCGTCGCGGGCGGAGGCGGCGAGGCCGCGCGCGCGCGCCACACCTCGCGCGGCAAAATGCTGGCCCGCGACCGCATCGATCTGCTGCTCGATCCCGGCACCGCGTTTCTCGAACTGTCGCCGCTGGCGGCTAACGGGATGTACGGCGGCGACGTGCACTCGGCGAGCATCATCACGGGCGTCGGACGCGTCACCAGCCGCGAGTGCGTGATCGTCGCAAACGACGCCACCATCAAGGGCGGCACCTATTATCCGATGACCGTGAAGAAGCATCTGCGCGCGCAGGATATCGCGCGGCAGAACAATCTGCCCTGCATCTACATGGTGGATTCCGGCGGCGCCTTCCTGCCGCACCAGGACGAGATATTTCCGGACGAGCGGCACTTCGGGCGCATCTTCTACAGCCAGGCCAGCATGTCGGCCATCGGCATTCCGCAGATCGCGATCGTGATGGGATCGTGCACCGCGGGCGGCGCCTATGTGCCGGCGATGTCGGACGAGAGCATCATCGTCCGCAATCAGGGCACGATCTTTCTGGGCGGGCCGCCGCTCGTGAAGGCGGCCACGGGCGAGGTCGTTACCGCCGAGGAACTCGGCGGCGCCGACGTGCATTCGCGCCAATCCGGCGTCACCGATCATTATGCGCGAAACGATGCTGATGCGATCGGGATCGCGCGCCGCATCGTTTCCACCCTGAAACCGCCACGGCGCGCCGCGCTCAACATGCGCGAGGCGCGCGATCCGCTGTTCGCACGGGAGGAAATCTACGGCGTGGTGCCGGCGGACGGCCGCAAGCCGTTCGACGTGCGCGACGTCATTGCCCGCATCGTTGACAGCTCTGAGTTCGACGAATTCAAGAAGCTCTACGGCCAGACGCTGGTGTGCGGCTTCGCCCATATCTGGGGCTACCCGGTCGGCATCGTCGCCAACAACGGCATCCTGTTCAGCGAAAGCTCGCTGAAGGGCACTCACTTCATTGAGCTGTGCTGCCAGCGCGGCATTCCGCTGGTCTTCCTGCAGAACATTACGGGCTTCATGGTCGGCAGGAAATACGAAGCGGGCGGCATCGCGCGCGACGGAGCCAAGCTCGTCACGGCGGTCGCGACCGCGGGCGTGCCCAAGTTCACGGTGGTGATCGGCGGCTCCTACGGCGCAGGCAATTACGGCATGTGCGGCCGCGCTTTCTCGCCGCGATTTTTGTGGATGTGGCCCAACGCGCGCATCTCGGTGATGGGCGGCGAACAAGCCGCGACGGTTCTCAGTACGCTGCGGCGGGAGAATATCGAAGCCAAGGGCGGCAACTGGTCGATCGAGGAGGAGCGTGAATTCCAGGCGCCCATCCGCGCGCAATACGAGAGCCAGGGCAATCCCTATTACGCCACCGCGCGGTTATGGGACGACGGGGTGATCGATCCCGCCGACACGCGCCTCGTGCTGGGGCTTGGGTTGTCCGCCGCCGCGAATGCGCCGATCGCGCCGACGACCTTCGGCCTGTTCAGGATGTGATCATGGCCGGCGCTCCAACCTGTCGTCCCCTTGATACGCTGCTGATCGCCAATCGCGGCGAGATCGCGTGCCGCATCATCCGCACCGCCCGCGCCATGGGCCTGCGCACCGTCGCCGTCTATTCCGAGGCCGACCGTGACGCGATGCATGTCGCCATGGCCGACGAGGCAGTGTGTCTTGGACCCGCGCCCGCCCGCGACAGCTACCTCAACATCGAGAAAGTGATCGATGCCGCGCGCCGGACCGGCGCGGAAGGCGTCCATCCAGGCTACGGATTTCTATCGGAGAATGCCGGCTTCGCCCAAGCCTGCGCCGATGCCGGCCTCGTGTTTGTCGGGCCGACGGCGGCGATGATGACCGCGATGGGCACGAAGTCGGACGCCAGGGCGCTGATGCAGAAAGCGGGCGTGCCGCTGGTGCCGGGCTATCACGGCGAGACGCAGGACGAAGCCACGCTGCGGAACGCGGCGGACCGGATCGGCTATCCGATTCTCGTGAAGGCGTCTGCCGGCGGCGGTGGCCGCGGCATGCGGATCGTGCGGTCGGCCGCGGAACTGGCTCCCGCCATCGTCAGCGCCCGGCGCGAGGCAGGCGCGGCCTTCGGCGACGATCGAATGCTGATCGAGAAATATGTCGAGAGCCCCCGCCATATCGAAGTGCAGGTGATCGGCGACAGCCATGGCAATCTGCTGTCGCTGTTCGAGCGTGAATGCACCTTGCAGCGGCGGCACCAAAAAGTGATCGAGGAAGCGCCGTCGCCGACACTCAACGCCGCGCAGCGCGACAGGGTGTGCGAAGCCGCGCGCAAGGCCGCCAGCGCGGTGAGCTATGTCGGCGCGGGCACCGTCGAGTTCGTGTCTGACGGCAAGGATGTGTTCTTCATCGAAATGAATACCCGCCTGCAGGTCGAGCATCCCGTGACCGAACTCATCACCGGAATAGATCTCGTGGAATGGCAGCTTCGGGTCGCGTTCGGCGAGAAACTGCCGCTAACGCAGGATCGGATCGCACTGAACGGTCACGCCATCGAAGCACGGGTCTATGCCGAGGATCCGAACAGGAATTTCATGCCGTCCGCCGGCCGCATCAGGACGTGGCGCACGCCGCCCGAGGTTGAGGGCTTGCGTATCGACGCCGGCTACCGTGAAGGCGATGCGGTTCCACCGAACTACGACGCGATGCTCGCCAAGGTCATCGCATGGGCGCCGACCCGTCAGGCCGCGATCCACCGCCTGGCGCGCGGATTGGACGAAACGGACGTTCGCGGCGTCGCGACCAACATTCCGTTCCTGTCCGCGCTGATCACGCACGCGGACGTGCGCGCCAACGCGGTCGACACCGGATTCATCGAGCGTCATTTGCAAGATTTGACCCGCCCCCCGGAGACGCTAAGCGAGACCGAACTCGCGGCCGCCGTCGCCGCCGTCCTGCTGGAAGAAAGCAAGGCGTCTTTAACGGATACCGCATCGCCCTGGCGAACGGCGGGCTGGATGGCGGTCGGCCGTCGGCGGCGGCGGTTCGTGTTCCGCCAGGGGCAGGCTGAGCACGAGGTCACGTTCGTCTATGGCAATGGTCCGGATGAAATTCAGCTTGGGGGCAAGAATCTCGCATTCGCGTTTGCTGCCGACGACTCCGATGGCATCATCCTCACCCTCGATGGACGACGAAGCCATGTTGTGTTCGCGCTCGATGGACGCGGGCTGTACTTGCGGACGCGCAACGGCCGGTTCGAGTTGCTCTGGGTCGATCCGTTTGGCGAAGACGACGAGGAGCAGGCCGGTGAAGACCGCATCATCGCGCCGCTGCCGGGCACGGTGGTCGCGCTGTTCGCGGAGGAGGGAACGCTGCTGGAGAAGGGAGCACCCATTCTCGCGCTGGAGGTGATGAAAATGGAGCAGACATTGCGTGCTCCGTTCGCCGGCAGGCTGAAGAAAATCAAATGCAGGGTCGGCGATGTCGTGCAGGAAGGCGTCGAACTCGCCGAGATCGAGGCGGCCGCTTGAACGCGAGGGGGCAGTCCCGCCTTTGTTTCGGCGAGACTGCCGTTCCCTGCGATCAGAAGCAGCGATTGACGACGCGCCAGCGCGGTCCGAACGAGGTCGGCACCAGCCTGCGCACGTAACAGCCGCCCGGCGCGCCGATGAATCCGGGACCCCAGGCATAATGACGCCAGCCGTGATGGTGCCAACCGTGATGATGATGGCCACCGTGGTGATGCCAGCCCCAGCCTGCGGATGCTGCGGTGGGCGCCAACGCGGCCGTGCCAAGCGACGCAGCCGCGATCGCGGCGAGTGCGATTTTGCGAAACATCATGTTCTCTCCTCAAGGTTTGGACGCCGGAAGCGCCGCGGTGAACGTTCGTCCGCCTGGTTTGACGTTTCGCCAGACGGGCAGGTTCAGTGCGATGAGGCTACGTCATGGTTTCGAACCGCTCTGTGATGCAGGTTACAGAGTTCGTTATCGCGCATGGAATTACCGCAGGAGCGAGGGTCGGATGCCCGATGCGCTTGCCGTCAATGACAGGCGCCGATATAAGCGCGCAATTCCTACGACCGCTAAATCAAGGACGACATCATGGCGATTGAACGCACCTTTTCGATTCTCAAGCCGGACGCGACCGCGCGAAACCTGACCGGCGCGATCAACGCCCTGATAGAAAAGGCCGGACTTCGAATTGTGGCGCAAAAGCGCATCCGCATGACCCGCGAGCAGGCCGAGACGTTTTACGCCGTGCACAAGGCGCGTCCTTTCTTTGGAGAACTCGTCGACTTCATGATCTCCGGGCCGGTGGTCGTGCAGGTGCTGGAAGGCGAGGGCGCGATCCTCAAGTATCGCGATATCATGGGTGCGACCGACCCGTCCAAGGCGGCCGACGGCACCATTCGCAAGCTCCATGCGAAATCGGTCGGTGAAAACTCCGTTCATGGATCGGACGCAGCCGAAACCGCGGCGGTCGAAATCGCCCAGTTCTTCTCGGGCAACGAGATCGTCGGCTAGAGCATTTTCCGGCGAAGTGGATACCGGTTCGCCGCAAGAAAATGCGACCAGACAATAATTTCTAGAGCATGGTCCGATTCAACTTGAACGGATCATGCTCCAGAGCATTTTCGAACAGAAAGATGAGCGACGAAACTGATTCATCTGTGTTGAATCAGTCTCTGGAGCTTCGCTTCCGATTCAATCAGACGCGAAGTTTGAGATTGTTGTTTTGACGCGTTTTCTTCTTCACGCGAACCGGCCGCCATCCTCGGGCCACACCCCGAGGACATGCTTCGCTCGAGAACGCTATCGGCCGAATCTGGCGGCGTTCGATCGAAGGAACATGTGTTGGATTCGCTACTGCACGTCTTCGATCTGACGGCGATCGCCTCGGCCTTCGATCAGTTTCGAAACGACCTGAATGATCCGGCGTTCTGGCTCGCCGTCGGCAAGATCATCTGGATCGATGTCGTCTTGTCCGGCGACAATGCGCTGGTGATCGCGCTTGCCTGCCGCGGGCTGCCTCCACGCCTGCGCTTCTGGGGCGTGGTGCTCGGCGCGGGCGCCGCGGTCGGCCTCCGCATCATCTTCGCGGGAATCATCACGACCTTGATGGGGCTGCCCTACCTCAAGCTGGCGGGGGGACTCGCGCTGCTTGTGATAGCCACCAAACTGCTGGTGCCGGAAAGGCAGGGCGAGGAGGCGGTCCCGGCGGCCGGCCGTCTCTGGTCCGCCGTCCGGGTCGTCGTGGTGGCCGACTTCGTGATGAGCCTCGACAATGTCATCGCGATCGCGGCGGCGGCGAATGGCAGCGTGCCGCTGTTGATCATCGGGCTGGCTGTCAGCGTGCCGCTGATCGTGACGGGCGCGGCGCTGATCATGATGCTTCTGACGCGCCTGCCTTTTCTGATCTGGGCCGGATCGGCGTTGCTGGGCTGGGTCGCGGGCGAGGTCATCGCGACTGATCCGGCGGTGGCGCCACGGCTGCACCGGTTCTTCGATGGGGGGACCGGCGCCTTTCTGGACGCGATCCTGGGGTGGCTCGGCATCGCGCCCCAATTTGCCGCCGGCGGACCCGGAGGCGCGGTGTTGTGTGGCCTGCTAGGGATCATGATCGTGCTCAGCGCCGGATCAATGATGCGCCATCGCATGCAAGTCGCCGATTAGCGCTTTCAGAGCCTGATGGATCATTCGCCGCAGCGCGTGGGTCGATCTTTTCCATCGTTACGCGCAATCAAACATGTGGATAGCGGGATATTGGCGAGCGAAACTGGTTCGTCTCCGGAACGCTCACGCATCGCCAAGACACTTGAAACGCCTTGGTTTCGTCTATCGCGGTCGCATCAAAGATTCTTTCAAAGCCACGGTCCCGGGTGTTTCTCAGTTCCCTGGCGTGACTTGCTAAGTGGTAATTTTCATGTTGCAATCCTTTAACAATCGGTTGAGAGCCCGCCCGTCGGTACAATTCGGAAAGTTCGGAAAAGATCAGGAGAGGGGCCCGCTTGTGGCGTGAGGCGCGAAAGTGCGGCCACGTCTTTGATCATATCCCAACAGGAGACAGGCGATGCAAAAGGGCACCGTCAAATGGTTTAACCCAACCAAAGGGTACGGCTTCATCAAGCCAACGACCGGCGATAGGGACGTGTTCGTTCATATCTCCGCCGTTGAGCGCGCCGGCCTGAGCACTCTCGACGAAAACCAGACGATCGAATACGATCTGGTTGAAAATCGCGGCAAGACCTCCGCCGAGAATCTGAAGATCTCGTAGATCTGAAGATCTCGTAGATCACAGTTCTCCGCGATGGGTTCGGCGACACGCTCCTCCGATCGCGTGGGTGGGTGAGCAAGAGCGTTTTCGAGCGAAGTGGAATCCGGTTCGCTCGGAAACGCTATAGCGGGACGCGGTCAGATCACTGACGGCGAGATCAGGCTATCGTCCGGACTGGCATTAGCCGACGTCTTGCAGATGTCGCCATCCAGGCGAACCCCTCCGCCCGCGACCAGCCGTAGCGCATCCGGGTAGATGCGATGCTCGATCTCCAGAACGCGCGCGGCCAGTGTCTCCGCTGTATCGTCGTCACGCACGGTCACCGCGCCCTGCATGACAATGGGGCCGGCGTCCGTTTCCGCGACGACGAAATGCACCGTGGCGCCAGAGATCTTCACGCCCGCCCGCAGGGCCTGACCGTGGGGGTCGATGCCCCGGAATGATGGAAGCAGCGAGGGATGGATGTTGAGCATCCGTCCATGCCAGCATCGGGCGAATTCGGCGGTGAAAAGCCGCATGAAGCCCGCGAGGCAGATGAATTCGATGCGCTTGCCGTCCAGGGCGGATTGCAGTTCGGCCTCGAACGCCGCACGGTCCTTGCCAAATGGCTTGCTTTCAATGACGAGGGTCTCGATGCCGGCCGCCCGGGCTCTGGCGAGGCCCGCCGCGCCCGCTTTATTGGAAATGACGAGGGCTATTTCAGCCGGAAAGCCCTCGGCCTTTGCAGCTTCCACCAGCGCCGTCATGTTTGATCCGCGTCCGGAAATCAGGATGGCGACACGGCGTTTCATGCTCACATTCCCTGCGGGGGCGTTCTACACGGCGAGATCGAGTTGACCGTCGTAAACGACCCGGCCTTCATCGCCCGCAACGATCACATCGCCAAGCAACGACACGCGTTCACCGGCCTGCGTCAGCACATCCACGACCTGCTGAACCGCGTCGCGGCGCACGATCGCGACCATTCCGACGCCGCAATTGAAGGTTCGAAGCATCTCGCGCTCGGCGACGTGACCCTGATGCGCCAGCCATTTGAATACCGGAAGGACCGTCAACCCGGCGAGGTCGATCCGCACGCCGAGTCCTTCGGGCAGGACGCGAGGAATGTTGTCGGTGAAGCCGCCTCCGGTGATGTGGGCAAGCCCTTTCACCGCGCCGGTTTCTCGGATCGCGCGCAGGCAGGATTTGACATAGAGCCGGGTGGGGGTCAGCAGCGCGCCCCCCAGGGTCGCCACAGGGGCGAATGGCGCGGGAGCGGAGAGGGCGATTCCCGAGGATTCGACGATCTTGCGGACCAGCGAATAGCCGTTGGAATGCACGCCGGACGATGCCAGCCCGATCACCGCATCACCGGCGGCGATATCGCGGCCGGGCAACAGGGAGCCGCGTTCCGCCGCGCCGACCGCGAAGCCGGCAAGGTCGTAGTCGCCGTCCTTGTAGAGACCGGGCATTTCAGCCGTTTCGCCGCCGATCAGGGCGCAGCCCGCTTCCCGGCAGCCTTCGGCAATTCCGGCCACGACCGCCGCGGCCGTTTTTGGATCCAGCTTGCCGCAGGCAAAATAATCGAGGAAGAACAAGGGCTCCGCGCCCTGCACGACGAGATCGTTGACGGACATGGCGACAAGATCGATGCCGATGGTGTCGTGGATGCCGGTTTCGATCGCGATCTTGACCTTGGTTCCGACCCCGTCATTGGCCGCGACCAGAATCGGGTCCGCGAAGCCGGCGGCCTTGAGATCAAACAGGCCGCCGAATCCGCCGATCTCAGCCTCCGCGCCGGCGCGAGCGGTCGCGCGCACCATCGGCTTGATGAGGTCGACCAGCCGGTTGCCGGCGTCGATATCGACGCCCGCCCCGGCATAGGTAAGGCTGTTGTTCTTGTCGGTCATGCAGCGGCATCCGAAGGCGTTTCCGGCTGGTTACGTCGGATCGCGGACTTGCGCAATGGCTCGCACGGGCTGTCCGCATATACTATGTAGACAAAGGCCGACCTCTTCTGCAAAGCCTCGCCTCCCGAAGGTTTTGTGCGGGAACCATCCGGAGCCTGTAAGTCGCGTGAGTATTCCAAATATCATTACGCTCGGCCGTATTCTGCTCGTGCCAATCATTGTCTGGGCTATCGCCTCCAATCAGATGGAGATCGCTTTCGCCATCTTCGTGGTTGCCGGCGTCAGCGATGCGGTGGACGGGTTTCTGGCCAAGCGCTTCAATATGGCGAGCGAACTGGGCGCGCTCCTGGATCCGCTGGCTGACAAGGCGCTGCTGGTCTCGATCTTCGTGACGCTCGGCATCCTGGGAGCTATTCCCATCTGGCTCGTTATCCTGGTGGTCTCGCGCGACATCATGATCGTCGGGGCCGTGATCGTGTCGTGGCTGTTCAACAAGCCGGTGCCGATGAAGCCGCTGCTGGTCTCGAAGCTCAATACGGGAGCGCAGGTCGCGTTCGCGGCGCTGGTGCTGGCCGCGCTGGGATTCGGATTTGATTCCTCGCCCTACGAAGCCCTTCTGATGGCCGCCATAGCGATCCTGACCCTGGTTTCCGTCTCTTTCTATCTCGTGGAGTGGGTGCGCCACATGAGCACCATCGATCCGCAATGAAGGTCGCACCGTGCGCGCGAGTTGGTGCTGACGTGGAGTAAATGCGTGGCAGGCCGTCCTCCCTCCCGTCAGCTCGCATTCTCGCTGCCGCACGCTGAAAGCTTTTCACGGGATGATTTTCTTGAAGGTCCCGCGAACACGGCGGCGCTGTCGCTGATCGAGAGCTGGCCGGAGTGGCCGAACAGGATCATGTTGCTGGCCGGCCCTGAAGGTTGCGGCAAGAGTCATCTCGCGGCGATCTGGGCGGAACGGGCAGGGGCGCGCTCCATCAGCGCGCAAGGCCTGACCGCGGCGACGGTGCCGATGGCCCTGACGACAGGGGCGCTTGTCGTGGAGGATATCAATCCGAAAACCTTCGATGAGCTTGCCCTGTTCCACCTGATGAACCTCGCCCGTGAGGAAGCCGCGTTCGTGCTGATGACGGCGCGAGTCACGCCGGCCGCGATCGAGATCGGGCTGCGCGACCTCCGGTCGCGACTGCGCGCGGTGCCGGTCGTGACGTTGATGCCGCCCGACGATCATCTGCTCCGGGCGCTGATCGTGAAGTTCTCCGCGGACCGCCAGATGAATATCGACGAAGCGATCGTGAGTTTGATCGCAACGCGGACCGAACGATCGGTTGCCGCCGCCCGCCTCGCGGTCGAACGGCTCGATGCCGAATCGTTACGGCTTGGCAGGCCGGTGACGCGCGCGCTCGCCGCGGAACTGCTTCGAAATCACGACTGAAACCATACGGCTCCGCATTCCTTCGACAGACCTTGACGCCCCGACCTTCCGCAACGTCAAATGTCATGGAAACGTCATCGAGCTGGCCCATGGTTTTACCGCTGTTGCGCCGCAGCCTCAGTATCTGAGCCTCACCACTTCTGACGGGGTCGGAAGCGGGCAAGCAGGTTTTGATCTGACGCGTTTTCTTTACGCGAACCGGCTATCCGCTTCGCTCGAAGGCACGAGAATACGGACCGACATATCGATGGATTCAATTCAAGCGATTGCTCCCGAAGACAAAAAGCCGGAACTGGAACTGGACTCAGCGATCCGGGCCAGTCCGGAACGGTTTATCAATCGGGAATTATCCTGGCTGCATTTTAACCGCCGCGTCCTTGAGGAATCGGTCAATCCCGGCCATCCCGCGCTTGAGCGCGTCCGATTTCTGTCGATTTCCGCCAATAACCTCGATGAATTCTTCATGGTCCGCGTCGCCGGCATCAAGGCGCAGGTGCGGGAAGGGATCACCGAGCGCAGCCCGGACGGGCTGACGCCGTCGGAGCAACTCGTTCTCATCAACGAGACGGTCTCCGATCTCGCGAGCGACCAGCAGGCGATCTGGCGGGATCTGCGCAATATGCTGGCCGGGGTGGGGATCGTCCTGATCGACGGCAAGGATGTCACCAAAGCCGAGCGGAACTGGATCGCCGATCACTTCCTGCACAATATCTTCCCTTTGCTGACGCCGCTCGCCATCGATCCGGCCCACCCGTTTCCGTTCATTCCAAGCCTTGGCTTCACCATCGCGCTGCAACTGGCGCGGACCTCCGATGGCAAGCCGATGAATGCGTTGATCCGCATGCCCAGCAAGATCGACCGGTTCCTGAGGCTGCCGGTAGCCAGCAAGGACGATCCGGTCAGGCTGATCACAATTGAAGGCGCCACCAGCCTGTTCATCAACCGGCTGTTTCCGGGCTACACCGTCAAGGGGCAGGGCGCGTTCCGCATCATCCGGGACTCCGAGCTGGAAATCGAGGAGGAGGCGGAGGATCTGGTTCGCCTGTTCGAGACTGCGTTGAAACGCCGCCGGCGCGGCTCCGTCATCCGGCTCGAAATCGAAGCCGCCATGCCCGCCGAGCTGCGCGCATTCGTTCAGCGGGCGCTATCGGCGGCTGACGACGAAGTGCTGCTGGTGGACGGCGTCCTCGCCATGAACGAGCTGTCGCAACTCACACGGCTCGACCGGCCCGACCTTGAATTCGTGCCGTATGTTCCGCGCCATCCCGAGCGCGTGCGCGATCATGGCGGCGACGTGTTCGCCGCCATCCGGCAGAAGGACCTGATCGTTCATCATCCTTACGAGTCGTTCGACGTCGTCGTGCAATTCCTGCAACAGGCCGCGCGCGACCCTGACGTCGTCGCGATCAAGCAGACGCTCTACCGCACCTCCAACAACTCGCCGATCGTGCGGGCGCTGGCGGAGGCCGCGGAGGCAGGCAAGTCCGTCACGGCGCTCATCGAGCTCAAGGCGCGGTTCGACGAAGAGGCCAACATCCGCTGGGCGCGCGACCTCGAGCGCGCCGGCGTGCAGGTAGTCTACGGCTTCCTCGAACTAAAGACGCACGCCAAGCTCTCGCTGGTCGTGCGCCGGGAAGGCGGCAATCTCGCGACCTACATCCACACCGGTACCGGCAACTATCACCCGGTGACCGCGCGTATCTATACCGACCTGTCGTATTTCACGTCGGATCCGATCATAGGCCGTGATGCGGCGCGCGTATTCAATTACATCACGGGCTACGCCGAGCCGAGCGATATCGAGAGAATGGCCGTATCGCCCCTGACGCTGCGGAATCGGATTCTCGATCATATTCGCGGTGAAACCACTTTCGCCCGTAACGGCAAACCGGCCGCGGTCTGGATGAAGATGAACGCGCTGGTCGATCCCGACATCATCGATGCGCTCTATGAAGCATCCATGGCAGGCGTTTCCGTCGAATTGATCGTGCGCGGCATCTGCTGCCTGCGGCCCGGAGTTCCCGGATTGTCGGAAAACATTCGCGTCAAGTCAGTCATCGGCAGGTTTCTGGAGCACGGCCGGATTTATTGTTTTGGAATGGGGCAGACCATGCCAGGACCAAAGGCCGCTGTGTATATCTCGTCCGCGGACATGATGCCGCGCAACCTCGACCGGCGTGTCGAAGTGCTGTGCCCGCTGCAGAATGCGACGGTGCATCGGCAGGTTCTCGAACAGATCATGGTCGCGAACCTCAAGGATACCGAACAGAGCTGGCAGTTGTTGCCGGATGGATCGTCAACGCGTATGAAGGCCGCGAAGGGTGAGGAGCCCTTCAACCTGCATAACTATTTCATGACAAACCCGAGTCTGTCCGGCCGTGGAAAGTCGCTCAAGGAATCTTCGCCGCGCCGTCTCACGCGTCGCTCAGAGCGGCAGCCGCCGGCATAGACCGCCGGCCCCGACATATCTGCGTCCGCGCAAGCCGGACTCCAGTGTCGCCGTCATCGATATCGGCTCCAACTCCGTTCGCCTCGTCGTCTATGAAGCGTTGGAGCGAAGTCTCGTCTCGGTCTTCAACGAGAAGGCATCGTGCGGACTCGGGCGCGAAGTGCAGTCCACCGGATTGCTTGCGTCGGATGCCATCACCAAGGCGCTGACATCCCTGCGGCGTTTCCATGCGCTGTGCAAGGTCATGAAGATCAGCCGCGTTCACGCCATCGCGACCGCCGCATGCCGCGACGCCACCAACGGCGCGGATTTCATAGCCCAGGCTGAGCGCATCTGCGGCGTGACGATTGAAATTCTGCCGGGACCACAGGAAGCCTACCTTGCGGCGCTCGGGGTCGTTTCCAGCGTCCACAAACCGAACGGAATCGTGGGCGATCTCGGCGGCGGTTCGCTGGAACTGACCGACGTGCGCAACCACCGGGTGGGGCGCGGAATAACGCTGCCGCTGGGCAGTCTCGCCTTGCAGGATGCGTCGAAGAAATCGCTGAAGCGCGCGAACAGCATTGTAAAAGCCGCGCTCGCCGACGCGACACCGCTGAAGGCCGGCAAGGGCCGCACTTTCTACGCTATCGGCGGAACATGGCGCGCGCTGGCGCGCCTTCACATCATCCAGAGCGGGTATCCGCTTCGCGTCATGCACGGCTATTCCATTCCCGCGGCCGACGCGCTTGATTTCGTCAGGCGGCTGCGCCGTCTGGTTGCTTCCGACATGCTGGCGGATATCGAGGTGGTCGCCGAAGCACGGCAGCCGCTGCTGACTTATGCCGCTCTGGTGCTGGAGCACATCATCCGGATTGCGAAGCCGAAGGCCATCGTGTTCTCGACCTATGGCGTCCGTGAGGGTCTACTTTATTCGATGCTGCCCGCCGCCGACCGATCCAGAGATGGATTGATCTGCGCCGCGCAAACGCTGAACGGCTTGCTGTCGCGCTCGGCGTGTCATGCCGAGGAACTGATCGAATGGACCGATCGGTTGTTTCGGACTCTAAAGCTCAAGGAGACCGAAGACGACCGACGGCTGCGCCACACCGCCTGCCTGCTTTCCGATATCGGATGGCGCATCCATCCCGACTACCGCAGCGAGCAGACGCTCAGTCTGATCATGAATGGCAATTTCGTCAGCATCGACCATCAGGGACGAGCCTTCGTCGCGCTGTCGGTATACTACCGCTATGCCGGATTGAGTGAAGCTAACGCTCCTTCACCCGTGGTATCCGAACTGGTAACTTCGCCCATGGATGAGAGCGCGCGCATTCTGGGCGCCGCCTTTCGCGTCGCGCATCTGATTTCGGCAGCTCAACCAGGCGTGTTGTCCGCCACCCAGTTCAAAAGCAGCGGTCGCAAGCTGACGCTTGTGTTCGAACACCGGCTGGTCGATCTGGTCGCGGATCGTGTGGGTGGCCGGTTCAAGCAGCTGGCGCGCCTTGTCGGCCGCTCGGGCTCGATCGTCCTCCGCTAGAGCGTTTACAAGCGAAGTGGATATCGGTTCGCTCGAAGACGCTCCCGCCTCCATAAGGAGATATCGCCGTGGGTGATGACAGTTTAACCAGTCTGGCCGGAGTTCTCGCTGTCATCATTCTTGTCGTCGCGAACGGCTTCTTCGTCGCTTCTGAGTTTTCGCTGGTGGCCATGCGCCGTAGCCGCGTCGCGCAACTGGTTGCCGCGGGAGGCGCAAACGCCCATGCGTTACAGAAAGCGGTTGAACACCTGGATTATAATCTCGCGGCGTGCCAGCTCGGGATTACGCTATCATCATTGGCTCTGGGCTGGATCGGAGAACCGGCGCTGGCGCACCTGATCGAGCCGCTGCTGGTTCTGCCATTCGGTACCGGAGCCGAAATCGGCGCTCACGCCATCGCCATCATTATCGCCTTTGCCATCATTACGATCCTGCACATCGTGCTTGGCGAACTCGCGCCGAAGAGCCTCGCCTTGCAGCGGACAGAAACCACCGCGCTGATCATCGTGCGCCCGCTGGCGTTGTTCGGGTTTCTGTTGAAGCCGGCGATCGTGTCATTGAACGGGCTCGGCAACGGCGTCCTGCGTTTGTTCGGCCTTAGCGCCGCCAGCGAAAAGGAAACGCTTCACTCGCCTGACGAGATCAGGCTTCTCGTCGCCGAGACTGAACGGGCCGGCTTGCTCGCTCGAACCCAGCGGGAAGTCGTTGAGCGGGTCATCAGCCTCACCCGCCGCGACGTGAGCGACATCATGACGCCGCGGACGAGTATCGTCTGGGCGGACGCGGATGACAGCCGGGACGAAATTCTCAAGGTGGTGCGTGAGTGCAAGCATGAGCACGTCGTTATCGGGCAGGGCAGCATCGACGAGGTCGTGGGCGTGCTGCGCAAGCAAGACCTGCTCGATCAGGCGCTTGAGGGGCGCGAAGTCGATCCGCTCGCGGTGTTGCAACAACCGCTCGCGCTTTCGGAGTTCACGCCGATCCTGCAAGCCATCGAGCGTTTCAAGGCGCAGCCTGTTCGCGTCGGCGTCGTGGTCGATGAGTACGGGACATTGCAGGGAATCGTCACGCGCACCGATCTGCTCGAGTCGATTGCAGGTGAACTGCCGGATGCCGGTGAGGAGCCGGACATACTGGGAGGAGGCGACGGCAAGTTTGTCATCAACGGAAGAATGCCGATCGACGAAGCGATGATGCACCTGGGCATCAGCCATAAGCCGGATGGAGATTTCCATACGGTGGCGGGCTGCGCGATCGAGTTGCTGGGTCGAATACCAGCTGTTGGCGACGAGTTCGCCTGGGAAGGGTGGTCGTTCCGGATCTCGGAAATGGACGGCCCGCGGATCAGCAGGCTGATCGCTTCGAGGCCGGTCGAGTGACGTGCATCCCTGAATCGCGCGCGTGATCCATTCAGGGATCGGAAAGCCTCGCTAGATTCGCTCCACGCGGACCACGCGGCCCTTTTCGATCGCCAGAGCCAGCCGGCCATGCTTCAGGGCGAGGGCGGCCTCGCCGAACAGTTCACGCCGCCACCCGTGCAGCGCGCTGACATCGGCCTCGTCGTCGGCGACGATCCGCTCCAGATCGTCCACCGTCGCGATCACCTTGCTCGCGACAGCATGGCACTCGGAGGTCATGCGCAGCAGAACCTTGAGAAGCTCCACCGTGGCGGCGCCGTTCGAATTGTTGCGAGGCTTCTCGATCCTGGGCAGCGAACGCAGGTCTCGTGCAAGCCCGCGCTGGACCGCCGCGACGATATCAGCACCCCACTGCGATCTTTCAAAACCCTTGGGCAGCGAACGCAGCGTCGCCAACCGTTCCGGGCTGCCCGGTGCATGGATCGCGATATCGCCGACGGCGTCGTCCTTCAGCACGCGGGACCGCGGAATATTGCGGCTCTGGGCTTCCTGTTCGCGCCAGGCCGCCACTTCCATCAGCACGGCAAGGTCCTTCGGCTTGCGGACCCGGCTCTTCAAGCGCTCCCATGCGCGTTCGGGATGAAAGTCGTAGGTCTTCGGCGACGTCAGAACCTCCATCTCCTCGCTGACCCAATCGCTGCGTCCGCGTTTCCTGAGATCGGCGTCGAGGGCGGCAAAGACGTCGCGGAGGTGGGTGACATCCGCGACGGCGTATTCGAGCTGTTCCGCAGTCAGCGGCCGGCGCGACCAGTCGGTAAATCGGTGAGTCTTGTCCGGACGGTGCCCGGTAATGCGCTCGACCAGCGCGTCATAGGCGATGGAATCGCCATGTCCCAGCACCATGGCGGCAACCTGGGTGTCGAAGACGGGATGGGGAATGAGGCCGGCCTGGTGCCAGATAATCTCGATATCCTGCCGAGCGGCGTGGAAGACCTTGAGGACGCTTTCGTTCGACATCAGAGCGAAAAACGGCTTCAGGTCGATTCCCTCGGCGAGAGCATCGACCACGACGGCTTCATCGGGACTTGCCAGCTGAATGACGCAGAGCAGGGGATAATAGGTGGTCTCGCGGAGGAACTCGGTGTCGACGGTGATGACCGGGTGCTTGGCGAGACGGGCGCAGACGGAGGCCAGCTCCGCGGAGGTGGTAATCAGGTCCATGAACGCTCCATAGCCCGTCTTTTTTGCCCTGTCGCCCTGCTTTTTTGCTGCACGCCGCGCTTGTCTTTTTCGGGCTTTTCCGGTCAAGAATGATCATCCGGGCCGCTCTTTCAGGTTCCGCCTCTCGGTTGCCGCGCACCTTTCGCTCGGGTAAACCCCTGACGCTCGACCATCCGGCGGCCCGTCCGACCCCTGTTCCGCCTCTGACGCCTTCTTGCAGGATTCCCATGCATCGCTATCGGTCCCATACCTGCGGCGCGCTCCGCGACAGCCACATCGACCAGACCGTCCGCCTGTCAGGCTGGTGCCATCGGATCCGCGATCATGGCGGGGTTCTGTTCATCGACCTGCGCGACCATTACGGCCTGACCCAGTGCGTGGCCGATCCGGACTCCCCGGCCTTCGCGCTGGCGGAGAAGTTGCGCTCGGAGTGGGTGGTGCGGATCGACGGCAAGGCGCGGCGCCGTCCCGCGGGGACCGAAAATCCGGAACTGCCGACCGGTGACGTCGAGATCTATGTCACCGAGATCGAGGTACTGGGACCCGCCGCCGAATTGCCGCTGCCGGTGTTCGGTGAACAGGAATATCCTGAAGATATAAGGCTTAAGTACCGTTTCCTCGACCTTCGTCGCGAGAATCTGCATCAGAACATCATGACCCGCGGCGCTATCGTCGATTCGATGCGCAAGCGCATGAAAGAGCAGGGGTTCTTCGAATTCCAAACTCCGATCCTGACGGCTTCCTCGCCGGAAGGCGCGCGCGACTTCCTGGTTCCCTCGCGCATTCATCCCGGCAAGTTCTATGCGCTGCCGCAGGCGCCGCAGCAGTACAAGCAACTGCTGATGATGTCGGGCTTCGACCGCTACTTCCAGATCGCGCCATGCTTCCGCGACGAGGACCCGCGCGCCGACCGCCTGCCGGGCGAGTTCTATCAGCTCGACCTTGAGATGAGCTTTGTCGAACAGGATGATGTTTTCGCTGCGGTTGAGCCGGTCATTACCAGCGTGTTCGAGGAGTTCGCTAAGGGCAAGCCTGTCACCCGGAACTGGCCGCGCATTCCGTTCGCTGAAAGCTTGCGCAAGTACGGCACCGACAAGCCCGACTTGCGCAACCCGCTGCTGATGCAGGACGTCTCCGAGCACTTCCGCGGCTCCGGCTTCAAGGTGTTCGCCCGGATGCTTGAGGATTCGAAGAACCAGGTCTGGGCGATTCCCGGGCCCGGCGGCGGCAGCCGGGCGTTCTGCGACCGCATGAACTCGTGGGCACAGGGCGAGGGCCAGCCCGGCCTCGGCTACATCATGTGGCGCGAAGGCGGCGAGGGCGCGGGTCCGCTCGCCAACAACATCGGTCCGGAGCGGACCGAGGCGATTCGAGTCCAGCTTGGCCTCAAGGCAGGTGACGCCGCATTCTTCGTGGCTGGCGATCCGGCGAAATTCTGGAAGTTCGCGGGGCTCGCCCGCACCAGGCTCGGCGAGGAGTTGAACCTGATCGACAAGGACCGGTTCGAATTGGCCTGGATCGTCGATTTCCCGATGTATGAGTACAATGAAGAAGACAAGAAGATCGACTTTTCGCACAATCCCTTCTCGATGCCGCAGGGCGGGCTCGACGCGCTCAACACCCAGGACCCGCTGACGATCAAGGCGTTCCAGTACGACATTACCTGCAACGGCTACGAGATCGCCTCCGGCGGCATTCGCAACCATCGGCCCGAAGCGATGGTGAAGGCGTTCGAAATCGCGGGCTATGGCGAGAACGAGGTGGTCGAGCGGTTCGGCGGCATGTACCGCGCGTTTCAATACGGCGCGCCGCCGCATGGCGGCATGGCGGCCGGCGTCGATCGCATCGTCATGCTGCTCTGCGGCACCACCAATCTGCGCGAGATTTCGCTGTTTCCGATGAACCAGCGGGCCGAAGACCTGCTGATGGGCGCGCCGTCGGAGGTCGCTCCGAAGCAGTTGCGCGAGCTTCATATCCGGCTCAATCTGCCGCAGAATTAACGCCTCGATTCCAGCGTCATTGCGAGCATCGCTCGGGCGCTTTGGCTTGGGCCGGCGAGCCACCGCGCACCATCGTCAGAACCCACGCCGGGAGCTGACGAGGGCGGCAAGGAGCGTTGCAACGTGTCGTATTCAGAGGATCTTCGCTCCGCCGCGCTGTCCTTTCATCGCTCACCACGTCCCGGCAAGCTCGAAATCCAGCCGACAAAGCCGCTCGCCAACCAGCGCGACCTCGCGCTGGCCTATTCGCCCGGCGTCGCCGCGGCCTGCGAGGAGATCGTCGCCGATCCGGCGGAAGCCGCCACGCTGACCGGCCGGGCCAATCTGGTCGCGGTGGTGTCGAACGGCACGGCCGTGCTCGGTCTTGGCAATATCGGACCGCTCGCCTCCAAGCCCGTGATGGAAGGCAAGGCGGTCCTGTTCAAGAAATTCGCCGGCATCGACGTGTTCGATATCGAGATCGCCGCCGACACCATCGAGCGCGTGGTGGAGACGGTCGCGGCGCTGGAGCCGACCTTCGGCGGGATCAACCTTGAGGACATCAAGGGACCGGAGTGCTTTGAGATCGAGGAGCGCCTGAAGGCCCGGATGAAGATTCCGGTGTTCCATGACGACCAGCACGGCACCGCGATCATCGTCGCGGCCGCGGTCTCCAACGCCCTGCTGCTGAACGGCAAAACGCTTGCGGAAGTGAAGATCGTTGCTTCCGGCGCGGGCGCGGCCGCCATCGCCTGCCTCAACCTGCTGGTGTCGATGGGCGCGCAGCGCAAGAACATCTGGGTCTGCGACATCGACGGCCTGGTCCACGAGGGCCGCGATACGCTGATGGACAAGTGGAAGGCGGCTTATGCGCAGAAGACGGACAAACGCAAGCTGGCGGAGGTGATCACGGGCGCGGATGTGTTTCTTGGCGTCTCCGCCGGCGGGGTGCTGACGCCGGAGATGGTCGCGCAGATGGCGGACAGGCCGCTGGTGCTGGCGCTCGCCAACCCTGTTCCGGAAATCATGCCGGAAGAGGCACGCAAGACGCGGCCCGATGCCATGATCTGCACCGGGCGTTCGGACTTTCCCAATCAGGTGAACAACGTCCTGTGCTTTCCCTTTATCTTCCGCGGCGCTCTCGACGTCGGCGCCACCGCGATCAATGAGGAGATGAAGCTGGCCGCTGTCGATGCCATCGCCAGGCTCGCGCGCGAACCGCCGCTTGACGCGGCAATCCGGTTTGATAGCGAGACTCAAGGCTTCGGACCCGGCTCCCTGATTCCCGGTCCGTTCGATCCCCGGCTGATCCTGCGCATCGCGCCCGCTGTCGCGAAGGCCGCCATGGCCTCGGGGGTGGCGACGCGGCCGATCACGAATTTCGACGAGTACCACGCGCGGCTTGAACGCTTTGCCTTCCGGTCCGGCCTCGTCATGAAACCGGTATTCGCGGAGGCGAAGAAGCAGCCGTTTCGGGTGATCTACGCCGAGGGCGAGGATATGCGGGTGCTGCAGGCAACCCAGCAGGTGCTTGAGGAGCAACTGGCCCGCCCGATCCTGGTCGGCCGCCCGTCCGTGGTGGAGACGCGGATCAAGCGCCTCGGCCTTGCCATCAAGGCGGGCAGGGATTTCGATCTGATCAACCCCGAGGACGATCCCCGTTACCGCTCCTATGTGCAGTCCTATATCGATGTCGCCGGCCGGCACGGCGCGACGCCGGACGTCGCCCGCACCACGATCCGCACCAACGCGACGGTGATCGCCGCGCTCGCGGTGGTGCGAGACGAAGCTGATGCGATGCTGTGCGGCGTCGAAGGCAGCTATATGCGGCACCTCCGGCACATCCGGGAGATCATCGGGTATCTGCCCGGAACGAGCGACTTCGCCGCGCTGTCGCTGATGATCACCGGCAAGGGCGCCTATTTCATCGCGGATACGCAGGTGCGCCCGAACCCGTCCGCGGATGAACTGGCTGATATCGCGGCCCAGGCCGCGGTGCATGTTCAGCGCTTCAACATCACGCCGAAGATCGCTTTCGTGTCGCATTCCGATTTCGGCAGCTACGACACCGAATCGGCGCGCAAGGCGCGCCGGGCGACCGAGATTTTCACCGCCCGACATCCCGATATCGAGGCTGACGGTGAAATGCAGGGCGATACCGCCCTGTCGGAGTCCGCGCGACAGTTGATCCTGCCGCATTCCCGGCTAACCGGCGTCGCCAACGTTCTGATCCTGCCCAACCTCGATGCGGCGAACGCGGCCTATCAGATGATCAAGGTGCTCGGCAACGGGCTGCTGGTCGGGCCTATCCTGATCGGTCCCGCGCGTCCCGCGCACATTCTCACTCCGTCAGTGACGGCGCGCGGCATACTCAACATGACGGCCATTGCCGTGGTCGAAGCGCAGGAACGCGCGACGCGTATCTAGAGCGTTTTCGAGCGAAGCATATCCTCGGGCTTGACCCGAGGATGGACACCGGTTCGCGTGAAGAAACCGCGACAAAATAAATTCATAGAGCCCGCTTCTGATTCAATCAGAAGCGGAAAGGCTCTAACCCTGCGGCCGACGCCACGCGGTGACGCGAACGTCGTTCTTCGCATCGAGAATCCGGACCTCGCGAGGCTGAAGGCCGTGCGCCGCCAGCACAGCTTGCGGTGAGCTATCCGGAACGGCAGGAAAGCAGCCTTCGCCTCCGGGCAGCCTCACATGCGGAGCTTCCGATAGCCAGAACGTGTCGTAGCGATCGAGAAACATCTCGAAAACTGAAGGTCCACCGATGATCGCGGCCGTTCCCTCGCGCACGCCGGCATGGGCGCAGGCGTCCGCGAACGAAGCGCCGGCGGGATTCCATAAGGTCGCCTTTTCGTTTTCGGGGTCATCCTCAAGAGCGGCTACGCGGCTGGTGAGGATGATCCTTTTGCGACGCGGAGAGTTGGGCTGATCCTCGAACGAATTGCGCCCGTGAACGACGACAGCCGCGCCATCAAGACCCGACGTGAAGAATTCGAGATCACCCTTGAACTTCAGCGCTTCGGGCATCACCCGGTTGGCATCGGCAAGCATTCCGTCAGCCGACACGATAACGTAACCCTCGACACGAAGCATTTTGCGTTCCAGATCGTCGCGCTATTCGGAGATCGTCTGAACCACGCTATTGACCGGCCGCGTGCTCACGGTCGGCAACTTCGTATCCTTCTTCAGTTCCTCATCATATTGCGCGAGCGTCTGGACGGGGGCCTTGGCCTTCATCTGCACCACTTTGTAGCCTCCTGCCTTGAGCCGGCGCAGAACCTCGGGAAGCGCCTCGGCCGTGCGTTTCTGGAAATCGTGCATCAGGATGATGCCCTTGCCGACCTTGTCCAGCTTCTTGAAGATGTTGTCGACCACCTGTTCCGGCTTGCGCGCCTTGAAGTCGAACGAATCGACGTCGCAGGAAAACATCGCGATGTTTCGTTCGCCCAGATACGTCACCAGTTCCGGCGGGTGCTGAAGCGCCGGGAAACGGAAAAACGGCGAGGGTTCAGCCTCAAGCGCCCACTTGACGGCGCTGAATCCTTTCTCGACTTCGTCCTTACGCTGTTCCGTGGAGAGCTTCTTGTTGTTCAGATTGGCATGAGACCAGGTGTGGCCACCGATGGTATGGCCGGCGGCGGCGACATTCCGCAAAATCTCGGGATGATACGTCGCGTGCTTTCCGATCGAGAAAAAGATGCCGGTGGTGCACTGATCGGCAAGCGCCTTCAGCACGGCTGGCGTAGTTCCGGGCCATGGGCCGTCATCGAACGTCAACACCACTTCCTTGTCACGGAGGAAGTCGAGTTGCTTGAAATGCTCGAAGCCGAAGCCCGGACCGCCCGTCGTGTCGATCTGGACCACGCGTGCGACACCGAGTGCGTCGGGGTTTCCGTTACAGGCGACCTGCGGTCCGCTGGCCCGCGCGGGAACCGGCGCGGTATTCTGCGCTCCCTTGGGTGCCGGTGTCTGCGACCAAGCAGGTGTCTGCGACCAGGCAACCGTGGCGGCGCACAACGAAACCGCGCCTGCAAAAATCAGCCCCGTCGTTATGCGCATCTCGATCACCACCCCAAAAGGTTTCGTAGTTGAGTCGTCCACTTTGTATCCTATAGCGTTTTCGAGCGAAGTGGAATCCGGGTTCGCTCGAGAACGCTACAGGACCGCGCTACGCGTGACATGCCGCCCAGCAAAATCCCGAACGGTTGAATCGTCACATTATGGCAGCTTGACGATGAAGTCGGTGCCTTCACCCGTTTCGCCGCTCCCCCCGATCCCCTGATCCGAGATCACGATCGAGTCTCCCGTCGAAAGGGCGCTTGCGATTTTCGCCATGACGTCCTCTGGAAAGGAGACGCGATCCAGCGCTTCGGTGGGACTGTCCGGAACCGAAACGGGTCTGGCGGTCGCGTCGGCCACCTTCGTTTGCCGGGCGGGCTGGTTTTTTGAAATGTGAACCCGATCGGCGCGGTGCGCGAGAGCCGGGAGCGAGACCACCGACCAGCGGAAGTCATCCTTGCTGTCCCTGGTCGTTCTCGCCGTGAACACATGTGTTCCCAGGGGCCGATCCCTTGCGGCGATCGTGATGGGAGCATCGAATATCGGCGAGAAGTTCTGCCGCACATAGATCTTGCTGTCCTTGCCGCTGACGAAGACCGCGATCCGGTCGCTGCGCTTCAGTGCGGAGATCGCCATAAGCCCGGTTTCCTCGGCGCTTGCAGGAGCAGGAGAGGACTGCGACTGGTCCTCCGGCATTGCCGGAGTTCCAGCCGGGGAGGCCGCCGTATCTCCGTCAACCTTGACCGCCGCCGTGACCGTGACCTCGGCGCCCTGCGCATTTTCTGAATCGGCCTTGACCGGCTCGGCGGCCGCCTCAGGCGTTGCGGTAATAGACTCACCGGTCGCGGGCGAATCGGACGCACCCGATGAAACCTCGACTTGCGGCGTGGCATCGCTGGCGGCGGAGGCTTTCACCTCGGCCGGCGCGGCCTCGGACTCAGGACGGCGGGTTGCCAGCAGCGGGTGCGAAAAATCAGCGGGCGTCACCTCGCCGGGCGTGATGATGACCCTCGCGCCAATCCTGGTCCAACTCCACATCTTGACCGCGAAGTCCATCGGCATTCGGATACATCCGTGCGATGCCGGATAACCCGGAAGCGCGCCGGCGTGCATCGCGATGCCCGACCAGGTGATGCGTTGCATGTAGGGCATCGGCGCGTTGCTGTAGATGTTCGAGCGATGCCATTTTCGCTTTTGAATGACGCTGAAAACCCCCATTGGAGTGGAGTGGCCGCGCATTCCGGTCGACACCGGCGTTTCGGCGAAAAGGCCGTTGCCGTCGTAGACCTTCATAGTTTGCCGGCGGATTGAAACGGCAATGATGACCGGACCGTTCGGCTTCCGTATGACCTTGGCTGCCGGTTCTGGCTTTGAAAGACGGCGAGGTTTGGATTCGTGCGCCTGCGGCCTCGTCACGGGCGGCGGCGGGGGAGGCGCCTCGATATAAACCTCCGGATAATCCTCCTGCCAGAAGAACTGGCTGTGAGCGGGTGATCCGAGCCCGATCAGGATCGCGGTCACCAGTCCAATCCCCACGTGCGGCGGGCGGCGATATGCACCCGCGCGAACCAGGGGAAAATTGGCGGACAACGAATGCCGCCGTATCACGCGCAGGAAAGACCAATATTCACTCACGCCTTCGTCCCTCGAATCATGGTTCAGATGAGCGTCGCGGACGTCACGCCCGGCCGGCCCGTGTCGGTTCCCGGTCAGCCTACGCAGGGTAATGCAAAATCCTTCACACGACTCTAATTCTCGGCTTGCCGGACGACCCGGACCTTTTTTCGGAAACTTGAAGAACCTACATAGGCCGAACTCAGCAAATGGAGCTACCTGATGACATTTCGAGCTCGAATTCATGATGAGAGGCGCCGGACGGCTCAGACCTTTCTAGCCTTTATCGTTCTGGCGACCGCGATGCTCGCTGGAACATACGCCCACGCAGCAGACGAGCCCGACTTGATCTTTCGCCGCTCGACGGTTTTCAAGCTGCTGACGCCGAATGACAAGCTCGCGACGTATGGCGTCGACGATCCGGGGATCGAAGGTGTCGCATGTCATTTCACTGTACCCGAGAAGGGTGGCATCAAGGGCTGGCTCGGAGTGGCGGAGGAAGTCTCGGATATTTCGCTCGCCTGCCGCCAGACAGGACCGATACGCTTCAAGGAAAAGCTGAAGCAAGGCGATGACATATTCCGCCAGCGGCGTTCGCTGTTCTTCAAGAAGATGCAGATCGTACGGGGCTGTGACGCAAAACGAAACGTGCTGGTCTACATGGTTTACTCCGACCGGGTGATCGAAGGCTCGCCACAGAATTCGACGTCCTCGGTACCGATCATGCCATGGGGCGCCTCGGATACGGCCATGCAAAAATGCTCGGATTTCATTTCCGATTGAAGCGTTTTCGAGCGAAGTGGACACCGGTTCGCGTGAAGAAAACGCGCCAAAACAACAATCAAGAGCATGATCCCGACCCGAAGGGCCGCGCCAGCGCAAAGTGGATGACCTGTTCGCCGCAAGGAAATACGGCCAGACGATCACTTATGAAGCATGGTCCGACTCAACCTGATCGGATCATGCTCGATCAAACAGGAGTTCATTTCTAAGGAGATGCTCTTTCGCGCCTTGATCGTGGTACATGTTCATCGCTTCAAGCGGATCCGCGGTATGCACTTGCGTGCCCGGACGACGCCGGCCGGGGTCAGTTTCGTACCGGCGACTTCCTTGATCTCACCCGCGGGACAGGATCCGTCATCGACAAGAATGCGTTCGCCCAGTCGTAAATGCACGATGTCGGTCTCTCTCGAAACCTGCGACGCGTATGCGACAGGCGATACAACGATCAATGTGGCCGCCATCAAGGAGAATAGGCCGCGATGTTCCGGCATTCGATATCTTCTGTAGGTTCCAGGCGAAAGATGTCCGCGGGCTCAACTCGGACCATAGCGTTCTCGTAACGCGATTCTCCGGCTCTGAAGAACGTCAACTGTGCTCGTGAACGTAATAAAACAGTGCTTCTGCGGCTGCGGTAAAGACCTGTTCGCGTCAAAGCCGCTTGTCATTGGCGAATCTGCGGGCCACGCGACGCTCGACGACGACCGAACGGAGCGCACCTTGCTCACCCGCTATCACGCGCGTCGTGGGAGACCGCGTAACAGTTCGAGCGGTCTTCTTGACCTCCGCGTGAACGATATCGAACGGCATTCCAATCAGCGATGCCGCGATCTCCGCCTGCGAATCGAGATCGTCGGTGATCCCGGTAGCCGCGAAGATAGCCTCCTCCAACGTAGGGGGATCGCGGCGAACCCGCCGGATGCCATATTTTGTATGCCAGCCTTCACTCATCATTCGCCTCAATGGTTGCGCAAACCCGGCCCATGAAAATTGACGTGAAACGCCTCAACACACCATGACCATAATCGTTCGAAGACGACGGCCCTTCGAACGATCCGTCTCCGACATCCGCGCCTTTCGATTCAAATTCATAATACAGGCGTCGGCGTGACGAAGCGGGAAGTACAATCAAACGTTATCCTGCTCCAGGAACTCGGCACCTCATCTCAATATGGGGTCCGGAGTGGCAAAGCAGCTATGCATTTTGACGCGCTTTGCACATTGCCAGATGGAGAACGAACCCATGTGCGACATGCCGCCGCGCCTTGGTTGAAGACCCCAGCGCCTGACCAGAAGCCCGACCCGCTGAACTCATTCGATCGACACTGCTTCGCATGGGTGCTGCGGCCATCGCTTCAGCGCGTCCCTGCCGGCCTCGGTCAGGCCGTAAATTCCACGCTCGACGCGATCGAACCATCCATAGACATTGTGAAGAAGGATTCTTCCGGCGTCCGGATTCTCTCCTCTGAGATCCCGCACGCGACATGGACCTGCAACCATCGCGGCCGCGCAACTCAACGCCTGCTGGCGATACGCTGTCATGATCGGCGTCCGCGTGCTGCCGCCGGCGACAGGATCGCCCTTGCGGCGTTGATGCTCGATGACCAGGCGGGAGCGCTTTTTCGGATTGCGGCGCGGACTGACAGTGAGGGCGCCACCAATATCTCAACGCTCCCCTCTTGTGTCACCCCGAGCATTCCGAACCCGAGCCTCCGGCACAGGTTGCGATAGCGCGCGTCGCTCTCGCGGCCCTTGCCACGCATTGACAGCCTGGCGGCAAGCCAGACCTCATCGCACGCGCCCGCGCGCTCGACGCCTTGCAGGATAAGCTCCAGATTGAAACTCAGCTTTAGTTCGCCAATCACCACGACGGGCGGATCGTCGCCGTTCAGCGCAACCAGGTCGCAGCCTCCGACTTCGCCTTTGACCGAGAAACCGAGACTTTCCAGATGGCGTTTGACCGGAAGATAAAGCGAGGTTTCCACGATGCACGCTCAAGCCGACTCAATAGCCGGAGCTTATCAGCTTGCCGGTTCAATCGGCGATCCGGGAAGCTTCTTGAACAGGCCGAGCCGAAGATCCCTGGCATGATAGATCGTATCGCCGTCAACGCTGACCGTACCGTCGGCAATCGCCATCACCAGCTTCGAACGCATCACCCGTTTGATATCGACCGTGTAGGATATCTTGCGAGCGTGCGGCAGGATCTGACCTGTAAACTTCAAATCCCCAAGACCGAGAGCGCGCGCCCGCACATTCCGGTCGCGGCCAAGCCAGACCAGATAGAATCCCACCATCTGCCAAAGCCCGTCGAGACCAAGACAACCGGGCATCACCGGGTCGTTCTGAAAGTGGCATTGGAAGAACCAGAGGTTCGGTTTGATGTCGAGCTCGGTGCGCACCAGACCGCGTCCATATTTCCCGCCGCCTTCCGTGATCTCCGTGATGCGGTCGAACATCAGCATCGGCGGCAAAGGAAGTTTGGGTTCATCGGGGCCGAACATCTCGCCACGGCCGCAAGCCAGCAAGTCCTCGTAGTCATAGCTACTGCGAAGGTTAGGCATTTCGACCCTGATCCCCGCTGAAATGACGAAGGAAAGGTAACCGTGAATCTGAGTGAGGGGTGGGAACTTCTGGCCGCTACCCGAGATAGCAACAGCGGCATAATTACACGTTACGATAGAAACACAAGGGTCTAAAATCGGGTTCTAAAACGTTTCCAGGCAAGAACGTCCTCGGGCTTTCCCCGCAGAGGGAATTTATTGGCCCACGTGAAGACGACTCGTCAAACAGCAGGATTCGCTTCCAGCCTCACCAGAAGCGAATCCCGGGAAAGGAGACTGTTATATTCAATTATTTATAACGATACAAATCGCGATTCAAACGCGTCCGCGCACGGGAAGCAGCGCTCCGGTCACGCCGCTCGCCGCATCGCTTGCCAGAAACAAAATGACATTCGCCAGTTCGTCCGCCGTCACCCAGGTCGCGAAATCCGCTTTAGGCATATCCCTGCGATTGGCCGGCGTGTCGATCGTCGAGGGCAGGACGGCGTTGACGGTCACCTTGCCTTTCAGCTCGGAGGCAAGCGCTTCGGTCAGCCGATGCACGGCCGCTTTCGACGCGGCATAGGCGCCCATGCCGGCGCCGGCCTGCAAGGCTCCCATCGCGCCGATGTTGACGATACGTCCGGCGCCGGACGCAATCAGATGCGGGATCGCGGCACGCGAGGCGTTCAGCGCGGTCGTCAGATTGACGGCGTGGAGGCGCTGCCAGGTCTTCGGGTCGCCGTCCGCGACGGTTTCGAAGGCAAACGCGCCGGCAATATTGACGAGAGCGTCGAGCCGGCCGAAATGCGCGGCCGCCGCATCGACGGCTTGCGAGGCCTGTGCGGGGTCAGCCAGATCGACGCCGCCGAACTCGATCCGGTCGGCGGCAGCATCGCCCTTTGCCACAGCGCGGTTGATGCAGGCCACCCTGGCGCCGCGCGTGATGGCGGCTTCCACGACCACCTTGCCCAGCGCGCCGGAAGCTCCGGTGACAACGATGACCTTTCCTTGCATTGCATGAGCCTCCAGCCCGGAATGGCCGCTAATGAGGGGGGAGGGTGTCAACCCTGCTTCGCCAGCTTGTCCTGCGTCCGGGTCTCGAAATCCGAGGCGTCGTGGCGCTCGTGAAGCTGGCTTGCGGGATCACCGGAGGTGCGGTTGACGATGCGGCCGCGCTTCACCGCGGGCCGCGCGGCAATCTGCGCCGTCCAGCGCTGCACGTTCCTGTAGCTCTGGACGTCGAGGAAGGTTGCGCTGTCGCCGTAGAGCCTGCCCTCGGCCAGGCCGCCATACCACGGCCACACCGCCATGTCCGCGATCGTGTACTCGTCGCCGGCAAGAAATTCATTATCCTTGAGCCGGCGGTCGAGCACATCCATTTGCCGCTTCGTTTCCATCGCAAAGCGATTGATGGCATATTCGATCTTCTCCGGCGCATAGTTGTAGAAATGCCCGAATCCCCCGCCGAGATAGGGCGCGCTCCCCATCTGCCAGAACAGCCAGGACAGGCATTCCGCGCGCGCCGCCGTCGCCCTCGGGATGAATTCGCGGAACTTCTCAGCGAGATGCAGGAGGATCGCGCCGGATTCGAACACGCGAAACGGCACGGGTCTCGAACGATCAACAAGCGCCGGTATCTTCGAGTTCGGATTGACCTCGACAAACCCCGAGCCGAACTGCTCGCCGTCGATCTGGATCAGCCACGCATCATATTCCGCGCCGGCATGGCCGCGTGCGAGCAGTTCCTCGAACATGATCGTGACCTTCTGGCCGTTCGGCGTTCCCCGCGAATAAAGCTGGAAGGGGTGCTTGCCGACGGGCAGCACCTTTTCGTGAGTTGCGCCGGCGGTCGGCCGGTTGACCGAAGCGAATCTGCCGCCATTCTCCTTATCAAAGGTCCAGACTTTGGGCGGCGCATAGGGGGCGTCGGTCATCAAGAAGCACTCCGGAACAGCGAGCATGATAGTGAGAGAAGCAGTACAAGGCAGAGTTAGGCCCGAATTTGAAAGCCTGCAAGCGCCGGGAGCAATCGAGAGGCGCTACCGTTTGAGATCGATGCTTTTGAAGCGCCGCTGGCCGCGCATCAGATGTTTTGAGGACCGACCATGAAGGCAGCACGCTCCAGCCGGATGAACCGCACCATCCTCGCGATCGACGTCGGCGGGTCCAATGTCAAGATGATGACCAATACGGACCGCGATCCGCGCAAATTCAAATCCGGACCTGACCTCACGGCGGAGCAGATGGTGCGCAAGGTCGCGGCCCTGGCGAAGGACTGGTCCTTCGACGTGATTTCGATCGGCTATCCCGGTCCGGTCTGCGGCAATCGTCCGCTGCGCGAGCCCGTCAATCTCGGCGAGGGATGGAAGGGCTTCGATTTTCAGAAGGCTTTCGGCAAGCCGACCCGCGTCGTCAACGACGCGCTGATGCAGGCGCTCGGCGGCTATCGCGGCGGGCGGATGCTGTTTCTCGGGCTCGGCACCGGGCTCGGCTCCGCGATGATCGTCGACGGCGAGCCGGAGCCGATGGAATTGGCGCACCTGACGTACCGGAAGGGAAAGACCTTTGAGGATTACGCCGGGAAGGCCGGGCGGAAACGCCGCGGCGACAGGAAATGGCGCAAGCATGTCTTCGACATCGTCGTGCACCTTACGGCCGCGCTCGAACCGGACGAGGTGCTGATCGGCGGCGGCAACGTCAGGCATCTGGAAAAGCTGCCGCCGAAATCGCGGCGCGGCGACAACGCCGATGCGTTCGAGGGCGGGTTTCGGTTATGGGATCAGACCGGTGTGGACGCGCGGGCAAGGGTGCGTTAAGCGCTTCCTGCGCGTGAGGCTTACGGCCGGCGGCGACGGAGGTTTGAACAATGAACGATTTCAGGGAATGGCGCAGCTCGACGCGAGAATACAACGGGGCGCCGAATATGAGCAAACGCCGCAAGAACGTCTACGTGATAGTCGGCGCGTTACTGCTGGTTGCCTTCTTCGTCGGACTGGTGGTTATCAAACACCTCGGCATTTGATGAATTCGGCATGGGATGAGCTTGCCGGCGCTGCGGGGGGACTCGGCTTAGCGATGCAAACGTTCGTCTTTTGAAGGGACGTGAGCGGTCATGCTTCAGATGTATTCGACAAAAGTGCAGTTTTCCATAGCAACGGCGAAGTAGGCGCAATTGCAAAGCGTACCGCGCCACATATGCAAGATGAGGGTAGCTGATTACGCTGTGAAAACACTCTTTAACGAGCTGTAAGGAGGGTTTGAATTTTAGCGAACTCAAGCGAGCTTGAGGAATCTATAGTTATCGGTAACGGTCTCTCACCCTCCAAGATTTGCTCTAAGCGTACTAGGATTTTACGTTGTCGTTCTTCAAGCTCACCATGCCCACGTGGGTAGTAAGCCCCGCGCATTAGTTGAACTCGATCAAAATCAAATCCAAGCGCATCCGACATTTTGAACATGAGCTCGGTGAACAGAGTATCGCGAGGCGAAGCCCATGTAGCTAAGCCGGCTTCGCTATCGTCAAATCGTTCGTTGAGCTTATCGGCGTAAAGTCTCCAAGAATCTCTTACCGCTTTTTCTTTTGATCCCTTTCCTCGAAACTCAAGTTCGATTCGATTAAGCGCTTGAACATGCTCATTAGAAAGCCGGGTCGCGCGAGATGCCATGAGGCAGTAAAAAATCTGCAACTGCCCACGCCTTCGTTCGGTTACTCGTTCGATCCACTTCTGTGCCTGCACAGCCAATATTGGCCCGAGAATAGTTGCAACGATTAGAAATCCATCCGTAGTCGTCATATGTAACTCCAGCACCACGTACCATATTTGTTCTCAAAAATAAGTCTACGACGTGCTCTCGCCGCAGACTTTAATTCCTTGTTGTCGCGCCCTCGCAGCATCTTGCTTTTGATTCCGCGCCGGCTCTCGATCTCGATAGTTGAGGATTGTTCAACTACACCCCGTCGTGCTTCCACACGTGTCGCACTTCATGCAGGTGCCGTTGCGGACCAGCGTGAAGTTGGCGCACTCCGGGCATATCTCACCCTCGTAGCCTTTTGCCTTCGCTTCGGCGCGGCGCTCGGCCTTGGTAGGCGTGACCGACGGCGCGGCGGCCTTGCTTCTCTGCTGCTGTTCAAGCCGTTCGGTCGGCGACAGATCGTGACCGGTGTCCTGCTTCAGCGCGGCCGCGCCTTCGAGCGTATCGCCGGCGCGTGAGGAGGAGAGGGCCGTGACGTTGGCTCCCCCAAGTGCGGAGGGAGCGGACGAACGCACGCTGTCATCGAGATTCACCCCACCCCGGCTCGCCGCGGCGTGCTCTTGCACGCCGGGGCTTGCCGACGCTCCCCCTCCAGGGGAGGGTACACCTCCGCGCATGACGACGAGGTTGTCGGTGCGCGAGCGGGTCAGCCCCTTCGACACATAGCGGGTGGCCTGCTGGCCTTCCGGCGTCTTGCCTTCGGCCACGCCCTTGCCGAGCGCATCGAAGCCGGTCTCCGACGGATCGACATGTGCGAGATCGTAGCGGCCCATGTAGCTGACGGCGAGTTCGCGGAATACGTAGTCGAGGATCGAGGTCGCGTACTTGATCGAGTCGTTGCCCTGCACCGGCCCTGCGGGTTCAAAGCGGGTGAAGGTGAAGGCGTCGACATATTCCTCCAGCGGCACGCCGTATTGCAGACCGAGCGACACCGCGATGGCGAAGTTGTTGATGAAGGAGCGTAGCGCCGCGCCTTCCTTGTGCATGTCGATGAAGATTTCGCCCAGGCGGCCGTCGTCATATTCGCCGGTGCGGACGTAAACCTTGTGGCCGCCGACCACGGCCTTCTGGGTATAGCCCTTGCGGCGGTCCGGCATCCTCTCGCGCTCGCGCAGCACGACGATGCGCTCCACCAGCTTCTCGACAACCTTTTCCGCCACCTGCGCGGTGCGCGCGGCCATCGGCTTGTCCATCAGCACCTCGATCGCGTCGTCGTCGCTGTCATCATCGGCGATGAGCTGCGAGTTGAGCGGCTGGGACAGTTTCGATCCGTCGCGGTAGAGCGCATTGGCCTTCAACGCGAGCTTCCACGACAGCAGATAGGCCGACTTGCAGTCTTCCACGGTGGCGTCGTTCGGCATGTTGATGGTTTTCGAGATCGCGCCCGAGATGAACGGCTGCGAAGCCGCCATCATGCGGATGTGGCTTTCGACCGAGAGATAGCGCTTGCCGATCTTGCCGCAGGGGTTGGCGCAGTCGAACACCGGATAGTGCTCGGCCTTGAGGTGCGGCGCGCCTTCCACCGTCATCGCGCCGCAGATGTGCACGTTGGCGGCCTCACATTCGCGCCTGCTGAAGCCGATCGCGGCGAGCAGGTCGAAGGCCGGCGAGGCGAGGGCGTCGGGAGCGACGCCGAGCGTGTCACGGATGAAGTCCTCGCCGAACGTCCATTTGTTGAAAGCGAACTTGATGTCGAACGCAGTCGGCAGCGCCTTTTCCACCTTTGCGATGGCCTCGTCGGTGAAGCCCTTGGCCTTCAGGGTGGAGACGTTGATGCCCGGCGCGTTGGACAGCGAGCCGTGGCCGACCGCATAGGCCTCGATCTCGGCGATCTCGCTCTCGCGATAGCCGAGCGCGCGCAGCGCCTCCGGCACCGCGCGATTGATGATCTTCCAATAGCCGCCGCCGGCCAGCTTCTTGAACTTCACCAGCGCGAAGTCGGGCTCGATGCCGGTGGTGTCGCAGTCCATGACCAGGCCGATGGTGCCGGTCGGCGCCACCACCGTGACCTGCGCATTGCGGTAGCCGTGCTGCTCGCCGAGCGCGAGGGCGTCATCCCACGCCCTGGTCGCGTGGGCGATCAGGTCCGCTTGAGGGCAGGAGGCGTGGTCCAGCGGCACCGGGTTGACCGCGAGCGCCTCATAGCCGTGCGCCTGACCGTGCGCGGCGCGGCGATGATTGCGGATCACGCGCAGCATATGGCCGGCGTTTTTCTTGTGGCCGGGAAACGCGCCGAGTTCTCCGGCCATTTCGGCGGAAGTCTTGTAAGCAATGCCGGTCATGATCGCGGTCAGCGCGCCGCACAGCGCGCGTCCTTCACGCGAGTCATAGGACAGGCCCATGGTCATCAGGAGGCCGCCGATGTTGGCGAAGCCGAGACCGAGCGTACGGAATTCATAGGAAAGCGCGGCGATCGCCTTCGACGGAAACTGCGCCATCAGCACCGATATCTCCAGCACGACGGTCCAGAGACGAACGGTGTGTTCGTATGCCTCCACGTCGAACTGCTTCGAGGCAGTGTCGTAGAACGTGATCAGGTTGGCGGAGGCGAGGTTGCAGGCGGTATCGTCGAGGAACATGTATTCCGAGCACGGATTCGACGCGCGGATGTCGCCGGACGCCTTGCAGGTGTGCCAGTCGTTCATCGTGGTGTTGAAGTGCAGGCCGGGATCGGCCGAGGCCCAGGCGGCGTAGCCGATCTTCTCCCAAAGCTCCCGCGCCTTGAGAGTCTTCGTCACCTTCCCGTTCGTGCGTCCCTTCAGATTCCAGTCGCCATCGGTCTCGACCGCGCGCAGGAAGTCGTCTTTCAGCGACACCGAATTGTTGGAGTTCTGGCCGGAGACGGTGAGATACGCCTCGGAATCCCAGTCGGTATCGTAGACTGGGAAGTCGATCTCCTTGTAGCCCTGCCGGGCGAACTGGATGACACGCTTGATGTAGTTGTCAGGCACCTGGGCGCGGCGGGCGAGCTTGATCTCGCGGCGCAGCGCCGGGTTCTTTTCCGGCAAGAAGCAGTCGTCGCCCGAGCCCTCGCAGTTGACGCAGGCGCGCATCACCGCCTTGAGGTGCTTCTGGTTGATCCTGGAGCCGGTGACGAGGGCGGCGACCTTCTGCTCCTCCTTCACCTTCCAGTCGATATACTGCTCGATATCAGGGTGATCGGCATCGACCACCACCATCTTGGCGGCGCGGCGCGTGGTCCCGCCGCTCTTGATGGCCCCAGCCGCGCGGTCGCCGATCTTGAGGAAACTCATCAGGCCGCTGGAGCGGCCGCCGCCCGAAAGTCGTTCGCCTTCGCCGCGCAACCGCGAGAAGTTGGAGCCGGTGCCGGAGCCGTATTTGAACAGGCGCGCCTCGCGCACCCACAGATCCATGATGCCGCCTTCATTGACGAGGTCGTCCTCGATGCCCTGGATGAAACAGGCGTGCGGCTGCGGGTGTTCATAGGACGACTTCGACCTGATCATCTTGCCGGTCTTGAAGTCGACGTAGTAGTGGCCCTGGCCGGGGCCATCGATGCCATAGGCCCAGTGCAGGCCGGTGTTGAACCACTGCGGCGAGTTCGGCGCCACCATCTGGCGCGCCAGCATGTAGCGCAGTTCCTCGTTGAAGGCCCGCGCGTCGTCTTCGGAGGTGAAGTAGCCGCCTTTCCAGCCCCAATAGGTCCAGCAGCCGGCCAGCCGGTCGAACACCTGCTTCGCCGAGGTTTCCCCGACGATGCGTTCGTTCTCGGGGAGGGCGGCGAGCGCCTCGGTATCGGGGACCGAGCGCCACAGCCACGAAGGGACCGTTTCCTCCTCGACTTTCTTCAGGCGCACCGCGACTCCGGCCTTCCGGAAGTACTTCTGCGCCAGCACATCGGAAGCGACCTGCGACCAGAATTCCGGCACTTCCACATTCTCGAGGCGAAACACCACCGAGCCGTCCGGGTTGCGGATCTCGCTCGTCGTCAGCCGGAAATCAATCCCGGCATAGGGTGAATGGCCGTCCCTGGTGTAGCGCCGTTCGAATCGCATTGCTTCGTGCCCCGTAACTGTCCGTCACCGCTTCGTGCGGCAGCGGCGGTTTCCCTTCGCGAGCTTCAGCGCCCGCGGTTCGGCCGCCCGGTCCGACCTGTCCGGTCAGGTTTCACCGGACCTCAAGCCCGCGAGGCGGACTCGGACTCAACGCCTCGCATCCCCATTTGAGCCGGTTTTGGTCCGGCTCTTCGCGCTCCTGATGCCCCAAGGTGCTCCTGATAACCCCAAGCTCCCGGGGCAATATCACCCACCACATCCACTGCCTCTACCGGCGGATGGAGTAGCCCGATCCTGATCTCCAGAGCCCGTCCGCTTCTGATGGAATAAGAAGCGGGCTCCATGATTTTGATTTGACGCGCCTTCTTCACGCGAACCGGTGCGGTGTCCGCTTCGCTTGAAAACGCTCCAAGGAGCGTCCGGCGGAAACCCCAAAACACTCGCGCCGAACAGGACTGAAGCTAGGGCGACTCCCTTGCATACGTCAAGGACTAGTGAGAACTTGTGAATCAAACACTAAATATGGTGGAAAAGGGAGAGACCAAGCATCGAATTTCGCCTAGAATTGCTTCAAGTATCAGTGAGTCCCGGGGGATTCCCAACGGCAAACCCTTGAAATCGCCTACTCGAAGTGAATTTCGCCCGCTGTTCACAAGGCGGTCGCTTAATGCAGACGAAGGGTTGCTAAAAGCCGCGACTCGGGGCGCGCAGAGGTGGTGGAAGAAAAGCAAAAGAAAAGGAGCGGGGCTTTCGCACCGCTCCGGGGAATAAAAGGCCGGTGACCGGCGAGTATCATCAGCGCCTTGGTGTCATTAGCGTCTTGGGCAAGGATGACGTTTGCCGTCGTGCCCCAGGTAGGTTCCGGAACGCACGTCGTATGATTTGAATCGCCGCTGGCAGTAGGTGACATCTCTGCCATTGGTTCGCACCACTGTCGGAGCGACAGCCGGGCCGTCGTCATAATACCCGTCGTCATACCCGTAATCGGAATAGAAGGGTGATCCCCAACCTAGTCCCGGTCCCCAACCTCCACCCCAGCCCCATCCCCATGGACTGCCCCACAAGCCTCCGCCCAACAGGCCGCCGCCGATCAAACCTGGGTAGAATCCACCTCCCCAACCTCCACCCCAGCCACGACGCCATCCGCGTCCACCCCAGCCGATGCGATGCCCGCGCCAGCCACGTCCCGCCCAGCCGATTCGATGGCCTCCCCAACCCCGACCGGCCCAGCCCATGCGCCCGCCCCCGCCGAAATGTCGGCCACCACCCATGAAGCTGCCGCCGCCAATGCGGGCGCCGCCGCCAGAGAATCCCATGGCTTTTGATCCCCATCCTTGTGCAACGCTCGGCGACGCAACGGCCAGCGGCGCTAAAGCGATGACGGTCGCCGCTAAAACGGATTTGAAACGGAACATATTCGTAACTCCATGTTCAGGTATTCCAATCGAAGGCTTCGCTCCACGAACCAAACGTGGCGACAACTGGGGAGTTCCGCAACGGCCGCCATGGTCATGTTCCATCTCCGGTGCGCGCATCCGTTTCAACAAAAAAATCCCTGAAAATATCTTTCTGACAAGACGCTTGGGCATAAATCTTCATTGATGAGTTCATCGTTCACAAGATTGCGCGGCCGTGCGTCATTCGGCCGCTTCACTCGCATTCGGGTTATGCCGCCTTGGCTTTCCTGCCTTTTCCAGAATCGGCTTTAAGAACTTGCCGGTATGGCTGCGCGGCGCTTTCACAATGTCTTCCGGGGTTCCCCAAGCGACAATCTCGCCGCCTCCGTCCCCGCCATCGGGGCCTAGGTCGATCACCCAATCCGCTGTCTTGATGACTTCGAGATTGTGCTCGATCACCGTAACCGTGTTCCCTTGCGCCACCAGCTCGTGCAGCACTTCAAGAAGTTTCTTGACGTCATGGAAATGCAGGCCGGTTGTCGGTTCATCGAGAATGTAAAGCGTGCGGCCGGTCGCTCGCTTCGACAGTTCCTTGGCGAGCTTGACGCGCTGCGCTTCACCGCCTGACAGCGTGGTCGCCTGCTGTCCCACACGGATGTAGCCGAGGCCGACGCGCTGCAGCGTCAAGAAGGTGTCGCGCACGCGCGGCACCGCCTTGAAAAACTCGGCGGCTTCCTCGACCGTCATGTCGAGCACGTCCGAAATCGACTTGCCTTTGAACAGCACCTCAAGCGTTTCGCGATTGTAGCGCTTGCCCTTGCAGGCGTCGCAGGTGACATAAACATCGGGCAGGAAGTGCATCTCGATCTTGATGACCCCATCGCCCTGGCAGGCCTCGCAACGCCCGCCCTTGACGTTGAACGAGAAGCGGCCGGGCGCATAACCGCGGGCCTTGGCTTCCGGCAACCCGGCGAACCACTCGCGGATCGGCGTAAAGGCGCCGGTGTAGGTCGCGGGATTGGAGCGCGGCGTGCGCCCGATCGGAGACTGGTCGATGTCGATGATCTTGTCGATATGCTCCAGGCCTTCGATACGGTCATGGGACGCGGGAGGGTCACTCGCATTGTTCAGCTTGCGCGCGATCGCTTTGTAAAGCGTGTCGATCAGCAGCGTTGACTTGCCGCCGCCGGAGACGCCGGTGACGCAGGTGAACAGGCCAAGCGGAATTTCCGCGGTGACGTTCTTTAGATTGTTGCCGCGCGCGTTGACCAGCTTGATGGTGCGGCGATGGTTCGGCGGCCGCCGCTCGGAAATCTCGACTGACAGTTCGCCTGTCAGATATTTGCCGGTCAGCGATTTGGAATTGCGCATGATGTCGGCCGGCGTGCCCTGCGCGACGATGTGGCCGCCGTGAACCCCGGCGCCGGGGCCGATATCAAGCACATGGTCGGCGAGGCGGATGGCATCCTCGTCGTGTTCGACAACGATCACGGTATTGCCGAGATTGCGCAGCCGCTTCAGCGTTTCAAGCAGGCGGGCATTGTCGCGCTGGTGCAGTCCGATCGACGGCTCGTCCAGCACGTAAAGCACGCCGGTGAGACCTGAGCCGATCTGAGAAGCAAGTCGAATGCGCTGGCTCTCGCCGCCGGACAGCGTGCCGGAAGCGCGTGACAGCGTGAGATAGCCAAGGCCGACGTCGAGCAGAAACGACAGCCGTTCGCGGATCTCCTTGAGGACGCGTCCGGCAATTTCGTTCTGCTGCGCCGAGAGCATGGTCGGGACCGCCTCGAACCATTCGCCGGCGCCGCGAACCGACAACTCGCTGATCTCGCCGATGTGCTTGCCCCCGATTTTAACGCACAGCGCTTCCGGCTTGAGTCGATATCCCTTGCAGGAATCGCACGGCACATCGGAGAAATACTTTCCAAGCTCCTCGCGCGCCCATTCACTTTCGGTCTCGCGATAACGGCGCTCGATGTTGGGGATGATGCCTTCGAACGGTTTCCTGGTTTCGTAGGAGCGCACGCCGTCCTCGTAGGAGAACCTGATCTCGTTGTCGCCCGAGCCATGCAAAAGCGCGGTCTGCGTCTTCTTCGGCAGATCCTTCCATCTGGTATCGAGAGCGAACTTGTAGAATTTTCCGAGCGCGGTGAGCGTCTGCAGGTAATACGGTGACGACGATTTCGCCCACGGCGCGATCGCGCCCTTGCGCAGGGTCAGATCCCGGTTCGGGATGACAAGATTTTCATCGACATGCTGCTCGACACCGAGACCACCGCATTTCGGGCAAGCGCCGTAGGGATTATTGAACGAGAACAGCCGCGGCTCGATCTCGGGAAGCGTGAAGCCCGATACCGGGCACGCGAACTTTTCCGAGAACAGGATGCGTTCAGGCCCGCTCCTGTCGTGAATCTTCGCGACCTTTTTCTTTTCGCCCGCTCCGAGCGGAGGAGGGGCATCCGCATATTCGATCACCGCCAACCCTTCCGCGAGTTTCAAGGCGATCTCGAACGACTCAGCCAGCCTCTGGCCCAGGTCCGGCCGGACGACGATGCGGTCAACCACCACATCGATATCGTGCGGAAACTTCTTATCCAGCGCGGGAGCGTCGGCGAGCTCGTGGAACGAGCCATCGATCTTGACGCGCTGAAAGCCCTTCTTGAGATACTCCGCGAGTTCTTTTCGATACTCGCCCTTTCGGCCGCGGACGACCGGCGCCAACAGATAGAGCCGCGTGCCATCGGGCAGCGCCAGTACCCGGTCGACCATCTGCGACACCGTCTGGCTCTCGATCGGCAGGCCGGTGGCGGGCGAATAGGGCACGCCGACGCGCGCCCATAACAGCCGCATGTAATCGTAGATCTCCGTCACGGTCCCCACGGTGGAGCGCGGGTTCTTCGACGTCGTCTTCTGTTCGATGGAGATCGCAGGCGACAGGCCGTCGATCTGATCGACATCGGGCTTCTGCATCATCTCCAGGAACTGACGCGCATAGGCCGACAGCGACTCGACATAGCGGCGCTGACCCTCGGCATAGATGGTGTCGAACGCCAGCGAGGACTTGCCGGAGCCGGACAGGCCGGTGAACACCACCAGCTTGTCGCGCGGTATCTCCAGATCGACGTTCTTCAGATTGTGTTCGCGCGCGCCGCGGATCGTGATGGCGCGACTCGCGGAGCTCGATTGTTGCCGCTTGGCCTTTATGACTTCGTCCATGACAGGGCTTTTTCCGGGCGCAAGAACCGCGCCGCGTTCAGGCGCGCCGCGCCGGGCGAAATCCCGGTAGTGGCGCCGTTTGTGGCAGTCCGTGGAACGTAGATAGAACAGCGGGAGATTTCCAGAGGGTGGCAACGATCCTGGAGCGTTTTCAAGCGAAACAGACACCGGTTCGCGTGAAGAAAATGCGTTAAATCAAGATCATAGAGCTTCGCTTCTGATTCAATCAGAAGCGATAATGCTCTAGACGATTTCATCGCAAAGGTAGCCCGGCAAAGCTTTCACGGCGGCCCGCTCTCGCGATTCTTGCAAAAATACGTATCGATCCCAGTGCAAACAAAAAAAGGCCGGCAAAAGCCGACCTTAAAAAGTTTACCAGGGAAATCGGATCAGGAGCTATCAGTACCGCGCGATGGCGGGGCCACCCCAGCGGTAATTGATGCGCGCGGTGACGATGTCCACGTCTTGGCTGATGTTATTCGTAAACAGCGCACCGGGAACTCCGATAACGCCATTGTTGGTAAAGGTGTGCCTGTTGTTGCCCATGAAGATGTGATCGTACTCGAAGGCGAGCGACCAGTTCGGCGCGAATCCATATTCCAGGCCGACGCCCACGACCGCACCCCAGCGGTTGTTGTTGACGCTGTCGGTTGCCTGAACGCCGGTCGCGGTAACAAGGCTGCGGTATCGATTGGACGTCACGGCGGCGCCGCCCTTCACGTAGAGCAGGGTGGCATCCCAGGCGTAACCGACCTGGCCGGTGAACAGGCCGAATGCGTTCAGACTGCTGGTGTTGGTGAAGGCCGGGAAGGCGAGGCTGACATTGCGGCCGCTCAGATCAGCCCAGTTGCCCTGGGCCTCAAGACCGAACAACCAGTTGGTCGCCTGCCAGCGGTAACCGATCTGACCACCGGCCGTGCCGCCGGTTGCGTCATGGCACCCCTCACGCGACACCACGACACCCGCGGGCGTCGTAAAGTCCCAGCAGTTCCGGCTCGATCCCCAGCCGCCGTTCGCACCGATGTAGAATCCGCTCCAGTCGTAAATCGCGGGCAGCATCGGAGGGGGAGCCTTCGTATAGGGGCGCGGGGCAAGGTCGGCCGCGGCGGCTGGCGCGGCGCCAAGGCCAATAGCGAGAGCACTGACGGCTCCGATCAGTAGCTTGTTCATTTCGATCCCCCCTGACTTTGCTTTAATTTCAACCGCTAAAGCACGAGCGCTGGCATTCACCCCGAATTTTGTGAATCATTTATACTCTCCGGCGCGACAAAATGCCGTCTCTCAAATGCAACACGTCAGCTCAAATCGGCTCGCCTTCTGCGCGCTCGGCCGGAAAATTCGGGCGAGCGGGTGGCGGGACCTGGGCAAATCTCCGCCCTCCTATTGTAGAGAACGAATAAAGAACATAATATACGGTGCATTCGATCGTGGATAACCCGGCGGGCGGCCTCTCGGCGCGGCGAGGGGAGTGTAGGCTGCCTGAACGCCTGCCACGGCTGGATCGAGGGCAGGGATTTGAAGTGGAACGCCTGTTTGGGTTATCGCCGGTTTGAGCTGGCAATCGGGATGGGACAATTGGAGAACGGCGATGGCGGGTAGCGTGAACAAGGTTATTCTGATCGGCAATCTCGGCGCCGACCCGGAGATCAAACGAACCCAGGACGGACGGCCGATCGCCAACCTGCGGATTGCCACCTCTGAAACCTGGCGCGACAGAACCAGCGGCGAGCGCAAGGAGAAGACCGAGTGGCATCGCGTCGTGATCTTCAGCGAAGGCCTCTGTAAGATCGCTGAGCAGTATTTGAAGAAAGGCTCGAAGGTCTACATCGAAGGTCAGTTGCAGACCCGCAAATGGACGGACCAGAGCGGCGTGGAAAAATACTCCACCGAAGTGGTGCTTCAGAACTTCAATTCAACTCTGACGATGCTCGATGGCCGCAATAGCGGCGGCGGCAATTTCGGACCTGACGATGCCGGCAGCGGCTTCGGGTCCGGAAATCCGTCCGGCAGCGCGCCACGCCGTGCCGCGACCGCCGCCGGCGGCGACATGGACGACGACATTCCATTTTAGAGGCCGTTTCGAAAGGGGTTGAGTGGTCGTGGTTTGGATGGTTCCAAGGAGTTGCGAGCTTCTTGGAGTCTCAAGCCATACCCGAATCCGGCATGCAGACCTCGCAGATTGCGGCTAGGTGCCGGTGGTCCGTTCCGCAACACCCGCCAAGTATATGCATCGAGGGAAACGCCCGCATCAGCGCGCTGTATCTGCGGCTGAGATCGGCCATATCGCCGATATCGAGTGTGTCGGATTCGTCGAGTTCGGCGTGACTCCTGGCCGACGCGTTGGCGCGTACGCCGTGGATGCGCGTCACCCAAGCCTCATCACGCTCCAGCGCCTGCTCGAAATGGATCGGGTGGGCGCAGTTGACCATGTAGTAGGCCGGCGACGCGCTGGTCGCCTCATCGGTCGCCTCGATCGCCGCCCGTAGCGTCGTGCCGTCGATTAGCTTGCCGTCTATCTCCACAGTGAAGGAGATGACGCATGGCATACCCGCCGCCTTCGCAGCGCGTGCGATGCCCACCGCTTCGTTTATCGTGTTCATAGTAATCGCCGAAACCATGTCGGCTTGCGTGCCCGCGAAGATGTCGACCTGGAACGCGTGGTAGTCTTGCGCCTCGGCGGCCTCCATACGGGCAATCTTGTAGCCGTCGCCGCGCGGTCCAATTGCTCCGTTTAGCACGATCGGCGTCGCTCGCGTCTCCCACCGGTCGCGCAGGGTCGCGACCAGGTCCACGGCCGCGATGTTGACAGCGCGCAGTCTGTCGGGCTCGAAGCCGATCAGCCGGCCCCAATCAAGGCTTGCCCGCCAGGTGGCGGTGTCAAGCACGAAACCGAGACCATGCTTTCTGGCGATTGGCAGGAAATGCTCGTAATACTTCATCAGCTCTGCGCGACCATTCTCGTCCTCAAGCAGCACGAAGGATGCGAACTGCGGCAGGTGCTGGCCTTGCAAGAAGATAAGCGCGGTCTCCATTCCGCCGTCGCTGAGAAACAGGCCACCTGCGGCCTGCGGTAATGCGTGACGATACTTGGCCATGGTTGGTTGCCCTCTATAAATGGCGGGCGGAAACACCGTCTTCGACCACGCAGTTGTTGCTAATTCGTTCTGCGTGCTTGACGGATTGCGTGCTTGACGGATACTGCAGCACCTTCGCGGCGAGCCGCCATAGCGTAGTGTTGCCGACTTTGCGCGGCAGGTTAATGGCATACTCTGCCGACCTCGCCAACGGTGCGGATAACGGACCCGTCAGGCATCGTGATCGGATTATCGAAGCGGCGGGACCAGTCCCATTCCAGCCACCACTCATTTGACGTGCCCACGTCCTGAATGAGGTGCCAGCGTCTGATCCGCTCCGGAGTAAGCTGCCTAAGCGGTGCACCTCGCATGGACTGCGCAAGGCGGCGGCGACATACCTCGCAAAGCAGGGCGCGACCGACCATCAACTTATGGCATGGTTCGGATGAACCTCAATTTCGCAGGCGCAAGTTTACACAAGGGCCGCGAATCGGAAACGTATGGCGGAAGCCGCTGCGAAGCTCATTACCGGAACAGGCATTGGCTCACCCGTTGACCCAGTGAGCCAAGTTGAGCCGTAAGTCATTGAAAACAAAGGAGTCTGAAAATGAGGTGGCGATCCCGGCAGGATTCGAACCTGCAACCCGCGGAGTAGAAATCCGCTACTACGTTTCCGAATTACGCCGTGAGGGCAAAGGCTTGTCGGTTATTGCTGAAGCACCTCGGGACTTTCCTCGGGACCAGTAGCACACGCGTGCATAGGTTGAGCAATCGTAAGAGCGATATGGGCTCGACAAACTGCTACTGACGGCAGTGGCGCCAGGGCGTGCACCCGATAATACTCATCATCGCAGTGCAGCCCTGATGTAATGAAAAACCAGCGACTTTCTAAACGAGTGTGATTTTTCCTGTTGCAAGTTCGTACACCCCGCCGACAACGCGGATTTTTTTCTTCGTCACCATGTCGGACAGAATAGGGGTCGCTTGCTGAAGCCGCTCCACGTTATGGCGCACGTTTGCGATGACGGCGCGTTGTTCCAGATTATCGCCCGACTCTTTAAGGACTGACTCGATGCCAGGCTTCATTGCCCTTGCGAGGTCCGCGATATGGCCAGGCAAATTGTTGCCTTTTTGAAGTGCTTCGACGGTCGCTTTGACCGCGCCGCAACTGCTATGGCCTAGCACCATGATGAGTTTGGTGCCGAGTACAGCGGCACCATACTCCAAACTCGCCAGGCCGTCCGTTGTTACGAAATTTCCCGCGACACGAACGACGAACAGATCCCCTGGCTCCTGATCGAATGCCAGTTCTGGTGCGATACGGGAATCAGCACATCCCAAGATTGCTGCAAATGGAGCTTGACCGGCGGCACGGCTGGCCCGACTAAATGAGAAGTCACGCTCGCGAGGTTGGTTCGCCGCGTAACGTGCATTGCCCTCGATCAGCAAATTTAACGCTGCGTCCGGCGTGTCGGCTCCGGTTACTGGTTGAGCTTCAGCGATACTAACGAGCGATGCTGTTGCCAGCGCTGCGGTGCTCGTCTGGAGAAACGTACGGCGACTCAGGCTGAGATTCGAACAAGCTGTGCACAATGGCGTTATTCCTCCAGTTTTATTCGGTGATGCGCCGGCAAGGAAGTCGCTACATTTTGAGAATGTTACTGTGGACTAGGGTCCGTCCCCACAAAAGCGTTGGCGGGACCGGCGTGCTGGGATTCCACGCTCTGCGATTGACCTTCAAGTCGTTGTTTCTTGCATGGTCAATCTTAATATTCTCTTCCGCGACTGCAGCCGTTCGTTCAGGATTGCGTTCTGTCTCCTGATTTGGATGATACTTCCGTTCTCCGCCAGGCTGCTGCTACGGTTTCGAATTACGTAGTGAATGCGAAGGCTTGTCGTCTGTTTCTGAAGCATCTTGGGACTTCTCGGTCTCGAGAATTCGCGGGGCGGCGGCGCTGGTGCGCTCCATGCCCTCCCGCAGATCCTCAAGCAGCACGTCGGCATAGAATTCCGCGGTGATCTTGATGTCGGTGTGGCCGAGCAGCTTCTGGACCAGCCGGAGGTTGCCTGTCTCTCGCAGCGTGCGGGTGGCGGCGGTATGGCGAAGATCGTGGATCCTTGCCTTCACGCCGGCGCGCTTGGTGGCGTAGCGCCAGTGCGAGGCGAAGCCGTGGACCGTGATCGGGTAACGGGTGCCGCGGATGTACTGCTGGCCGTTCTTCCCGTTCTTGTTGGTGCGGCGGGCGATGAACGTGAAGACGGCCTCCGGGTGGTGGCCGCGCCGCGACCACAGCAGGGCATAAGCCTCTTTCGTCAGCGGGATCACGCGCGGGACGCCGCCCTTGGTGATGACGCGCACCACAGCCTGCTCAAAGTCAACCTGGGGCCAGCGCAGCAGCAGATTGCCGCGGCGCAGGCCGGTGATGACGGCGAAGCGCCGCAGCGCGGCATAGTCGGCATCCTCCTCGGCGTCGATCGCGGCTTCCTCGGCGTGGCCGATTTCCCGGATCGGACGCTTGGTCTCCTTCAGCCAATGCTTCTCCCATTTCGGAGGACGCGGCACCACGGCGTCCCAATTGTCGACCGCGCGGGTGATGACCCGGCGCAGCAGGCCCGTGGTGGTCTTGTTAACCCGTTTGTTGCTGATCGGGCGCCACAGCTGCGTGCCGTTGTCGTCGCGGCCAGCACGGACCCGGTCCTGGCGTCGCTCGGCGATCAGGCGGGAGAGCGTGTCGTCGGTGATGTCGTGCAGGAATGTGCGGTCGCCGATGGTGTCGCGGATCCGGCCCAGCGCATGCTGCATGTCGCGCTCTGCACCCTGGCTGCCGACTTCGGCCCACCAGCGATCACAGGCGGCATCGAGCCTTAAGGGCTCGCCCGCGGCGACGGTGATGGATTTGACCAGCTCTCGGGCTTTGGCTTTCTCCGTGGCCTCGACAGCCTTCGCGTCACGTTCACACGTCTTTTTTGTTGATCCGGAAAAGCGATAACCCGAGATTTGAAAGTCGAACTGCCAGTATCGGGAGCCCTTGATGGGATAGACGGACATTCGGCAATCTCGTGCAGCGTTAGGAGAAATCCTGCGACGTCGGCGGCGGTGAAGACCCAGCGCGGATGCTTCCGGCCAAAGCCCTTGACCCGGCCCCTCAGGTGGCCGGCCTCACGATGCCTCCTCAGGGTCTTGACGTCCATAGGGATCAGCCGTGCCAGATCCGGCATCCCGAGGGTAGCCGAGCGCATAAACGCGGCCTGCAGGGCGTCTGGCAGGGCCGGGGCGGGCGTCATCGCACGGCCTCCGGCATGGCATTGTGCTCGACGCCGTCGAGCAGCCGGCCGGCGGCTTTCTTGCCGACGCGCATCATTGCGAAGGGACTGGTATCGCTACGATGGTCGGCGCGGTGCCAGGATGGCCCATTCATCAGCCCATCAAGATGTACCCAACGCGCACCTGAGCGGTCCATGCTGCCGTCAGCATGCCCGCGATCTTCGGTTGCTGGTTCCCATTCGCCCCACTGCTTGAAGAAGAACGGCACGCCGGCGGCGGCGCACTGATCGCGCAGGCTTCGCGCCCAATCAGGATGCATCGGCCGTGCGCCCGGGCCGGACTCGCCGCCGACGATGACCCAATCGAGGCGCGGCCATTGGCGTGGGGACGCCGCTGTAAAACCGCCCATGTGATCAGGGGTCTGAAAGAAGGTGATCGATGATCCTGATGAACCGACCGCATCGATCTGCGCGCCACAAATTGAGCCGGCTCCCGTCTTCGCCTTACCGCGCTCCTCTCGCTCAATAACCTCTGGCATCGCTGCGCGGATGCCGTCCAATGTGCCGACGCGTTCGAGGTCGATCGGCCCCAGTAGCGGCTCGGCGCTGATGAAGCGCACCGCGGCCGGCGTCGCCAGCAGATCCGGAATCCGCTCGTCGGCTTCCTTCTGCCGCTCGGTGCTGACACCCAACCACACGTTAGGGAGGGGCCAGCCCGGCCAATCCCCGTTAGTGCCTGCGATTACTCTGCCGAGCGCGTCGTCGATGTAGCGTCGCATCCGCGCGCTGCGTTTCGTAAGGCACTGGTAGGTATGCTGCGGCGTCAGCGCCATCACGGCGAACACCTTGTCGATCCACTCGTCGGGCACGCTCTCGTGGAACAGGTCCGACATCGAGTTGACGAAGTAGGTGGTGGGTCTCTTGCGCCGGATGCGCCGCATCATCAAGCGGCGCGACAAGGATCCGGCCGAGGTCGCCGAGGAAGACACCATTTTCGAAACCTACATGGCGGAACTCGGCATGACGCCCGAGCCACCGCTGCCGTCGATGGTGCGCGCGCTCGGCGTTGACGTGCTGGCGCGCGAGCAGGTCATCGACGCGTTGTCGTCGCTGATCCCGGCCAACGGCGAGATCATCGCCCGCGTCGGCGGCGAGCCGATGCGGCTGTGGCGCGACGAAGAGGGTCGGGCCTATGCCGAGGTCTATGTGCCGCCGGCGGCAGCGCCGAAGGAAAAAACCGGCCGCGCGCTGAAAACGCCGGCGACCGTGCTCACCATGGTGCCGGGCGGAAAGCTTGCGAGCGAGGATGTCAGGCGCAAGGCCGACGCGGCCGAGAAGCGCGGCCAGGCGAGCAAGCCGGACGTGGCCGCCGACAGCGACGACGAAGGCGAGAACGCGTGATGGCCGAGCTCGTCAAATACGAAGAAGCGCGCCGGCTGCTCGCGGAAGCTGTTGCCGTCGACGAAGTGCAGGCGATCCGCAGCAAGGCCGAGGCCATGCGGGCCTATGCCCGGCAGGCCAAGGACCGCGACATGGAAATTGCCGCGGCGCAGATTCGCTTCCGCGCGGAGCGGCGGCTCGGTGAGCTGATCATTGCGCAAAAGGAAACTGTTGGCCTAAACCGTGGTCGCGCCGGCGCGGGTCGGCCGTCTTTAGGCGGTGCCGAAACGGAACAGCCTAAAGACGATCGGCCGACGCTCGAACAGGCCGGCATCGATCGCAAGCTGTCGTCTCGGGCGCAGCGCATGGCGGCGATCGAGCCCGAAAGGTTCGAGGCCCTACTCGATCGGCACCGCGAAGAGGTCGAGGCCGGCAATAATAAGGTGTCCGTCGACCTGATGCGCACATCGGCCGAGGCCGATGGCCGCGAGCGCCGCCGCGCGCTGCAGCAGACGCTTTCCGACGAGACCGCGAAGCTGCCGACCGGCCGCCGATTCCCGGTCCTTTATGCCGACCCGCCGTGGCACCGGAAGCAGGGCGTCACCGGCCGCTCTTATGAGAACCACTATCCCACCATGACGTGGGATGAGATTTGCGCGCTGCCTATCAGGGACCTTCTGCTGCCGGATGCCTGGGTGTTTCTCTGGATCCCGCGCGCACACATGTTCGCGCTCCATGCGGTCGATATGGAATTCGCAACCGATGACGGCGTCGTCATCACCCGCAAGGTGCAGTTGCCGCTGGCCTGGGCCGTGGCGCGCGCTTGGGGCTGCGACAGCTATTCAACCGCCTTCGTCTGGACCAAGACCGACGAAGAGCATCCCGAGGATCAGGGCGGCGGCGTCATCACCTTTGATCAGGACGAGATCCTGCTCTTGTTCAAGCGCGGGCGTGGCCTGCCGAAACCTGACACCAAGGAAAAGTTCGGCTCCAATCATCGGGAGCGGTCCAAGCCGCTCGGACATTCGCGCAAGCCTGAATTCTACCGGGAGATGATCGCCACCATGTGCGGCGGGCTGCCGGTGATGGAGCTGTTCGCCCGCGTCGATGCCGAGCATCCGTTGCCGCCGAAGTGGGAAGGCTGGGGCAACCAGACTAGTCCGTCGTCGGATGATGCGACGGCCGAGTCCGCCACCATTACCAACGAGACCGCTGAGACAAGCATTGCGGTCAGTTTGCCGAGTTGCGCAAACTTGCAACTTCGACCTGCGGAGACCATCGCGCCCGGAAATGCGGCCGATGAGTCATCCGCCGGAGGCGCGACGACGTTGCCCGTCGCGGCTTCCGTCCTTTCCGCCCCAACTGATCCGGTTGACGTGACCGCCGATGCGGTTGACGAATTCGCCGATACGATTGACAGCGTCGCGCCCGAATTGGCCGGGGCGTCGGCGGAAGCGGCGCCGCCGCCGCCCGACAGCGAGCCCGACGAATTCACCATTCTCAAGGCGTTCTCAAGTTTCGCGACGCCGGATCGGTTCAATATCATCGGTCCATATACGGTCGACTACATCGCTCGCGGGCTGGTGTTCAAGTATGGCGGCATCACGGATTGGGGACTTACCGCTGCCGGCTACGACCGTCTGGATGAGCTGAAGCGCGAGCGCGCCGGCCTTACGCCGAAGGTGCTGACGCCGCCGGCGGTCTCCGAGCTTTCCGACGACGAGCGGGACATGCGCGAGGTGCTGGCGGCGGTCGCAGGCGCATATCGCTCCGATCTGTCAGTGACCGCTCGTACGGCGTACGAGCGCGACCTCATCGGGCTCGGCTTTCTGAGCGTCATCGACGATTGCGGCGGTCTCGCCGTCACCGAGGCTGGCCACGTCTGGCTAAGCGAAACGGAAGCCGGCAGCGCGCCGCCGTCGCTCACGCAGCCGGAGCCTTTGACGCCTGTGCAAACTCGCTTGTTCTGAACCTGGGGAGCCAACTTATGACGGAAATTCGTCATCATCACACGATCGCGCCGATCCATATGCGGCGCGTTGTGCTCGAGTCGCCTTATGCTGGGGACGTTGAGGCCAATATCGCCTATGCGCGCGCCTGTATTCGGGACTCGTTGCTTCGGGGCGAAGCGCCGATCGCCAGTCATCTGCTATATACGCAAGCGGGCATCCTGAATGACGACGATCCGCACGAACGGTCACACGGCATCAATGCGGGCCATGCGTGGCTGTTCTCCGATCTGCATGCTGTGGTGGTTTATACCGACCGCGGCATCAGCTCGGGGATGCAGGTCGGCATCAACTCCGCGCAATTTCATCGCGTTCCTATCGAATATCGGACGATCGCTCCGCAGCCGGCGTTCGAGAAATGACCTCAACCCGTCACAGCTGGGGCGAGCCCGCGCGGTTCGAGCGCAAGTCCGAGCGTGAGTGCCGGCGCTGCGGCATGGTCAAGGTCACGCGGCATGAGGCCGAAGGTCCGCGCGATGTGCACTGGACCGAATTCTGGCGCGATTGCGAGCAGGTCCCGGCAGACTCCACACCGCCATGTGATGCGCGGTTCGAGGGGTGGTCATGACCGTTGGTGCCGATGACGATCACATCAGCCTCACCGAAGCGATTGCGCTGTCGCTGCAGGATTACTGGAAATCTATTGGCCTTTATCTCCCGCATTGCCGCGCGGAAGATATCGCGCGATCAGCGCTCCTGCGCCTGCAGCCACGGCGCGTGTCTCTCCGTGCTCTCCGTGAGCTGGATGACCTTGGTCTTGCGGAAGAGACGCGAGAGAGAGAGATGGCTTTTCAGGATGCTGTTGCTGAACTTGCGAGGCGAGCCGCGTCGGGCGGGGATCAGGATTGGGACGAACGTGGCGTCGCTGCGCTGCTCGCGCAGAAGCGTAACGACATCTACCACGTCGACAATGGCCAGACCGGCACATTGCCGCCGCCGCTGTTCCGCATGGGTTACGAGTGGGCCGCGCTGTCGATTATCAGGATCCTCGAAGGTGTCCTGGCGAAGGCGTCCGAGGACATCTGCACAACCACGGAATTCCAGCACGTCGGGAAAGGTCTCTACAAGCAGGTAGGGGAGCCGCGCCCGAGCGACCCTCGCCGCCGCGCCGCGCTCGATCTGATCAAGGAAATCGAGCGGTACGGCCAGAATGCTTTGCGCGGCATGTTCTTCCGATCGAAACGCAAGAGCGCCTACACGCCCGCCGATGATGCGGCGATCGCAGAGCTGATCAAAGAGAAGCGGGCCGCAATATCTGGCGACCTTTTCCGGATCGGGGGGCGGTCGTGAACGAACCGATCGCGGATCTGCTCGCCCTGTCCGTGCATCAGATGACTCTTTGCCTTGTTCTGTTGCGTCCGGCGTCGAACTGAAACCACAGCACGAAAGTTTAGATCATGTCACGCGACTCCGCGCGGCGCAGGCCGCGCCGCATCGCCGCCGATGAGGCTCATGCCTGGGCGCGCAATCTGCGGCTCAACAATCATCACGGCAAGGATGTGCTTAAATCGTTGACGCTGTATGTCGACGGCGACGGCTTTTGCTTTGTCGGCATCGAGCAGCTGGCGTTCGATTGCGAGCTGTCGCCCGACACCGTGCGGCGGCGGCTGGTATGGCTTGAGGACATCGGCGCCATCACCCGGCAATCGCAATGGCTCGACGCTAGTGGCGTGCGCAACGGCGAGGGGCGTGGAAAGCGCACGAGCGATCTGATCCGGCTCCTGATCGACGACGGCAATGTCGAGCACATCGAGGCCCGCGCCCGTGGTGAGTCCGTCGCGAATTATTCAGCAGAAACAACGGCGTTTAGCCCTAGCAGCCAGCGAGGGCTAAATCCGGCGCCGGAATCCGTTAGCCCTGCGCCAGCCCTCTGCCAGCCCTCGCAGTCGTGCGAGGGTCTAATCTCTGAACCTGAACCTGAATCTTCCCCCTTACCCCCTTCCAGGGGGAGTGTGCCCGACGACTGGAAGGAATTTGAAAGCGATTGGCAGGAACCGATTCTGCGGCAGTCGCTCGCGATCCAGGAATGGAGCGCATTGTCGCCTGCTGATAGGCAGGCCGCACGTCGAGCCGCCCGCGGCTACGTGGTCTGGCGTGCCAAGCAACGCAAGCCGCCCAACGTCATTGGCGCGCACCTGTTCCTACGAGAGCGCTCAGCGTGGGCCGGCTTTGCCGCGTTCGTGCCCGAAGCCGGAGTCGCCGTCGATCCCGAGGGTGTCTGGATCGCCGAAGATTCGGATGGCTTCCGCGTCCTCGAATTTCTGCACCGCTTGGCGCGCGTGCCGGCGCCGTATGTGCGCACAAATTCTGACGGAAGCCGCGGATACTACCGAAAGGGAAAAAGCGCGGTCGGTGCTGACGCGCTCGCCATGCTCGAATTCGTCGATCAGTCGGACCTGCGCTGGGACCTCATCCCGCACGGAACGCCGCAATTTGCCGCCTGGCAACGCCGCTTTGTCGAATGGGTAGGGAAGCCCCTGGCAATGAAGATCGGCGAATCCGGTATCCGCGTCCCGTGTCCGTGGCCTCCAAAACGGGACGGTACGATTTATCGCGGCGATGCGGCTCCGCGCGATGAATCGGCGCACTCCGACGATGCCATCGGTGACGTCGCGCAAAACGACCATCAGGGGGAAATGCGATCATGATCGGTGAACTGCAACGGCTTGAGATCGGACAATTCGTCGGCACCGTTGATCTCGACGCGCGTCGAGGGCCGGCATCGGTGCCGATGCGCCCGGAGTGCTGGTTCATTCTGCGCACTCATCCGGGCCGCGAACGCAAGGTCATGCGTGAATTCGACCGGCGCAACATCAGCGCCTATTGTCCGTTGATCGCAAAGCAACAGCGGGTGCTGCGCCGGGTACATGGATCGAGCTGGACCTATGAGATCAAGCGGCAGGTCTTGGTGCCGCTATTTCCGCAGCTCGTGTTCGTGCCGGCCTTTGAGCGCGTTCCGAATGATATCAGCGGCGTTTCAGGATGGCTGCGCTTTGGGGAGTGGTTCGCGCGGATTCCATCAGAGCGTGAGCCGACGTCAGAGCGCGGGGCGTGCATGGAGGACATCCATCATCTGGTCGCCATCGCTAATACGCCGCACAGCAAGCGCGATGCGAAGTTTGAGGTTGGCGACCTTGTCCGCATCGTGGATGGACCGTTCCGCGACTTTTCCGGCCGCATCGAGCGACTCGACTCCAGGGGGCGACTCAGCGTAGCGATCGAGATATTCGGACGCCTGTCGCCGACCATGATGTCGGAAGAACAGATCGAACCGTCACCGGGTCCAACGGATACCTGCACGGTTCGTGAGGGGCGAAAGCCTCGGCGAGGTAGCTTCAGCTGCCGTTGAAAGGATTCCGCGCAAAAAGCCCCGCAATCGTGCGGGGCTTTTTACGTTTAGGAGTGGCGGTAGTGCTCATGCTGCCGCTGACGCTTCCCATAGACTTGGCCTGCCGGTGTCCATGCCGTGCAGGCCTTTCCTTTGAGTATGCCGACAGTTTCCGATTATGACGCGCGCCGTGGGTCCGCTCGCTCTCGTGGTTACGATGGGCGCTGGGATCGTGCAGCGAAGCAGTTCAAGTGGAAGCACCCGCTCTGCCTCGGTTGCAAAGCAGAGGGTAGGGTGACGCCAACGGCAGTGGTCGATCACGTCGTGCCGCACCGAGGCGACATGACGCTGTTCTGGGATCAGGCTAGGTGGCAGCCGTCCTGTCCGTTCCACCATAACGTCGTCAAACAACAGCTCGAGCACATGTTCGATCGCGGCGCGCTTCCGGAGGCCGAGCTGTGGTTGGACTCGGCGACGGCGGTTGCGGTCAGTCGCCGCGAGAGGGCGGTGATCGGTGCGGATGGTTGGGTCGGAGGGTGATGGTCACTCGGCGGCTTAAAATTATAAGAATAAAATCCAAATCTTCGACGAGACCCGAGGTAAAAAAATGCCTCCATGCGGAATCCCGGTCCAAAAATTTTCGTCCATGGGATGACCCCGGGGGGCAAAAAACTTTGCAGGGTTTCACCTAGGGACCGGCGGCCCCCCTTCGGACGCAAAAAGTTGGAATTAAATACAAAAAGCCACCTTGATGCGCGGTGCTAAACCAAAGCTCCGGAATGTCATCCCCATGCGGCCGGATGACGTTGATGCGGAAAAGCTTCGCAAGAAGATGACGCAACGGACGATCAGGCGGCTGATGCCGCGTGATCTGCCGCCTGAAGTCGAGATGGAATACAAGCGCGTCGCCGCGATCCTTGCGGATCCATCGGTTGACCGTCTCAAGGCCCGCTACATCGACACGATCATCGAATATTGCCGCTGCACCGTTCGAATGCGCGGTCTGCGGGCGTCAATGCCGACGCTGGCGCACGAAATCTATCGCGTGAAAACGCGCAACGGCGATCAGGTGAAGAGCCACCCGCATGTTGCGCAGGTCAACGAGAGTTGGCGGCAGTGGCGATCGCTCGTTGCGATGCTTGGCCTGTCGCCGACCGATGAGCGCAACCTTCTGCCCGGTCAGGGCGACCTGTTTGATGAAAATGACCAATACTTCGACTAAGCCAAAGCGCGCGCGGAAGCCGAAGGCCGAGACGCCGCGCGTCGAGCTTGAGCCGATCGGTCCGCGCGCGGCCAATCGCGTTCGCGAGGAGACCTGGCCGATCGACCAGCTGCGGCCTTACGATCGCAACGCCAAGAAGCACGACCAGGCGCAGCTGGATCAGATTCGCGCCTCGCTCCGGCAATATGGGCAGGTGCACCGTGTGCTGGTTGATGATGCCGGTGTCGTTATCGCTGGTCACGGTCGGCTCGAGGCGCTGAAGCAAGAGCAGTTCGCCGAGGTGCGCGTTCTGATCGCAGTCGGTTGGGAAGAGGCGGAAAAGCGCAAGTTCCGCCTTGCTGATAACCAGCTCACCATGTCGACGGGCTGGGATGAGAAGCTTCTCAAGGGCGAAGTGCTCGAGCTTGGCGCGCTCGGCGTCGAGCTGGATCAGCTCGGTTTTGAGCCTGGCCGCATCGCGGGTCTGCTGCACGAGCCGACAGCCGGCCTGACCGATCCGGACGAGGTGCCCGAGCCGCCGCCGGTGCCGACATCGCGGCGGGGCGATGTGTGGATCCTCGGGCGCCACCGCATCACCAACGGCGATTCCACCAACCCGGAGGATGTCGCTCGCGTTCTGGCCGGCCGTGTGCCTCACCTGATGGTCACCGATCCGCCCTATGGCGTGAAATATGATCCGGCCTGGCGGCAAGCAGCGGGCGTCACGTCAAAGGATGCGGCGACCGGCAAGGTATTGAACGATGATCGCGCCGATTGGCGAGAGGCGTGGGAGCTGTTTCCCGGTGACGTTGCGTACATCTGGCACGCTGGCGCCTATTGCGGCGACGTCGCCAATTCCCTCACGGCCTGCAGATTCAAGATTCGGGCGCACATCGTTTGGGTGAAGCAGCGTCATGTGCTCGGGCGCGGCGATTATCACTTTCAGCATGAGCCGTGCTTCTATGCCGTGAAAGAGGGGGCGGACGAGCGCTGGCACTTCGTTCCGGAGCATGAGGTTGCGACCTACACCGTGCGCGACGGGGAGCGCGGCCATTACGAGGGCGGCCGCAAGCAATCGACCGTCTGGAACATCGAGCACGTTAAGTCCGAAACCGGTCACGGCACCCAAAAGCCGGTTGAGGCCATGAAACGGCCGATCGAGAACAACTCGCAGCCGGGCGAGATGGTCTATGAGCCGTTCTCCGGGTCCGGCACCACCATCATCGCGGCCGAAATCACCGGCCGCAAATGCTTCGCGATCGAGTTGAATCCGCTTTACGTCGATGTCGCCGTGAAGCGCTGGCAGCAATTCACCGGCCTTGTGGCCACCCTGGAATCCGATGGACGAAGTTTCGACGACGTTGCCGCCGAACGCGACGCCGAGCGTCGCGCCGCCGCCGCAGCCTGATCTCGAACCAGAGGATGAGGTCACGGCTTATGCCGCGGCCGTCCTGGCTGGCGAGATCGTGGCGGGTCCGCTTGTGCGCCTCGCATGCGAGCGGCATCAGTGCGACCGCGCTTCAGGCGATGAGCGCGGCGTGGTGTTCGACGTCCATGCAGCGCAGCGTGCGATCGGCTTTTTCCGCGACGTGCTCACGGTCGAGGTCGAGGAGCGTGACGAATATGGCGAGGTATCGACCTATGCGTCGCCGTTCAACCTGCAGCCGTGGCAGGCATTCATTACCGGCTCGCTGTTCGGGTGGAAGAATGCGCTAGGATTCCGGCGTTTCCGCCGCGCGTATGTCGAGATCGGCAAGGGCAACGGCAAGTCGCCGCTCGCCGCCGGAATCGGTCATTACATGCTGCTGGGCTGCCGCAAGCTGCGCGCCGAGGTCTACTCTGCCGCGACCGATAAGGATCAGGCCGCCATTCTGTTTCGCGACGCGGTTGCGATGTGGGAACGATCGCCCGCGTTGCGGCGGCGCCTGAAGCCGAAGGGTGCGAACCCGGTGTGGGAGCTGCACACCAGCCGTCCCGGCGTAAATTCCTACTTCAAGCCGATCTCGTCCGACAAGAAGGGCAAATCCGGTATTCGCCCGTATTGCGCGCTGATCGACGAGGTGCATGAGCACCCGGATAATTCCGTGATCGAGATGATGCGCGCCGGCACCAAAGGAAACCAGGAGGCGCTGCTGTTCGAGATCACGAACTCCGGTTTCGACAAAAAGACGGTCTGCGGGCAAGAGCACGACATGTCGGTGCGGGTTCTCAAGCGCGAATTTGAGAACGACGCCTGGTTCGCCTTCATTGCTAATCTAGATGATGCGGATGATCCGTTCGAGGATGAGACCTGTTGGCCGAAGGCCAACCCGAACCTCGGTGTTTCGATCCAACCCGGATTCATCCGCGAGCAGGTGCAGGAAGCGCGCGGCATGCCGTCGAAAGAGGGCCTCGTTCGCCGCCTGCATTTCTGCCAGTGGACGGAGTCGGCGACGTCGGCGATCCCCCGCAAGATCTGGGAGGCTTGCGAGGGCGAGGTGGACGTGGAGGCGCTCACCGAGAAAAATGTGCCGTGCTATGGCGGCCTCGATCTCTCCCGCGCGCGCGACCTGACCGCCTTCACGTTGACCTGGCTGCTCGATGCGACGAAAGATCAATGGAAGTTCGCGTCAAAAACGTGGTTCTGGACGCCGGCCGACACGTTGAAGGAGCGAGCGAAATCAGACCGCGCGCCTTACGTGCTATGGGCCGAGCAAGGCCACATGGAAGCGGTGCCGGGTCCGCGCATCAAGTATTCCTGGGTCGCCGACGCTCTGCAGCACCTTGTGGCGACGTATCATCCGGTGATGATCGGCGCCGACCAGTATGGCCTCGAGCAGCTCCTGGACGCGCTCGGCGAAAAGGGCGGGTCGATCCCGGCCGAGGTCCATCCACAAGGATTCCAGCGCCGGATTATCGGCGAACGGGACGGTAATCATAACCGCGAGACCGGCGCCGACGACATCGTTTGGTGGATGCCGGACTCGATCAACAAGCTTGAGGCGGCGCTGCTCGAGCAGCGCATCACGGTCGCGGTTAACCCGGTCATGCGCATGTGCGCCGGCGGCGTGGTCTATGAGCAGAACCGCACCGGGCATCGCATGTTCAATAAGGACAAGGCGACCACCCGTATCGACGGAATGGTTTCGCTGGCCATGTCGATCGGCGTGGCGACATCAATGCGAGACGACTCGTCCGTTTACAGCAAGCGCGGCGCGCTGGTCCTTTAACCTGGAAATCGCATGGGCCTTTGGTCACGTATATTCGGGGGCGGCGCTTCCCGATCCCCGGAACCGCGCGCGGCGATTCAATCGGCGGGCGGCGGCGTTGTCGTCACGACGTCGGAGCAGCTGGAAGAGGTGCTCCGCACCGGGAACGCAACCGCCTCCGGCGTGACGGTGACGCCAGACAAGGCAATGCGGGTCGCTGCGGTCTATGCCTGCGTGCGACTCCGTTCCGGCGTCCCGGCGAATATGCCGCTGCATATCAAGCGTAGAATCGACGCTCGGACGCGAGAGGACGCGTCGGATCATCCGTTATGGTCGATCTTCCGCCGCCGGCCGAACCGCTGGCAAACGCCGTCTCAGTTCAAGCGCATGATGACCGCGCATCTGTTGCTGCGGGGGAATGCCTACGCCTTGATCGTTCGATCGCGCGGCATGGTGAAAGAGCTGATCCCGCTGCACCCCGACCGCGTGGAGTGCAAGCAACTCGATAGCCTCACGCTGGAATATACCTACACCCGCAAGGATGGTCGCCGGATCGTGCTGCCGCAGGTGGATGTGTTTCATCTGGTCGGCCTGACGCTGGACGGCGTCCATGGCGTCTCTGTCATCACCTACGCGCGCGAAACCATCGGCCTGTCACTGGCGCAGGAAGATCACGGCGCGACGGTATTCAAAAATGGCGCGCGAGTGTCGATGGTGCTGAAACACCCGAAGGCGCTCGGTTCGGAAGGCATCGAACTCCTGCGCTCAAGTCTCGATGACTTCCGCACTGGCGGCGCAAAGGAAGGAAAGGCCCTCATTCTCGAAGAGGGCATGGAAGCGAGTCAACTCTCCATGACCGCCGAGGACGCGCAGTGGATCGAGAGCCGCAAGTTCTCACGATCCGATATCGCGATGTTCTTCGGCGTCCCGCCGCACATGATCGGCGACACGGAAAAGAGCACGAGCTGGGGCACCGGCATCGCCTCACAGACGCAAGGCTTCGTGACGTTTTGCGCCGAGGACGATCTGACCACCTGGGAAGAGACGATCAACCGGGACCTGATCGCCGACAATGACAAAGATATCTACGCCAGATTCAATCGGGCGTCGCTGGTCAAGGGCGATATCAAGATGCGCTGGGAAGCGCATGTGAAGGCGCTGCAATGGGGTGTCATGAGTCCGAACGAGGTTCGGGCGCTCGAAGACCTCAACCCGCGCGAGGCCGGCGACATCTATTACCCGCCGCCGAACACCGCCGGCGGTGACGACAAGCCAGAAAAGGATGAAGGCGATGAGCCTACGCAAGCTGCCTGAGGCGCGGACGTTTCAGCGCCCGCAGAATTTTCAGTGGGACGCGCCGAGCGACGTGCTGGCGCGCTGGGCCGAGGCTCCGCGCGCCGCCGCGTCCGATGACGATACCACCATCAGCATGTTCGAAGTGATCGGCGAGGATTGGTGGTCGGGCGGCGGGGTGACGGCTAAGCGCATTTCCGCGGCGCTGCGCTCGATTGGCGACCGGGACGTGACCGTCAGGATCAACTCGCCCGGCGGCGACATGTTCGAGGGCATCGCGATCTACAACCTGTTGCGCGGTCATCCCGCCAAGGTGACGGTCGAGGTGCTGGGCTGGGCAGCTTCTGCCGCTTCAATCATCGCCATGGCCGGTGATGAGATCAGGATGGGGCTCGGCACATTCATGATGGTGCACAACGCCTGGGGCGTCGTGATCGGCAACCGTCACGACATGCGCGAATCCGCCGATCTGTTCGACGGATTCGATAGCGCCATTGCGGATATCTACGAAGCGCGCACCGGCCTGAAGCGCGCTGCGATCGAAAAGCTGATGGATGCCGAAACGTTCATGGGGCCGTCCGAGGCGGTGAAGAATGGATTTGCTGACCTGATCGATGACGCCATCGGCGCCGACCAGTCCGATGCCGAAAATTCTGTCGCCGGCGTAGTGAACGCCCGGCGGCGTATGGATGCTGCTCTTGCGAAACAAGGCGTCCCGCGTGTCGAGCGGCGGCGCATGTTCGCGGAGCTTGCAGGGGGTACGCATGACGCTGCCCCGACAGCCACGCATGACGCTGGCTACAGCGACGTATTCGTTGAGCGCTTCGTCAGCGCTTTCAAGCCACACTGAAAGGAATGATCATGAACGCGCCCATCCGTACCCGTGGGTTGGTGTCCGTCCGCGTGGACGGAGATGTCAAGGACAAGCATGAACGTTTGCTGCGAACTGTCGAAGAGTTCCGCGCATCTAATGATGCACGTCTGACTGAACTCGAAAAGCGAGGATCGGCCGACGTCGTTCTGGTCGAGAAGGTCGATCGCCAGAACGCCGAGATTACCAAGCTCCAGACCTCTCTGGATGATGTGAGCGCCTCGATCGCGGCCCTGAAGGTCGGCGGCTCCGATGATGGCAAGCCGCTGTCCGCCGAGCGTCGCGAGCACGCGCGCGCCTTCAATCAGTTCTTCCGCAATGGCGCGGAGAACGGATTGCGCGATCTCGAGGTCAAGGCCGCGCTCCGCACCGACAGCGATCCGGATGGCGGCTATGTCGTGCCGGATCAGATGGAGTCGACCATCGACCGTGTGCTTGGTACCGTGTCGGCGATGCGCTCGATCTCGCGCGTCATGTCGATCTCTGCCGGCACCTATAAGAAACTGGTCAATCAGGGCGGCGCGACCGGCGGCTGGGTCGGAGAACGGCAGGCTCGCCCCGGAACCGGAACGCCCACACTGGTCGAAGTGGCCTTCCCGGCCATGGAGCTTTACGCCAACCCGGCAGCGACGCAGACGCTGCTCGATGATTCCCGCGTCAACATCGAGCAATGGTTGGCGGATGAAGTGTCCATCACCTTCGCTGAAATGGAAGGCGCGGCCTTCGTCACCGGCGATGGCGTGAACAAACCGCGCGGTCTGCTGTCCTATGACACCGTCGAGAACGCCTCTTATGCATGGGGCAAGCTCGGCTATGTCGTCTCCGGAGTGGCGGCGGCGATGACGGACGCGACGCACAATGGCGCGGATGCGCTTACCGATCTGGTTTACTCGATCAAGCAGGGTTACCGGCAGAATGCGCGGTTCCTGATGAATCGGAAGACGCAGGCGGCGATCCGCAAGTTCAAATCGAAAACCGAGGAGTTGTATCTGTGGCAGCCGTCGATTCAGGCCGGCCAGCCGGCGACGATCCTCGGGTATCCGGTGACGGACGACGACAACATGCCGGATGCGACCGCTGGCGGGAATTTCCCGATCGCTTTCGGTGACTTCCAGCGCGGCTACCTGATTGTTGACCGCATGGGCGTCCGCGTGCTGCGCGACCCGTTCACCAATAAGCCTTACGTGCACTTCTACACCACGAAGCGCGTTGGCGGCGGCGTCCAGAACTTCGAGGCGCTGAAACTTTTCAAGATCGGCACGACCTGATCGCAGCGGCGTGCGGCTCCGGCCGCCTGCAACTATCCGTTTCTCCACATCATGAAAGGACACGCACATGCGTGATCTCGCGTCAAAAATCGGCGTCGTGGCGACGCTTGCACCTGCGGTGCAGGCGGCCACGCTCAAGGGCTCGGCGGTTGATCTTCGCGGCTACGATAGCGCGGCATTGGTCATCAATACCGGCGCCATTGTCAGCGATGGTCTCTACGACGTGAAGCTGCAGGAATCCGACACCACGACGGATGGCGATTTCACCGATGTCGTGGCTGCCGATCTGATCGGCGATCTTCCGGCCGCTCTTGAGGCGTCGTCCGTATATCGGCAGGGCTATGTCGGCACGAAGCGCTACATCCGTGCGGTCATCACCAAACAGTCCGGCACGTCAATCGCCGCCGGCGCCGTGGTGGTGCTCGGCAACCCGGCGCTCGCACCGGTCGCGTAATTCGGCTGGGGCGGCCGGTTGGTCGCCCCACTTCCTTGAGGTCCCCATGCTTGCACCTATCCGCGTCACGCCGCCAGACATCACGCCCGTCTCGTTGGCCGAGGTGAAAGCGCAGCTGCGCGTCGACCATACCGATGACGATGCCATGATCGGCGCGTTGCTGACGGCCGCAACGGAGCGTTTCGACGGGTGGACCGGGATACTCGGACGCTGCCTGGTCGAACAGACATGGCAGCAAGATTTCTCGTGCTTCGCCGATTGCCTGCGGCTGCCTCTGGCTCCGGCGCTGTCCGTCGACAGCATCACCTATTTCGACGGCGAGAACGAGCAACAGACGCTCGATGCGTCGGTCTATGCCCTGTTCTCTGACTCGCGCAGCCCGTATGTCGGTTTGAAACCGGATCAGTCCTGGCCGGGCAGCTATTCGCGACGCGATGCGATCTCGGTCACGTTCAAGGCTGGATACTCGACGACGCCAGCTGAAGGTGAGACGCCCGCGCAGAGCACCGTGCCCGAGCCGATCAAGCTAGCGATCATCCTGCAGGTCAAATTGAACTACGACCCGCTGGAATCCGCGGTGCGCGAATCCTACCAGCGCGCAATCGATGCATTGGTCGCGCCATTTCGCAGGGTGGGGGTATAAATGGCCCTTCCAAAGCCATCGGCGTCCGATCTAAAGATTAAGATGACCGAACGAGGCATGTTGCGCGTCTATTTTAAGGGCGAGCCGCTGCCTGGCGTCATTGGTATCGAATGCATTCAGGATGATCTGACGAGGCCGGCAGAAGTCAGGGTGACGTTCAGCGGCCGCGCTGTAGCACTTGATATCGAGGGCGCGTGAGGTGGGGAAGATCAGCGCGCCCAACCTCTATTACAAGATGCATTGCCAAAAGCGCGTGGAGATTGACGACGGGGCCGGAAACACGGTCGGCGATTTTGCGACGCAGTTTTCCGTCCGCGCCGGGTTCGCGCATTTGCGCGGCGGCGAGGCGGTCATCGCCTCCCGCCTCGAGAACAAGCATCCCGTGATCATCACCGTGCGCGCGTCGAGCCAGACGCGACAGATCAACTCGGACTGGCGGCTGGTCGATGCGCGTGACGGCACCGCCTGGGCGGTGCGGGACGTGACGCATGAGACTGACCGCAAGTGGATTTCGCTGCTGTGCGAGCGCGGGGTGGCGGCCTGATGGCTCAGTTGCTCACGAGGTTGATATGCGAAGTTGACTTATTAAGCGATGCGTTCGCCGACATGGAGCGGATCTTTCGCGCGCTAGCGACATGCCACGGGCAACAATTCCGCGCGCTGGAAAACCGCATCGAGCGCCTGCTCAACGGCGAGACGAAATTATCTGATCCAACGACGCACCACATCGGCGGCGGGCGTATCGTTTTTGAGCCGTTTCCCGAGATCAGGTCCATCATCCGTGATGCACGCGCCATGGGAGTGATCTGATGGCTATCAAGGCTAAATTCCTCGGCCGCGAGGCGGTGATGAAGAAGCTCAACGCGATGTTGCCGGAGGCGGAGCGCGAGTTGGCAGAGGCGCAGATGGATGTTGCGCGGGAAGCGGCCAGCCGGATCGCAGCGCGCGCCCCTGTCGGTGCGACGGGTGATTATAAGTCCAGCATTGAGGCGGATCGCATCGGTAATCGACCACATCAAGAGTTGACGGGGATCCGGGAGACCAAGGACAAGAACGCGACCGCCGTGTTCGCCAAGTTCACCTGGCGGTGGCTGGAATTTGGCACCGTCAATATGAAGAAGGGCGCGCGGCCTCATATCTTCCCGACCTGGCGCGCCTATCGCAAGACCGCGCGCCGCAAGATGGCCGCGGCCGTGAATAAGGCCGTTCGGAAGGCAAAATCCTGATGGCGTCACCGTCTCACGAACTGCAGGTCGCGATCGTCAACCGGTTGAAAGCTGACGCGACGCTTGCTGCGCTGGTCGGATCGCGGGTCTATGACCATGTGCCGCGCGGCGCCGGCGGCGCGGTGACGGCAGATTTCCCGTTCGTCGGGATCGCTGATAGCGACGATCTGCAGGACGACGCAACCTGCGTGACCGGTTACGAGATCACGATGAACCTTGATGTCTGGTCGCGGAAGCCCGGTTTCGTCGAGGCCAAGCAGATCGCGCACGCCGTCGTCAAATCGCTGCACAATTGGGACGCGTCGTTACCGACCCACAAGGTGATAACGCTTCAGCATCGCCAAACCCGCATTTTTCGTGATCCTGACGGCCTGACCAGCCATGGCGTGGTCGAAATGGTCGCCATCGTCACCGAGTAACTACTTGAAATATCCCAGCTTTGACCGCCCTGCGAACCGCGGGGCGCTTTGTCGTGAAAGGACGCTCTCATGTCTCAGCAAAAAGGCCGCTTGCTACTCATCAAGATCGGTGACGGCGAAAGCCCGGAAGCCTTCGCCAACCTGTGCGGGCTGAAAACCCGCAGTTTCAATCTGTCGGCCAATGAGATCGATACCACCGTGCCGGATTGTGACAATCCAGGCGCCGCCGTGCAGAAGCAGTCGGAGCCCGGCATCGTCAACCGGACCTTCTCCGGATCTGGCGCTTTCATCAGCGGCGCAACTCAGGCGATCCTGATGGGCCACGTGCGCGGCGCCACAGTCTTCAACGCCCAGGTTGTGGTGCCGGGCGAGGGGACCTATGCCGGCTCCTGGATGGTGTCGGATTTCGAGTTTTCCGGCGAAATGGAAGGCAATATGGAGTTCTCGGCCACTTTCACCGCGGCCGGGCCTCTCTCCTTCACGGCAGAGTCTGGCGCGCCGGTCAACACGTTGCTGCCGTCGATCTCCGGCATCGCCCAGGTGGGCCAGACGCTGTCGGCCAACGTCGGCGCGTGGACGCACTCGGCGGTGTTCACCTTCCAGTGGAAGAAGGACGGCACGAATATCTCTGGCGCGACGGAGGAAACCTACGTTCCTGTCACCGGCGATATCGGCTCCACCATCACGGTTGCCGTCACCGCCACCAACTCGTCCGGCAGCGCGACCGCGACCAGCGGCGGCACCGCCGACGTGATCGCGGCGTAGTGCGATGGCGCTCACCGCTAATGGCGCGCGAGGCGAGGTTGCGCTCCGCGTCGGGTCCGTCGATCTGGTGATTGCCGCCGAGATCGGCCGGCTCGCCGCCGTCTCGACCGCTCTGGACTGCAAGTCGTTCGGCGACCTCTATCAGCGCCTGCTCGGCGTCGAGGTCGCGGCGACAATCGCCGGCGTGCAGCACCTCGCGGTCAGGGGCGACGGCGCGCGCGCCGCGGCTGAGTTGTCGCTTTCCGACTTCCCGGCCTGCGCCAAGGCCTTTGCCGCCGCTCTCAGCCATCATCTCACGGATTCTGAGGGAAAAGCCGAAGCCGGCGACGAAGGCGCGCCGGCAGCGATGACGACAAGCCCTTCCCATTCCGCGACTGGCTGAAAACCGCCATCGGCCCGATGGGCTGGCGGCCGGCCGACTTCTGGCAGGTGACCGTCACCGAGTTCTTCGACGCGGTCGACATCTTCAACGAGATGCACGCCGATCCCAATAAGACCGAAGCGCCGGACGACGACGAAATGGCGAAGCTTCTGGAGAAGTACGGCTGATGGCTCAAGACCTCGACCAGATGGTGCTGTCGATCTCGGCGGACACCCGCCAGATTCAGCGCGCGCTCAAGAAGCTGGAAACGGACTCGCGCGCCAGCACCAAGAACATCGAGAAGCAGTTCGACGGCCTCGGCAAGAAGGTGAGCGGGTCCTTCGCCGGTCTGGGCAAGGGGATGGTCGGCGCCATCGCGGCTGCTTTCTCCGTGCGCGAGGCGCAGAAATTCATCGACACCGCCACGCGTATCGACAACGCCTTGAAGGTTGCCGGTCTCTCCGGCGAGCAGTTGACCAAGGTCTATGACGCGTTGTTCGTGTCGGCGCAGAAGAACGCCGCGCCGCTCGAGGCATTGGTGCAGCTCTATGGCCGCGCCACCCTGGTTCAGAAGGAGCTTGGCGTCTCGACGGAACAGCTGCTCAAGTTCACCGACAACGTGGCCGTCGCGCTGCGCGTGTCGGGCAAGTCGGCAGCGGAATCGTCAGGCGCACTTTTGCAACTGTCGCAGGCGCTTGGCTCCGGCGTGGTGCGCGCCGAGGAATTCAATTCCATGCTGGAAGGCGCGCTGCCGATCGTGCAGGCGGCCGCCAACGGCATTACCGAGGCGGGCGGTTCGGTCTCGAAGCTCCGGCAGTTGGTTGTCGACGGCAAGGTGTCGTCGGCCGCGTTCTTCAAGGGGTTCCAGGCCGGCGCGGTGATGCTCAACCAGCAGGTTGCTGGCGCGTCGCTGACTGTGGCGCAGGGATTCGAGCGGCTGCAGAATGCCGCGGTCGATGCGGCCAAGCGGATCAATGACGCCAGCGGCGCAAGCAGAGCGGCCACGTCGGCGCTCGACACGCTGTCCACAGCGGTCACGAAGCTTGCCGATGCATTCTCAGTTTTGGCGAGTAGCAAGAGCCTTCAAGACACCAATAAAGGCTTGGACGCCCTGGGCGCCGCCGCGCAGAATCTCTGGAATGATCCTTCGTTCCAGAACCTCTATCGGTTTCTGTTTGACACATCCGGATCACTCGCTCAGCGGGCTGCGGGCGATGCAATCGCCAGCCGGGCGGAAGGGTTCAATGCGTTGCGCAAGGCCATGTCGGCCGCCAACGCGGAGGCGGACAAGGCCGCGGCCAAGAAGCCTACGGCGGCGAGCAGGTTTGACGATGCCTTTTCGCCGTTCGCGGCCAAAAAAGTCAGCCTGGCGGACAACCCGGTAACGGCGGCCGCAAAAAAGGCTTCGGCTGGCGCTTCAGCCGAGCGGGACACATTCGAGCGCCGGCTGGCGATGACGCAGCGCCAGATCGATCTGATGGGCGTCGAAGCCTCGACCATTGACCAGACGGCAGCAGCGCGGGAGCGCGCTCGCGTCGTAGTCGAACTGGAAACCGCCGCGCGGGAAGCCAATCACCGCGCCGGCAAGGCCAACACCGATGTCACCGAGGCGCAGCGGGCGAAGATCAACGAGCTTGCCGACGCCTATGCCAAGGCCCGCGAGCAGCTTGAGCAGTTGAACGGCCCGCTCGCCACATTCGCTCGGGAATCGGCGAACATCGGGCAGCAGCTCGAGCAGGTCGCCGTCTCGTCTCTCGACCGGATGAGCGACGAATTGGCCGAAGTGATCACCGGGACGCGCTCGGTCGCCGATGCGTTCAAATCGATGTCAAACCTGATCCTTCATGAACTGGCGCGGATCGCGATCAAGAAGGCGATCCTGGGGCCGATTGCCGGGATGCTGGGTGGTGGCGGTGGCAGCAATATCCTGTCGTCGCTGATCCCGAAGTTCGCCAACGGCACGAACTTCGCGCCCGGCGGCCCTGCGATCGTCGGTGAGCGCGGCCCGGAGCTTGTGAACCTCCCGCGCGGGGCGCAGGTGGTCCCGAACTACAAGCTCCCGAAACTCGGCCGCAGCACGCCGTCTCAGACTTTCGCGCCGGTCTATCAGATAGACGCACGCGGAGCTGACGCGGGGGCCGTGGAGCGGATCAGGGGTGTTCTGGCGCAGCACGCCAAGGCGATCGCCGGGCAGGGCAAGGCGATGCAGAGCGCGCAACGCTTTCAGTCAACCGGAGTTGCGTAGTCGTGGCTGTTCCGGAATTTCCAGCCTCGCTCATGCGGGAGCGGTCGGGGTCGTGGCAGATACTGTCGTCGACGGCTTCTGTCGGTCAATCTGCACAAGGTGCGTTCCCTCGCGTAACGACCAGCGGCGGCGGATTGTGGAAGTGTGAATACGGCTCGATCAATTTACGCACGCCGGATCACGTCCGCGCCTGGCGCGCGCTGGAGGTCCTGTGCGACGGCGGCTCAGCGCCGATCATCGTGCCGATGTGCGACAAGCGCCACTTCCCGGCGCCGATTGTAGATGGGAAGCCTCTCTACGCGATCGGAGCCGTGCCGCACTCCGATGGTGCGCTCTTCGACGACGGGGCGGGATATGCCCAGAACATCGTCGACGCGTCTGTTCTGCTGGACGCGCCGTTGCGGGCCGTCAGCCTCGCACTGTCATTCGCCGCTGGCGGCCCGCTGCGCGGCGGCGAGTTCTTCTCGATCGAGCACCCGACGCAAGGCTGGCATCTGTATGAGGTCGGCACGGTCGATGATCAAGGCGGAGGCAACTCCGTGATCACGTTCCGCCCGCCGCTCCGGGAGGCGGTGACGGCAGGGATGTATCTCGAATTCGACCGGCCGCGTTGCGTCATGATGCTCGCCGACCCGAATGTGATGAAGCTGACATTGTCGATGCGCCGCTTTGCTGACCCGGATGTCAGCTTCGTCGAATATTTCTATCCGGTCTGACCTGTCATGAATCTTTCGCAAGATGAACTGGCCGCGCTGGCCAGGAATTCCGCGCGCATCGGCGTGTTTTTCCGCCTGGAAACGGATCCAGTCGTCAGGCTCTGGCTGGGCGTCGGGCCTTTCGAGACGACGCAGCCCGACGTGCTTGACGGTACGGGCGCAAAGTATAACGGCTTTGGCGAGGTCGGCAGCGTCCCCGCCCTCAAGCAGATGGTCAACGGCGCGGCGCAGCGGGTGGAGTTCACCATCAGCGGCGTGACCGGAGACATCCTTCAAATCGCATCTGGCGGCGATGCACAGCAGGTCAAGGGGAAGCGTGTTTCTGTCGGCTTCGCGGTGATGGACGATAACTGGTCGCTGCTGGGCCCGATCAAATGGATTCAGAACTACACCGCTGACTATCTTGCCATCCAGCAAGTGTCGCCGACTGATGTCGGGCAATCGACCGTCAGAACCGTCACGCTTTCCGCGGGGACACTTATGACCGGCCGACGACGCCCGGGACTGGCGTATTTTACGAACCAGGACCAGAGAGCCAGATATCCGACCGACTACTTCTGCGAGCGCACGCCGCTCTATGCCAACGGATTCAACAAGACGTGGCCGCGGCTGTCAGCATGACGCTCACGGATTACTTCGCCTCCGTTCTTCGCCGGCGCTGGTCGCCGGGAACGTGGGACTGCTCGACGTTCATGGCCGATTGGGTTGTCAATGTGTGCGGCCGCGATCCGATCGCCGATGTCAGAGGCACGTATTCTTCGGAGCGTGAGTTTCAGCGCATCGTCGCTCGGGAAGGCGGCTTTATCGCCGCCTGTCATTCGCGCCTGACCGCGGTCGGAATGCGGTCGACTGAAACACCGGAAGCCGGAGATATCGTCGCGGTCGATGCGCCTTACTCGGTAGGCGGCGAGATACGGCGAAGGCCGACCGGTGCGATCTGCGCCGCCCCGCGCTGCCATGCCGTCGTCACGTCGGACATGGGTTTGGTGATGGACAGCGACGACAGGCTCCCGATGCTGCGGGCGTGGACGTTCTGATGGCGGAGACGATCGGGACCATACTGATCGCGAGCGTCGCGCCGGGGGCGATCACGGGGATAGGTTTCGGCTCAGCGATCAGCGGTGCGTCATTTCTCGGCGTGAGCCTTGCGACGGCCGTTGGTACCGCCGCCATTCTCGGCACGTCGATCGGGCTGAACTACGCGCTGCGGCCGGATGTGCCCAAGCCGGAGAACGGGTCTCACCCGCTTAAGCAGGGAATCCCGCCGCGCATCCGGGGCTACGGCCGCAACCGGCTCGCTGGCTACTACATGCTGTTCGAGGAATCGGAGAAGAACTCCTACGATGTCATGGCGGTCCATTCCGGCCGCGTCGCCGCTGTCGTGAACATGTACCTGCATGACGATCTGGTGGTGTTCGACCACGGCGCAACCGACGCGATACGCCCGGCCTTCGCTGATGACGGTCGATACGGCCCGGTCGGCAACGTCAGAGTCAACTTCGGTTATGGTGATGGCACCACTCAGAATTTCTTCGGCACCGGTCCAAGCGGCGGCATATGGGACCCCGCCACGCATTTTGGCATCGGCATCTTCTGGGCATCCCTTTATTGCCAAGGTCAGGAAATCAAGCCCGAAGACTACACGGAAATCTACCCGCGCGGGCTTCCTGTTCTTTCCCTCGTCCTCGACTGCTCGCCGGTGTGGGATCCGCGCGACCCGACGCAAAGCCGGTTGGATTCATCGACCTGGAAGATTTCCTACAACCCCGTTTTGCAACTTCTCGACTATCTCACCCAGGGCGATGGCTGCATGGGGCTGAATTTCGACATCCTGTTTCCGACGTCGGCGCATCTCGCGCAATGGATGGCAGAAGCCGACCTTTGCGACGAACGGGTCGCAACTCCGGGCGACACCGAGCCGCGTTATACGTCAAACGGGTGGTATCAATTCGACAACAAGCCGGAGGATGTCGTCAATTCGATTTTGGCGACCTGTGACGGGTGGCTGGCGGAAGCCGGTGATGGCTCGCTCGCGCTCAAGGTCGGGGTGTATCGCGAGCCGACCGTCACTATAACGGCCAATCACATCATCGATTTCAACATCAATTACGGGCAGGCGGACGAGCAGACCGTCAACCAACTCAACATATCCTACACCGATCCGAATTCGAGCTATGTCGAGGTCCAGGGCGAGCCCTACCGGGATGAGGAATCGATATCGCTCACGGGGATAACGCGCTCTCAGTCCCTCGACCTGAAATGGACGCAGACCGAGACCCAGGCGCGCCGTCTGGCCGAGCGGGCGATGAAGCGCCTCAACGCGCCGTTGAGCGGGACCATCACGACCACCCTTTATGGTCTTGCCGCGCTCGGCGAGCGATGGGTCAGGGTCCAGTATCCCTACGTGTCCGGGCTTCAGGATTCCGTCATTGAAATTCAGGACGCCGACATCGACCTGATGGCTGGGCGGATCACGTTCACCTTCATTCTCGTGTTCCCCGAAATTCTAGAACCCTACGACCCGGATGCCGGTGGCGAAACGCCCGTCATCCCGCCGAGCATCAAACGCGAAGACGGATCGAGCCTGTTCCACGAGGATGGATCGCTTTACATAAGAGAAGACGCATGACCGGAAAGATATCGGAAGACCCGGATAGGGTCGTTAATGGGAGCGAGAAGTTCGCTGCAGCCGCAGGAGGCAGCAACTTCGGAATCCTTGCATCGTCGATCGCGACCTATCTCGCATCGCTCGCTCAGACGCTCACGAACAAGACGATCAACGCCGCCAATAACACGATCAGCGGCCTGACGACGGCGATGTTCGCGGCGAATGTTGTCGACGCTGACAGCACTTTCGCGGCTGACAGCGATACGCGCATCCCGACGCAGAAGGCGGTCAAGACGGCGACCGATGCGTTGTCCAGCGGTTTGTCTGGCAAGGCGGATACGTCGTCGCTCGCGGCCGTCGCCACGTCCGGAAATTACAGTGACCTGAGCGGCACACCGACGCTCGGCGCAATGGCGGCCAAGGATGATGTCGGGATCGCCGACATCGACGCAACCGGAACGCCTTCGTCATCCACCTACCTGCGAGGCGACGGGTCGTGGCAGACGCCGGCCGGTGGGGGTGGCGGCATCGAAGGACCTGTATCGTCGACAGATAGCGGCTTCGCGCGATGGGACGGGACAGACGGCGGATCCCTGAAGGACGGCGCCGCCACCATCGCTCTCGGCTCGGAGGTGTCCGGCACGTTGCCGGTTGCTAATGGGGGGACTGGTTACACCGGTGGAGCTTTCACGACGGCATCGGGGGCCGTTCTAAAAAATCAAGCTGGGACGAACTTCGGCTCCGGTAGCTATTCCTACAGTTACATTGTCATCGGCAAGCTCTGCATTGTTTCAGGACGAGCAACCGTAACGACGCTGGCGCCCAACTCCGGGTCGGATCAGGTTTCGATTCCGCTCCCTATCAACTCGCTTTCGAACGGCTCGTTTACGTGCCGCAACACGGCGAATGGCCGGATCGCTGACGGTCGCACGATTGCGACATCGCCGACAGCGCTGATCTACGACAGCGTCGGGCTGTCCGATGGCGCCTACTTCGATTTTACGATTATCTACGAAACGATCTAACCGAGGATAAGAATGGTATGAGCAATCTGACGGCTGCCGATGTCTGGCGCGACTACAGCGTAAATGGCGTACCGGCCAGCGGAGCGCACAAGCCAAACAAGCGAGAGATTCGCGCCTGGGGCGCGAAGCTGCAAGACGACATTGCGGCGGGGTTTGCAGCAACTGGTCTCAGTTATGCGTCTCGCGCCGCGCTGGTTGCGAACCTTATCCCTGTAGCGAACTCGCTCGCGCAGGTTCGTGGTGACGACACCGCAGCGTATAATGGTATCTATAAAAAGGTAGGCGCGAGCGGTACAGGTTCCTGGACACGCATTGCTGACTTGCCAGGGGATTATGTGCTGATCGCTACTGGCGGGAGCGGAAACGCCATCGAGGCGACCATTATTCCGAATCTACCGACGACGCCCGGTCAGCACACGTATATCTTCGCCCCGATCTCGCCGAATACCGGGGCCGTGACGATCTCTGTCGAAGGCGGTGATCCCGTCGCAATCAAGAGCGCATTCGGCACTGAGCTTGCCGAAAACTCGCTCCTGGCAGGGATGACGCAGCTTTTGGTGTGGTCGGTCGATCACTACGCGTTGTTGATGCCGGCCGCTGTTGACGCAGATTCGATCCTTGCAACGGTGGTCGCGGCGAAGGACGACGCGGAGACGGCTAAATCCGCAGCCGAGGCGGCTGCATCAGGCGTCAGCCTGCCGTCGATCGTCGCGGGGAGCGCGGGTAAAGTTCTGCAGGTCAACGCCGGTGAGACCGCACACGAACTGGTCGCGGTAGCCGACGTCGCCGCCCGCACTTTCGGCCTTAAAGCTCTGCTGTCGGCTGCCGATTGGGCCGACGTGCGTGACGCGACGAATGTGCGCGACATTATATCACCGCTGAACGCCAAGATTGCCGAACTCGCAGGCACCTATCCGGGTTGCACCATTGATGCGCGCGCGTTACGCGGCGAAGTAGAAGCCGAGATTGATCTTTTCGACGGCATCAGCGCGGCCAACATCCACCTGATTACGGGCGCGGTGACGCTGAGAAAGGAGATGAACATCGGTGTCGCTGGCGCAGGCGCGTTTCGGCGACCCTCCTATCTGCATTGGGAAATGCACGGCACCATTATCAAGCCGCTGACCGAAATCACAGGTAACATCGTCAGCCCCAACGACACCGAGAAGGCCATGCTTTCGAGTTGGCTTGGTCAGACAACCGGGACAGGAGTTTATAATACAACGTCCGTCACGGTTGATGATCCGTCGATCTTCGAGATCGGCGCGCGCATCGCAATCGAGGGGGTTTATCCGGATTCGAGTGTTGCACATAACCTTTCCGGCAATATCGACGCCAGTGCGTCCAGCTTTAGCCTGAGCGGAGATGTTTCACACACGATCCACGGCGGGCACGTCTACATTCAGATCGACAATGAGACCATTCTCGGCGCGATCTCAACAGATGGGGTTGTGACTGTCGCGCAGCGGGGAGCGAATGGAACGACGGCCGCGTCGCACACTTCGGGCACCCCTGCATATTGGACCAACTCCTTCGTTACGACCGTCGTGTCTGTCATCGGTAGCGTCGTGACTGTTGCGAATGCGCTTCCGAACCATTTTACCGACGCGGTAATCCACGTCGGGGCAATCGGCCACAAAGTGTCCGGCGAGTACATCATCGACGGCGAATTCTACGACGATTCGGGTCGTCCAAATGCTTTCTATCAGTGCATGGGCTCGGTTCTAAGCACCGATTGCACCGTGAGCGGCCGTGGAATTCTCCGCGGGGCACCGTTCGCCGGTCTGTTCGAATACGCATCGCTGCGAAACAAAATCATCGTCGATGAGATTTCTTCGATAGGACGCACGTCAGCCTCGCTCGGCGGTGGCATATGGGTGTTCGGTCAGAATTTCCGCACAGACGTTCGATGTCGTCGGATGCAGAGCGCCGTGAACGGAGCCATCATTGATAATAAGTCGGAAAGCGCGGGCCTCTTTGGGCTTGAGCGACCGAATAATCAATGCTCCATCGAGATTGATCATGCTACCAACCTCGCAACGGGCTTTAGTATCTCGGGCTCTCGCGATAGCCGAATTCGTTTTGGGTTCCTGAGTGCTGATGTCGCTGGAATTATAGCCAACAACGAAGGGCAGACCACCTCTTCCTTGTCGGACATTCGCAACAACGTCGTGACGATCGAATCTGATGATTGCGGGACAGGGTCGAGCGGCGATGCGCTGAACAAGGATGGCAACCGTGTTATTCGCGGCAGTCTCGCCCCGTTCTTCTCGTCAATTGCGATGCCATCGACCAACATCCCCACGACCGGAATCGATGTTAACCTCGACGTGCCGGGGGCTGCTTCAAATGCTTTTGTCGAAGCAAACTTTCAATTTACGCCGACCGGCGGCATCGGCATTGCCTACGCTCGCGTTACGGCCGCCAACACCGTCAAGGTGTATTTTACCAATTCCAGCGGATCGCCGGTCAACGGTGTGTCCGGGAACATCCTATTCAAAATCACGAACCGGTAAGGAATATGGTCAGCCATTCTGAAGCTGGCTCTGATCCTGAGCAAACCGCCCTGCGAGAAGTCCCCAGGCGAGTGCCGGGAGCGGCCAAAATATAACCTTTGTTGTTACGACCAGGAACAGGCAGAACGTCCCGAAATACAGGGTCGATAGCCAAAGTGGGTCGTGCTCGCCCCTCAAGACGACTTGGTAGGATGCGATCAGCGGAGGTGCCACGCATAGCGCCACATAAATGAGGAAAGCTAGCAACCCAAACTGTCTCCACGCGGAGAGCCCGTTGTGGATATACGATCCGATCGAACGTCCATCCTTGGTTTGCCCGGCATATACGCCCCAGAAAGGCGACGCTTTGATATCGTCCCAGCCTCGAGCGAGCATCTGTTTTCGAAACGACCATGATTCCGATTGGGATATATCGACGATTACCGTTTGTCTGGCGATGTCGAGGGTATAGTCGGATGACCGGCTGCGCTCCTTTTGGGGCGATGATTCTGTGCGCGATGGCTCGGTCTTAGCCGGCGTCGCGGCGGAAGGTTCTGGTTGCGTTACCTGATGCGGTTTTGACGTGTATTCGGCGATCACAGGTGGCAAGAGCAGGACAGCGGCAGTCAGAATTGCGGAGGCTGCGATTCCTGTTGCTGCGGTGAGGTAGCGCTTCTTGATGATTAGAAGGGTGACCCATCCGGCCGCAATAACGGCATAACCATAGAAGTCGCTACGCGATCCTGAGATCAGGAGGGTTGCAAATCCTGTTGCAAGCACAATCGGCTCAAGGCGTGAGTTCCAGTTCAGTCCCAGGGCCATCAAGGCTGTAGTCACGAACGCAAAGGCAAATCCTTGATACTCCGCGACCCCATCAGGGGCATTGAACCGTTTTATCGCGATGAACTGAAGCGTCGTCGGGTCAATTGAGCCAACCGCCAGGGTGGCCATTGCGAGAAGACTGAATGTTGTCGCTGCGCGAAGTGACGAGGTTGTCGAAGCGAAATATCCAAGAAGGTATAACGCAACGAAAGAAGCCAAGGTTATAATGACGTTTACTGCGATATCGGGGCCTCGCTGGAAGTCTTCGCCCCAAAAATAGTGGTAGATCGCGTTGCCGGCGATGATTGCAGCCAGCGCTCCAAACAGGGCATGGACCGCTAGCTGAGGGCCGGGAAAAGGCCTTGTCAGCAGAAATGCGAGACCAAGGGACGCTGCGGTTGCGAAACAGCCGAGGATGAACCAGCCCCTGATTAGCAGCGGGATGAACCCAGCAGCAGCAAAATAGTGATAGAAGTAGTAGCCAGGGAACACTATAAGAAAGCACACTACAGCGAGCGTTTCTGCAACCCTGCGTGGCATTTCTGCGCGGATCGTTTTTTTCGTAACCTCTTGATTATTCAATAAATTATCTGACGGCCGGGGGGCGGATTTCGTGTCGAATCGACGAGGGATTGAGGGCAATTGCCGACGCATTCGGGTGCTCTACGTTGATGGTGTGGGTCCGTTTGGTGGAGCTTCGCGGAGCTTGTATGAGGCGATCAGGTCTCTGCCGTCCGGTTCTGTTGAAGGGTACTTTGTGGCGGCCAATGGCACGGCTCTCGAATACTATAGAAAGCTGGCTAAGGATGTGGTTGTCACTCGTGGATTAACACGTTTCGATAACACACAGTATAGCCACTACAGAGGGGCTCGCTGGCTGGTCCTGATCCGGGAAGCCTTCCATGCGCCTTATACCCTGGCGAGTATTATCAAAGCGAAACGTAAATGGCGCAGCATTGACGTCATTCATGTAAACGAGATTACAGAGATCATACCTGGGCTGATCGCACGTCTGATCTTCAGAGCCCCGATGATCGTTCATGTAAGATCACCGCAGAATAATATCGTTAGCAGCAAGCGATCCAGGCTGATCCGATCGATACTGCACTCGCAAGCTAACCTCGTGATTGCGATCGATGAGACAGTGCGGTCCTCGCTGCCGCAGGACATTAACATCGAGGTCTTGCACAATTCCTTTTCTCCAGCGTCCGATCTTCCCGATCCAGCTTTCAAGGAGCGGTTAGACAAGACGCTAACAGAGGGATTGTTCACGGTTGGGTACGTAGGAAGCCTGCACGCCTCTAAGGGTATTATGGACCTGGTGGAGGCGGCAAAGATCGTTTGCAACAAACGGCGCGATATTCAGTTCGCCATCGTTGGCGGTATGACGGGAAATGATCGCAGTTTAAGAGCAAAGGTATTGGGTTCACTCGGTTTGGCTCAAAATGTCGGGTCGGATGTCGTGAGTAAGATAAGCGAGTACGGGATCGACGCGCGCTTTCATCTCCTTGGACCGACCCGTGATATCTCGACCGCCTATAGCGCCTTCGACGTTCTGACGTTTCCCTCGCATCTCAAAGCAGCCGGACGACCTGTTTTTGAGGCTGCCTTCGCCGGGGTGCCCAGCATTGTTGCGGTCGAGAACCCTAAGCCCGACACGCTGGTCCATGGCGAAACTGGACTGTCTATCCCAGAAAAATCCCCTCCGGCGCTCGCTGAAGCAATCTGTTACCTCGCTGACAACCGAGACAAATCTATAGAGATGGGGCAAAATGCCCGGTTGCTCGCACAGAAGAACTTTAATCCGGTCGCGAACTCCGCGCGGTTGCTGGAACTGTACAGGCGTGTGCATCGCAGTCCGGCTGGCGTTGATTTGCCGAAAGCAGAAAGCCACGATCTACTTTCGTGAGCCGTTGGGCTTGATACTTCAAGCGGAGCCAAACGAAGGCTGCCCCAACCCCAACCTCTCCGAGTAAACCCAAAGGACCCACCAATGCCCAACCTCGATTCCGGGGGCGCTGGCGTGCGGCCTGACCGGGCATTGATCGTTCACCGCAGCGCGTAGGCGGCCGCAATCCCACAACCTGAGCCCAACCAACCTCTTTTCCGGGGACGAGAACCTATGACCAAATGGCCGAAGGACAATCAAGCGGCGCGGAACGCCTTCTATGGCGATCCGGGCAAGGGGCAGATCGGTCCGCAGATGGTGCCCGTGGTGCCGCCATTTGCGATGTATTACGAGGGCAAGCGGGTCAAGGCGATCCAGTTTCACCGCAAGGCAGCTCCCGCTCTGCTCGCGGCGCTGAACGAAATCTGGGACTACTGCCAGCACGATCAGGCCAAGATCGACGCGGCCGGCGTGTCCCGCTACGCCGGTGCCTACAATCACCGCAAGGTGCGCGGTTCAAAGACGAAGTGGTCGAACCATGCCTATGCTGCCGCGATCGACCTGAACGCCGGCGAGAATGCGCTCGGTGTGAAGAAGGGCACCATGCCGCAGTTCGTGGTCGATGCCTTCTGCCGGCAAGGGGCGATGTGGGGCGGCTGGTACCGAGGTCGCCCGGACTGGATGCATTTCGAGTTCGTCGACAACGGCGGCCGCCAGCCACAGTCGCCGCCTCCGCCAGCCTGGCGTGAGCCGGTGAAGTTTTTTGACGAGACCGAGCCGGATGCGCCGGCCGACGAGCTCGAGGACAGCCCGCTCAGGCCCGTGCTGGCAGCAGCGTCGATCAACATCGAGACGGTGCAGCGCAAGCTGGACAGGCTCGGCTATCACGAGGTGGGCGGCATCGACGGTATCTGGGGCAGCAAGACGGCCGCCGCCATCGCCGCCTATAAGAACGACAAGGTGCTGCCCGGTGCGCCTGTCATTGATGCGGCTTTGATTGCGTCGATCGACCAGAGCATCGCCGATGGATGGTATCGGCCGGTCGACGTCGACCGTATCAAAATTACCGCGAACGACATCGCGCCCGCGGTGCCAGCCGTCAAGCAGACGCTGTGGCAACGGTTCTGGGCGAAGGTCGTCGGCTTCGGAGCCATGATCGCAGCGCTCTTTCAAGGGCTGGCCGAGCAATTTCACGCCGCCCGCGAATACGTGCAGCCGTTCACGACCTGGTTTCGTGATGTCCCCGGCTGGCTCTGGTTCGTCGGCATCGCAGGCGTCGCTCTGCTGATCTATCTCAGCGCCAATAAGGCGACCGAAAGCATCGTCGACGCCAAGCGAACGGGGAGGCTGAACTGATGGCAGCCATCCTTGCATTCTTTGCGTCGACCATGGGCCGATACCTGATCATCGGCGGCCTGGTGCTGGCCGCTGTCGTCGGTATCAGGCAGTCCGGCATCAATTCCGAGCGCCGCAGGTGCGAGGCGGCCGCCCATCAACGTGCCGTCGAAATCATGCAGCGCGACATCGCGATCGGCCAGCTTCAGCAGAAGCTCGACGATACCATTTCAGCAGAACAGTCCGAACAGGAAAGGGTAGACCGTGAAGTTCAAGAAAAACTCGAAGCCGAACTCGCGAGGCGTCCTGTTGCTGATCAGTGTCTTCTCAGCGAGCCTGATGCTCGGCGGCTGCGCTAGTCGTGGCATCGAGCCGCTGGCGCGCAATCTCCCTGCGACGCCTGCTTTTGCAAAGACGGTCAGCGTCCCGGATCCGAAAGCAGGCGAAAGCGCGATCGCCGTTGCTGCTCGAGAACGCGCCGGCCGAAAGCGCGCCAACACCACGATCCTGAATTTCAGGAAGTGGTACGGCGGGGTGCGCGAAGCTTACGGGAATCAGCGATGACGTGCTCCCTCCGCGGCATCTTAATCCATTTCAACAACCGCATTTCCGAGGTCGCGGCGGCGTGCGTCATGCTCGGCATCGGCGTGCAGATTATCGCCGCGCCGGTCCCGACCGATTACCACGCGCTGGACATGCTGCTGGTCTACATTTCCGGCGACATGGTTGCTGCCGGTTTCGTTGTGGGTGGCGCCATCCGCATGGCCGCGTTGATCGCGAACGGCCACTGGCCGAAATATGGGCCGTGGATACGGTCGATCGGCGCTCTCGCCGGGGCGCTTCTGTGGTCGCAGATGTTCCTGAGCCTGATCGTTCTTCCACCCGAAAAGCTCACGTCGCTCAACGCGCCGTTCTGCCTGGTCTTCACCTGCGTTGAATTGTTGTCGGTCTACCGGGCGCTGGCGATGAGGGACCATTATGGAAGGGGCGTCTAAGGAGGCGTTTGGTGCCCTCGGGCAATTCCCGATCATCCAGGCCGCCGTCGCAATCCTGATCCTGCTCGGCGGCGTCTACATGATCTTTAAGGCGTCGAAGGACAAAGGCCGGGCTCCTGATCCGATCCCGCAATGGCTGATGATGGGGCCGCTCCACGACATGATGGAGGCGGTGCACGACATCGCTGAAGAAAGCCGCCGCGCCAACGATCTACTCAAGGAGTGCCGGGACGCGCTGCTGGCGTGCAAGTCGGCGCTCGAACTGATCCGGAATGAATCGCGGCTGCGGTGATGCGTGATCGGGACTGCCAGCAGGGGCTGGGGGCCTACAACACCGGCAGTCCCTAGTCGGAGGCAACGCCGCCGACCTTCTGACCATATCCGGAAATCCACGGAGACACCATGATCCTGCGACTTCTCGCCGGCGCGCTGCTGTGCGTCCTGACGATCCACGCTGCCGATGCGAGGCCGAGGCAGACGACATCGACATTATCGAGGTCGTCCGGCAGCCTCAAGTATTTGAAGCGTAAAGCCTTTCGTTCAAAAATGAGCAAAAGACCGGCCCCCATGCCTCCCGGCCTTCACCGCGTCATGGCCACCGGCGCTGGTCGCATTGTCGGCGGTCGCCCGGCTGGCTGCCCGCGCCGATACTGCGGCTGCGGGGCATCGCTCCACATCTTCGGCCGGATCATCCCGAGGCTGAACCTCGCGGCGAACTGGCTGCGCTTTCCGAGAGCGGCAAAGGCTCCCGGCATGGTCGCGGCGCGGCGAGGCCATGTGTTCGTGCTCAAGCGGCACCTGCACGGCAAGGTATGGCTGGTCTGGGACGCCAACTCCGGCCGGGGCAAGACCCGCATCCATCCGCGCTCGATTGCGGGGTTCACGATCGTCGATCCGAGGGCAGGGACGTGACCGCCATCCTCAACTCGATCGGCTCCCTGCTGTTCAGCTTCGGGTTCGTGCTGGTCTTTGTCGCCGGCTGGATGCGCCTTTGCGACAGCGGGAGCGATCTGGCGGGCAGGGTGCTCGGAGCGGGAGTAACGCTGCTGCTGCTCGGGTGGCTGATGATGGAGGGGGCGGGGGAGAGGGTGACGTAGCCTCGCAAAAAGGCCCGCCGGGACGGAGATCAATCGACGGGCCAGTTCGGGTTCGGGGTCGCGCGGGTGCGGAAGGTGCCCCGTTCCGATACCTACAACCCTCGTGGCAGACGAATGTTCCTACAGGAGGAACCGGCACCGGAGAAGCAAGACGATCCCTCAATAGTAAGACGTTCGAGCGAATGATTTTTGAACCCCTCGGCTGAAAATTTTTCGCTACCGATCCCTCGCCGGCTTCCGCTTCCCCCACCTATGGCCCTTCTTGCCTTCCGGGTTGCCGATCGGGGCGCCTTCTCGCCGAATACGGCCTTGCAGAAGGTGGTACTAGCCTGTTTCGATCATTTCGGCCGGTACCCGAAAACACACGGTGCCGGGTGGCGCTAGCGATTCGGTCCCGAAACCTCGGGATTTTCCTCGGGACTTTTTGTCCCGAAACGTCCCCGAAGGTCTGCTTTTGTCCCGATCTGTTCTCATAATCGGGTCGGGGTGAGCGTTTTAGACCGTTGATTTTATTTGTATATTTTGGCGATCCCGGCAGGATTCGAACCTGCAACCCGCGGAGTAGAAATCCGCTACTCTATCCAGTTGAGCTACGGGACCGTTGAGACTTCATCCCACCGCAATATGAAAAAACCGCCTTCGCGCCAAGCCCGGATCCGAACCATTTCGACCGGGCGGACGACGAATATGCGCGATCCGCTTGTCTCGAGTGATCCGTTATCGGAAGCCTTGTTACCGGTTGGATATCGGCTGCCCGAGATGGTGATCGAGATTCGGCGGGTTGTTCCCATATCATAACAACGCCAGGCAATGATATGAGATAACTTATCTTTTCGTGCGTTTACGGACACGAACGGCTTGTACGGCGCTACGCTTTGCGTTCAGACTGATATTGTGCACTTAAATGACAAACGTCCGTCGGTAAATATAGATTGTTAGTGGAGTTTTAGCTGTAACCGCAGCCTTTTAGCTACAACCGCAGCCTTGGACGCGCGGTCGGGGACGCGAGTGTCAATTCGATCCGGCACAGCGCGGAAGCCCAACCCCGGAGAACGCCCAAGCGACATTTGCGCGCGCGTGTGCGTGGGGAGAGCTTTCATGACCAGGCTGGTTCATACCGTAGCCTTTTGCGCGACCTTGCTCATCGGGCTGGGATCTATCGCCCAGGCGGCGGATAAAGCCTTCAAGCGCGACGATCTGGCCGATGCGGCGATCAAGCTCGAAGCCCGGATCAAGAGCGAAGCCGGGGCGGTCGCGAAATCGGGCTCCATGCTGCGTACCGATGCCGACACGGCCTTCAAACGAGCCGATTTTCGCAGCGGTCTTCAAATACTCGGCCAGATCGCAACCGTCGCGCCGAACGATAGCGGCAACTGGCTTCGCCTGGCGCGGACCATCTTCCAGATCAGACCCGCCACAAGTCAGGAGCAGACCTTCCTGCTGGAGCGGGCGTCCACCGCCGCCTATCTCGCCTACCAGCGGGCGACCGATCCGGCGAGCGAGGCTGATGCATTAGCGGTTCTCGGTCGGGCCTTTTCGGATCGAAAGCTCTGGCGGCCGGCCCTCGATGCGTTGCGGCTCTCGCTCGACCTGCGCGAGGTGGCCGGGGTTCGCGAGCAGTACGAAAAAATGCGGGACGATCACGGCTTCCGGCTGCTCGATTATACCGTGGATTCGGATTCGGCATCGCCTCGGGTCTGTTTTCAGTTCTCCGAGGATCTTGCCAAGAGGGTCGACTTCTCTCCCTTCGTCGCGCTCGCGGGAGACGACCGGCCGGCGCTGTCCTCGGAGGACAGACAGCTTTGTGTCGAGGGCCTCAAGCACGGTGAGCGCTACAATATCAATCTGCGCGCCGGCCTGCCGTCGACCGTGAAGGAAAGTCTGCCGAAATCCGCTGAATTCAACGTCTATGTACGCGACCGCAAGCCGTTCGTCCGCTTCACGGGACGGGCCTACGTGCTGCCGCGCACTGGCCAGCGCGGCATCCCGTTGGTCAGCGTCAACACCCAGAACGTGACCGTCAAAGTCTTCCGGGTCGGCGACCGCAACCTCATCAACACCGTTATCGAGAGCGACTTTCAGAAGGCGCTTAGCGGCCATCAATTATATGAGCTCGGCCACGAACGCGGGATCAGGGTCTGGTCGGGCGAGGTGACGACGGCCTCCACCCTGAACGCCGATGTGACGACGGCGTTTCCGGTCGATGAGGCGCTCGGAAACCTCCAGCCCGGCGTTTACGTGATGACGGCCGCGCCCAAGGGCCCGGGCTCCACGGATGACGAGGAGTCCGGCTCGCTGGCGACGCAGTGGTTCATCGTCTCGGGTCTGGGCCTGAGCGCCTATTCAGGCAATGACGGCATCCATGTCTTCGTCAATTCGCTGGCGACAACCGATGCCGTGGACAAGGCGGAAGTCCGACTGGTCGCACGCAACAATGAAATTCTTGCAACCCGGAAGACGGACGCATCAGGTCACGCGCTGTTCGAGCCGGGACTGGCGCGAGGCGAAGGAGGGCAGTCGCCTGCGCTGCTGACGGTCAGCACCGACAAGGCCGATTATGCGTTCCTCAGCCTGAAGTCGAACGCATTCGACTTGACCGACCGCGGCGTTTCGGGCCGCGCCGTGCCGTCGGGAGCCGATGCCTTCGTTTATGCGGAGCGCGGCGTCTACCGCTCGGGGGAGACCGTGTATCTCACCGCGTTGCTGCGGGACGGGCAGGGCGTTGCCGTGACCGGCGGGCCGCTGACGCTGGTGATCGAACGGCCCGACGGCGTCGAGTACCGCCGCGCTGTCCTGCCGGATCAGGGCGCGGGGGGACGAAGCCTGACCCTGCCGCTCAATTCAGCGGTCCCGACCGGGACATGGCGGGTTCGCGCGTTCACGGACCCGAAAGGACCCTCCGCCGGCGAAACCACCTTCATGGTCGAGGACTATGTCGCGGACCGGATTGAATTCGATCTGACCACCAAGGCGAAACAGATTGCCGCCGATAATCCGGTGGAACTCAAGATCGACGGCCGTTTCCTCTACGGCGCTCCCGCGTCCGGACTGCAACTCGAAGGCGATTTACTTGTTGCGCCCGCCGAGAGCCGTCCAGGCTATGCGGGATATCGGTTCGGCGTGCCCGATGACGAGGCGACCGGTAACGAGCGCACGCCGATCGAAAACCTGCCCGAAGCCGACGCAAACGGCGTCGCCACGTTTCCCGTCAGTCTCGCGACACCTCCCTCATCGAACCGCCAGCAGGAAGCGCAGATTTTCATTCGCATGGCGGAGGCAGGCGGCCGAGCGGTCGAACGGAAGATCGTGCTTCCGGTGAAACCGTCCGCCGCCATGATCGGCGTCAAACCGTTGTTCGCCGACAAGAGCGTCGCGGAGGGGGACAGAGCCAAATTCGATGTCGTCTTCGTGGCGCCGGACGGAACGTCGCTTGCCCGCAAGGGGCTGCGCTACGAACTGCTCAAGCTGGAGAGCCGCTATCAGTGGTATCGGCAGAATTCGTATTGGGAATTCGAGCCGGTGAAGTCGACCAGACGGGTCGCCGACGGCGATCTCTCGGTTGCCGCCGACAAGCCCGCGCGGATCGAACTCTCCCCGCAGCCGGGCCGCTACCGGCTCGACGTCAAATCCTCCGATTCAAACGGTCCGCTGACATCCGTTCAGTTTGACGTCGGCTGGTATTCCGACGGCAGCGCCGACACGCCTGACCTGCTGGAAACCTCGATCGACAAGCCGGATTACCAGTCCGGCGACACCATGGTCGTTTCGGTCAACGCCCGGACCGCGGGCAAACTCACGATCAATGTTCTCGGCGACCGGCTGCTGACCACCCAGACCGCGGAGGTCAAGGAAGGCACGTCGCAGGTCAAAATCCCGGTCGGCAAGGACTGGGGCACCGGCGCTTATGTGGTGGCGACGCTGCGACGGCCACTCGACGTCGCCGCGCAGCGGATGCCCGGCCGCGCGATCGGCATCAAATGGTTCGGCATCGACAGGAGCGCGCGCACCCTTTCGGTGAGCCTGTCGCCGCCGGAACTGGTGCGGCCATCAACACCGCTGAAGCTGCCCGTGAAGATCGGCGGTCTAAGCCCCGGCGAAGACGCCAGGATCGTCGTCGCTGCCGTTGACGTCGGCATCCTCAACCTCACCAATTACAAGCCGCCAGCGCCCGACGACTACTATCTGGGCCAGCGCCGCATGACGTCTGAGATTCGTGATCTTTACGGACAACTGATCGACGGTATGCAGGGAACGCGCGGCCAGCTCCGGACCGGCGGCGATTTCGCGGGAGCGGAGTTGCAGGGCAGCCCGCCGACGCAGAAGCCGCTCGCGCTCTATTCGGGCATCGTCACGGTCGCCGCGGACGGCACGGCTGAAATCAGCTTCGACATTCCGGAGTTCGCAGGCACGGCGCGCGTGATGGCGGTCGCCTGGACCGCGACCAGGCTCGGGCATGCGACCGTTGATGTCACGGTCCGCGATCCGGTAGTGCTGACGGCAACCCTGCCGCGCTTTCTGTTGACCGGCGATCAGGGCTCGATAAGCTTCGATCTCGACAATGTCGAAGGTCCGCCCGGCGATTATACCGTCAACGTCAGAACCTCGGGCCCGGTGAAGGTAGCGGGCGATGCCGCGACCACGATCAGGCTCGCGGCCGGGCAGCGCGGCTCGATGGCGCTGACGCTCGATACCGCGGGCGCTGCCGGCGCTGCCCGGTTCGATATCGATATCAACGGACCGAACGGCCTGACGCTGGCCCGGCACTATGATCTCGAGGTCAAGCCGGCGACCCAGATCCTGGCGCGCCGCTCCGTGCGAACGCTGGCAAAGGGTGAGAGTCTGACGCTGACCTCCGACATGTTCTCGGACCTCGTGGCGGGAACGGGAGGGGTGTCGATGTCGGTCGGCCTGTCCTCGGCGCTGGACGCGGCAAGCGTCCTGAAGGCGCTCGACCGCTATCCGTTCGGCTGCTCGGAGCAGATCGCGAGCCGGGCCATGCCGCTGCTCTACGTCAACGATCTCGCAGCGGAAGCTCACCTCGCGATGGATGCCAGCGTCGACGATCGCATCAAAAGCTCGATCGAGCGGCTGCTGGCAAGGCAAGGCTCGAATGGTTCGTTCGGCCTGTGGTCGTCCGGCGGCGAGGATGCCTGGCTCGACGCCTACGTCACGGACTTCCTGACCCGCGCGCGCGAGAAGGGCTTCTCCGTCCCCGACCTTCAGTTCACGAGCGCGCTCGACCGCATCCGCAACTCGGTGGTGAACGCGGCCGAGCCGGAGAAGGACGGCGGCCGCGACCTCGCTTACGGGCTTTACGTTCTCGCCAGGAACGGCGCCGCCCCGATAGGAGATCTGCGTTATCTGGCCGACACCAAGCTGAACAATCTGGCGACGCCGATCGCCAAGGCGCAACTTGCCGCGGCGCTCGCGCTGGTCGGCGACCGGGCGCGCGCGGAACGCGTGTATGCCGCGGCGGCAGAAAGCCTTGCGCCCAAGCCGGCGCTCGAATTCGGCCGTGCGGACTACGGCTCGGCGCTCCGCGACGCGGCGGCGCTGGTATCGCTCGCGAGCGAGGGCAACGCGCCGCGGGCCACGGTCACGCAAGCGGTGCAGCGGGTGGAGGCGGCGCGGGGGTTGACGTCCTCGACCTCGACGCAGGAGAACGCGTGGCTGGTTCTGGCGGCGAGGGCGCTTGCAAAAGAATCAATGTCGCTCGATGTCAACGGCGCGCCTGTGAAAGCCGCGCTTTATCGTAGCCACAAGGCAGCCGAGCTGGCCGACAAGCCGATCAAGATCACCAACACCGGCGCAGCCCCGGTGCAGGCGGTGATTTCCGTGGCCGGCGCGCCGCTTACCCCCGAACCGGCGACATCGAACGGCTTCGTAATCGAGCGCGGCTACTTCAACCTCGACGGAACGCCGGCGGATCCGACCCAGGCCAGGCAGAACGATCGCTTCGCCGTGGTTCTCAGGATCACCGAAACCAAGCCGACATACGGTCATATCCTCGTGGCCGACTATCTTCCGGCAGGATTCGAGATCGACAATCCTCATCTGGTGTCCTCCGGCGACAGCGGGACGCTCGACTGGATCGAGGACGGCAAGGAGCCGGCCAGCACCGAATTCCGCGACGACCGGTTCACCGCCGCCGTCGATCGCGCGGCCAGTGACAAGGCGGTGTTCACCGTGGCCTATGTCGTGCGCGCCGTATCGCCGGGCAAATATGTTCTGCCGCAAGCGTATGTGGAAGACATGTACAATCCATCGCGCTACGGCCGCACCGGCACCGGCCGCGTCGAGGTGCGTTCGGCGAAATGACCGCGCCCGACACCCCTGCAACGACCGGGCAGCCGCGTCGCTGGCGGCGCGTGAAGCTGGCCGCGGCGGCGATGGCGGTTGTCGCGGTCGTCACCACCGGCGCGGTCGCGGGCTGGATCGTCTCGCTGGGACCTCCGCCGCTGGCGAAGGCGCGCGAGGTCTCGACCATCGTGCTCGACCGCAACGGCAAGTTGCTGCGCGCGTTCGCCATGGCGGACGGCCGATGGCGATTGCCGGTCGATGCCACCACCGATGTCGATCCCGGATATCTCAATCTGCTGCTGGGTTATGAAGATCAGCGGTTCTATTCGCACGCCGGCATCGACCCGCTCGCACTCGGCCGCGCGGCGTGGCAACTTCTGACCCGCGGTCACATCGTCTCCGGCGGCTCGACCATCACCATGCAGCTTGCCAGGCTGATCGAGCCGCGCCGGCGCCGCTCGATCTACGCCAAGCTGCGTCAGATGGTTCGCGCGCTCCAACTCGAACGTGAGCTTACAAAAGGTGAGATCCTCAACCTGTACCTGACGCTCGCGCCGTTCGGCGGCAATCTCGAAGGTATTCGCGCGGCGTCCCTTGCCTATTTCGGCAAGGAGCCGAAGCGGCTATCGCTGGCGGAGTCGGCCCTGCTGGTGGCCTTGCCGCAATCGCCGGAAAGGCGGCGCCTCGACAGACATCCAGCGGCGGCGCACGCCGCCCGCGACCGCGTGCTCATGCGCATGGTTGAGGATTCGCGCATCGGCGCGGAAGACGCCCGGCGAGCGATGGCGGTGCCGGTCGTGCGGACGCGCCGGCCGTTCCCAATGCTGGCGCCGCATTCGGCGGATCAGGCTCTCGCCACCAACAAGAACTCGAACCTGATCCGGCTGACGCTGGAAGCCCGATTGCAACGCCAGTTCGAAACACTGGCGCACGATCGCGCGGCCGCGCTCGGCCCGGACATTTCGGTCGGCATCCTCGCGGTGGACAACGCCACCGGCGATGTGGTGGCCCATGTCGGCTCCGCGGACTATTTCGGCGAGCGGCTGGCCGGGCAGGTGGACATGACGCGGGCGGTGCGCTCGCCGGGATCGACCCTGAAGCCGTTCATCTACGGATTGGCCTTCGAAGACGGGCTTGTTCATCCGGATAGCCTGATCGACGATCGCCCGGTCCGGTTCGGCAGCTACGCGCCGGAAAACTTCGATATGACGTTTCAGGGCACCGTCCCGGTGCGTCGGGCCCTGCAATTATCGCTCAACGTTCCGGCGATCGAACTGCTGGATCGCGTCGGCGCCAGCCGTCTGTCGTCGAGGCTGAAGCAGGCGGGCGCCAGCCTAGTGCTCCCCAGGGACGAAACTCCGGGGCTGGCGATGGGACTGGGCGGCGTCGGCGTGACGCTCCATGACCTGGTGCAGATCTATTCCGGTATTCCCCGACTGGGCGGCGTGATGCCCTTACGCGAGATCGAGCCCGACGATTCAAGCGTTCGAGAGCCTCTGCGGCTGATGGACGCCGTCGCCGCCTGGCAGGTCGGAAATGTGCTTTTGGGAACGCCCCCGCCGGAAAACGCGGTCCGGAACCGGATCGCGTTCAAGACCGGCACGAGTTACGGCTATCGGGATGCGTGGTCCGTGGGCTTCGACGGCCGCATGACGATCGGCGTCTGGGTCGGACGACCTGACGGCGCGCCGGTTCCTGGCCTTATCGGACGTGTCGCGGCCGCGCCCATTCTGTTCGATGCCTTCGCTCGCACCGGCAGGCTGCCCGCGCCGCTCCCGAAGGCTCCGCGCGGAACGCTGATCGCCGCCAATGCAAAACTTCCGCTTCCCTTGCAAAGGTTTCGTTCCGCCGGTGAACTTATCCGGACCGCCGATCATAAGCGCAGGCTCCATATCCAGTTTCCGCTGAACGGCTCGCGGATCGATGCCGGAGCAGGTCAGGGAACGCTCTCTCCGCTGCCGGTGAAAGTGACGGGCGGGAGTCCGCCCATGACGATGCTGGTCAACGGGAAAGCGGTGGGAGCGATCGACGGCCGTCGCCAGCGGATGATCGACCCTCCCGGGCCGGGATTCGTCCGGCTGACCGTGATGGACGCGGCTGGCACCACGGACACAGTTACCGTCAGAATTCAATAGTGGCCGGCTCAGCGGTTGTCCCTGCCGCGGGTTCAGCGTATGCGGAATCCCATGGCCGAAACCTTTCCCCGTCCCCGATTTGGACAACCGCGCGAGCCGAAGACTCCGTTGGGCACGGGACGGGGTCTGGCGAACGTGATCGACGTCGTGGCCAGCAGCCATACCAGATCGGTTTTGTTTCTGACGGTCATCGGCCTGCTGTTCTTTCTGCCTGGTTTCTTCAACATCCCGCCGATCGACCGCGACGAGGCCCGTTTCGCGCAGGCGACCAAGCAGATGGTCGAGACCGGCGACTTCGTCGACATCCGCTTTCAGGGCGAGGTGCGTTACAAGAAACCGGTCGGCATTTACTGGCTGCAGGCCGCGGCCGTCGAGACGGCCTCAGCTCTCGGCCTGCCGCGCGCGCAGATCCGCATCTGGCTCTATCGCGTGCCTTCCCTGATCGGCGCGATCGGCGCGGTGCTTCTGACTTATTGGGCGGCGCTCGCTTTCGTAACGCGGCGCGGCGCTGTTCTGGCCGGACTGATCATGTGCGGGTCGGTCCTGCTCGGCGTGGAAGCGCGGCTCGCGAAGACTGACGCGATGCTGTTGCTGACCATCGTGGGGGCGATGGGTGCGCTTGCGCGAATCTATCTGTCGTCCCGGCGAGGCGAGAACCCCGAGCATCCTTCCTGGACGCATCCGGCGATCTTCTGGACGGCGATCGCCGGAGGAATCCTGCTGAAAGGCCCGTTGATCCTGATGTTCGTGGGATTGACGATCGGGGCCGTCGCCATTCTGGATCGCTCCGCGTCGTGGCTTTGGCGGCTGCGGTCGGTCTGGGGACTGATGTGGGTGCTTGTCCTCATCATGCCGTGGTTTGTCGCAATCTTCCTCCGCGCCGGCGACACGTTTTTCACGGACTCGATCGGCGGCGACATGCTGAGCAAGCTTGCGGCTCAGGAATCACATGGAGCGCCGCCCGGCACCTATTTCCTGCTGTTCTGGATTACGTTCTGGCCTGGCGCGGCGCTCGCGGGGCTGGCGGCGCCCGCGGTCTGGCGCGCGCGGCGGGAGCCGGAGGTGCGGTTTCTGCTCGCGTGGCTGATTCCGTCATGGATCGTGTTCGAACTCGTGTTGACGAAGCTGCCGCATTATGTACTGCCGCTCTATCCCGCGATCGCGATCCTGTCGGTCTGGGCGCTGGAGCGCCGCGTCCTGTCGCGATCATGGCTCACCAAGGGGACGGCATGGTGGTTCGCCATTCCCGCGATAACCTTGGTGCTCGCGATCGTCGCGACCATTACCTTGACGCGCCAGCCGGTTTTCCTGGCCTGGCCGTTCGCCGCGGCGGCCTTGATTTCCGGGCTGTTCGCCTGGTGGCTCTACGACGACTATAACGCGGAGCGTTCCCTGCTGAATGCCGTTCTGGCGGCGCTGTTCCTGAGCGCTTCCGTCTACGGCATCATCGTCGCGGCGCTGACGCCATTGTTTCCGAGCCCGGAAGTCGCGCGCGCGCTGCGAAATGTCGAGTGCGTCGGACCGAAGGCAGCGGCGGCGGGCTACCATGAACCAAGTCTGGTCTTCATGACGGGGACATCGACGCTGCTGACCGACGGCTCCGGGGCCGCCGATTTCCTCCGCCATGGAAGCTGCCGGTTCGCGCTCGTCGAATCACGTTCCGAACGGGCGTTCGCGCAGCGCGCCGAGGCGATCGGATTGCGCTACAACGTAGCAACGCGCATCGACGGCTTTAACTTCTCGCAGGGCAAGACGATTTCGATCGCCATCTTCCGCTCCGAGGGAACGCGTTAATGTCCACCAGAACGACGGCGCCCGCGGTTTCCATTGTCGTGCCTGTCCGAAACGAGGCGAACAACATCGCGCCCCTGATCGAGGAGATCGCGGCGGCGCTCGACGGCCGATGGGATTACGAGATCGTCTATGTCGACGACGGCTCCACCGACGCGACCGCTGAGCGGTTGGCGGCGATCATGGCCGAGCGCGGAACCGTGCGCCAGATTCGCCATGAAAAGTCATCGGGCCAGTCGACGGCGGTTCGGACCGGGGTGCGGGCTGCACGTGGTCAGATCGTTGCGACGCTGGATGGCGACGGCCAGAACAATCCGCAATTTCTGCCCGAACTTATCATGGCGATCGAGAAGGGCGAGGGGCGCATTGGTCTCGCCGCGGGCCAGCGCGTCGGCCGCAAGGATACCGGGTTCAAGAAATTCCAGTCGCGAGTAGCCAATAAGGTGCGAAGCTGGGTGCTGAGCGATGGAACGCGCGACACCGGTTGCGGGCTGAAAGCCTTTCGGCGGGAGGTGTTTCTGTCCTTGCCTTATTTCGACGGCCTGCACCGGTTTCTCCCTGCACTGGTGCGGCGGGAGGGTTATGACATCGCCTATGTCGATGTGACGGACCGGCCGCGACGTTCAGGCGTGTCGAATTACGGATTCTTTGATCGCCTGTGGATCGGAATCATTGATCTCGCCGGCGTGTGGTGGCTGATCCGCCGCAAGAAATCGACGCCAGTTGCAACCGAGGTAACGCGTCATGGCTGACATCGCCGGGATGCTGACGAACTATTTCTACGACGTGTTCGTGGCTAATTTCGACGGCTGGGTAGTTCTCGGTTTTGTTGCGCAGGGTTTCTTCACCATGCGGTTCGTCGTGCAATGGATTGCATCCGAACGCGCGCGAAAGAGCGTAATCCCCGTGGCGTTCTGGTTCTTCTCGATCGGAGGCGGAGTTCTTCTTTTGGTTTACGCTCTTTACCGGCGAGACCCGGTGTTCATCGCCGGCCAGGCGCTCGGCCTCATCGTCTATTTCCGCAACCTGTATTTCATCATTCTCAATGGACGCCAATCATCGGCGTAAGAAGCAGAGAGTAGTCAGTTTCTTCTTTTGGCGGTCTGAAGCAGACCATGAAACGCATAGAGCATTATCGCTTCTGATTGAATCAGAAGCGAGGTTCTATGATGTTGATTTGACGCGTTTTCTTCACGCGAACCGGATTCCACTTCGCTCGAAAACGCTATAGGCCTCGTTCAATGCCCCGCGTTGAAAGCCTCGAAACCCCGCTCGAAATCGGCCTTGAGATCGTCCACGTTCTCAAGCCCGATCTGTAGCCGCAGCGTGGGTCCGCCCGGCGCCCACTTTGTCGCGGTCCGATACGACGCGCAATCGAAGGGAATGATGAGGCTCTCAAAGCCGCCCCACGAGTAACCCATGCCGAACAGCTTCAGCGTATCGAGCAGCGCGCTGACCGCTTGCTGCGGCGCGGGCTTGAGGACGATGCTGAACAATCCCGGTGCGCCGGTGAAGTCCCGTTTCCAGATCGCATGACCGGGATCGTCCGGCCATGCGGGATACAGAATCCTCGTCACTTCCGGCCGCCGCGCAAGCCACTGCGCCATGTTCATGGCGGCCTGCTGATGATGATGGAGCCTCACCGCAAGGGTGCGTAATCCTCGCAGGGTCAGAAACACGTCGTCGGGCCCGACGCACAGGCCGATCAGGCGGATGGTTTCGGCGATCGCCGGCCAGGCTTCGGCGTTGGCGGCAATGGTTCCGAACATGACGTCGGAGTGCCCACCGATGTACTTGGTCGCCGCCTGGATGCTGATATCCACGCCTTGCTCGAGCGCGCGGCGGAAGAGGGGGGTTGCCCACGTATTGTCGTCGATCACAATCGCTTCGCGCGCGTGCGCGGCGGCCGCGATCGCGGGGACGTCCGGCATTTCCAGGGACTGGGAGCCTGGCGCCTCGACCATCACCGCGCGGGTTTCCGGCCGGAACAGCGCGGCGATCCCCGAACCGATCAACGGATCGAAATAAGTGGTTTCGATTCCGTAGCGCGCCAGAAACCCATCGCAGAACTGTCGCGTCGGGCGATAAACGTTATCGCAGACGAGAAGATGATCGCCGGCCTTCAGCACGGACAACAGCGCCGTGGAAAGCGCGGAGACACCCGACGGAACCAGGCCCACACCCGCGCAATGCGGGCCTTCCAACGCCATCAGCGCATCCTGCAGCGCGCGGGTCGAAGGCGTGCCGTGCCGTCCGTACTGGAATTCTCCGCGGTGGGCGTAAAGGTCGCCGGCAGTCGGATAGAGCACGGTCGAACCGCGGACGATGGGAGGATTGACGAACCCTTTCTGGGACGCGGTGTCTCGACCCGAAACGACCAGTCTGGTTTCCGCCCGAAGCGAATCCGTGGATCCGTCGCTCTTCGACAAGGTCATATCTTCTACGTTGCTAAACGAGGCATTTTGCCGCTGACACCTGTCTCGAAATTTGCCTGATGTCAGTTCCAGAGTAGACGGGTAGTAACAGGAAAGAAAAGACCTTCGTCAACCCCCGTGTATCGCAGAGCCGAATGTCAAACTTGAAACTCCGCCCGCAATCCATGTCGCTCGCTGATCCCCACTTCACACAGATCCCACTTCACGCGCAGGCATTGCTGAAACGGATGCGAATGCTGGAGTTCGCCGGTGGTTCAGCGATGGAGTTCGACTTATCGCCGGCCGCGGGTAGAAAGCCCCTGTGAAGCTTCATCTGTTCTCAACCCCGGTTGATCGACGACGTCCACTTGATCGACAAAGTCCGTCTTTGGCCTGATTCTGGTGGGAGAAACGAATCGACCGGCCGCACCGAGACTGAACGGCGCGAACTGGATCCATTGACGTTCTTGAAAGGCATTGCCATGAAATGCGTATTTACTGCGATTTTTGCTATCGTTGCCGGTATTTCATTACAATCGGCATCCGCGCAGGAGCAGGAATCCGCGAAGCCGAAGACCACGCTCGAAGCAGTCAAGGCGAGAGGCGCGCTGTCGTGCGGCGTCACGCAGGGGTTGCCGGGGTTCTCCGCCCCTGACGACAAGGGAAACTGGACCGGCCTTGACGTGGACATCTGCCGCGCCATCGCGGCAGTGGTGTTCAATGATCCCGACAAGGTCAAGTTTGTTCCGCTGTCCGCGAAAGACCGGTTTATCGCCCTGCAATCCGGCGAAATCGATGTGCTGTCGCGCGATACGACATGGACGCTCTCGCGCGACACCTCGCTCGGAGCAAATTTCACCGGCGTGACATACTACGACGGACAAGGCTTCCTGATCAGGAAGTCCCTCAAGGTGAACTCGGCGCTGGAATTGAACAGCGCCTCCGTCTGCGTCCAGACCGGCACCACGAACGAGCAGAATCTCGCCGACTATTTCAAAAGCAACAAGATGAAGTACGAGGTCATTGCGTTCAGCACCGCCGATGAGACCATAAAGGCTTACGAATCCGGCCGGTGCGATGTGTTCACGTCGGATATTTCACAGCTCTACGCCCAGCGGCTGAAGCTCCTCAATCCCGCCGATCATGCGGTTCTGCCGGAGGTCATCTCGAAAGAACCGCACGCGACGATGGTGCGACACGGCGATGACCAGTGGTTCGATCTAGTGAAGTGGACGCTGTTTGCGATGATCAACGCCGAAGAACTCGGCATCACAAGGAAGAATGTTGACGAAATGGCCAAATCGGGGAATCCCGAACTCAAGCGCATATTCGGAACCGACGGCAATTTCGGCGAGCAGCTCGGCGTCTCCAAGGATTGGGTTTCGCGCATCATCAAGGCTGTCGGCAACTATGGCGAATCGTTCGATCGTAACGTCGGCGCCGGCTCGCCGCTCGGGATCGCGCGAGGACTCAACAAGCTCTGGAATCAGGGCGGCATCATGTACGCGCCGCCGATCCGCTAGCGACGCCAGGAATGGCCACCGGGTCCCGAAAACCGCCGCTGCAATTTTCTCTCAGGCTACGACGCGCGCTTGGCGGGCGTGCGGGCTGGGGCGGACTTGTGTTGCAGGTGCTGTTCGTCGCGATCCTTGCGTGGGTCGGCTATGAGATCGTGGCCAACGCCAAAGGAAACCTGGAAGCGCAGAATACCGCGTTCGGGCTTGGTTTCATGTCGAACACCGCGGGGTTTGAGGTCAGTCAGACCCTGATCCCGTATTCCCAGACCGACAGTTACACGCGTGTTTTCCTTGTCGGTCTCGTGAATACGCTGGCGGTGGCCGCGGTCGGCATTTTCTTCGCAACAGTGATCGGCTTCATGGTGGCGCTTGGCCGCTTGTCGCCGAACTGGCTGATATCCCGCATTGCCGGCGGCTATGTGGAGCTGGTTCGAAACCTGCCTTTATTGTTTCAGATTCTGTTCTGGTACCTTGCCGTGCTGAGGATGCTCCCGAATCCAAAGCAAAGCGTCTCGGTCCTTGATGGCATCTTTCTGAGCAATCGCGGCCTCGCGATTCCCAAGCCGATCGGGCAGGAGGGGTCGACCGCGTTTGCCGTCGCGATAGCGGTTGCGATCATCGGCTGCATGGTGCTGCGGAGCCTTTCCCGTCGCAGCTTGTTTCGGACCGGACGAGCGCTGGTCGTCTGGCCCTACGCTCTTGGTCTGCTGATTGCTCTTCCGGCCGCATCGATTGTCGTTTTCGGTATTCCCTTCACATTCGAAACGCCGGTCCTCGAGGGCTTCAACTTTTCTGGCGGCGCGCGTCTGATCCCCGAGTTTGTCGCACTGGCGATCGCGCTCTCGACATATACGGCCGCCTTCATCGCGGAGGTCGTGCGCGCCGGAATTCTCTCAGTGCACAAGGGACAGATGGAAGCAGGCGCCGCGCTCGGGCTTTCGCGAGGATCGACGCTGCGATTGATCGTGGTCCCGCAGGCCATGAGGGTCATCCTGCCGCCGCTGACCAATCAGTACCTCAACCTCACCAAGAATTCCTCGTTGGCCGTCGCCATCGGGTATCCCGAGCTGTTCTCCGTGTTTGCCGGGACGACGCTCAGCCAGACCGGACAAGCCATCGAGATCCTCGCAATCACCATGGGCGTGTATCTGCTGATCTCGCTGGTGACCAGCGGGATCATGAGCATCTACTCCCGGCGCGTTGCGAGGAGCGTGGGTGCATGACAGCCCGACCCGCGACATCGTTCGTACGCAACGAGCTTGTTCCGGAACGACGAGCCCCCGTCAGGACGACAAGCCTGCTCCGCTTCGTACAGACCCGCCTGTTCAACTCCCCGAGCAACGCGCTGCTGACTTTCGTCGGCGCCGCGCTGATATGGTTGTTCGTTGTTCCTGCCGTTCGCTTTCTCTTCATCGATGCGGTGTGGGAAGGCGAGGACCGAACCTCGTGTCTGGCCGCCGATGGGGGGCGATCCATCGGAGCGTGCTGGCCGTTCGTCCAGGCGAAGATCACACAGTTCATCTACGGCTTTTACCCGGAGCCTGAACGATGGCGGGTCAATCTGACGTTCCTGCTGGCGGCCGTCCTGCTGCTGCCGCTTCTCGTTCCACGGTTGCCTGCCAAGCGTCTCAATGCCGGCCTGTTCTTTATCGCATTTCCAGTCACGGCATTTTTCCTGCTGCATGGCGGAGGCATCACCGGATTCGGCGTGAGCTGGAGCGCCGGGTTTCTGTCGAGCCTCGCGGAGAGCGTCGGCAATGCCGGACGGCAACTCGCCGCGTCAGGGGAGGCGGGCGCGTTCGGCGCGATCTTGCGGCCGGCGGGAAGCGCCGTCGCATCGACCGGAGACGGGCTGAACCTGCTGGCGTCGCCGCTGACTTCGCTCCGGGATCGGCTCCAGGATTCCGGTCAGCCGGTCTGGTACGATTTTGGCGTCACGGCTGCGTTCGTTTCGCTGCTGCTGTTTTTGTTCAGCGGCGGATTTCGCGCAGGCTGGGGCGCTTTGCTCACGAGCCTGGGCGCGTTCGCCGGCATGGGCGTGGTTATCGCGGTCATGCATCTCGATCGCGGCGGACTTCCGGTTGTCGACACCCGTCTGTGGGGCGGACTGCTGGTCACGCTGCTGGTGTCGGTGACCGGCATCGTGTCGTCGATACCGATCGGAATCGCGCTGGCGCTGGGACGGCGTTCCACCCTTCCGCTGATCCGGATTTTCTCGATCGCCTTCATCGAATTCTGGCGCGGCGTTCCCCTGATCACCGTGCTGTTTTTCGCGACCTACATGCTGCCGCTCTTCCTTCCCGGAAACTTTACCGTCGATGGGCTGGTGCGAGTCCTGATCGGTATCGCGCTGTTCGCGGGGGCGTATAATGCCGAGGTCATTCGCGGCGGTCTCGCGGCGGTTCCGGGCGGGCAGGCGGAAGCCGCTCATGCGCTTGGACTGTCCTACTGGAAGACCACCGGGCTGATCGTGATGCCGCAGGCTGTGCGGCATGTCATTCCCGGACTGGTCAACAGCTTTATCGCGTTGTTCAAGGATACCTCGCTGGTCTCCATCGTCGCATTGTTCGATCTGCTGGGAATCTTGCGGGCTTCGTTCGCAGATCCCACATGGGCGACGCCCACCACGCTGTTCACCGGGTTCGCATTCACCGGACTCATCTACTTCGCATTCTGCTTCAGCATGTCGCGATACTCTTTATTCGTGGAGCATCGCCTGAACGCGCATCGGCGAACCTGAACCCTGGAAACCAATGACAGATAAAAACGCCATCGTTTCCATCATCGCTCTCAACAAGTGGTTCGGCAATTTTCACGTGCTGCGGGACATCGATCTCGACGTCGGCCGTGGCGAACGCATCGTCATTTGCGGGCCGTCGGGCTCGGGAAAGTCAACGCTGATCCGCTGCATCAACGCGCTCGAGGAATTTCAGGAAGGCCGCATCGCCGTCGATGGAATTGAACTGGGCCCCAACTTGCGGCGCGTCGACGACGTGCGGCGCGAAGTCGGGATGGTCTTTCAGAACTTCAATCTGTTTCCGCACCTCACGGTGCTCGAAAACTGCACGCTCGCTCCCATCTGGGTCCGCAATACGCCGAAGAAAGAGGCCGAGGCGGCGGCGATGAAGTTTCTGGAGCGCGTCAAGATACCTGATCAGGCGAATAAATATCCCGGTCAGATGTCCGGAGGTCAGCAGCAGCGCGTGGCGATCGCGCGCGCGCTCACGATGAATCCCAAGGTCATGTTGTTCGACGAGCCGACGTCGGCGCTCGATCCCGAGATGGTCAAGGAGGTTCTCGACACGATGGTGGATCTGGCGGAAGAAGGCATGACCATGCTTGTGGTCACGCACGAAATGGGATTCGCCAGGGAAGTCGCCAACCGCGTCGTGTTCATGGATGAGGGACAGATCATCGAGTCCGGCACCCCGGCCAGTTTCTTCGCCAATCCGCGACACCCGCGCAGTCAGCTCTTTCTCAGCCAGATACTGCGGTGAGACTGAGGGCGTTAACCCGGAGCGAGCGGAATCTTCACCGTGCTCCGCCTCTCCAGCCATTGCGGCACGGGAAGGTTCTTGGAGCGCATGAAATCCGGGTTGAAAAGCTTCGACTGGTAGCGGTTGCCTGAGTCGCACAGGATGGTCACGACGGTATGGCCGGGACCCAGCTGGCGCGCGAGACGAATCGCGCCGGCGACGTTGACGCCGGTCGAACCGCCAAGGCAAAGCCCCTCGTGTTCGAGCAGGTCATAGATCACGGGCACGGCCTCCTCGTCCGGGACGAGATAGGCTTCGTCAACCCTGGCGTCGGCGATCACGGGCGTCACGCGTCCGAGCCCGATCCCCTCGGTGATCGAGCTTCCCGCTGTCGGCTTGGCCACGCCGTTCTTGAACAGCTCATACATCGCCGCTCCGCGGGGGTCCGCGACGCCGATGACGATATCCTTCTTTTTCTCCCGCAGGAAAGCGCTCACTCCGGCGAGCGTGCCGCCGGTGCCGACCGAACAGATGAAGCCGTCGACCTTTCCGTTCGTCTGCTCCCAGATTTCCGGACCCGTGGAAACGTAATGGGCCTTCGGATTGTCGAGGTTATTCCATTGGTCGGCGAACAGGACGCCTTTGGGTTCGGATTTGCGCAATTCGTCAGCGAGACGCCTTGCGATGTGCTGGTAGTTGTTCGGGTTGCTGTAGGGGAGCGCCGGAACCTCGACCAGTTCGGCTCCGCATAGCCGCAGCATGTCTTTCTTTTCACGGCTTTGTGTTTCCGGAATGACGATCATCGTGCGATAGCCTCGGGCGCTGGCGACGATGGCAAGACCGATGCCGGTATTGCCGGCCGTGCCTTCGACGACGAGGCCGCCGGGCTTGAGATCGCCGCGCTTTTCGGCTTCCAGGATCATCTGCTTACCGGCGCGATCCTTGACGGACTGGCCCGGATTCATGAACTCGGCCTTGCCGAGAATGGTGCATCCCGTTGCTTCGGAGGCGCGCTTCAACTTGATAAGAGGTGTATTGCCGATCGCTTCTACGACGTCGTTATCGATTCTCATGAGATGCAAAATTCTCATCGGGCTGTTGGAGGATTGCAGATAACCCTATAGCGTTTTCGAGCGAAGTGGATACCCGTTCGCGTGAAGAAAACGCGTCAAAACATAAAGATAGAGTCTGTCGCTTCCACGAAGCGATAACAGACTCTAGTTGAGGGGCAAGGCGGGGGCAAGGCAGGTACAAGGGCGCGCAGAATCATACTCGGAATGCGGCGCCGGGGGCCGGCGAGTTTCTACGAACCGGCGGCGAACCCTCGCAGCGCTGCATGAAATCTTCGTAAGATTGGCGGCCGCGCCTCGGTCCAGGTTTCAGGAAACGCAGTAAAATCAGGTCTTTTCTGATAGAATCAGAACTCCGGCTCCAGTGGAGCGCGTCTCATGTTCTTGCTTCCGCAGGACTGTCCGTCGCCTGTTCGGACAGCTAGAATAGGGCGGTTCTTTAGAGAAAGCATTACTTCCGGTGGCCGGGTCGCTATATTTCAGAAAAGATTGGTACTGCGGTGCTTCAGGCTCACGTCAATACCTTTCGCCGCCTCTGTCCTTCCTTTGGGGGCCGGTGTGAGTGCTTCCGCCGCCAGGGCTTTGAGCCATCCCCGGAGATACGCGACGTGGATTCGGCGTTCCGCCATGCTCCTGCCGCTATGGGCGGCGGTCGCGGCGTCGGCCGGCTGCATTCTGACACGGGATATTCCGGATCCGGCGCTGGATATTCCAGTAGGGTACAAGGCCGCGAGCGCGACCGCGGCGGCGGACGCCCTGCCGGCGCTCGACTGGTGGCGCGGCTTTCGCTCGTCCGAACTCACGTCCCTGATGGAAGAGGCCCAGACCGTCAACCTCGATATCGCGGCGGCGGCCGCGAGGATCGTGCAGGCCGACCGGCAGGCGCGGATCATCGGCGCGGCGCTGTTGCCGAGCGTCAGCATCGGCGGGCAGGAATCCTATTTCCGCACGTCGGGTTCGAGCCAAAGCGGCCTGACCAATCGTGGCCGGGAAGTCGTGAACTATTCGGGCACGTTGAGCGGCGCCAGCTATGAGCTCGATTTCTGGGGCAAGAACCGCGACGCCACGCTGGCCGCGCTGGAAACGGCCAACGCCAGCCGCTTTGACCGCGACGTGGTCGCGCTGACGACGCTGGTCAGCGTCGCGAATGCCTATTTCCAGGTCCTCACGGCGCAGGACCGCATTCGCACCGCCGAACGCAACATCGCCAGCGCCCGGCGTATTCTGGACGCGCTCAAACAGCGGCTGAGCGCCGGAACCGGATCCGACCTCGACGTTGCGCAGCAGGAGAGCGTGCTGGCAAATCTGCGCGCGAACGTTCCGCAACTCAGGCAGACGCTGGTACAGAACATCAACGCGCTCGCGACGCTGGTGGCTCGCCCGCCGGAAAGCGTGACCGTCAAGGGCGGTTCGCTCAACCACATCACCGCGCCACGGGTGACGCCCGGGCTGCCATCCGAATTGCTGACCCAGCGCCCGGACATCCGCAGTCAGGAGTTGCAGCTCGCCTCGGCGACCGCAAATGTCGGTAGCGCGCGGGCACAGTTCTTTCCGAGCATTCAGTTGACCGCGCAGGGCGGCTACCAGAGCCCGGCGCTGGTCGCGCTGTTCGCCCCCAATGCCGCATTCTTCAACCTCGCCGGCTCGCTGACGCAGCCGATCTTCGATGGCCGCAGGATCCTCAGCAATTTCGAACTCACGAAGGCGAGGCAGGACGAACTGCTTCAGACTTACCGCAAGACGGTGGTCTCGGCGTTCGCCGATGTCGGCAACGCGCTGACCGCCGTGCGTCAGACCGCCGAGCGGCTGCGCCTCCAGCGTGAGGTCGTGGCCGCTTCGCGCAAAGCGTTCCAGCTCTCCGAGCAACAGCTACAGGCCGGCACCGCCGACATCATTATCGTGCTGAACACGCAATTGACGCTTTTTCAGGCGGAAGATGTCCTGTCGCAAGCACAGCTTGCACGGTTACAGGCGATCGTGAGTCTCTATCAGGCCCTGGGCGGCGGATGGGAGCCGCGGATCGAGAGGGCGGGCAATGCTCTTTAGACCGGGCCTTGACGAAACAGCGAAAGCAGCCAGCGAAAGGCTGTCCGGCACGAGAGCAGCAAGCGGCCGTCGGCGTCCCCTGTGGATCGCCATCACGCTTCTGATCGTCGGAGGGCTTGCCTATCTCGGCTGGACCGCGTTTTCTCAAAAGAAGCGCGATGCAAGCTGGGAACGTCCCGATCGCGCGGTTCCGGTGCTGGCGGCGACGGCGCGCATCCAGGACGTGCCGGTCTATCTCGACGGCGTCGGAGCCGTCCGCGCGCTGAGCACCGTTACGGTGCGTTCTCAGGTCAACGGCAAGCTGATCGCCGTCAACTTCACCGAAGGTCAGGACGTCAAGAAAGGCGACGTGCTGGGCGAAATCGAGCCCGTGATCTATCAGGCCCAGTACGATCAGGCGGTCGCGAAGAAGGCACAGGACGAAGCACAGCTCGCCAACATGCGCCTCGATCTGAAACGCTACGAGCAACTGGCCGCCTCCAGCGCCGGTTCGAAGCAGCAGGCGGATACCCAGAGGGCGGTCGTCGCGCAGCAGGAGGCGCTGGTCAAGGCCGATCAGGCCGCGATCGACAACGCGCAGGCGATGCTCGGTTTCACCAAGATCGTCGCGCCGATTTCCGGCCGGGTGGGCCTGCGCCAGGTCGATCGCGGCAACATCATCAACACCGCGGATGCCACCGGACTGGTCATCATTACGCAGCTTCAACCCATCTCGGTCCAGTTCAGCCTTCCGCAACAGCAGATCACGCGCGTGAATGCCGCGGCAGCCAAGGGCGAGATCGAAGTCGATGTATTCGGAAACGACGGCACCACGGTCATCGACACTGGCAAGCTGATCGGCATCGATAATCAGGTTGATCCGACGACCGGCACCCTAAGGCTGAGGGCCGCTTTTCAGAATGAGCATTTTCAGCTCTGGCCGGGCCAGTTCGTCAATGTGCGCATCAAGGTTGAAACGCTGTCGCAAGCGACGGTCATACCGACATCGGCGGTGCAGCGCGGCCCCCTCGGAACCTTCAGCTACGTGATCGGCGACGACGACATCGTGAAGGCCAAGCCGGTGACGGTGCGGCAGCAGGACGAAAAGGACGCCGTGATCGCCAAGGGCGTTGCTCCTGCCGATCGCGTGGTCACGACCGGATTCGCCAATCTCTCCGACGGCGCAAAGGTAACGGTCGGCCAGAATGATCAGGCGCCGACGGCCGATCTCGCGCCGCAGGCGCGGCGGGACAGGCGCGGCGCTCGCCGAGGCGGTGACGGCAATGGCAGCGAGCGTCGCGGGCGGCGGAGCGAGAGAGGCCAGAATCAATCCGGCGGCGGGGCACAGGAAAACGGGCAGTCCGGCGGGGAATCGAAGCCTCGGCCATAACTCAGGGGATGCGGCACTGAGCATCGAACCCGCCGCAGCGCGCTGCCAGACGAGTTGATCAGAGATGGGTGTTTCGGAACCTTTTATCCGTCGTCCGATCGCGACCTCCTTGCTGGGGATCGCACTGATGATCGGGGGCGCACTCGGTTATTGGGCGCTGCCGGTCTCCGCGCTGCCGCAGGTCGATTTCCCGACAGTGCAGGTGAGGACCCAGCTACCGGGCGCCAGTCCCGATGTCGTGGCGTCATTGCTGACGGCGCCGCTGGAACGTCAGCTCGGACAGATCCCGTCGCTGTCGTCGATGACGTCGACAAGTTCGTTCGGGCTCAGCCAGATTTCCCTGCAGTTCAACCTGGATCGGGATATCGACGGCGCCACGCAGGACGTGCAGGCGGCCATCAACGCGGCGGCGGGGATCCTGCCGAGAAACCTGCCGTACCCGCCGACCTACGCCAAGGTGAATCCAGCCGATGCGCCGGTGATGACGCTCGCCCTGACCTCGGACACGGTCTCGATGCGCGCCATGAGCGATATCGCGGATACCATTCTCACTCAGCGCCTCAGTCAGATCTCGGGCGTCGGCCGTGTTTCCGTGCTCGGAGGCATGAAGCCGGCGGTGCGCGTTCAGGCCGATCTCACGCGGCTGGCCGCCTATGGTATTTCAATGGAGGATCTGCGCAACGCGATCGCCAGCGCCAACGTTTCCGGCCCCAAGGGGTCGCTGGACGGCGCGCAGCAAGCCTATACGATCGCGGCGAACGACCAGGTCACGACGGCCGACGCATACCGGCCCATCATTATCGCTTACCGTAACGGTTCTCCGGTCACGATCGGCGATGTCGCCCGGATCGTCGATGGACTGGAGAACGATCGCACCGGCGGCTGGTACAACGGAACGCCGGCCGTCATCGTCGATATCCAGCGTCAGCCCGGCGCCAATGTGATCGAGGTTGTCCGGCAGATCCGGGAGGAGATTCCGAAACTCCAAAGCGCGATTCCGGCCGGTGTCGACCTGGCCGTCGTCAGCGACCGGACCGTGACAATCCGCGCATCCGTCCACGACGTGCAGTTCACGCTCATTCTCAGCATCGTCCTCGTTACGCTCGTCGTGCTGCTTTTCCTGCGCTCGCTCCGGGCGACGTTGATCGCGGGGGTGGCGCTGCCGCTGTCGCTGATCACCAGTTTCGGCATCATGTATTTCGCAGGCTTCAGCCTCGACAACCTGTCCCTGATGGCGCTGACGATCGGCACCGGATTCGTGGTCGACGACGCCATCGTGATGATCGAAAACATCGTCCGGCACATCGAGAACGGCGAGAGCGTCATGGAAGCCGCGCTCCGGGGCGCACGCGAGATCGCCTTCACCGTGATCTCGCTGACGGTTTCGCTGATCGCGGTGTTCATCCCGCTGCTGTTCATGTCCGGGCTGGTCGGAAGGATGTTCCGCGAGTTCGCCCTGACGCTGACGATCGCGGTGGTCACTTCCGCCGTGGTGTCGCTCACCCTGACGCCGATGATGTGCTCGCGGCTGCTCAAACGCTCGGAAGGAGGGGTTTCGATCCCCGGAGTGGCGGCGGTCAACCGCGGTATCGACCGGATGGTCGCGTTCTATCATTGGACGCTGTTATGGGTTCTCCGGCATCAGCAGGCGACACTGGGCGTTGTCTTCGTGACGATCGTCGCGACGATGCTGCTTTACGCCGTCGCGCCAAAGGGTTTCCTGCCCCTGCAGGACACGGCGTCGATTATCGCCGTAACCGAAGCGGGCCCCGACGTCTCCTTCGCCGAAATGCAAAGGTGCCAGGCCGAGGTCGCGGCCGTGATCAAGGCGGATCCCGACGTCACGGGCGTGGTATCCGTCATTGGCGCCGCTTCGGTGAATCCGACCACGAATGCCGGCCGCCTGGTGATGACGCTGCATCCGCGCAGCGACCGCCGTGACGACGTCGCGGCCGTCATCACGCGCCTGAAGGCGCGCGTCGCTTCGATCCCCGGCATGACGGTTTATTTTCAACCGGTGCAGGATATCCAGATCAGTTCGCGGACCAGCCGCTCGCTGTATCAATACACCTTGACGGGGACCGACGCGGCCCAGGTTTCGGAGTGGGTCCGCAAGCTGGTCGAGGAACTGCGCCGCGATCCGCTGTTCCGGGATGTATCCTCGGAAGCGCAGGACTCAGGCCTTCGCGCCGCGCTGAACATCGACCGCGCACGCGCGGGCCAGTTTGGCGTCAGCCTGCAGGCGGTCAATGACACGCTGAACGACGCCTTTGCCCAGCGGCAGATATCGACGGTTTATGGACAGGCCAACCAGTATCGCGTCGTGCTGGAGGCCCTGCCGCAGTATCAGCGAGACCCCTCGATCCTCTCCAAGCTCTTTCTGCCGGGCGTGGCGGGGGCCCAGGTGCCGCTATCCGCCGTCGCGACGCTGACCCGAACCACCGCGCCGCTGGCGATCTCTCATCAGGCGCAATTCCCGGCATCCTCGCTCAGCTTCAATCTCGCTCCGGGAGAGGCGCTTGGCGACGCCGTGGAAAGGGTCAAGACCATTGAGACCCGCATCGGCATGCCCTCCAATATCGTCGGCATGTTTTCCGGCGATGCGGCCGAATTCTCGAAATCGCTTGCCGGTCAGCCCTGGCTGATCCTGGCCGCGCTGGTCACGATCTACATCGTGCTGGGGGTCCTCTACGAAAGCTATATTCATCCGATCACGATCCTCTCGACACTGCCTTCGGCGGGCATCGGAGCCATTCTCGCCCTGATGCTGTTCGGACAGGATCTGTCGGTGATCGGTCTGATCGGCATCATTCTTCTGATGGGCATCGTGAAGAAGAACGCGATCATGATGATCGACTTCGCGCTGGAGGCCGAACGCCGTCAGGGCATGTCTTCGACGGATGCAATCGTGCAGGCGTGCCTGCTCCGGTTCAGGCCCATCATGATGACGACGCTGGCGGCGCTGTTCGGCGCGCTGCCGCTGGCGATTGAAAGCGGCACAGGCTCGGAGTTACGGTTTCCTCTCGGCATTTCGATCATCGGCGGCCTGCTGCTCAGTCAGTTGCTCACGCTTTACACCACGCCCGTAATCTATCTGGCGCTCGACCGGCTGAACAAGCGAATCGAGCAAGCCGTTCCGACTGGCGGTTCTGGGCCTCCGCCGGGCGCGATCGAGGGCATGAAATAATGGCTTCGATCTCCGAGCCGTTCATCCGGAGACCGGTCGGCACCACGCTGCTCGCCATCGGGCTGTTTCTCATCGGCGTCGTCGCTTACGGCGTGCTTCCGGTGGCTTCGGTTCCCAATGTCGACTTCCCGATGATCAGGGTGTCGGCGAGCCGGCCGGGCGCGTCGCCCTCGGTGATGGCGGCTACCGTCGCCGCGCCGCTGGAGCGGCGCCTCGGCGAGATCGCCGGCGTCGAACAGATCACATCCTCGAGCACCCTGGGCGCCACCAGCATCAATTTGCAGTTCGCCATCGGGCGCGATATCGATCACGCGGCGCGCGATGTGCAAGCGGCGATCAACGCGTCGCTCGCCAATCTGCCGACGGATCTGCCGACCTTGCCGAAATTCCGCAAGGTCAATCCCGCTGCGTCTCCGGTCTTTATTCTGGCGCTGACATCAAAAACCATGCCGACCAGCGCCATCTATGACGTCGCTGATACGGTTCTCGTTCAGCGCGTTTCGCAGGTTCCGGGAGTGGGCGAGGTTTCCGTCAGTGGCGCTGACCAACCGGCTGTGCGGATCGCGCTCAATCCGGTCGCGCTCTCGAACGCGGGCATCTCGACCGACGATGTCCGGACCGCGATCGTGAATGCCAATCCGCTCGGCCCTGTCGGAATCTTCAATGGCGACCGCCAGAGCGAGACGCTATCGACCAACCGGCAGATGCGTAGCGCGGCGGAATTCAGGGACATCGTTATAAAGATCTCGGGAGGAAATTTCGTCCGGCTCTCAGACGTGGCCGAGATCAAGGACGCCACGCGAAACAGCCGCTCGATCGCCTGGTTCAACAAGCAGCCCGCGGTGCTGATCCAGGTCACCAAGCAGGGCGACGCCAATGTCATCGACACCGTCGACCGGGTGAGGGCGCTGCTGCCCGAACTCAAGAAATGGATCCCGGCCGGTATCGAAGTCTCCATCATCGTCGATCGCACCGGCACCATCCGCGCCAGCGTCGAGGACATGGAATGGACGCTGCTGGCGACAGCGTTCCTGGTGATGGTCGTTGTCTTTGCGTTCCTTCGGCGGTTGACGCCGACGGTCGCGGCAGGCGTATCGGTTCCGCTGGCGCTGGCCGGTACATGCGCCGGGATGTGGCTGGCAGGCTTCTCGATCGACAACCTGTCCCTGATGGCGCTGGCCATTTCGGTCGGTTTCGTTGTCGACGACGCCATCGTCATGATCGAGAACATGTACCGCAATCTGGAACAGGGCCTGCCGCCGTACCGGGCGGCGCTCGAAGGAGCAAGGCAGATCGGTTTTACCGTGCTCTCGATCAGCCTGTCGCTGATCGCCGCCTTCACGCCGCTGATCTTCATGGACGGCATTGTCGGCCGGCTGCTGCGGGAGTTCTCGCTCACGCTCACGTTTGCGATCATCGTGTCGACGGTCGTGTCGTTGACGGTCACGCCGATGATCTGCGCCCACTACATCAAAAGCGCGACATCCACGGATGCGACCCGGTTCGACCGGCTGGTTGAGGGTCTGCTGTCGCGAATCGTAGCGTTCTATACGCGCACGCTGCGCGTCGTACTCGGCTTTCCCGTCCTGATGTTGCTGGTATTCTTCGCAACGATCGCCTTGACGGTGACGCTGTATATCAAGACGCCGAAGGGTTATTTCCCGATCGACGATAGCGGCTTCATCATCGGCGCGACACGCGCGTCACCCGACGTTTCCTTTCAGTCCATGCTCGAGCTTCAACAGCGCGTCATGGATATCGTGATGGCTGACCCCGCCGTACAGGGAATCGGATCATCGATCGGCGGCGGCGGCACGCGCGGAGGCTCAAACCGGGGATTCATGTATATCAGCCTGAAGCCGCCCGCCGAACGAGGGAAATTGACGACCCAGCAGGCGATCGATCGGCTTCGACGAAATCTTGGTGACGTGCCGGGCATCAGGCTATTCATGTTCGCCGCACAGGACATCCGCGGCGGAGGCCGCCAGAGCGATTCAAACTATCAGTACACGCTCACCAGCACCGACCTCGACCTGTTGCAGAAGTGGGCGCCTCTTGTCGCCAAGCGCATGCAGGCGGTCGAGGGAATCACCGACGTGTCGAGCGACCGCGAGACAGGAGGTTTGCAACTGACCCTGTCGATCGACAGGCAGAAGGCGTCCAGCCTCGGGGTCAGGGTTCAGGATATCGACAACGCGCTCAACAACGCGTTCTCGCAGCGGCAGATCTCGATCGTTTACACCCAGCGGAATCAGTATCAGGTCATTCTGGAAATCGATCCGCGGTTTCAGGAAGACCCATCCCATCTTGAGCGCATCTTCGTCGCGGGAGCCAACGGCGTGCAGATTCCGTTGTCCGCCGTCGCCCGCTACCAGCGGCAGCTGTCGCCGCTCGCCGTTTATCATTCACAATCGTTTCCATCGGTGACGGTGTCCTTCAACACGTTGCCGGGCGTGGAACTTCAGGATGCTACCGCCAACATTCAACGCGCAGTCGATGAGCTGCACATGCCCGAGGGCATTCGTGGAGGCTTCGAGGGAAGCGCGGCCGATTTCCGCAAAACATCGGGGCGGCAGCCGCTGCTGATTCTCGGCGCGTTTGTCGCGGTGTATATTGTGCTCGGGGTTCTCTATGAGAGTCTCGCCCATCCGCTCACGATTATTTCCACCCTGCCATCGGCGGGTCTCGGAGCGCTCCTGGCCTTGCAGATCACCGGCACGCCGCTGTCGGTCATTGCGTTCGTCGGAATCATTCTTCTCATCGGCATCGTCAAGAAGAACGGAATCATGATCGTCGATTTCGCGCTGGAAGCCGAACGCCAACGCGGATTGTCATCCGCGGACGCCATCTTCGAGGCGTGTCGCGTGCGCTTTCGGCCGATCATCATGACGACAATGGCCGCGCTTTTCGCCGCGATCCCGCTGGTGCTCGCGACCGGTCCGGGAACGGAACTGCGGCGGCCGCTCGGCATCACCATCATCGGCGGGCTTCTCGTTTCACAAATCCTGACCCTCTATACGACCCCGGTCATCTATCTCCTGATCGACCGGGTGCGGCGGCGAGGCGAGGCCGTGCCCGCCGCCGCACCAGCCGAATAGCCGGAAGCGATCGGTTGCGGGCCGGATCGACGCGGCGTATAGCGGGCGATGTCCAGCAACTCCGAAAACTCCGCCGCAGAACGTGAAGCGCTTCCGCAATGCGGGCGCTGTCACAAGGCGGAAGTGTTCTGCGTTTGCGGCAGCATCGAGCAGATCAAAAGCCGGACCGCGCTGCTTGTTCTGCAGCATCCCCAGGAGCAGGATAAGGCGCTCGGAACTGCCCGGCTGACCGCGCTGCATTTCGAGGACGCCGTCCTGAAGATCGGTCTGTCCTGGCCCAGCCTTTCGAAAGCATTGGGACGGCCGGTGCATGACCCCTCGCGCTGGGCGGTGCTTTACCTCGGCTCGGTCAGGGCCGACCGCTTCAATGCCGACCGCGCCATCGTCGCAATCGATCGCAACGGCCAGATGAAGACCGACCAACGCGCGGCTCTCGCGGATATCGAGGGCGTCGTGCTGCTCGATGGCACATGGAGCCAGGCCAAGGCACTGTGGTGGCGCAATCCATGGATGCTGAAATGCCAGCGCGTCGTCCTGGCGCCCGCGCGGGCCTCCCGTTACGGCAAGCTGCGCAAGGAGCCGCGACGCGACGGCCTCGCCACGATCGAGGCGGCGGCGATCATGCTCGCCGGACTCGAAGATCGGCCGGACATCGAGACCACATTGCTCGCGAGCTTCGATCGGATGCTGACAAAATATCAGGAGGCGCAGGCGGGAATGCCCGAACTTGCACCCCGGCCAAGACGCCGCCGACGCCGATGAAACTATAGCGTTTTCGAGCGAACCACGTCCTCGGGTGTGACCTCATTTCGCGAACGGCTGAAGGATCCGGCCACTTTTGAAGTGGCGGCTGGATCAGTCTGATGTATCAAGTTCGCTCAAATCGAGCAGGCGGAGGCCAGGTTGAATATTCGCGCACTGACCAGTTCGCTCATCACCGGGATTGCTGTCTTTGTGCCGGCCCAGTGCTTGGCGGCGGGTGTGCCGGAACGCTTCATAGGCGTGTGGCAGGCCATCGAAAATGAAGATCAGGCTTGCAAAGCCTCGGACTGGAATTCCGATCGGCACACCGATACGCACATCAAGATCGAGACGGGACTCGTTCGCTATCATGAGAGCGAGTGCCGGTTCAAATCCGTAACCCAGCCAAAGCCCGTATTCGACAGTGGCGCTGTTCATGTCGCGATGACGTGTGATGGTGAAGGCGAGCGATGGTCGCAAACCCAACTGTGGCAGATCCTCCCATTGGGGGGGAATGACAAACTCGCCATGGTCAACGTCAGCAAGCAGCGCCCCGGCATCAGTCTTTACCGGAAGTGCGACGGTGAGAATGCCGCCGTCGCGCCCAAGGATACGACACGCCCGGCGACGGGAGAGACCGGCGATATGCGCTCTGCGATGGGGGTCGGGCGTCATTGCTTTGCGCAGGAAGGCGAGGGAGCCGAATTCAGCCTCAGCGTTGGATCATCCGGGTCGGCGTCGTTCTCGGTCGATGTCGTCAATCCGCGCACGAAACATTTGTGCTCCGCGAAAGGCACGGCAGCCGAAACAGCGCGAGGCTGGCGCTATGTCGACAAAAGCCAGCCGGCAGAGGTTTGCCAGATCGATATCGAGATATCAGATCGCATCCGGTTTCGATTTGCCAATGAGAGTTGCGAGCGTCGCTACTGCGGCGCCAGAGCATCGATCTCATCATTGGAGTTTTCGGCACAGGACAAGAAAGAATCTTGTTCCCGGAAGTGAGATTGCCGTGCACCGCCGGCATGCTTATCAGCGGACGTCTGCATTCCCAGGCCAGGTCGAGGCCGGTGGAACGCCACCTGGACGGCAGTTTCAGAAATGCCGCGGATCGCAGTTTCAGAAATTCGCGCCTGGGAATATGAGCAAGGTTGCTTAAGTGACTGTCACTCTATAATAAGTCCGGGATGAAGGGGCCACGTGGCGGAGTGGTTACGCAACGGTCTGCAAAACCGTGTACACCAGTTCAATTCTGGTCGTGGCCTCCATAATACAATCAATATGTTATGATAACTATCTGATGGAATTCACGTTTTACAGATCCATCAATCAATTTCGCAGTGGTTCAGCAGGCGCCGTTCCAGCCCTCGGGAAATGGAATGAAGGGCCAGGCGACTTCATTGTCGTTCGCGGCTTGCGGCAGTTCGCCGGAACGCATCCGGTCAGCCTGCGGCTGCGCGTTTCGCACGGCTTCTTCGATGCGCGGCGCGAGCACGTCACTCACTGCGCTTAGCAATCGTTCAAACTCAACTTCACTCATGTACGCCTCTCTGGTCTGTCATACAGAGTGCCAGAAACGGATTGGGCTCCCGTTGCGGAAATCGCTAAAATTGTCTGGATCTGGCCCTAAAAACTGCGACACGATTTTGAGCCTCGCACATGACCCGACCGACCGACATCCTCGACATCGCGGATCGCCGATTTGCATGCAAACAAGGTTATCGAGTGCTTACCGTGGCAGGTTCGCCTGCGGGCTGGCCTCGCGAGGCGGGGATGTCCGGACGCTGGCGGATTGCGTCCAGACCGTTTTAACACTGCCGCAATCGGCGATGATTACTGTTTCCGGATGGTCCGGGTTTCGTTAAGAGGGCGCGGCCTTTTCGCGATCTTCTGAGTTTGGGAGATATTGATCCGCATGTGCGGTATTGTAGGAATTCTGGGGCGCGGTCCGGTAGCGGAGCAACTGGTTGATTCGCTTAGGCGTCTCGAATACCGCGGTTACGATTCCGCCGGCATTGCCACGCTGGAAGGCGCGTGTCTGGCGCGCCGTCGCGCCGAGGGCAAGCTGCGAAACCTCGCCGGGCGGCTCCAGGCCGAACCGCTGATCGGGCAGGTCGGGATCGGGCACACGCGCTGGGCGACGCACGGCAGACCAACAGAGAACAACGCGCACCCCCATGCGACCGAGCGCGTGGCCGTCGTCCACAACGGCATCATCGAGAATTTTCGCGAACTGCGCGAGAAGCTTCAGAAAAACGGAGCGGTTTTCGAAACTGAAACCGATACGGAAGCCGTGCTCCATCTGGTGGATGGCTATCTTGCCGCCGGCATCAATCCGGTCGAGGCGGTCAGAGCCACGTTGTCGCAGCTTCGCGGCGCCTTCGCGCTCGGTTTTATTTTCGCAGCCGACGAAGACATTCTGATCTGCGCGCGGAACGGACCTCCGCTGGCGATCGGGTATGGCGACGGCGAAATGTATCTGGGATCTGATGCGATTGCGCTCGGGCCTCTGACGAATACGATCAGCTACCTCGAAGATGGCGATTGGGCTGTTTTGACGCATGACGGCGCGACAGTCTACGACCACCATAACGCCGTCGTTCAGCGCGAGGTGGTCAAGCAGAGCGCTTCGGCTTCTCTGGTCGACAAGTCGAACTATCGCCACTTCATGGCGAAGGAGATCCACGAACAGCCCGAAGTGGTGGGACACACGCTGGCCCGCTATGTCGACATGGCGAGCGAGCGCGTATCGCTTCCGGTGGATCTTCCGTTCGATTTTCGCGAGATCAAGCGGGTCTCGATCATCGCGTGCGGAACCGCCAATTATGCCGGCTACATCGGTAAATACTGGCTGGAGCGGCTGGGCCGGCTGGTCGTCGAAATCGATATTGCGTCCGAGTTTCGCTATCGTGAAGCGCCGCTCGGGGAGGGCGATCTCGCCATCTTCATTTCGCAATCCGGTGAGACCGCCGATACGCTCGCGGCCCTGCGATACGCCAAGCAGCATGGGTTGCACACGCTCTCGATCGTCAACGTCACGACGTCGACGATCGCCCGCGAAAGCGGGACGATGCTGCAAACGCTGGCGGGGCCGGAGATCGGCGTCGCATCGACCAAGGCTTTCACCTGCCAGCTGATGGTGCTCGCCACCCTCGCGATCGCCGCAGGCAAGGTGCGCGGCGAATTATCCGATGAAGATGAAGCCCGGCTCGTGCACGGTCTGATTGAAGTTCCGCGACTGATGTCGGAAGCGCTGGCCACCGAACCGCAGATCGACAGGCTCGCGCGCGAGATCGCCAAATCCAGGGACGTCCTGTATCTCGGACGCGGCACCAGTTATCCGCTTGCCCTGGAGGGAGCGCTCAAGCTCAAGGAAATCTCCTACATCCATGCGGAAGGTTACGCCGCGGGCGAGCTCAAGCATGGACCGATCGCATTGATCGACGAGAACATGCCTGTGGTGGTGATCGCCCCCTATGACCGCGTCTTCGAGAAGACCGTGTCCAACATGCAGGAGGTCGCGGCGCGCGGCGGCAACATCATTCTCATGACCGACGCAAAAGGAGCGGCGGAGGCCGCCGTCGAGCCGCTGGAGACGATCATCATGCCCGATATGGCGGCCACTTTCGCAGCATTGGTCTATGCGGTGCCGGTGCAGTTGCTGGCTTATCATACCGCGGTCGTGATGGGCACGGATGTCGATCAGCCGCGCAATCTGGCAAAATCCGTCACTGTTGAATAAGACGGAGCCCGCAAAGGCGTCCATCGCATGCACAACATGCAAAGTTTGATAGAATGCCTATATAAGCAGGCATCAGCCTTCTGAAAGCCTTTTTGGACGTCTTGATCTGGAACCACGATGACGCGTGACGACCCTTCGAGCAGCGCACCAGACGACCACCACCCGGATATGCCTCGCGGGCTCATCGCGCGATTCCGGAATTACTTTCTGACCGGCCTGATTGTCGCAGGCCCGGTGGCGATAACGCTTTACCTGACCTGGTGGTTCGTGAACTGGGTCGACAACCTGGTGCGGCCGTTCGTCCCGATGGCATATCGGCCGGAAACGTACCTGCCTTTCATATTGCCCGGATCGGGCCTGATCGTCGCGGTGTTCGCGCTGACCATGCTCGGCTTCCTGACGGCCAACCTGATCGGCAGGACGCTGGTTGAAATCGGCGAGAAAGTGCTCGGCCGCATGCCGGTGGTGCGGGCGATCTATCGCGGGCTCAAGCAGGTCTTCGAAACGCTTTTCTCCGGATCCGGATCGAGTCTCCGCAGGGTCGGTCTGGTTGAATTCCCATCGCCCGGCATGTGGTCGATCGTGCTCATCTCGCAGGTGCCAAGCGCGAATGTCGCGGCCCGGCTTCCCTCTCAGGAGGAGCATATTTCGGTGTTCCTGCCCTGCGCGCCCAACCCGACCACGGGCTTCTTCTTCTACGTACCCAAGAGCAGGGTGGTCGAGATCGACATGAGCACGGAGGAGGCGGCAACTCTGATCATGTCGGCCGGCGTCGTTCAGCCGAACTCGGATCCGCAGAAGAAACTCGCGGCCCTCGCGGAAATGGCCGAGGCGTCGCGGGTCGCGAATGCCTCCAACCTCGCGTCCACTACAGCCGCGAAGGTTGACTGACGCTATAGCGTTTTCACGCGAACCGGTGATCCATCCTCGGGTCAAGCCCGAGGACCTTCGCTATTAACCCGCGCCGAGCAGGGGCAGGGCTTCGTCTCGCTCGAACAGATACAGCAGGCATCGCAAGGCTTCGCCGTGCGGGCCCGTGAGATTCGGATTCTGCTTGAGAATGCGCAGGGCTTCGTCGCGGGCCAGCGTGATGAGTTGCGCGTGGACATTGGAGCGCGCGATGCGATAGCCGGGCAGGCCGCTTTGACGGGTGCCGAGGACGTCGCCTTCACCGCGCAGCCTCAGGTCTTCCTCGGCGATGCGGAATCCATCCGTGGTCTCCCGGATCACCCGCAGCCGGGCGGCTGACATCTCGCCCAGCGGCTCCCGGTAAAGCAGCAAGCAGGTGGAGGATTCCGAGCCGCGACCGATCCGGCCTCGCAACTGATGGAGTTGCGCGAGACCGAAGCGTTCAGCGTTCTCGATCACCATGATGGTCGCCGCCGGCACGTCAACGCCGACCTCGACGACGGTTGTCGCGACCAGCAGATTGATTTCGCCCGCCGCGAATTGCGCCATCACGCGATCTTTTTCGGGGCCGCGCATCTTGCCGTGAACAAGGCCGACCCTGTCGCCGAAGCGTGCCTTGAGGCTTTGATAGCGTTGCTCGGCGTCGCTCAGGTCGACGGCATCGGACTCCTCGACCAGCGGGCAGATCCAGTAAGCCAGCCTCCCCGCCCTCACGGCGCGGCCAACCGCATCGATGACCTCACTCAACCGGGCGTCCGAAACGGCGCGGGTATCGATCGGCTGCCGGCCCGCAGGCTTATCGCGCAGTTCGGAGACATCCATGTCGCCGAAATAGGTCAGCACCAGGGTGCGCGGAATAGGCGTCGCGCTCAGCACCAGGACATCGACGGCTTCACCCTTCGCCGTCAGTGCGAGGCGCTCGCGCACGCCGAAACGGTGCTGCTCATCCACCACCGCGAGCGCCAGTGATTTGAACGTGACCTCATCCTGAATCAACGCGTGAGTGCCGACGAGCAGGTCGATGTCGCCCTCGGCAAGGCGCGCGGTGATCTCGCGCCGTTCCCTGCCTTTCTCGCGGCCGGTCAGGATCGCAACGCGCAGGCCGGCCCGTTCGGCCAGCGGCGCGATGGTCTTGATATGCTGGCGGGCGAGAACCTCGGTCGGCGCCATCAACGCCGTCTGCTTGCCGGATTCGGCCACCGCGCAGGCGGCCAGCAGCGCGACCACGGTCTTGCCCGAGCCGACATCGCCCTGAAGCAGCCGCAGCATCCTCACCGGTTGCCGCAGGTCGTCGATGATCGCCGCGACGGCTTGCCGTTGGGATGCGGTGAGGGCGTAGGGGAGCGCGTCGATGATCCTGTTGCGCAAGTGTCCGTCGCCTGCGTGGCGATTTCCAGCCGGGCGGCGAAGCTGCGCGCGCACCAGCGCCAGCGCAAGCTGTCCGGCGAGCAGTTCGTCGAAGGCAAGGCGTGACCAGAACGGGCCTTCCGGCAGCGTATCAGTCAATTCCAGGGGGACGTGGACCCGGCGGAGCGCCTGCGCCAGCGGCGGAAAGCCACAGCGGCGTAAAATCTTCGGATCGGTCCATTCCGGCAACACGGGCAAATTCTGCAACGCCTGCGCGATCGCGCGGCGCAAGGCCCCCGGCGCCAGACCCTGGGTGAGGGGATAGACGGGATCGATACCGGAAAGCTCCGCCAGCCCCGCCTCATCGACCACCCGATCGGGATGCACGATCTGCAGCGCCCCGTCGAACATCTGCACCGTGCCGGATACATAACGCTTGCTGCCTGCGGGAAGCAGCTTTTCGACATAGCCCGGCTGAGCGCGGAAGTAGGTCAGCACGACATCCCCGGTCTCGTCGCTGGCATGGACGAGATGCGGCGCGCGGGAGCGTCCCGGGGGCGGCGGTCGATGACGGTCAACGCTCACCTCCAGCGTCACGATCGTGCCGGGGACGGCGTCGCGGATTTTGGGCCGCGCCCTGCGATCGACGACGCTTGCGGGCAGGTGAAACAGCAGATCAACCAGCCGCGGCGTTTCATCACGCGCGAGCAGATGCCGGAACAGCTTGTCCTGCTTCGGTCCGACGCCGGACAGGCTGGTCACCGGTACGAAGAGCGGATTGAGCAGCGCGGGACGCATCTGACGACTCGGGCGGAGTGATCTGGACCAAATGCAAGCCTTGAATGCAAATCCCTGATTGTGCAATGCGCGAGACGGATGCTGACATCCATTATCCCTGGGGCTATATGGTGCCGGCCCGGCTCGTCCGGGCTTTTGGCGTTTGCCTGGAATAGACGAATGACGGGATCGACACGATCAAGCGAGGGCATGGATGACCGCCGCAAACGGCTGCTGTATCGCTGCTGGCATCGCGGGATGCGCGAGATGGACCTGATCCTCGGCCGGTTCGTCGATGAGGAGATCGGTTCATTGACCGAAGCGGAGTTGAAAGATCTCGAAAACCTGATCGAGGTTCCGGACCCGGACCTTTACGCCGCGCTGAGCGACGGCGCTCCGCTGGCTTCCGAATACCGGACGGCGCTATTCGATCGCATCAAGTCGTTTCGGCGGGGACAGGGCGCATGAAAGCTGTTTCACGATCACCCGCGGAATCGCTGTCACCGGGTCATCCGCTGATGCTCGCAAATGTCGCGGAAGGCGCCGAGGGACTCGTCGTCTCGGACCTCGCGCGCGCGATCAAGGCCAATGCGGGGCGGCGAGCCTCGGCGGTGAGCCTGGCGGTGGTCTGCCGTGACGGTCCGCGGATGCAGCAACTGGCGCGGGCGCTCGAATTCTTCGCGTCGGACATTTCCGTGATGCAGTTCCCTGCCTGGGATTGCCAGCCCTATGATCGGGTCTCGCCGCATGGAGGCGTGCTTGCCCAGCGCCTGACGACGCTGGCGCGGCTGTCTCGTCTGACCGGCAGCGAAAAGCCTCTGATCATCCTCACAACGGTCAACGCGATCCTGCAACGCGTGCCCGCGCGCGAAATCGTCGCGTCTCAAGCGCTGTCTGTCGCACCCGGCAATGTGGTGCCGATGGATTCGATCGCCGCATGGCTCGAGCACAACGGCTACAATCGTTCTTCAACGGTCCGCGAACCCGGCGAATACGCCGTTCGCGGCGGCATCCTCGACCTGTTTCCGTCGAATCTCGATCATCCCGTGCGATTCGATTTCTTCGGCGACTCGCTGGAATCGATCCGGTCATTCGATCCGGAAACCCAGCGCACGCTGTTCGACGTACGCTCGCTCGATCTGGTGCCGATCTCCGAATTCCAGTTCGTCACCGAAACCATCCGGCGTTTCCGGATGGGATACGTCGCCGCTTTCGGCGCGCCGGAACGCGATGACCTGTTGTATGAAGCGGTCAGCGAAGGGCGGCGGTATCCGGGCATGGAGCACTGGCTGCCGCTGTTTCACGAACGCATGGACACGCTGTTCGATTATCTTGACGGCGCATCCATCGTCATCGAGCCGCAGGGAGAAGACGCCGCGAGCGAGCGCTTCAAGCAGATCGCCGATTACCATGAAGCGCGCCGCGAGCCCCTTGAACAAGCCGGCGGCGGCGCGCCTTACAACCCGCTTCCGCCCGATAAACTTTATCTGACGCCGGATGAGTGGACAAAGCGCCTCAATGAAGCGGCTTTGGTGCGGCTGACGCCGTTCGCGGTGCCAGACGAATCCGTCAATGTCATCGATGCGGGCGCGCGGCAGGGGCGGAATTTCGCGCCCGAACGGGCTGACACTACCCTCAACGTTTTCGAGTCCGTGGGATCCCACATACAGGCGTTGCAGGCCGCGCGAAAGAAAGTCGTGGTGACGTTGTGGAGCGAGGGTTCGCGCGACCGCATGGCGAGCATGCTGAAAGATCACGGGCTGCTCAACCTGACAAGCATCAATACCTGGCGCACCGTTCAGGCAACGCCCCGCAATGAGGTCATGCTGGGCGTTGTCGGGATAGAATCCGGATTTGAAACCGAATCCGTCGCCGTCATCAGCGAGCAGGACATCCTTGGCGATCGCCTGGTGCGGCCGCGCAAGGCCAGCCGCAAGCTCGAAAACTTCATCTCGGAAGTCACCAGCCTCGCGGCGGGCGATCTGGTTGTTCACGTCGAGCACGGCATCGGGCGTTTTGTCGGCTTGCAGACGCTTGAAGTAGGCGGCGCGCCGCACGACTGTCTGGAACTGCGTTACGCCAACGAGACCAAGCTGTTCCTGCCGGTCGAGAATATTGAACTGCTATCGCGCTACGGCTCCGATCAAGCCAATGTCGAACTTGACCGGCTCGGCGGCGGGGGCTGGCAGGCGCGCAAGGCCAAGCTGAAAAGCCGCATTCGGGAGATCGCAGGCGAGTTGATCCGGATCGCCGCGGAACGGCACCTGCGGGAGGCGCCGAAACTGCCGGTGCAGTCCGGTCTGTACGACGAGTTCTGCGCGCGCTTCCCCTATGAGGAAACCGAGGACCAGCTCGGCGCCATCCAGGCGTCACTGGAGGATCTCGAAAGCGGCAAGCCGATGGATCGGCTGGTGTGCGGTGACGTTGGCTTCGGCAAGACCGAAGTGGCCCTGCGGGCGGCTTTCGCTGTCGCGCTGGATGGCAAGCAGGTCGCGGTGGTCGTGCCGACAACGCTGCTTGCGCGTCAGCACGCAAAGACGTTCACTGAGCGGTTTCGCGGTTTCCCGGTCAATGTCGCGCAGGCCTCACGGCTGGTGTCGCCGAAGGAGTTGGCCAAGGTCAAGAAGGGGATCGCGGACGGCTCGGTGGATATCGTGGTCGGCACACATGCCTTGCTCGGCAAATCCATCAAGTTCAGGGACCTGGGACTTCTGGTGGTCGATGAAGAGCAGCACTTCGGCGTCAGCCACAAGGAACGGCTGAAGCAATTGCGGGCGCACGTCCATGTCCTGACGCTGAGCGCAACTCCTATTCCGCGCACGCTGCAACTGGCCCTGACCGGCGTTCGCGACCTATCGATCATTGCCTCGCCGCCGGTCGATCGCCTGGCCGTTCGTACCTTCGTGGCGCCCCACGATCCCCTGATGATCCGCGAGGCACTCCTGCGCGAACGCTACCGTGGCGGCCAGGCCTTCTACGTCGTGCCGCGCGTGAGTGACCTCGCCGAGGTCAAGGAGTTCCTCGACAAGCACGTCCCGGAGATGAAGGTTGCCGTCGCGCACGGCCAGATGCCGCCGACGGTGATCGAGGACATCATCTCGGCCTTCTATGACGGCAAGTATGACGTCCTGCTCTCGACAACCATCGTGGAGTCCGGGCTCGACATCCCGACCGCCAACACTCTCATCGTGCATCGCTCCGATATGTTCGGGCTGGCGCAGCTTTATCAGTTGCGCGGCCGGGTCGGGCGCTCGAAGCTCCGCGCCTATGCGTTATTCACGCTGCCGTCAAAGCACAAGATCACGGCGCAGGCCGAACGCCGGCTCAAGGTGTTGCAGTCGCTCGAAACCCTGGGGGCCGGATTCCAGCTTGCGTCGCACGATCTCGACATTCGCGGCGCGGGCAATCTTCTTGGCGAGGAACAGTCGGGCCACATCAAGGAGGTCGGATTCGAGCTCTATCAATCGATGCTGGAGGAGGCGATCGAGAATCTCAAGACCGGCGTGACTGAGATTGCCGACGATCGCTGGTCGCCGCAGATCACCATCGGGATGCCGGTGTTGATCCCCGAAGATTACGTCGCTGATCTGGCGGTTCGGCTATCGTTGTATCGCCGGCTTGCCGACCTCGATACCGATGATGAAATCGATAACTTCGCCGCGGAGCTGCGCGACCGCTTCGGCCAGTTGCCGGACGAAGTCCGCTACCTGTTCAAGGTCGCGGCCATCAAGGCCTATTGCCGCCGCGCCAATGTCGAGAAGGTCGATGCGGGACCGAAGGGTGCGGTGATTTCCTTCCGCGACAACAAGTTCGCGCACCCCGATCGGCTGGTGTACTTCATCCGCCAGCACGGACAGGCGGCGAAGGTCCGTCCCGACATGAAAGTCGTGTTCTTCCAGAACTGGAAAACCCCGGAAGAGCGCCTGATGGGCACCACCGAAATCATGCGCCAGCTCGCCAATCTCGCGGAAGATCGAAAGGCGGCATAATGCGGCCGTTATGATGCCGCGCGCGCTTCACTGCTCAGGCGGGTGAGAAGCGATGCCGCGGAGTCGTCAAACCGGGATGCCGTCAGGGTGACCTGAGGATCGATCCGCAAGGCACGTCTGGCGCTGAGCGTCGTATGCTTCATCACGCTCGAAAGCCGCCGCGCGATCATCTGCGCGTTGCGCAAATCAGCGTCGGCAAAAACCACAACGATCGAGCCGTCGGCTTCGAGCGTGCCGAAATCCATTCGCCGCATGAGCCGGCTGAGAATACGCGCCGCGTCGAACAGCAGACGCTCGTGCTGTTGACCGAGCGTGAAGCGCGCAATGGAGAGACTCACGCCGCTGGACCGGGTCTGGCGGATCGCCATGTTGAGTTCACGGTGGAAGGCGTCACCGGTCAGAAGACCTGTTCGCGGATCGAGTAGTCCGCCCGCATCCATTGATTTCAGCGTACGATGCAGGCGCGCCTCGAACGCGTGCTGACGCACCAAAGGCAGAAACCTGCTGACGACATGATGGGGCTCGCCCGGCATCACTTCGAGATTGGGAAGATCACAGGTCGCCCACGGGCCGCCGGCCGGAACAGCGATCGGCAGATTGCGAAAGCGGGTGTCTTCAGCCAGCACGGTCAGAAGCGCGTCGACCACGCGCCGGGTGAACCCTTCGCTGACAACGACACCGTCCAGATCACGCGCGTTGAGGTGCTTCGCTGCCGCCTCGATGCTGAGCGCCCCAACGACACCGAGCCGTTCGCCAAAGGCAACCGATAGCGTCGGATAAGCCGCGCCGCGCCCGATCAGGAGAACGGTCGCATCCCGGATCGGGTCGGCATCCGGCAGGCGTGGCGCCGCCGGATTGCCTGCAAGCCGCCGGAGGACGGTCGCGTGCAGCGTTCGCACGCGCAGCGCAGCGTTGAGACGCCTGTCGAACCGATCGATGCCTCCGTTCAGGGACGAGAACGGAAGCGCGTTGTCCGGGCAGGGCGGATCGGGATCGGCGACGATCAGGGGAACGTAAGGCTGCATCGCAGCAAGCTGACCGGCGAGGCGATCCAATCCCGTCCCCGCGCCTTCGGTCGTGGGGACGAAGACGGCTGCCGGTTGAAAGCGTTCGATGCCCCGGGAGGCTTCCGACCAATCGATGTCGAGGACAGGGAAAATGCTCCGGCTCGATCGAGCAACGACGGACGCTTGTCGCTCGCCGTGTGAGACAACGATAAGCGGGCCTTGCCGGGACATTTTCACCCACTCGGATACGTGCCAAAGGCTTGTGATCCTAGTTTATTGTCCCTTAATGCGGCGTCAATGAACGCTGCCGGATTTGATCAGCCGGTCACGGAGCGATCGCGAAATGCTTCCACCATCAACGGATTCAGCCCGAGTTCCTTGAGCGCCTCGCGAGCGCGGGCATTGTCGCCGGCTCGCCCGGCCAGGCGATGGCCGCTCAGACGGTCGGGAAGCGCCGTCAGCATGGCGTTCGGTCCGAGCCGCCGTGCCCATTCCTGAAGGTCCTGTGCAGGAAACCGGTAGCCGCCGACGGCCATGACGCCGGCCGGCGGCGCCGTGATCGCAATGGCGCCCGAGGCGCGATCGATCCGCGCCGCATAGCCGGTATCGACATAATCCGGCTGCGACGGCATGCCGAAGGCGTCCGTAGGAGAATCCGGCCCGGCGTAAACCGCGATCGGCACCATCGGCCCCCGCAGCCCCAGCGTTCCGTTCGGAGTCAGAACGATTTCGCCGGCCGTCGATGAGATGGGAACCTGAGGCGGCGTCCGATAAGGGCCGGGCATGATCGGGGCAGGGGAGCCGTCCTCCGCGCGGCGGCTCGCGAAAAGACCCGCCTCGCCGAACAGGTAGACGTCGGTCATTTGCCTCTCGCGGTCGGACCAAGGCTCGCTCGATCCCACCTGTTCAGGAACCCGCCAGAGACCCACGACGTGACGCAGGCTCGGGACGGCAGACAGGGCGCCGGTTTCAGCCATCCGCAATGCCAGCGAGGCCGGCGCGACCAGCGTGTCGCAGCGTTCGGCTTCCATCTGCCGCACAAGCACATTTTCGTCGAAGGGGTGATGCATCGCCAGGGCGCCGCCGCTGAGCAGCCACATCACGAAGGATGAGGTCAGTCCGGCGAAGGACGACGGCGCGAGAGCCGAGAGAATTGTCGCGTTCTGAGGCAATCCGCTTTCGAGAAAGATCGCAAGCCCGGCGGCGATCAGGTTGACATGGGTTCGCGGCACGGCGAGGAAGCCTGAGCCCGAAGCCTCGAACGTCACCAGCGCGGCGCGGCGCGAATCCCGGATCATGAGCCGCGAGCGGTCGATCGTCCTTTCGGCGGCGATATCCAGCGGAACCATTCCCTCCGGCAGATTGCCGCCGAAGCCGCAGACATGTCGGACGGAGAAAACTTCCGCGGCCGCGTTCATCGCGAGATCGGCGTGATTGACGCCGTCGATACTGCCCATCGCGACGATCGCGCGCGCGCCGGTCCGGTTGATCGCGACAGCGAGTTCGGCCTGCCGCCAAAGCTGGGGCAACAACGCCACGATCAGGCCGGCGCGATGGGCGGCAAGCACCGTCAGCGCCAGTTCGATGGTGTTGGGCAGCTGAACCGCTATGATTGAATTGGCGGGCAGGCCGGCCTCGATAAAGTGGGCCGCCAATGCCGATACCGCCCGGTCGGCCTGGGCAAAGGTCAGATGCTGCGGCGGCTGTCCCGTCACCCGCAACTTGTCCGGCGGATCGATCAGCGCCGGTCGGTCCGGCTGCCGGACGAGGATGCGGTCGAAGAGTTCATCCAGCGTAGGCGATGAATTGTTCTGGAGCACGAAGTCACTTGCCGGGCTTCGGCGGCCTTCGCCACCATGTTTCGGGGATGTATCCAGTCAACGCGGTCGCTGCTGGTCGTTCTATCCGATTCCAGCGCGCGATCCATTGTTCTTGAACGTTGTAAACCGGAATCACATAAAATCCGGACATCAGGACCCGATCGAGCGCGCGAACCGCATCCACGAAATCCGGCCGCTCCCTCGCCTTGAGCATGGCGGCGATCATGGCATCGATCGCCGGGTTCTTCACGCCCATGTAATTGCGGGTGCCTGGAATGTCGGCAGCCTCGCTGCCCCAATAGAAGGACTGTTCGTTGCCGGGCGACAGCGATTGATCCCAGCGGTTCTGGATCATGTCAAAATCAAACGCCAGCCGACGCTGATCGAACTGCACGCCATCGACCGAGCGCACGGACACCTCGATGCCGGCGCGCTTGAGATCGCGCGCGTAAGTGAGCGCGATGCGTTCCTGATCGCGGGTTGTCACCAGCATTTCAAAGGCAAGGGGAGCCTTGGTCGAGCGATGGCGCAGGACCGTGCCGTCAAATTCATAACCCGCCTGCGACAGAAGCGCGAGAGCGGCGCGCAAGGCCTCGCGGTCCCGGCCTGAACCGTCGGTCACGGGAAGACGGTAACTGCCGTCGAGAACGTCGCTTCGCACGGCCGACGGAAACGGCTTCAATAGCGACCGCTCTCCGTCGTCAGCGGGGCGCGCGTAGGCCGACAATTCCGATCCCGCGAAGAAGCCGCCGGCGCGGCTGTAAAGTCCGAAAAAATAGTTTCGGTTGATCCACTCGAAATCGAACAGCAGCGTCAGCGCCTCGCGAACGCGAATGTCGGAAAACATCGGCCGCCGCGTATTGAACACCAGATATTCCGAGGGCGCGGGCAGGCCGGTTTTGACGGCTTCGCGGACAAGCTGACCATCGCCTGCTGCCGGAAAGTTGTAGCCTTCGTGCCAGCGCAGCGGTTCAGTCTCGACGCGAAAGTCATACAGGCCGCGCTTGAACGCCTCGAACTGACTGTTGGCTTCGCGATAGTAGTCGAACCTGATTTCGTCGAAGTTCCACAGGCCGCGATTGACCGGCAGGTCGCGCCCCCAATAATCCGGATTGCGCGTCAGCGTCACGCTGGCTCCGGGCCTGACGGCGGTCACGCGATACGGCCCGGATCCCGACAGGGCGGTCATCGAGGTCTGCTCGAAAGTGGCGGCATCGACGGCGTGTTTCGGCAGAACAGGCATCAAGCCGAGGATCAAGGGCAGTTCGCGATCCATGGTTCCACCGAAATCGAAACGCACGGTGCGTTCATCGATCGCTTCTGCCGTTGCAACCTTCGAATAGTACTGACGATGGTTGGGGCGGCCCTTGTCCCGGAGGAGTTGCCAGGAAAAGAGCACGTCTTCGGCGCGGACAGGCCGCCCGTCGTGAAAGCGCGCCAGCGGATTCAGATGGAAAGTGGCGTAGGTGCGGGCATCGTCGGTTTCAATCCTCTCCGCCAGCAGACCGTAGAGCGTGAAGGGTTCGTCATGCCCCCTCGCCATCAGGCTCTCGACCACGAACCCCCGAATTTGCTGAAGCGCGACGCCTTTGACGATGAAGGGATTGAGGCTATCGAAACTACCGGGAACACTCTGAACCAGCCGGCCACCCTTGGGCGCGTCCGGATTGGCGTAGGGCATCCGGCTGAAATCAGCCGGCAGGGCCGGTTCGCCATGCATCGCGATGGCGTAACCGGGATCCGCGGAAACCTGCTGGCATCCGGCGGCGAGCATCCCGCCCGCGAGCGCCAGGCATATCGCCGTCCGGCAGCGCGCGCGCGGCGGCAGTCGGCAATACCGGATCCATTTTGATTCGAACTTGCTCACAAGAAATTTTATCACAACCGCCGCGGCGCGGTTTGAAAGGGGCGCCAAAAGCGTATGTTGCCATTGATCTTTTTATGCGCCCTAGTATTGAAGGCGGTCAATTGATCATGACATCGCGAATCGTCACGTAACCGCCTCATTTCACTAAGAGACAGCCGCCGAATAGTCTGCGCCAATGCCTGCTCCTGGTGGAGAGATCCGGCGATCGCGCAGGGAGCGCGAATGCCGAATTCGAAACTCCGCCAGCAACCGCTCCATCAGGGCTTGAGTTTGCAAGCGGTCCTTCAATTTGCATTCGGAAGAAGGCTCGCTGAAACGAAATACGAATGTTAGAATCGGATCACGAGCGTTCAGGAAAGGGTTTTCCGCAATGAATTTTCGTCTCTCGACCACGTCCGCTTTGCATCGCGGGCGGGCCTTTGCCCTGTTCGCCGCGGTGACGCTAGCGGCCGTTCCATTCGCGTCGGACGCTCCCGCCCAGCAAGCCGCCCCATCCAAAGGCAAGAAGGCTGAGGCGGCCAAAGGAGCCCCGGCGGCGCAGGCAGCAGCGCCAGCCGACCAGCAGGTGCAGCTGATCTATGCTCCCTGGACCAAGTTCTGCCTGAAAGGCCAGGATGCGAAAGCCAAGCAGGTATGTTTCACCGGCAAGGACGGGCGGATCGAATCCGGCCAGCCTGTGATCGCGGCGGTCATCATCGAGCCTGAAGGCGAGCCCAAGAAGATTCTCCGCGTGACGCTGCCGCTCGGGATGCAACTCGTCCACGGAACGCGCATCATCGTCGACAGCAATCCGCCGCAGCAGAGTCCCTACGTGATCTGCTTCGCCAATGGCTGCATGTCGGATTATGAATTGACGGCGGATATGCTCGGTCACCTGAAGAAAGGCCAGAATCTGATCGTTCAGGCAATCAATTCCAACGGCGCGCCGTTGACGCTGCCGCTTCCGCTCGCTGAATTCGCGAAGGCCTATGACGGCCCGCCGACCGACCCCAAGGTATTCGAGGAAACCCAGAAGAAGCTGCAGGAAGAACTGCAAAAGCGGGCCGCCGAAGCGCGCGCGAAGCTCGAAGCCACCCAACAGGGTACCGCCAAACAGTAGCCCGCTAATGGGATCAAATGGAAAAGCGCTCCTCTCGGGGCGCTTTTTTGTATCAGCCAGCTATAGCGTTTTCGAGCCAAGCATGTTCCCGGGCTTGAGCCCTATAGCGTTTTCGAGCGAAGTGGAAACCGGTTCGCGTGAAGAAAAACGCGTCAAAATATCAAGGTAGAGTCTTTCACTGTTTCCATGAAGATAGTGAAGGACTCTACGATCTCAGTTCAGGGACGGATTGCGGGGACGATAATCGCCGGATTCATCCTGGATGAAAATCTCCTTCACCTGCGAATGCCGGATCGGCTCGCCGGAGTCATCTGGCAAAAGGTTCTGCTCCGACACATAAGCCACATATTCGGAATCCGCATTCTCAGCGAGCATATGGTAGAATGGCTGATCCTTGTGCGGCCGGACATCCTCCGGGATCGAGAGCCACCATTCTTCCGTGTTGTTGAAGACCGGATCGATATCGAAGATCACACCCCGAAACGAATAAATCCGATGGCGAACGATCTGGCCGATCTGGAATCTGGCGGTACGCGCTTTCATCATCCCTGACCGAATAGACCAGGGCCGCGGCCGAAGCCAGAGGCGATCGGGCTGGAATTCCACGGGGAAGGATCGAGGCCGCGCCTCAAGGCCGGCTAGAGCATTTTCCGGCGAAGTGGATACCGGTTCGCCGCAAGAAAATGCGACCAGACAATAATTTCTAGAGCATGGTCCGATTCAACTTGAACGGATCATGCTCTAGAGCATCGGACCCGAAAGTGGGAACCGGTTTCGGGATAAATCCGATGCTCGATCAACTAACTAGAGCCTTTCCGCTTCTGATAGAATCAGAAGCGGTCTCTATTATTTTGATTTGACGCGTTTTCTTCGCGCGAACCGGTGTCCGCTTCGCTCGAAAACGCTCTAAACCGAGATTCCCTATATGGACGCTGCCGCCACGACGGCGCGAGGCCCTCGCGCATGGCAAGGCGTCTGAGCGGGCCAACCCTGCTGATCACATGCAGCCCGAGCGCGCGTGCGGTCTGGATCGGCAGGAAATCGCTGAGCAGCGACCGGTTCGCCATGTCGATCGCGAAGGTACGGCTCAGGACGTCGCTGCGCCGCGCCGTTTCGAAACGCGCAAGAGCGGCAGACGCGCCGGGGTCGTCCCCGGAGGACAGGGCGTCGCCGACAATGTCCGCGATATCGGCGGCGTCACGCAGGCCGAGATTCAGGCCCTGCGCGCCGATCGGCGGCAGGACATGGGCGGATTCACCGACCAGAACGATGCGGTTGCCTGCAAAGCGCGCGGGCCGCTCGATTCCTAACGGAAATTGATTTCGTCCCTGGCCGACCTCAAGCCGTCCCAGGATCGAATGCGATCGTCGTTCGGCGGCCTCGGCCAGTTCGTCGTCGCTCAGGGCGGCAAGCCGCTCCACCTCCTTCGGGGAGGCGACCCAGACGACACTGGAACGGTCTCCGGGCAGCGGCACGAAAACGCAGGGACCATGCGGGGTGTGAAATTCGGTCGAGATGTTCTTGTGCGGCCGGCTATGCGCGACGTTGAACGTCAGCGCAGCCTGATCGAGCGGGCGACGCGTGATGCCGATCCCCGCGGCTTTGCGGCAAAGGGATTGCCGTCCGTCAGCGCCGACGGCCAGACGCGCGGTCAGCGTCTCTCCCTGACGGGTGCTGATGGTGACCACCGTATCGCCGGGCGTGACCTGTTCGGCCTCGCCATCTATCCATGTGAGGTTTTCCGCTCCCGCCGCGCGCGCCTCCATGGCGGCCATCAGCGCACGGTTTGCAATATTATAGCCGAATGCGTCACGCCAGATCTCGGCGGCGGAGAAACGGACCTCCGGAGCACGAATAAGACGCCCGGTATCGTCGACGAGACGCATGACACGGAGCGGGGCGGCATCGGCCTCGCAGCGTGGCCAGACGTCAAGCTCTCGCAGCAGATCGATGGAACCGCCGAGCAGCGCTGTGGTGCGGTTATCGCCATAACCGACGCGCCGCGCGATCAGCGCCGTCCGGGCGCCGGCATGGGCGAGGGCAATCGCCGCGGCCAATCCGGCGGGCCCTCCGCCCACGACCGCGACATCAAAGATTGCAACCGGCTTCGCGCTCTCGTTCATGGATCGACAATCGCCATTCGCGCCGCCATTTTCAAGCCCGCAGGGCGAACATTGCAGGAACCGGCTGAAGCCGTTCCCGACCGCTCAAGCGGCGGAGCGTCGCAACGACCATTATGCAAAGCTGCCCGATTCCTGATAGCAGAATGTGCAAATGAGCCAACCAAGCCGGCAGGACCCGCTACCCGGACCCGAAGCGTCGCGCACCGCCGCGCTCCTGGTCCATGTTTTCACGGCGACGGGGGCCGGAATTGCGCTGCTCGCGATGCTGGAAGCCGTGCGTGAGCACTGGGCAGCCATGTTTGCCTGGCTGGGTCTGGCGCTCCTCATCGATGGCCTGGACGGACCGATGGCGCGGCGGCTGAATGTCCAGGCGGCGCAACCAAACTGGTCCGGTGAGATACTGGACCTCGTGGTCGACTTCCTCACCTACGTATTCGTTCCGGCCTATGCCATCACCGCGAGCGGCCTGTTGCTTCCGCTCGCCGCGCCTTTGCTGGGCGTCGGCATCGTGATCAGCAGCGCGCTTTATTTCTCCGACCGCCGGATGAAGACAGCGGACAACCACTTTCGCGGTTTTCCGGCGCTCTGGAATGCCGCGGCGTTCTACCTGTTTCTGCTGCGTCCGTCGCCGATGGCTTCGACCTTCGCTATCGCGGCGCTCATCGTGCTGACCTTCGTACCTCTCAAGGTTCTGCACCCCGTACGGGTGAAGCGGTTTCGCGGTTTCAATCTGTCGCTGATCGCGGTATGGGCTGCGCTTGCAATGACGACCGTTGCTCACGATTTCAATGTGGCGATGCCGGTCACGGCCGTGCTTTGCGCCATCGCTTTCTACATCGTCTGCGGCGATGCCGTGATCCGTCTCCTGAGGCCAGAAAATCAATGATCGAACTGCTGACCAGCCCGGAAGCATGGGCTGCGCTCGTGACGCTGACCGCGCTCGAGATCGTGCTGGGTATCGACAACGTCATTTTCCTGTCGGTGATCGTTTCGCGGATTCCGCCGAAGCAGGCAAAGCGCGCGCGCCAGGTCGGCCTTGCGCTGGCCGTGCTCTTCCGCATCGCGCTGCTGAGCGTGCTGGTCTGGCTGATCGGCCTGACCACGCCGGTGTTGACGGTGCAGGACTTCGCATTCTCCTGGCGCGACATCATCCTGATCGGCGGCGGGCTGTTCCTGATCGCCAAGGCCACGCATGAGATTCATGGCGAGGTGGAGGCGCGTGAACACGAGGCGGACGCCACACCGAAACCACGCGCGTTTCTTTTGGTCATCGTGCAGATCATCATCATCGATCTGGTGTTTTCTCTCGACTCCATCATCACGGCGATCGGCATGGCGAAAGATCTCGAGATCATGATCGCGGCCGTGATCATCGCATGTTTCGTCATGTACCTGTCGTCGGGGCCGGTGTCCCGGTTCGTCAGCGAGCACCCGACAACCAAGATGCTGGCGCTGGCGTTTCTGGTGCTGATCGGGGTCGCGCTCGTCGCGGACGGCTTCCATTTCCACATCCCGCGCGCCTACATCTACTTCGCGATGGCGTTCTCCGCGTCGGTGGAGATGTTCAACGTCCTCGCCGGGCGCAATCGCAAGAAAGCGAGCCGCTGAGCTTGCCTTGAAGCGGTTCGCTGGTTGACAATACCAGCCCTATGGCTTTCGCTCTCCTTGATGCACATTGCAAGGAGAGGGGACAATGACCAGGGCGGTACGCGTTCATCAGGTCGGCGGTCCCGAGACGCTCGTCTATGAGGCCGTGGACCTGGCTGCGCCGCAGCAAGGCGAGGTTCGCATCAGGCAGCATGCGATCGGCCTGAATTTCATCGACGTGTACTATCGCAGCGGGCTCTACAAAACGCCGGCCACCCCGTTTATCGTGGGCAATGAGGCCGCCGGCGAAGTCGTTTCCGTTGGACCGGGCGTCACCGATTTTCACCCCGGAGACCGCGTCGCTTACTACTTCGATCTCGGCGGCTATGCGACCGACCGCAACATCCCGGCGGACCGGCTGGTTAAACTACCCGACCACATCACCTACGAGCAGGGCGCGGTGCTGATGCTCAAGGGACTGACCGTCTGGTATCTCCTGCACAAGACCTTCAAGGTCGAGCACGGCCATCGCGTGCTGATCCATGCCGCGGCGGGCGGTATCGGGCTTCTCGCCTGCCAGTGGGCGAAGGCGCTGGGCGCGAACGTCATCGGTACCGTCGGGTCAAAGGCCAAGGCGGACCTTGCGCTGGCGAACGGCTGTGATCACGTCATTCTTTATGAGGAGGAGGACTTCGTCGCGCGCGTCAAGCAGATCAGCCGCAACGAATTGTGCGACGTGGTCTATGATGGCGTCGGCAAGACGACGTTTCCGGGCTCGCTGTCCTGCCTGCGACCGCGCGGACTGTTCGTCAGTTTCGGCAACGCGTCCGGCCGGGTGCCATCGTTTCCATTGGTCGAACTTTCCCATCACGGTTCGTTGTTCGCCACGCGCCCGAAGCTGAACGATTATATAGCGACGCGCAGGGAGCTTCTTGAAGGCGCCGACACGGTGTTCGCCGCCGTCCTCACCGGCAGCCTGCACGTTCAGATCAATCATGCCTACGCGTTGAAGGACGCGGCGAAAGCCCAGACCGACCTCGAAAGCCGCCGGACGACGGGGGCCATCATTCTCAAGCCCTGAAAGACCGCCTCGCGCATCCGTAACCGCGAACAGAATTTCTCCGGGGCAGGGGACGAGGAGAATTTCCGTCCGGATATCCGGAAAATAGAAGAATCCTATCGCTATTTTCGTCACCGATCTTGCCGCCGACCGGAACCGTCGTTCATTGTAGCGCGCGTTGAGCCGGAGACCGACGATGCAACAACCATCCGACGACACTCGCGTAACCGTCAACGCGCGTGGCCTGACCGAGCAAACAGTGTTGCGGCTCCAGACTTTCGCGCTCTATGGCTCGCTTGCGCTGATCGCGGCCGTGGTATTCGGCTCGCTCGCCATCCATCCGTTCTGACGACATTATTTCATTGCCCTGAAGGGTGCGACGGCGATGCCGTTATCCTTGAGCGCCTGGCGCACAGTGCGCGCGATACCGACCGCATCCGGCGTGTCGCCATGAATGCAGACCGTATCCATGCGCATCCTGATCGCCTTGCCGGTAATTGAGATCACCTCTCCGGATTGGATCATTTTCACGACGCGGCGAGCGATATCGTCAGCATCATGAAGCACCGCGCCAGGCTTGCGCCGCGACACCAGAGATCCGTCATCTTCATAGGAACGGTCGGCGAACACTTCATGCGCCAGCGACAGGCCAGCGGTTTCGCCAGCCGCCACGAGACGTGAGTTCGCAAGCACCACGAAGACGAGACCGGGGTCGACGGCTTTGATCGCGGAGGCGATCGCGCGCGCGGTCGTGTCATCCTCGCAAGCCGCATTGGACAACGCGCCATGCGCCTTCACATGCGTGACCCTGTGTCCGGCCATTGTGGCGATGGCCTGGAGCGCGCCGATCTGGTACGCGACGAGGTTTTCGATTTCCCTCGACGCGAGACCTGCGATCGGCCGCCGCCCGAAGCCGTGCAGGTCGCGATAGCCGGGATGCGCGCCAATGCTGACACCGTGCGTTCCGGCAAGATCGACTGTCTTCCTCATTGTGTCAGCATCGCCCGCGTGAAAACCGCAGGCGATGTTGACGGACGTCGCGAGTTCGATCATTGCAACATCATTGCCCATCGGCCAGACGCCGAAGCTTTCGCCAAGATCGCAGTTGAGATCGATCGTCATGGTTCGTCCGATATGACGCGGGGCCTTCATGGCTCCAGGGGCGGCCAAGTCTGCCACGTCCCGCTGTCGAATGCATTCACCGCGGTTCCAGCGATATTGGCGTTCCGCAAAGCATCGCTAATGTCGGTATTGCACACCTCTCGCACACGGTCGGGTAGCGTTCGCAACAGATCCGCCATGGCGCGCGCTTCAGTCTGCGCTTCGGCGATGGTGACCGCCCTGAACCGGAAACCGCGGCCGACGGGAATCTGGGCGAAACGGCCGATATCCGCTGTCATGACCGTTGCGATCTTTGGATAGCCGCCGCTGGGACCGCGATCCGGCATCAGGACGATCGGCTGTCCGTTGCCGGGGACCTGAATGCTGCCGTTCACGGTGCCATCGGAGACGATGTTATGGCCGTGAAGATGTTTGATGATCGGGCCTTCAAGGCGGTAGCCCATGCGATCGCTCGTCGCCGTGATTTTCCACTCGCTGTCGAGAAACAGTCCTGTAGCCTCGCCGAACTCATCGTCTTGCGGACCCATCACGACGCGGATCGGGCCGTCGTCCCGGCCGGGAAGTTCGATTCGACGCTCAGTCCCGGTGGTCGCCGCCTCCACATCAAGCACGTCGCCAGCCTGTAACGGTCGGGGAAACGGACTGCCGAGACCAGCGCGTGCATGAACGGCAAGGCTGCCGAACATCGGCTCGCCCTTCACTCCGCCTTCGATCGCAAGGTAGCTGAACATGCCGTCGCGTGCCGCGCCGAGTGTCAGCCTGTCGCCGCCGACGAGCGTGCGGGATTCGTTGAACGAAACCGGGCGTCCGGAAACGTCAGCATCCCGCGCCGCTCCCGTGAGCGCAACGCGCACCTTGCCTTCACGAACAGTGAAGCCTGTACCGAAGGGGCCGATTTCAATCGCAGCCGCGAAGGACGAATTGCCGACCAGACAGTTGCCGATAGCCAGCGCGAAACGATCCACCGCGCCGCCTGACGTCAGCCCATAACGCTGCGCTCCGTAGCGGCCGCCATCCTGAACCGAGGTCGCGGGTCCAACAGCCGTGGCGGCAAGCTTGCTCACGGTGTCACCAACTCCGCGACCCACTCGCCGCGCGCGGCGGCGCGCTCCTGTTCCGCGAACTGCTTGCCGTCGACCGCGTAGAACGTGATGGCGTCTCCGGCTTCGAGCAGGAAAACAGGATCGCGATGAAGCTGATAGGTGCGCACGGCGGTTCGTCCCAGCAGACGCCAGCCGCTGGGTCCCGCAAGGCACTGGATGCCCGCCTGAAGACCGCCGATGGAGATCGTGCCCGAAGGCGTCAGCAGGCGCGGACTTTGCAGCCGCGGTATCTGCAGCGAGCGGTCGAGACCGCTCAGATAGGACCAGCCCGGCGTAAATCCGATCATGGCGACACGGTAATCGCCAGCGACATGGCGCGCCACGATATCGTCAGGCGTCATGTTCAGCGTCTTCGCGATATCTTCCAGATCGATGCCGTGCTCGCCGCCATAGGCAACGGGGATTCGCCAGCGGCGGGCGGGAGTTTTCGGAGCGACAGGCAATCGCGCGAGCGCCGACAGGCGTTCCGCAAGTTCCGTGAAACCAATCCGAACAGGATCGTAATGAACGAGCAGCGATCGATAGGTCGGCACCGTTTCCGTAACGCCCTCGATCGGGTCCTCCGCGAGCGCGCGATCGAGCGCAAGCACGCGGTGGTTGGCCAGCTCATCGATGATGCGGCCGAATTCGACCGTGACGGCGGCATCGCCGCACGGCAGCAAGCGAGGAGGGGCTAGGGGCGGCGCAGCCATGACCGATGACAGGTTTCACTCGTGACGGATGACAGACAGAACGTTTCAGGCACGGAGTTGACATGAAGGATGTATGCAATTCCAATGGATTCTTGATGGCGGCGCGCGGCGTGCGCAGCAACCCGGGAGGTCAGAATGGATATTCATCAGGCAGGTTCGCGACCGGCAAAACCTGGACCCGGCGAGTATTTTTCCGGCGCGGTTTCGGTCGAGCCGATCATCGCCAGCGTGAACGCGCCTTCGCGCGTCCTCGCCGCGAGCGTCGCCTTCGAGCCGGGCGCGCGCACCGCATGGCATACCCATCCCCTCGGCCAGACGCTGTATGTGGTTTCCGGCGTCGGGCTGGTCCAGACCGAGGGCGGGCCGATCCGCGAAATCCACACCGGCGACACGGTATGGTTTTCACCGGGCGAGAAGCACTGGCACGGGGCGGCGCCGACGAGCGCCATGACTCACATCGCGGTGCATGAAGCCCTGGACGGAAGCGCCGTGACCTGGATGGAGCAGGTCACGGACGAGGAATACGCCGGCAAGGTCAGCGGCTGAGGGCATTAAGCTCGACCATTTCATAAACTCTGGTTGAGCCGGGTCCAGGTTTGCCCGCCGCAGAACATGCCGCCGAACGCGCAGCCCTGCACGCGCAGACGATCATTGCCTTTCATGGCGACGGTGGAGCTGTAGGTGCTGCCGCTGTTCGGGTCGTAGATCTTGCCGCTCCACTTCGAACCGTTTGGCTTCATGTTGATCAATATTTTCTCTTTGTTCCGGCCGGTTCGGGAATCCACGGAGTATCCGCACAGGTTTTTGCCGCACGCCTCGATCCGGACGCGACCTTCCTTCTTTTCGGTGACCCACATGCCGAGAGGGCCAACCGGTTCAATGGCACGAGGCGATGTCTCGACCGTTTCCGCCGCGGCCGGTGCGTGGGCCGCCACCGTTTTCATGTCCTGACTCGGGACAGGCGGAGCTGCCACGACAGGCTGGGCAGGCGCTGCGGTTGAGGCGGACGGCGTAGAAGCCGTTATCGAAGGCGAGGGCTGTTGCACGGGAGCCGGCGCGGACACGGGATCAGCGGAGGCCGGGACAGAAGCCGGCGCGGACGCTTGCACGGGCGCTGGGGGCGGCGTGCTCGGGGAAGAGGGGGGCGTCTCAGCGGCGTCGGCCTGAGGGTCGTCAGAATCTGCGTCGTCAAACCGTTTGCGTTTCGAGTTGTACACGCCAGGGATCGAGATCGAGATGCAGGACGGGGAGTCGCATCCCCGCGGGGCATGGATCCGCACGGTGCGCCCACCGATATCGAATGAAAAATTCTCGCCCGCCTGGGCGGTCGAGAGGGTGAGTAACAAGGCCGCGGCGACACCGAGCGCTTTCATGGGATCCACTCCGGTTCGGATTTTCATCTCGACCTTAGCCACGCGGAGGTTTCCGGAATGTGATCTAAATCACTTCCACCACGTCCATGAAGGAAAGTTTCTCCTTCAGCCAGCTATTCGCCAGCGCTCTGAGCGGATTCTCCCCCCGCCATCTGACTTCGTAAAGCTTCGAAGCGCTCGCGGGCGGCGCGCTCGCGGTCATCGACAAACTCGATCGCGGCTTCTTTTGTCATCGGACCGCTGACGAGCGGGTAGGAGCTTTCCCCGATCGTTTCATCAACAAAGTAATCGCCGTTGTCGCCGCGGCGTGTGCTCCACTTGAATCGGACAGCGGTGAGGGGGCCGGGACCATACCTGGTGTAGGTTTCGGCCTGCGGCGAATCCGCAGAGTCGGGCGGAACCGTCGCCGTTTCCCCGGCCGGTTCGAATGCTGCTTGTTCCGCCGATTCAGGCTCGGGCGCGGCCTTCGCGTCTGCTTCGCCCGATACATCCGGCTTGTCGATGAAACTCGCAATCGCCGCGAGAGCGTGGTCGGTCGGGTCGTTTTCGCTCAACTGCCTGTCCCCGTGTTGAGACGGGGACGGCACGGACGCCAGTTACAACGCGTCCGTCCCCATACGCATCGGAGCGCATGTATCCGGGCGCAAATGGGCGGTTTTTTGTCTATCCGGAAACACTTTTCTGTAAGAAGACAAGTTCTTACATATCATATACGTAAAGCATTTTTTGCTGAAATCACTTGAATGAACGGGGCATTTCCGCGCGGCCATCACGAACGCGGATGCCCGCGCGCTCAATCCCCTTTCGCGATTTCTTTAGGCGTCTCATCCTCTTCCCGGATTTCCTCCCGGATCGGAGGATGAGATCGCACGTAGCGATAGCTGGCATAAAACAGCACACCGCAGCCGATGATCGCGCCAAACATCAAGAGGGGCATATGTTCTTGCCTCCAACAGCAACAAAGCAAACTTGCTCATCGCAAGATTCTGCGCCGTCACCCGCAACGGTAAATCGCGGATAACGGCAAGCACAATATTGGCGCTCGCACGCTCCGGCGCGAGATGCCGAACTAAATTATTTTGGCGCGGGCTGGCGCGGCGGGGAGGCTTTACTGTGTGCCCACGTAACGCGCCTTCGGTCAGCGATGGAATGACGAGCGCGTCAGGTGCGGGATGACGTCCTTCAGTGCGACGAAGACGTCGTCCAGGGGCAGGCGGGCCTGCACGCGCAAAGCGACGATCGCAGCCTCCTCGATGCTCGAAAGGACGGAGCTTCGCTGGTGCTTTGGACCCATCGGCTCGTCCTCGACCGTCTGACGGAGCCGCCACTTCCTCACGGTCTTCTCGTTGATACCGAAGCGCCGCGCGAGCTCCGCAGCTGAAGCCTGCGATCGCTGTAGCTCCGTTCGAACGGCGTGCGTGGTCGTGGCGCTCCCGTGAAGAACTTGGCCCGTAGTGCGTCCCTCTCTGACAACGATAATGATACGCCATCACACTGTGGGACTAAACAACTAGGGAATTGCAGGAGGCGCGCCAGCGGTTCGAGGAGGTGCGCCCCTACGGCTCGCATGATGCCGAAGCGGCCTACAAGAAGAACCCGGAGCTTGCGACGGTGGCGGCGTCAGGCAACACGCGGCGCGCCATCCGCGCCCTGCAACTGGAAACCGAGCTACGCACCGATCCCGGCCTGCGCGCCGACCGCTTCGTGGAACGCTGGCAGAACCTTAGCCAGAGTAGCCAGCGCCAATATGCGGCGGGCGACTATTCCGGCTACAAGGCTGCGCACTCACAAATGGGCGACATGGCGAACAGCCTGCAACGCGACCCGCAGCTAAAGCATGATGGCATTAAGTTCGATATCCTGAATTTTTGAGGTAGTTGGCACATTCCTCGGAGGTGAAGGCATTGAGTGCGTGGCCGATTGCGGCGCAGACCGCATCGACGGTTCGCGCGGCGGCTTTTCGGATGAGGTGCTTGAGCTTGGCAAAGACCTGTTCGATCGGGTTCAGATCGGGCGAGTATTTTGGCAGGAAGAAGAGTTTGGCGCCGGCCGAACGGATGAGTTGACGAACTGCTTTGCTCCGGTGGCTGCCAAGGTTATCCAGGATGACGATATCGCCGGGTCGAAGGACGGGCAGAAGAACCTGCTCGACATAGGCGCGAAAGCTCACGCCATCGATCGGCCCTTCGATGAACCATGGCGCATCGATCCGGTTATGGCGCAGGGCCGCCAGGAAGGTCATGGTCTTCCAGCGTCCGTGGGGAACCTTGGCGTGAAGTCTGCGCCCGCGTGGCGCCCATCCCCGCAAGGACGCCATATCGGTCCTGGTCCAGGTCTCGTCCTGGTCCAGGTCTCGTCGATGAAAACCAGCCGCTCAGCTTCGACGCGACCTTGATACTTTGTCCATTGTGCTCGCCGCCGCGCGACCGCGGGTCGATCGCGCTCTCCAGCCATGCTGGCCTCCTATCCAGCCAGCATGGTGAACCAGAAACACACTGATTTGGGAATCCAAAATCGATTCAACCTAACCTCATCCCGCTCTAGAATCGCTCCTCGCAGGTCGAAGGAAAGACCTCGGCATCGGCGGTGACTTCGATGCAGGCATGGGCATCGGTAAGGACCTCGCCCTCAGTCATGGCCTTGGTCTGGGCCGGGGGATCGGGCTGTAGATCAGCGGCATCAGAAGCGTTGATTTGACGTCGGCGGGATAGCTGAAAGTCCGAGCTTATCGTCACCTTTGCGCGGGCGGCAGATCGTCCCAACGGATGCGCAGGAACCGGCCAGTTCGCTTTGGCAAAAGTTTTCGGTCGATCATCCGCCCAGCGACCTGAAATTCCTCGTTGATCTTGACCACAAGCAACTTGCTGAAATGCCGCGTCGTATCCACCACAACCACGTCTTTCGTCTTGAACGGGGTTATGGTCTTGATCTCGACGTGATCGTTCCCGAGCCTGCCGTCAGAACCCTGCGCATAGGTCTTGTTCAACTCGATGCCGTAGGTGATTGCGCCAAATAGCTCGCCGATGTCGCCATAGACGGAGAGATGCAGCCCGGTTTCGTGGTGATAGCTCTCGGCAAGGGAAATCAAATCTTCAAAATAGGGGATGATCGAGCGTTTCGCGTTCGGGTATTTTGCGCGCCACTCTTGGTAGCGCAGTTGCTCGTCGATTTCGGACCATGTCACCCATTCTCCGTCGTCGTAGAACGCACGATCTGCCCAGTCGATTTCCTCCAATTCCGTGCATCCTTCATGCTTGCCTGTAAGATTCCAGATTCTATGCCCATCCTATTTACCGCTGTATCTTCGCCGTAGCACGACGACAGCTAAAACTCTATTGCACAAAGGCAATTCCTTCTTCTGTCTGGCTCAATCGCGATCAGAAACAGCCAACAGGAGGCAGCGTCGCCATGCGTCAACCAGACCGTATCATCCGCTTTGACACCGTTCGTGCCCGCACCGGCCTGTCGCGCTCCACCATCTACCGCAAGATCGCCGAAGGCACGTTCCCGGCCCAACTGAAGATCAGCACCAACGGTGCTGGTTGGCGGGAATCCAACATCAACCGCTGGGTTGCCGATCCCGCCGGGTGGCGGCAGCGCTCACACAACGAGTTCGGCTTCCCCGATGACTATTGATCGCAGGAACGACGACAGGCCCGAGGCGGCATCCCGTTCCCGGCACGACAAACGCCCGCCCACGGCATCGGAACAGCTTGAGGAACTGCTGGGCTATCCGTGGCCGTTCCTCGGCAGACCGCCCAAGCACGACCTCTCCACATGGACCGTTACCGACGACTGGCCAGATCCCGTTCCGGTCACGGAAGCCGAGATAGAGGTGTTCGAGCGATGGTTCGGCGACCTGTTCGATGAGTTACTCGGCCCCGGCGGCTGATGCTCCCGGCGTCGAAATCGGCGTTGAAATCCGCCCTTCAATGGATTATATGTAGTCACATATGTCTACATATGTGAGGCGCAACATGCTGACCATCAACCTCCGAGACGCCAAGGCCGGATTTTCCAGCCTCGTTGATGAAGCCGTCAAAGGAGAGATCGTGACCATCACCCGTCATGGCAAGCCCGTTGCGGCCCTGGTTTCGGTCGAGGCGGCGGAGATCGCGCGCAAGGCGCTCGACCGCAAACGGGCGGGCCTTGTCAGCTATCTCAGGACGTTCCCAGGCGGAGAGTTCCCGCGCAACCGCAAACCATCGCGGGATGTCGAGCTTTGAGCGGCTTCCTTCTCGACACCAACGTCGTCTCCGTGCTGGCGCCGTCGAAGTCGGAAGCATCCGCTGACTTCCTCACCTGGCTGGACCGCATGGACGCCGATGGACGGCTATTTCTGTCGGTCGTCTCCATCCATGAGATCGAGAAGGGAATCGCGCTCCTCGACCACAAGGGGGCAACGGCGAAGGCCGCGAGCCTGAAAGCATGGCTCAGTGGCCTTGTCTCCACATACGATGACAAGATCATTGGCTTCGATGCGCAGGCCGCCGCAATCGGCGGGCGGCTGGAAGCAAAGGCGCTTGCGGCCGGTCACGACCCCGGCATGGCGGACGCCGTGATTGCCGGGACCGCCGCAGCGCATGAACTCGTCATCGTCACACGCAACACCAAGCACTTCCTGCCATTCGGTGTCGCCGTGTTGTCGCCTGACGAGGCTGCCGCACAAGGAGGTCCGGCATGACCGCTTCCACAATCTCCATGCGCGCCGCTCTCTACCTGCGCGTCTCGACGGCGCGGCAGGCCGAGCATGATGTCTCGATCCCCGATCAGAAGCGGCAGGGCGAAGCCTATTGCGAGGCGCGGGGCCTGCAACTGGTCGAGACCTTCGTGGAGCCGGGGGCATCGGCCACCAACGACCGCCGCCCCGAGTTCCAGCGCATGATCGAGGCGGGCATATCGAAGCCCGCACCCTTCGATGTCGTCGTGGTCCATTCGTTCAGCCGCTTCTTCCGCGATCACTTCGAGCTTGAGTTCTATGTCCGCCAGCTGGCGAAGAACGGCGTCAAGCTGGCTTCGATCACACAGGAAATGGGGATGACCCCATGCACGTCATGATGCGGCAGATCATGGCGCTGTTCGATGAATACCAATCCAAGGAAAATGCAAAGCATGTCATCCGGGCCTTGAAGGAGAATGCCCGGCAAGGCTTCTGGAACGGCTCCCTTCCTCCCATCGGCTATCGAACCATCGCCGCCGAGCAGCGCGGCGCGAAGGTCAAGAAGAAGCTGGAGATCGACCCGCTTCACGCCGACACGGTGCGGCTGATCTACCGGCTGGCCCTGCATGGTGACGGCGGGACCGGCCAGATGGGCGTCAAGAACATCGTCAGCTACCTGAACCGCAACCGCATCTTTACCCGCGATGGCGGGCGTTGGGGCATCGGCCAAGTTCACCGCATCCTGACCCGCCGCACCTACATAGGCGAACACGAGTTCAACAAGCGGACCAAGACCAAGGAATTGACGCCGGTCAGTGAAATCGTGATGGTTCCCGTCCCGCCGATCATCGACCGTGACACGTTCGACACCGTGCAGAAACTGCTCAAGGCCCGCAATCCCAAGGTCACGCCCGCCGCCGTCACCAGCGGCCCGACCATGCTGACCGGCCTGATTCATTGCGCCAAGTGCGGCGGGGCCATGACCATCCGCACCGGCAAGGGCGGGCGCTACCGCTATTACACCTGCTCGATTAAAGCCCGGCAGGGACCGACCGCCCGCGAGGGCATGGCGGTGCCGACGGATAAGCTGGATGATCTGGTCGCCAGCCATCTTGAAAACCAGCTTCTCCGACCCGAGCGGCTGGAAACCATCCTTGCCGTCGTCCTCGACCGGCGGGAAGAACACGCCGAGCGCCGCCGCGAGCATATCGCCGAGTTGAACAAGCGCGCCACAGAATCGGGAATGCGGCTCAAGCGCCTCTATGACGCCATCGAGTCGGGCGTCGCCGATCTGGACGACCCGGCGCTGAAAGACCGCATAGACGGTCTCAAGGCAATCCGGGATCAGGCCAAGGCCGACGCCGAACGGGCCAGGCCATGCTCCAGAACTCAGGCCAGAAGGCCGTCACGCCGCAGATGCTGCGCACGTTCGCCAGGAATACCCGCCAGAGCATCCGGCGTGAAGGAGGAGGGGGGCTATCGCCGCGACCATCTGCGCGCGCTGGCTCAGCGCGTCGAGGTCAATACCGGTGAAGTCAGGATCATGGGATCGAAATCCCGGTTGCTTCAGGCGCTGGTGTCGGGCGGTGGCGTAAACGCAGTGCCCACTCAGGGACTGAAGTGGCGGAAGGGGTGGGATTCGAACCCACGGTGGGCTTGCACCCACGCCGGTTTTCAAGACCGGTGCCTTAAACCACTCGGCCACCCTTCCAACTCAGGAACTTCGACCGATTAGAGTCTGTTTCAACCGCGTCAAATCAGACTCGCCGCTTATCTTTTTGTTTGAGCATGATCTCTTCCGAAAACCGGGTTCCACTTTGCGCTGGCGCGGCCCTCCGGGTCGGGATCATGCTCTAGCGTACACCCCGCCAGAGTGCAATTGCAGACGGAGTGGTTGCTCGAAACCAGCGTCGAACACACTGATAGCGGAATGAAAACCGTGAGGAGGCCGTGCCTCCTTCAGCGGAACGGCAACTCCGTAACGAAAGACCCTACAGAAATATACTAAATTATAGATCTGGATCTTAAACCGCTCCCCACATTCCTCCTGTATCCACCTAGAGCCTTTCCGTTTCTGATGGAATCCGCGCGGAAATCAGAAGCGAGACTCGACGACCTCTTGAGTTGGCGCTCTTCGTTGCGGCCCGCTATCCACCTTGCTCGAAAACGTCATAGGATTGGCCCGAGATAGAATCATTCCAGCGGCAAATGCGGCGTGTCGTTCGGATGACGGCTATGGTGACACCATATAATGAGACGCAGACGTACAGGCCATGAACTCCCCAACTGACGACCGCCGCAAACATCCGCGCGTCGAGATCGACGAACCGGCCTACATTTCGGTGGGCGGTTTCAGCATGCGGTGCCGACTGTTGAACGTATCTCAACAGGGAGCCGCCCTTGAAGTCCCCAATCCCGCCTCTGTCCCATTGAGTTTCCAACTCATGACCGAAAAGGATCGAGTGATTCGAGGCTGCCGGGTCATCTGGACCAAACAGAACCGGATCGGAGTTGCGTTCGATCAACCCACGACCGAAGCGGTCTCCGAGGCCCCCGGTCGCAACTCTTGATTTACTACTCGTTTTGCCCCTGCGTCTCGTTACCGTATTTCCGCCGTCTTTGCGCTGCGATATGTTCACGACTTGGTATGGTCATGACCGTATCATGATCATGCTGACTGGCGCTGTGAAGTGGGGCAGTCCCGCCAGGGATCGGGTCTTGGGGACGGATGGGGAAATCAGGTTCAGATCGAATCCGGCTTGCTGCGCGCGCCTTAGCCGCCGCGGGCGTATGTCTGATGCTCGCCAATTGCGGCTCATCGAGCAAGCTCAGCCGGATTGACCCGAAATACGGCGTTTCGAGCAGTCCTCGGGTGGTTACCTCGGGCGAGACGGTGCCAAAAGGCGGCGGGACTTACCGGGTCGGCAAGCCCTATACGGTCGCCGGACGGGTTTACGTTCCCCAGGAAAACACCAAATACAAAGCCGAGGGACTCGCGTCCTGGTATGGCGATGCCTTTCATGGCCGCCTGACAGCCAACGGCGAGGTTTTCGACATGACTTCGCTGTCTGCCGCGCACCCGACCCTCCCGTTGCCGTGCTATGTCCGGGTTACAAACCTCGGCAACAGCAAATCCCTGGTCGTCCGCGTCAACGATCGTGGGCCGTATCATAGCAACCGCCTGATCGATGTCTCAAACAAGGCGGCCGAATTGCTGGAATTCAAGCGAAATGGCGTCGCGCCGGTGCGGGTCGAATATGTCGGACGCGCGCCGCTTGAAGGCTCCGATGATCGGCAGTTGATGGCAACCCTGCGAACGGGCGTGCCCGCGCCGTCGCCGTCAACCGTCAGGGTCGCCTCGGCGCGGCCGTTTGTTCCTGAACTCCGGCCGTCGATCGGCGAAACCTCCGCGTCCGGCCGCCTCCCGGCGCATCGGCAGGAATCCGAAGGTCCGCGAGAGGTTGCATACGGTGAGGGTGAGGGTGATGTTACGGGCCGCGTCCGCCCGGTCGCCGCTTATGCGCCGGCAGACCAGAGCGGGCCGAGCGAACTCTTTTCGGGCCGAGGGCTTTATTAAGCTAACCCCCGCTCACATCCCGAGCGAAGCCTACCTTGATTTTATCCGGCCGCTTCACGCGCGCGGCCCCATGTTGTTCACGATCACCCCAACTGATACAAGGGTCTGCCCGGGACCGTATCATGACAACCAGATCTTCCACGCACGACAGACGCGGGGGGCTTGCCTGGCGCGGTCTGGTGGCCGCCGCCGTCCTCACGATCAGCCTCGGCGAAATCGTGCTGGCCGCCAACAACAGCGTCCAGGGGACGAAGAAAGAAGACATCTACGAAACCAGCGCCCCGACCGCTATTCTGCTCGAAGCCAAAAGCGGTAGCGTACTCTTCGAGAAAAACGCAGACGAACTGCGAGCACCGTCCAGCATGATGAAGCTGATGACGGCGGAAGTCGTTTTCAACGCCATCACAAAAGGCGAGATCAAGCTGACGGACGAGTACGTCATCAGCGAGAACACCTGGCGAAAGGGCGGGGCGCCTTCCGGCGGATCAACGATGTTCGCGGCGATCAATAGCCGTATCCCTGTCCAGGATCTCCTGCGCGGCGCGATCATCCAGAGCGGAAACGATTCCTGCATGGCGCTTGCGGAAGGCATCGCCGGCGACGAAAGCGCCTTCGCGGACAAGATGACGGCGCGAGCGCGGGAATTGGGCATGAACCGTTCCACCTTCGCGAATTCCAGCGGCCTGCCACATCCCGACAACAAGATGACCGTTCGGGAGCTTGCGGCGCTGGCGCGCCACATCATGCTGACGTACCCGGACTTTTACACGCTGTTCGGAGAGCGTGAATTCACCTGGAACAAAATTCGTCAGTCCAACCGCAACGCGCTTCTGGCAGCGATGGACGGGGCTGACGGGCTGAAGACCGGCTACACCAGGGAGGGGGGATACGGCCTGGTCGGCTCGGTGGTTCAAAACGGCACGCGGCTGATCGTGGTCGTGAACGGTCTTGAGAGCGCCGACGACCGGCTGGCCGCAGCCAGAAAGCTGCTGGAATGGGGTTTTCGAAATTTCGAGACCCGGACCCTGTTCGCCGCGGAACAGCCGATCGGTTACGCCAAGGTATTTGGCGGCGATAGCGGCTCCGTTCAGGTTGCCGTATCGGACCCGGTCCAGGTCATGGTTCAGAAGAACGGCGGCGACAGGTTGGTCGCGCGCATCGTCTATTCCGGGCCGGTCCGCGCGCCGATCGCGCCGGGCCAGCCGATCGGCGTCGTCAGGGTCTGGCGAGGCAAGGAAGTAGCGGTCGAGATGCCGGTTCATGCCACGAAAGCGGTTGGCGTCGGCTCGACCATGCGCCGCGCGTTCGATGGAGCGATCGAGCTTGTCGTCGGGACGGTGCGCTCAGGCGCCGCGAGACTCTGATGGTCCAGGCCACGCCCAAAGCCGACCCGCAGCGAGGGCGCTTCATTACTTTCGAGGGCGGGGAGGGATCCGGTAAATCCACTCAGATCAGGATTCTGGCCGAACGTCTTCAAGCGGAGAAGCTGCGCGCCATCGTCACGCGAGAGCCTGGAGGATCGCCGGGAGCCGAAATCATTCGACACCTCGTCCTGTCGGGCGTGGGCAAGCTGCTCGGCGCCGACGCCGAAACCTTACTGTTTGCGGCAGCCCGCGATGACCATGTTCACGCCGTCATCAAGCCCGCGCTGGAGCAGGGCATCTGGGTGCTCTGCGATCGGTTTGCCGATTCCACCCGTGTCTATCAGGGTCAATTGGGAAACGTGCTACCCGGCGTTCTGAACGCGATGGAGCGGGTCACGATCGGAGATCTCAAGCCCGACCTGACCGTGATCCTCGATGTTCCCGTCGAGGTCGGCTTGCAGCGCGCGGCCGCTCGCCGTGGCAGCGGCGCGCCGGATCGCTTCGAGGCTGAAGATGTCGCTTTTCACCGCAAACTCCGCGACGCCTATCGCGCGATCGCCGCGAGCGATCCGCAACGCTGCGTCGTAATCAATGCCGACGCCGACCTCGACACGGTGGCCGCGAGAGTATGGGCCGCTCTGCACGACCGCGCGCTGACGGCTGACACCGCCACGAAAGCCTCACGCGCATGATCGCCCGCCCGGCCTCCACGGAAACGCCATTTCCGCATCCGCGCGAAACCACCGCGCTTTTCGGCCATGGCGAGGCGGAACGAACATTGCTCGACGCCTATCGCAGCGGCCGCATTCCGCACGCGTGGCTGATCGGCGGCGCGCCGGGGATCGGCAAGGCGACACTGGCCTATCGGATGGCGCGATTTGTGTTCGCTCATGCCGATCCCGTTACTCCGCAGGTGCAGTCGGCCGAAACGCTCCAGTTGGACCCGACGCACCCGGCTGTACGCCACGTCGCGGCCGACACGCATGGCGGCCTCCTGACGCTGGAGCGGACGCCCAACGAAAAGGGGGTCATGCGCACGGTCATCAGCGTCGAGCAGACGCGGGAGACCATCGCCTTTTTCGGATCGACCGCGACCGGGAACGGGTGGAGGGTGTGCATCGTCGATCCTGTGGACGAACTCAATCCCAACGCCGCCAATGCGCTGCTCAAGGTGCTTGAGGAGCCGCCGCACCGGTCGCTGTTCTTCCTGATCAGCCATGCTCCGGCGCGGGTATTGGCGACGATGCAATCACGATGCCGCAAGCTGATGCTGCGCCCGCTGGCGGCGAGCGATGTGATCCTCGCGGCCGCGGCAGCGGCAGGGATCGCGCCCGGCGATGCGTCCTTGCAGGAAGCCGCGGAAGCTGCCGAAGGAAGCGTCGCGCGGGCGCTGGCGCTTCTGGGAGGCGGCGCGCTGAAGCTCCATCAACGCACGACGGCGTTGTTGAACAACCTTCCGCACGTCGACCCGGGCGAACTCCACGCGCTCGGCGACGCCATCAGCGGCAGCGATCGCGCCACGCTTGGCGCTTTCGTCGACAGCGTGGACCGCTGGATCGGCGAGCGACTCCGCATCGGCGATGCGAACGCCGATCTTCCTCGTCTTGCACGGCTGGCGGAGGTATGGGAAAAGATCAATAACGCCGCGCGCGAGACGGAGACCTATAATCTCGAGCGAAAACCGCTGGTTTTTTCGGTGTTCGGGCTTCTCGCAGAAGCAACGCGGTAAAAACATTCCGCTCATGATTGTTCTCGACCTCCAGCCTGCTTCATAAGGAATTTGTGGTGGCTCCCGCTAAAAAGAAAACGGCCAAGAAACCTCGCGTGAAACGCCGCAAGCCGCGTTCCACCACCACCGGCCGTAGCCCGGCAGCCAAGACGCGCAGCAGGACGGCGGTTAAAAAGACCGCCAAACGCAAGAACAAGGAGACGAGCACGAAGGCGACGACGAAAGCGCGCGCGCCGAAGACGGCTAAAAAGGCGGCAAAGAAAAAGACAGTCAGGAAAGCGATCGGGAAGACCGCCCGGAAAACCGTCAGGAAGGCGGTTAAAAAGCAGCCGGCGACAAGAACCCCGAAAAAGGTCGCGACCAGGAAGACAGCGTCGAAGAAGGTAACGCCAAAGAAAGCCGCGACGAAGAAAGTTACGCCGAGGAAGGTTGCGCCGAGGAAAACCGCACCGAAGAATGCGACGCCCAAAACGGCTGCGCCGAAGCGATCCGCTACAACGCGTCCGGTGAAAAAGACTAAGCCGCGAGCCCCGCGCAAGGTTGGCGCCAAGGTTGATACGACCGTCGATACGACCGCTGCATCGCTCCCCTCAAGTCCGACGTCATCGCACGCCAATACGTTCTATATCACCACAGCCATCGTTTATCCGAACGGCGCGCCGCACATCGGTCACGCATATGAGGCCATCGCCACCGACGCGCTCGCGCGTTTCCAAAGGCTCGACGGCAAGGATGTGTTCTTCCTCACCGGCACCGACGAGCACGGCCAGAAAATGGTGCAGACAGCGCAGCGGGAAAACATCTCAGCGCTTGAACTCGCCACGCGAAACGCGGAGCTGCTGCGGAAACTCGACGAAACGCTGCACATCTCGTTCGATCGGTTCATCCGCACATCGGAATCCGCGCACCATCGCTCGGTCCAGGAAATCTGGAAGCGCATGGCCGAGAATGGCGACATCTACCTGTCGAACTACTCCGGATGGTACTCGGTGCGCGACGAAGCCTATTACGCAGAGGACGAGACGGTCGTCGGCGAGGACAACGTGCGGCGTGGCCCGCAAGGAACGCCGGTCGAATGGGTGGAGGAGAAGAGCTATTTTTTCAAGCTCTCGGCCTATGAGGACAGGCTTCTTGCCCTGTACGAAAGCCAGCCGGACTTCATAGGTCCGGATTCCCGCCGCAACGAAGTCGTCAGCTTCGTGAAGGGCGGCCTGAAGGATCTGTCGATTTCGCGCACCACCTTCGACTGGGGCGTCAAGGTTCCCGACGACCCCGAGCACGTCATGTACGTCTGGGTCGACGCACTGACCAACTATATCACCGGCGTCGGCTATCCGGACGAGGACGAGAGCAACTGGCGCTTCTGGCCGGCCGACGTCCACATCATCGGCAAGGACATCATCCGCTTTCATGCGGTCTACTGGCCGGCCTTCCTGATGTCGGCGGGAATCGCGTTGCCGAAGCGGGTGTATGCGCACGGCTTTTTATTCAACCGCGGTGAGAAGATGTCGAAGTCGGTCGGCAATGTCGTCGATCCCTTCAGCCTTGCCGCGCAGTACGGCGTCGATCAGATGCGCTACTTCTTCCTGCGCGAGGTGCCCTTCGGACAGGACGGCAGCTACAACCACGAGGCGATCGTGGCGCGCATCAATGCCGACCTCGCCAACGACTTCGGCAACCTCGCACAACGCTCGCTGTCGATGATCGCCAAGCAGCAAGGCGGCGTTCTGCCGGAGCCCGGAGATTTCAGCGACTCCGACAAGGCCATCCTTGCACAGGCGGACGGCATGATCGCGATCGCGCGTGAGGCGATGAATGCGCAGCAGATCCATCAGGCCCTCAATGCCATCTGGTCCGTCGTCGCCGAAGCCAACCGCTATTTCGCGGGCGAGGCGCCCTGGGCCCTCGCCAAGACCGACCCGGCGCGGCAGAAGACCGTGCTGTACGTTACCGCCGAGGTCGTGCGCCAGATCGCGATCCTTGCTCAGCCCGCGATGCCTGCCGCCTGTGCGAAGCTTCTGGGCAGTCTCGGCATTCCCGCGGACGAGCGGAATTTTGCGACGCTTGGCGGCAACGTCCGCATCAAACCGGGTTCGGCCTTGCCGGCGCCGGTTCCTGTGTTTCCGCGCTATGTCGAACCGCCTTCAGCATGAAACCGTTAAACGCCGATGCTTGTCGACAGTCACTGCCATCTTGATTTTCCCGATTTCGCCGATGAACTCGACGCCGTGGTGGCGCGCGCTGAAGCGGCGGGGGTAGGGCGCATGATGACGATTTCGACCCGGGTGAGGGAGCAGGCGAAACTGCTCGCCATCGCGGAACGGTTTTCGAATGTCTATTGCTCGGTCGGCACCCATCCGCATCATGCCGACGAAGAGGACGGCATTTCGACCGACGAACTCACCGCGCTGACACGCCACCCAAAAGTCGCCGCGCTGGGAGAGGCGGGGCTGGACTATTTCTACGAGCACGGCTCACCAGAGGCGCAGGCGCGGGGATTCCGCGCTCACATTGCGGCCGCGCGCGAAACCGGCTTACCCTTGGTGATCCACACCCGCGAGGCGGACGAGGATTGCGGTCATATCCTTGAGGAGGAAATGACGAAGGGCGCGTTCCGCGCGGTGCTGCATTGCTACACGGGTGGGCGCGAACTCGCGATGAAAGCGGTCGCGCTCGGATTGTATGTCGGCTTCACCGGAATTCTAACCTTCAAGAAATCCGATGCATTGCGCGCGCTCGCCGCGGAATTGCCCTCGGATCGCATCCTGATCGAAACCGATGCACCGTATCTTGCGCCCGGCAAGTTTCGCGGCAAGCGCAACGAACCTTCTTATGTCGTGGAGACCGCGAAGGTGCTGGCGGACGTGCGCGGCGTTTCATTCGACGACATCTCGCGACAAACCACCGAGAACTTCTTTCGGCTGTTCTCCAAGGTACCGCATCCGGACGCCGCCGCATGACGCTGACGCTGACCGTTCTTGGCTGCGGTTCGTCCGCCGGCGTGCCACGTCCGGCAATGGGCTGGGGCGCCTGTGATCCGGCGAATCCGAAGAACCGCCGCCGCCGCTGCTCCCTCATGGCCGAGCGCACCTCGGAGGAGGGCACGACCCGCGTTGTGATCGACACCTCGCCTGACCTGCGGGAGCAATTGATCGACGCCAATGTCGATCATATCGATGCAGTGTTCCTGAGCCACGAACATGCCGACCAGACTCACGGAATCGATGACCTCCGCTCCGTCGTCCTGCATCAGGGCCGGCGGATTCCGGTGTATCTCAACAGGTCCACCGCTGTGGATGTCATGCAGCGTTTTGCTTACTGCTTCGAGACACCCGAGGGCAGCTTCTATCCGCCGATACTCGAACAACGCTCGATTGAAGCGAGCGAAAGCCGGACCATCAACGGCAGCGGCGGCGCGCTCACATTGTCGGCCTTTCTGGTGCAGCACGGTCAGATCACGGCGCTGGGCTATCGGATCGGCGACGCCGCCTATACGCCGGATCTTTGCGACATTCCGCCGGAAAGCTGGCCTGCTCTGGAGAATCTCGATCTGTGGATCGTCGATGCGCTACGCTACGCGCAGCACCCTACTCATTTCAGCGTCGCCGATGCGTTGTCGTGGATCGAGCGATTCAAGCCCAGGCGCGCCGTGATCACCAACATGCATTCCGACCTGGATTACGAGATACTGCGGCGGGAGCTTCCGGCGAATGTCGCGCCGGCGTATGACGGAATGCGTCTCACGATCGATACGGCCTGAGGGAAACCCGCTCGGACTGAAAGATGGATTTCACCGCTACTTTCAGAAAACTCACCAAGTATCGATGATTCCTCGATATATTTATCGACGCCATGATCGGATCGACGTCCGCTCCCGACGCGTGTTTCTTCGGAGAGGATCGGAAGCAGTCGTCCAGCAACACGGATCGAAGTGATCACACCTGCTGCATATGTTGGCGCCGCCATTGCGGAAATCGCCGGTTGCTTCGCATTCTGGGCCTGGTTGCGTCTCGGAAAGCCGGTCTGGTGGCTCGTGCCGGGAATGGCTTCCCTGGCGCTGTTCGCTTATCTGCTCACATTGGTGGACAGTGAAGCGGCAGGGCGCGCCTACGCAGCTTACGGCGGCATTTACATCGTCGCCGCGCTTGGATGGCGCTGGTCCGTGGAAGGCCTTAAGCCGGACAGGTGGGATCTCACGGGCGCGCTGATCTGCCTTGTAGGAGCCGCGGTCATCCTGTTCGGACCGCGCGAAATCTGAGTAAGCATCTGATCCTTCTATTTAAAAGCCTGACAGAAAAATACCGCCAATTAATATTCCATAATATACCTTATGCGAATAATACGGGAGCGTGTTTACCGTGCCGCAAGGAGCAAAGATGAAGCAGAAATCCAGGCCGGGCAAAGCGCCGGCAGACCAGATGCTGACGGATATTCCGGACACCCGAAAGACCGCCGCATTCCCCCGCGACTCAGGATCGCGCGGCTTTTCGCCAAATGCGAACGATCAAGAATAATCGTGCGGTCGCCCACCCGGTAGGACAAACGTGCCGGGTATCTGGTTTGCCCGTTAATGAGTCCGAGACGCGTTACGGATCAGCGAGACCGCCATCAGGCGCGCACGTTGAATGGCACCCGACCGAGGCCTAACTGCCGCAGTGACCAGACTGCCATCATATATGATGGAAAGTTGCTCAGCGATTTCCCTCGCTGCCTTGATTCCAGCAGCGGTAAGCATCCGTACGAACGTATCGCGCACCGCCAATTTGTGAATCCGAACCCAGCGAGGCGCGGAGGAGTTCCGACCATTCTGCTCAATTGCGGCAACGACAAACAGGCAACCTCGGAAGGTCGATTTCGACGCAACGTCCAACAGCAAATCAAATACGTCGCTGATTTTTGATTCTAACGGGGCAGCCCGGATTTCTATTTTCCTTAGCCGTTCGAGAGAGGCCTTATGACGCGACTCGAGACAAGCCTCCACGAGATCGTCCTTGCTCGGAAAGACCGAATAGAATGAGGCTTTTGCAACCCCAGCCTGATCAATGAGCTTATTGATCCCCGTTTCGTGAATTCCTTCCTTAAAGAAAAGATCATCAGCCGTCGCGAGAACGCGCTCTCGAACACCAAGGGTTCGACGCTTTGACCTGTCAGTTCGCGATCTGCCACGAACCGCGCCGGGCAAGAGCTCTGCTTTCTTAGTATCTCTTACTCCCATCCGCCTATTTTCGCTCCGTAAAGAGGCGCTAAAGTCAAGTCCTCCGCTCAAACTACAGCGAACCCGTTAATCGTCGCCGGATAATCGCGCCCATGATTTGTACCCGTCAGATTCAACGGTAGCACGTATATTGCAAGCCACTGCTGCGTTCTGCCCACACCCTTCTTTCTGTCATGCGAAACGCTCATAATCTTGTTACCGCTGGACGCGCAGAAACGCTGTTGACAGTGGTCACTTATGCACTAGCATGGACAGACTTGTCTGTCTAAGTACACATCAAACTGGAGATTATGTATGCTTGATTGGGCGAATTTTCGGAATAAGTTGTCGGCACGCGTCGGCGAACTGCGCAAACTTTCACCTGACACCGTTGATGCCTATCGAATGGCTGGCGGCGCAGGCGCCAAGACGGGACATCTGGATGAAAAAACCCGCGAGCTCATCTCGCTTGCTGTCGCGGTAACGACGCGCTGCGACGGCTGCATCGCCGTTCACTCGGCGAAGGCGGTAAAAGAGGGCGCAACGCGCGAGGAAATTGCCGAGGCGCTCGGAGTTGCTGTTGCTATGAACACCGGGGCCGCTGTCGTCTTTTCTGCAAGAGTTCTCGACGCAGTAGATGCGGTCGAAGGCGCGCGATAAGCCGCTTCGATCCGTCCCGCCTCCACCCGGCGCGGATACCGGCACCAGTCATCTGTTCTGCCGCCCGTCCCTGACGAACTCGCGGCCAGTGATGGGTTGTGCGCCGGAATCCGGCGCCGGGTGGAAGTCTTTTCGGAACAGGATATACAACGCCGGCAGCACCAGCAGCGTGAGGATGGTGGACGAGATGATGCCGCCGATCACGACCGTCGCCAATGGGCGCTGGACTTCCGCGCCCGCTCCGGTCGCGATCGCCATCGGAACGAACCCCAGCGAGGCGACCAGCGCCGTCATCAGAACCGGCCGCAGCCGGGTCGATGCACCCTGATGCACGGCGTCCAGCACGGGTTTTCCCTCGCGCCGCAGCCGCTCGATGAATGCGACGATGACCATGCCGTTCAGCACCGCGACCCCGGACAGCGCGATGAAACCCACTCCGGCGCTGATCGAGAGCGGCAGGCCGCGCAGCAGCAGCGCCAGCACGCCCCCTGTCAAAGCGAGCGGCACGCCGCTGAATACCAGCAGCGCATCGGCGACCGATCCGAAGCTCATGAACAACAGCAGCAGCACGAGCGCCAGCGCGACCGGCACTACGATGGTCAATCGCTGGGTGGCCGAAACGAGCTGCTCGAACTGCCCTCCCCATCCGATCCAGTATCCCGGCGGCAGCTTGACCTTTTCCGCGACCGCCAGCTTCGCGTCAGCCACGAATGACCCAAGGTCGCGTTCACGAACGTTGGCGGTGACGACGATGCGACGCTTTCCGTTCTCGCGACTGATCTGATTGGGGCCTGGCGCGACTTCGACCGCCGCCACCGATGACAACGGCACATAACGCATCTGCACCGGCGGCGGCGCCCATGCCACCTTCGTCGCCTCCGCCGCTGCGATCCCGGCTGAAGGCAGCGGAATGGAAATGGCGCGGATCGATTCCAGGCGGCCCCTCAGGCTTTCGGGGAGCCGAACGACGATATCGAAACGCCGGTCCCCCTCGAACAACTTCCCGGCACTCTTGCCACCGATGGCGATCTCCACGACGCTCTGGACGTCAGCGATGCTGAGGCCGTAGCGCGACAGCGCCTGACGGTCGAGCTTAACCGTCAGAATGGGTAGTCCCGACACCTGCTCGGCTTTCACGTCGCTCGCGCCGGCAATACCCCTGATGACGTCCCTCACCTGCTCCGCGGCTCCCAGCAGAATATCCATGTCGTCGCCGAAGATCTTGATGCCGAGGTCGCTCCGCACGCCTGAAATCAGTTCGTTGACGCGCAACTGGATCGGTTGCGAGATTTCGTAGCTGCTGCCCGGAATTTCATTCGCGGCCGCTTCAATCTCCTCCACCAGATCGGACTTCAACCTTGACGGATCAGGCCACTCCCGGCGTGGCTTCAGCATGATGTAGCCGTCCGAGATCGACGGCGGCATGGCATCGGTGGCGACCTCCGCCGTGCCGGTTCGCGCGAAGAAATCCCTTACCTCGGGTAGCTGCTTTATTCTTCTTTCCAGCGACATCTGAAGGTCGAGCGATTGCGTCAGGCTGGTCCCGGGTATCCGGATCGCCGCGATCGCGATGTCTCCCTCATCGAGTGACGGAATGAATTCGCCACCCATGCGCGTCGCCGCAACTGCGCTGGCGAGGACGATGACGACGGCGCCAGCCGCAACCATGTGCCGGTACCGGATCGCGCCATCAAGCATGGGCAAATAAACCTGCTTTGCGCCGCGCATGAAAATGTTCTCCTTTTCGGAGACCTTGCCAGTGACGACGATCGCGACCGCCGCCGGCACGAACGTCACGGAGAAAAGGGCGGCGCCCAGCAACGCCATCAGCACCGTCAGCGCCATCGGCGTGAACATTTTTCCTTCAATGCCCGTGAGGGTCAGCACCGGCAGGTAGACAACCGCGATGATCATCGTGCCGAAAAGGCTTGGCTTGATGACCTCGCGGGATCCATCCAGTATGGTCTGCAGCCGCTCATCGAGTGACAGAATCCGGCCTTTCCTGCGCTGCTGTTCCGCGAGGAGCCGCAGGCAGTTTTCGACGATGATGACGGCGCCATCGACGATGATGCCGAAATCAATGGCGCCGAGACTCATGAGATTGGCGCTGACTTTCGTTTCGACCATCCCGGTGATGGTGAAGAGCATGGAAAGCGGAATCACGCACGCCGTCACGATCGCCGCGCGGATGTTGCCGAGGATAATGAACAGAACCGCGATGACGAGAAGCGCGCCCTCGATCAGGTTTTTCTGAACGGTTCTGATGGTTGCATCGACCAGGACGGTCCGATCATAGACGGTGCGCGCGATCACGCCTTCCGGCAAGGACCTGACGATCTCGTCGAGCTTTGCAGCCACCAGTCTTGCGACAGCGCGACTGTTCTCTCCTATAAGGAGCATCGCCGTACCGAGCACGGTTTCCTTCCCGTCCATCGTGGCGGCGCCGGTCCTGAGATCCCTGCCCTCCTTCACATTCGCCACATCACGGATGCGGACGGGAATGCCCTCGCGCGAACCAATGACGATGTCCTGGATTTCAGCGATGTTGGCGACCTGCCCCGGCGCGCGGACGAGATATTGTTCGCCGTTCCGCTCGATGTAGCCCGCGCCGACGTTGGCGTTGTTGGCCGCAAGCGCGGTCATCACGTCGCGAAACCCGAAATTGTAGGCCATCAGGCGTCCGGGATCCGGCAACACATGAAACTGGCGCTCGTAGCCACCGATCGTGTTGACTTCGATCACGCCGGGAACGTTGCGAAGTTGCGGCTTGATGATCCAGTCCTGAATGGTGCGCAGGTCGCTCGGTGTAAACTCTCCTCCACCAGCCGTCCGGGCGCCCGGCCTCGCTTCCACGGTATACATGAAGATTTCGCCGAGGCCGGTCGACACCGGCCCCATCGCGACTTCGACGCCGGGCGGCAATTGATCTCGTACGCGCTGAATGCGCTCGTTGACGAGCTGGCGCGCGAAGTAGATGTCTGTGCCGTCGAGAAAGACGACAGTGACCTGACTCAGGCCGTAGCGCGAACTCGAGCGCGTGTAGTCGAGTTTCGGCAGACCGCCCATCGCGGTCTCGACAGGAAATGTAATCCGTTGTTCGGTTTCCAGCGGCGAGTAGCCCGGCGCGCGGATATTGATCTGGACCTGCACGTTGGTGATATCAGGTACGGCATCGATGGGAAGCCTGGTGAAATTCCACGCTCCGAGGACGCCGACCCCCAGCACGAACAGCGTTATCAGCCAGCGCTGGCGAATGGAGAAGGCAAGGACAGCATCAATGCTCATGCTCGCCCTCGCCCTTGCCCATCTCGGCCTTCACCACGAAGCTGTTTTCGGCGACATAGGGTTCTCCCGCCGCCATGCCGGCTCGAATCTCCACGAACCTTGCATCGGATTCTCCGACCTCGACCGGACGAGCCTCGATCTTGTCTTTGTCCTCCCGAACGAAAACGACCGTCTTGTTGTCCAGCGTCTGGATCGCTCCGGCGCGAACGGCAACCGGCACACTGCGTTTCGTCAGGACTAGCCTGGCCGTAACGAACAGTCCCGGGCGCAGGCGTCCGTCGGTGTTGGTCAGGACGAGCCGGGCGATCGCGGTCTGCGTGTCGATCGATCCGATCGGCGCGACATAGGAGATGTGCCCTTTGATGTCCGCACCGCCGTCATCCGGATCGATCAGCACTTCATCTCCGGTTCGAACCCGCTTCAGATCCTGGCGATAGATCGAAAGGTCGACCCAGATCGTCGACAGGTCCGCGACCACGAATGCGGGCTTCTGTTCCGAGGCATACTCGCCGAGCGATATCTGGCGATCGATCACGGTGCCGCGGATCGGCGCTTTGAGATCGTAGACGGTGAGGCTTTGATTGCTTTCGATCGATGCAAGCAGGTCGTTACTTGCGACGGTGTCCCCGATCCTTTTCCTGATCGAGCGGACGATGCCCGGAAACCGCGGCGTGACCTGAACCACAGTCTCCTGATTGGCCCGCAACACACCGTTGAACGATAGCGTGTCGCTGAGCGTAACCTCTCCGGCCTCGGCAAGCACCGCTCCGGCGGCCGCGAGTTTGACATCGCTGATCAGGATGCGCTTGGCGCCATGCTCGTCCTCCTCGACATGTCCTCGCCTGTGTTCATCAGCCGCGTGATCGTGATCCTCACGCCATGCGTGAACACCGGGGTCTGTCAGGCCCAGCATGCGATAGCCGACCCCTGCGACTGCAAGCACCGCGACGGCCAGTGCGATGATCGTGAATGCCTTCATCGGGAGACTCCTCGCGTCAATGCAAAGGGGTTTCCGACGAGACCCTCGATCGTTGCGACGCCGACGTGAAAGTTCTGCTGCGCCTCCTGCTCACGCAGGCGCGCCTGTGCGACATTCGCCAGGGAATCCAGCACTTCGAGCAATGAGAAGCGTCCCTGCCCGTATCCTTCGAAGATCGCGTCGGCGGCGCTGCGCGACTTCGGAATCGCAACCTCACGCAGCACCTTCAGTTCGCGTAACGAACCTTGCAGCGAGTCATAGGCGCGTCCTGCCAGCACAATCAGCGTGTTGCGATTGGATTCACGTTCGGCCCTGGTTTTTGCAAGGTTTTCCTGCGCGGAAAGGATGTTGCCCTGATTCCGGTCGTAAACCGGGATGGGAACCGAAAGCGAGAGTATGACGGCGTCATCATTGGTCGTGTTGAAATGACGCCAGCCCGCGCTGATGCGAACGTCAGGATAGGGTTTTAGCCGCGCCACCAGAAGTTCGGCGTTGCGCTGAGCATAGATAGCGGTCCAGCGCATCAACTGCGGATTCGCGTCGATCGCGGCAACCACGGCCTGAAAAGACGGAGGCCGGCCCAGGTCGTCCAACCGTCCCGCAACGGACTGAAATCTGGCGGAGGTATCCCCCATCAGCGCGGTCAGTTCGCGCTTCGCGCTGGCGAGCCTCGCCCGAACCCGCTCGCGGTCAGCTTTCATCAATGCGGATGCGACGTCCGCCCGGCCGATCTCGGCGGATGACGACGCGCCGGCCTCCACCCGCCGCTGTAGTAACGGCGTCAACGCATCGATCGCGGCGATCTGCTCATCCAGAATCTGGATCCTGCGTTGGGCGCCGAGAACGCTCAGAAAGGCGACGGCCGTCTCGGACAGGACTTCCAGGCGAACGGCCTTGCGTTGGATCGCCGCTGTCTCCACGCCGGCCCGGCCGACGGCAATTCGCGCGTCGCGCTTGCCGAAAAGCTCGAACAACTGGCTGATCTGGAGCGTGGTTTCCGCCGACCGCGTTCCGCGATAATTTCCGGAACCGAGCGAGTTATCCTGCTGATAGGATGCTTCGGGATTTATCAGCATCCCGGCCTGGATACCCCTGCCGGTTGCGATGCCGACATCGCGCCCGGCGGCGGTCAGACGCGGATTGGCAGCGAGCGCGCGTTGAAGCGCGGCCCTCAAGGTCAGCGTCTGCGAATATGACGGCGACATCAGCCAGGGGCTGATCAGCAGCACCGTCACCCACGCAAGATGCGCGGCGGACTTTAATAGCATGGAGGATCCTGGCGAATAACGGAATCAGGACGTCGATGCGCCCGTGAATACGTTCAGCCCAGGAGTTTCGGCGGTGGCGTATCGATGCCGGGGACAAGATCGGAGGCTTGCGTCATCGCCCGAGGCACGGCGACCGCTTGATGCTCGATCGCAACAGAGACCAACGGCGGATCGGGCAGCGAAACCTGGAAGCACCCGTGGCAGTGATGATCCGCGAGTATTCCCGGCGAGTCGATGTCGATGTGAACCGAGGACATCGAGAGAACGATCCGGCTTTCAGGCGCAGGCACATTCATGTCGAGACAATGATGCGACGCGCCCGACAACAGATAGGTCACGATCAGAAACACAACCGCAACCCTGCTACGTAATGCGCGCAGACAAAGAGTTCGAACGTCGTTTGCGGTGAGGATCAAAAGCGTACCCGTCTCAAGTCGGCACTCGTTGTTTATAGCGTTTTCGAGCGAAGTGGAATCCGGCTCGCGTGAAGAAAACCCGTCAAATAAATATCATAGAATTTCGCTTCTGATTCAATCAGAAGCGATAATGCTCTAGCACGCTCGCGGACATCAAGTCGACTGCAACACTATAACACCTCAGACGGCTTCCAGGCGGATGGCCGGTTGGAATCGACAGATTGATGCCGCCCGTCCGGTCCGGCGGCATGACGGGAGTCAAGCGGTCCGCGCCGCGTATTCGCGCCAGCCTTTTGCCCGCAACCCGCACGCCGGGCACTCGCCGCAGCCATAGCCCCAGGTGTGCCGCGCACCGCGCTCGCCGAGATAGCAGGTGTGAGAATGTTCACGGATGAGATCGACCAACCCGGTCCCGCCGAGTTCATGCGCAAGCGACCAGGTTTCCCCCTTGTCGAGCCGCATCAGCGGCGTATGCAGTTCGAACTGTCTGGCCATTCCAAGATTGAGCGCGATGCGCAGGGCACTGATGGTTTCATCGCGGCAATCAGGATATCCGGAATAATCGGTCTCGCACATGCCGCCGACGATATCCGTCACGCCGCGCCTGTAGGCCAGTGCCGCCGCGAAAGTCAGGAACACCAGATTGCGCCCCGGCACGAACGTGTTGGGCAATCCGCCCTCGCTTACTTCGATCGCGACGTTCCGGGTCAACGCCGTGTCGGAAATCTCCGCCAGTGTCGGAATGGCGAGCGTGTGGGTTTCGCCGATCTTCTCCGCCCAATCCGGGCGTAGGGACGCCATGCCCGCGAGCAGCCTGTCGCGGCAGTCGAGTTCAATGCCGTGGCGCTGGCCGTAGTCGAACCCCAGCGTTTCGACGCGCGCGAAGCGTTGCAGCGCCCAGGCAAGGCACGTCGCGGAGTCCTGGCCTCCGGAAAACAGCACCAGCGCGGTACGTGAGGCGGCTTCATCAAGCATGGCGAAGCCAATAGCATCCCGCGGTGGTGGCGCCAATCAGTGGGGATCGCGTGGCCGGGTCCCCTGCTTTTTGCTGGGACGGCGGCGCGGCTTCCGGCATAGAGAAGCAAATCCATCTCGATACCGGTGAACCGATGACCATCCCATCCCGCGATATTTCACGCCTGATCGACATCATGGCGCAGTTGAGAACGCCCGGCACCGGCTGCCCCTGGGATCTTGAACAAACGTTTGAGACCATTGCGCCCTATACCATCGAAGAAGCCTACGAGGTGGCGGATGCGATCGCGCGCAACGATCTGATCGATCTCTGCGACGAGCTTGGCGACCTGCTGTTGCAAGTCGTCTTTCACGCGCGCATCGCCGAAGAGCGGAATGCGTTTTCGTTCGGAGATGTGGTCGAGGCGATCACGCGCAAGATGATCCGGCGGCATCCGCATGTCTTTCCCGACGATGCAGGATATATCGCGCCATCAGACGTGAAAGGAACATGGGAGCGCATCAAGGCGGAAGAGAAGGCGGAACGCGCCGCGCGCAAGCCAATGAAGGAAACGCCGGCCTCGGGTCTGCTCGCGGACATCAAGGCCGGTCAGCCGGCGTTGACGCGCGCGATGGCCTTGCAGCGAAAAGCCTCGACGGTGGGCTTCGACTGGAACGACCCGCGTGCCGTGCTCGACAAGATCCGCGAGGAAGCCGACGAGATCGAGGCGGCGCTGGATCGCGGTGACAGGTCCGACATCGCGTCCGAGACCGGCGATCTGATGTTTGCATTGGTCAACCTCGCCCGCCATGTCGACGCCGATCCCGAAATGGCTCTCCGTGCGACGAACGCGAAATTCGAGCGGCGGTTCGCCTACATCGAACAGGCGCTTGCCGCGAAGGGTCGCTCGCTTGAGGACGCATCCCTTGCCGAGATGGATGTGCTGTGGAACGAGGCAAAGCAGCAGGAAATGGCTTGAGCATCAGGGCGAAAGCCGCTGCTTTATATGCCGGTCTGGCTGATGAACTTGGTGATGAGGTAGGACTCCATCGCCTCGATTCCACCCTCCGAGCCGTAGCCGGAATCCTTGACGCCTCCGAATGGGTTTTCCGGCAAAGCGAGAGCGACATTGTTGATTGCAACCATGCCACTCTCTATCGCGGCGCCGATGGCGGTTGCCGTCCTGGTCGAACTGGTGAACGCATAGGACGCGAGGCCGTATGGCAGCCGGTTCGATTCTTCCACGGCCTCGTCGAAACTCGAGAACGGAGAAATCAACGCCAGCGGACCGAACGGCTCCTCGTTCATGGCGCGGGCTTCCTTCGGCACGTCGGCCAGAACTGTCGGCTCGAAAAAATAACCCTTGTTGCCGACGCGATGCCCGCCCGCCGCAAGCTTCCCGCCCTTCCCGACCGCATCCTGAACAAAGCCTTCCACGGCGGAAACGCGGCGTGAATTGGCGAGCGATCCCATCGTTGAATCGGGGTCGAGCCCGTTGCCGACTCGAACCGCCTTGGCGGCTTCCGTGAACTTGTCTACAAAATCCTTGTACACCTTGTGCTGAACGAGAAGGCGCGTCGGTGCGATGCAGACCTGGCCGGCGTTTCGGAATTTAGCTCCCGAGATAATCTTGACCGCGCTTGCAATGTCGGCATCGTCGAACACGATGGCCGGCGCATGCCCCCCGAGTTCCATGGTCGCCCGCTTCATGTGCAGCCCGGCAAGCGCGGCGAGCTGCTTGCCCACCGCCGTCGAACCTGTGAAGGATATTTTCCTGATGACCGGATGCGGGATCAAATATTCGGAGATTTCGGCAGGCACGCCGAAGACGAGATTGATGACGCCGTCGGGCACGCCCGCATCGATGAACGCACGGAGCAGTTCGGCTGGAGACGCCGGCGTTTCCTCGGGCGCCTTGACGATGATCGAACAGCCGGCGGCAAGCGCGGCCGACAATTTGCGGCAGACCTGATTGATGGGAAAATTCCACGGCGTGAAAGCCGCCGCGGGACCGACCGGCTCCTTGATCGCAATCTGGTAAATGCCCGGCCCGCGCGCCGGAATGACGCGGCCATACGCCCGCCGGGACTCTTCCGCGAACCATTCGATGACGTCGGCCGCAGCCAGCGTTTCAATTCTGGCTTCAGCGAGAACCTTGCCCTGCTCCATGGTCATCAGCGTCGCGATGCGGTCGACCCGCTCCCGCATCAAGGCAGCCGCCTTACGCATGATCCTGGCGCGCTCGAAAGGCGCGACCGCCCGCCAAACCTTGAATCCCTTGTCAGCAGCGGCGAGCGCCTCGTCGAGATCGGCACGATCGGCATGAGCGACCGTTCCGATCTGTTCTTCAGTCGCGGGATTGAGAACGGCGATCGTCTTGCCGGAAGCGCCGGGGCGCCACCTTCCGTCGATCAGCAGCGATGTATCCTGATAGCTCACGGAAATCTCCTGCGGCTTTCATGCGATTTGATGGACATGGAATAGTCCGACGTTCCGCCGGTCAAGACCATCCTTGCGCGACCCTGGTTTGGAAGCGGGAGTTATAGCGGACGTGGCGCCGCGCCATACCGGTTGACGAGGATGTCACGTTTTGTCTCATCGACCCTGACGGTCATGTCGTAACGGCCGTCGCGCAGTTCCTTGGAGAGCACTTCGGAGTTCCGATGCAGCCAGCTGATTGCCGCGCCATCCGAAGCATCGACGGACAGGTCCAGCGTGGTTCGGGTTGCCGCCAGCCGATCGTCGATCGCCGCAAGCAGCGTCTCAACCCCCTCACCGGTTTCGGCGGAAACGAGAAAACGCGGCACATCGGTCGAACGGCGCGCAGCCACGTTTTCCAGGTCTTTGCGCTGATCCGCATCGAAGCGATCGATCTTGTTCCAGACCTCGATGATGCGCGCCGATCCTTCGGGATCGACGCCGAGTTGATGCAACACGGCCTCGACGTCGTGCTGCTGCGCCTCCGTATCCTCATGCGAAATGTCACGAACATGAAGAACAACGTCCGCCTCCATCACCTCCTCCAGCGTCGCGCGGAAAGCAGCGACGAGCTGGGTCGGCAAATTGGATATGAATCCGACGGTGTCCGACAACATGGCCTTTCCGCCGTGAGGCAGCGCAAGCGAGCGCAGCGTGGGATCGAGCGTCGCGAACAACATGTCGGCGGCCTGAACGTCCGCGCGCGTCAATCGATTGAACAGCGTCGATTTGCCGGCATTTGTATAGCCAACGAGCGCAACCACGCGATAGGGCACGCGCTGCCGACCGGCGCGATGCAGCCGCCGCGTCGCCTGCACCTTCTTGAGATCGTTTTCCAGCCGCGTGATGCGATCGCCGATCAGGCGGCGGTCGGCCTCGATCTGGGTTTCGCCGGGCCCGCCCATGAAGCCGAAGCCGCCACGCTGCCGCTCGAGGTGAGTCCAGGAGCGCACCAGACGGCTACGCTGATAATTGAGATGAGCAAGTTCGACCTGAAGCGCGCCCTCTTTGGTCTTGGCGCGGCGCCCGAAGATTTCGAGGATCAAGCCCGTGCGATCCAGCACCTTTGTGCTCCAGGCCTTTTCCAGGTTGCGCTGTTGAATGGGCGACAGCGCGCAGTCCATCACCACGAGACCGACTCCATCGGCGGCGATTAAGCCCTTCAACTCTTCAACCTTGCCCTTGCCGAGATATGTCGCGGGCCTGATCTGGCTGACGGGAGCGACGATCGCCTGAATCACATGGAGCTCGATCGCCCGGGCGAGACCGGCGGCTTCATCCAGCCGGGCGTCGGTGTTGCGCAAGGATCGCCGCGGCGCCTCGGCATCGCCGCCCCGCGTCCGCAAATATGGGCCGATGACGATCGCTCGTCCGGTGGGCTCGCCCCGCATCGACCCTGATGAGTCGGTGCTCCCCTCGAACTGGCGGGGGTCCAATCAGGAAACTTTCAAGTATGTGATCAAAGCGGAGCGTCCTCGCCGCCTTCAAATAACTGGATCGGAGCACCCGGCATGATGGTCGAAATCGCGTGCTTGTACACCAGTTGCGAATGTCCGTCGCGCCTGAGCAGCAGGCAGAAATTGTCGAACCAGGTCACGATTCCCTGGAGCTTGACTCCATTTACCAGAAAGATCGTCAGAGGCGTTTTCGTCTTGCGGACGTGGTTGAGGAAAGTGTCCTGTAGGTTTTGTGCGCGGTCTATCGCCATTTTTGTTATCCCGCAGTTTAACTTTGCTTTTTTGGAGCCGGAAGCAGCCCTCCCGAGCTTTTCATGGCCCGCCGGCTCCCCCTTGAGATCCTCCTCATGGACCCGGCCCCTCGGATTAGAAGGCAGAGTATGATGTTACGCAAGCCGGTTCGGGTCCGCAGGTTTACCCGGATGCACAAAAACCATCAGGAAAATGCTGAAAAGCGGTGGAATTCCTCCCGAAGACGCCTTGCAATACCGCCCGGCTGACCATCCCCCACCACCTGGCCGTCGATCGCGACGACGGGCATGACGATCTGAGAAGCCGAGGTTACAAACGCTTCCGCCGCCTCGCGGGCTTCCGCCGGAGTGAACGGGCGCTCTTCAAGCCTGATCTGAAGAGCCCTCAGGACTTCCATGAGAACAGCCCGCGTGATGCCCGCCAGAATGCCCTGGTCCACCGACCGGGTGACGGCCCGGCCGTCCTTCGTCACGATCCAGGCGTTGCTCGACGCGCCTTCGGTGACGAGTCCGTCGTTATCGACGTACCACGCCTCATGGGCTCCCTTTTCCCGCGCCTGCTGCTTTGCCAGAACATTCGGCAGCAGCGACACCGACTTGATATCCACCCGCGGCCAACGATTCTCCGGCAGCGTAATGACGGCAATGCCGGCGGTGGCGGCTTGCTGTTTTTTTTCGTAATCCAGCGCCCGAGCCGTGATGACGACGCCCGGCTTGACCGGGTTCGGCGGAAACGCGTGATCGCGCCGGGCCACGCCGCGAGTCACCTGCAGATACACGATGCCGTATGTCACGCGATTCCGCCGCACGACCTCGCGCATGATGATGCCGAGCGCGACGATCGGCATCGGTTCGGCGATCCGCAGCTCGCGCAGCGACCGCTGCAATCGGGTCATGTGCCGGGGAAAATCAACCAGCCTCGCGCCGCGCACCTCGCAGACCTCGTAAACACCGTCGGCAAACTGATAGCCGCGATCCTCGACGTTGACGCAGGCATCGCGCAGATCGCGATATCGGCCGTTGACATAAGCGATGCGCGACATGGGCGAGTTCGTCTCGGGTTTCTAGAGCATGTTTGCTTCTGATTGAATCAGAAGCGAGGCTCTAGATTATTGTTTTGACGCGTTTTCTTCACGCGAACCGGTGTCCACTTCGCTTGAAAACGCTCTAGTTGACGCCGAGCGCCTTGAGCTTGCGATGCAGCGCCGAGCGCTCCATGCCGACAAACTCCGCCGTCCGGGAGATGTTATTGGAGAAGCGGCTGATCTGCGCGATCAGATAATCGCGCTCGAAAACCTCGCGGGCCTCGCGCAGCGGCAGGCCCATGATGTGCTCGCCATTGACGCCCGACGGCATCGCCGGAACCATGGAGCCGACATCCTGCGGCAACATATCCGCGGTGATGACGACCTCCGGTCCCCCGCCGGCCAGGATCATCACGCGCTCGACATTGTTTCGGAGTTGCCGAACGTTGCCGGGCCAGACATGCGATTGCAGCACCGCCATCGCGTCATCACCGATCTTGCGCTTGGGCAAACCGCTCGTGGCGGAGATATGATCCATGAAGAACTCGATCAGTTCGGGAATATCCTCGCGGCGTTCGGACAGTGGCGGAACACGGATCGGCACCACCGACAGCCGATGATAGAGGTCTTCACGGAACCTGCCCGCCGCAATCTCCTCCTCCAGGTTGCGCGCTGTCGACGAAATGATGCGCACATCCACCTTTATCTTGGTCGCGCCGCCTGAGCGCTGAAAGGTCTGATCGACCAGAACCCGCATAATCTTGTTCTGGGTTTCGCGCGGCATATCGCCGATTTCGTCGATGAACAGCGTCCCGCCATGCGCCTCTTCCAGCGCGCCGGCCTTGCGAGGCTGCTGACCATCGCTCTGCTCGACGCCGAACAGTTCGGTCTCCATTCGCTCCGGCGTGATCGCGGCAGCGTTGATGACAACAAACGGAGCCTCGGCACGGCCCGACTGATTGTGAAGCGTTCGCGCCGCCAGCTCCTTGCCGGATCCGGAGGGGCCGACGATCATGATGCGGCTGTTGGCTTTCGCCGCGCGCTCGATGGTTTGCCGAAGCTGGTTCATGCATGGCGAACGTCCGACCAGCGTGCTTGCCGCGGGCGCAAGCTGCTTCAATTCACGAACCTCGCGCTTCAGACGTGAGGTTTCAAGCGCGCGCGTCGCCACCAGAATCAGGCGGTCGGCCTTGAACGGCTTTTCAATGAAGTCGTAAGCGCCGCGCTTGATGGCCGCGACAGCCGTTTCGATGTTGCCATGACCGGAGATCATGACGACCGGCATCTCGGGGCTGTCCTGCTTGATCATCTCGAGCAGCTGGAGCCCGTCGAGCTTGCTGCCTTGCAGCCAGATGTCGAGAAACACCATGTGCGGACGGCGACTTGAAACCTCCGCCAGCGCCTCATCGCTGTTGCGCGCGGTTCGGGTCGTGAACCCCTCGTCTTCCAGGATGCCCGCGACGAGGTCGCGAATGTCCGCCTCGTCGTCAACAATCAGAATATCGTGTGCCATGAATTGGATCCGCCTCGTCAGCCGCCGGTAGCAACCTCAGTCCTTGTTTCTTCTCCGGTCAGGATATCCCCGTTAGTCGCTCCATCATTCCCAATGGTTCCCGCATTCGCCGGCCCCGTTGCTGCAAACCGCAACCGCATCCAGGCTCCCCGCGCTTCCGGTCTGATCGCCGAGGCGTCGTTGAGCTCAAGCTTTCCGCCATGGTCCTCCAGGACGCGCCCCACGATCGCAAGACCAAGGCCGGTACCTTTTTCGCGTGTCGTCACGTAAGGCTCCAGCAGCCGCGCGCGCGCAACTTTCGGCAAGCCGACACCATTGTCGATCACGTCAATGATGATGTCGTCCTCTTCCTGCGCAGCGATGACGTCGATCCGCCCCTTTCCAAGCACCTCCGGCGGCACCGCTTCGATGGCTTCGGCCGCGTTCTTGATGATATTGGTCAGCGCCTGCGAGATCAGCCGCCGGTCAAACTGCGCGCGCATGGGTTCTTGCCTGATGTCGGCCTCGATATCGACCTCGGGATGTCCGACGCGCATGAGAAAAACAGTCTGACGGACCGTATCGGCGACATCCTCTCCTTCCATCACGGGCTTCGGCATTCGCGCGAAACGCGAGAACTCATCGACCATCCGCCTGATATCCTCGACCTGACGCACGATTGTGTCGGTGCATTGCTCGAAGATCGGCTTGTCCTGAGTGATCACCTTGCCGAATTTACGGCGGATGCGTTCGGCCGAAAGCTGGATCGGCGTTAACGGATTCTTGATTTCGTGAGCGATCCGTCGCGCCACGTCGCCCCAGGCGGACGTGCGCTGCGCGGTCACAAGCTCCGTGATATCATCCAGGGTGATGATGTAGCTGTCTCGCGACTGGCTGGTTTGCTCGGCGCTGACGCGCACCGAGATGTTGCGCTCATTGCCGTCGCGGTTGAGCGTGATCTGGCCCTGCACCAGCCGTTGCGCCCCTTCCCTCGCCGCCTGCATGAGATCGCTCAGTTCGGGAATCACCTCGGACAGCGGATGCCCCAGCGTTTCCGATTCCGAATGGCCGATCAGCTTCTCCGCCGAGCGGTTCAGGATGCGGATGGTGTTGGCGCCGTCGACGCCGATGATCCCGGCGCTGGCCGATGACAGCACCGCCTCGATGAAACGGCGCCGGCTGTCGATCAGGCCGCTCGCATTAACGAGCTCGTCGCGCTGGGTGCGCAATTCGGCGGTCATCTTGTTGAAAGTCTCGCCAAGCTGCGCCAGGTCGCCTTCGGATTTCAAAACGGGAACCTGAACGTTCAGATCGCCGGTGGACACGATGTTGGCCGCGTTCATCAGGCGTCGGACGGGAGCGACGAACCGGTCCGCGAAGTTCAGGCCAAGCAACACCGACGCCATCAGGATGGTCAGCGCGATCACTGCGAACATCAGTGCGAGCGCCACCTGGATGCCGAGACGCCGGGCCTCGATCGTGGCGTATTCGGCAATGCTCGATTCGGTCTGCTTCAGTTGCGAGACGACATAGGGATCGAGCAATCTCGCGACGTAAAGGAACGTGTCCTGAAACGCGCGCAGACGAATGACGGCGGCGACATAGTTCGCCTCCGGAATGAGCGCGATCTGCGGATCGTCCTCGTTCACATTCTTGAGAATATCGGGGTTCGGTGTGTCATAGGCTCGCTTGATTCCGGTTTGCGCCGATACGAGCAGATGACCGTCCTTATCGATCAGCATCGCGCCAGGAAGGTTGCGCGCCTTGGCGCTTGAAGTCAGGAGCTGGAGAAATGTCACGCGGTCCTGATCGTACAGCGGCCGCGCGTTGGAAATGTCGTTGGCCATGCCCAGGATATCGCCCCGAATCAGTTGGGCATGCTCGTTCGCATAGGCGTGCGCGACGATCCGCGAGTTCTCAATGACTTCCTTGATCGGTCCTGAAAACAGACGGTCGAGGCCGCGATCGATCGTGATGCTGGCGACAACCGAAACCACGACCGCCGGCAGCACGGCAATGATCGAGAACAGACCGACGACCTGGACATGCAGCTTCGCCGCGGCGCGACCCCGGCGGCGGGCTTGCATGACACGCCAGACCTCGCGAGCGATAATGCCGACGAGCAGAAGGATGATGCCGGCGTCGACCAGCAAGAACGTAATGACGACCCGGTGCGTCGGCTCGATCGGCGTGAGACCGACCAGAACCACGAACGTCAGGAATGCCGACAGCAGCGCCAAACCGATGGCGACAGGCGCCAATAGCCGGCGCATCGTCCAGCCACGCGACTCGGCGAGTGTCGGATCGTGCGAGGGAACCGGCGTATCTGCTGTGGTCATCCGCGTGAAAGCTGGGCGTTTAAGCTGGCGTCAGTGCAACCAGCGAACTGATGCAACAGTACAACAATGTTGCACAATTGGGACATTTCCGCGGCGCAAACAACAGCCGCGACCGACAACGGATTCTTCGCTCGAAACCGCTCTATCCTCCGGACCGGTAGACCTGGATATCCAGATCGCGGATCTTTTTGCGGAGCGTGTTGCGGTTCAAGCCTAAAAGGTCGGCTGCGCGGATCTGGTTGCCACGGGTCGCCGCCAGCACGGCGGTAAGAAGCGGGACCTCGATCTCCCTGAGAACACGATGATACAGGCCCGGCGGCGGAAGCCCGTTCGGGGAGTCTGAGAAAAGCGACGACATGTACATCTCGACGGCGCCACCGAGACTATTGATGTTTTGTCCGGTGCCTCCTGAGGTCACCTCAGGAGATGCAAGCTCGCAATCGATCACCGGAGCGGTGATGATATCCTGCGGGTAGAGCGCGGCCAGCCTGCGCGCGAGGTTTTCAAGCTCACGGACGTTGCCGGGCCAGCGGTGCCGCTTCAGGCGCTCAAGCGCAAGCGCATCCAGATTCTTGGGCGGCAGTCCATCCTTTTCGGCAAGCACGAAAAAGTGCCTGATCAGATCCGGCAGATCGTCGATGCGTTCGCGGAGCGGCGGCAGGCGAAGCGGCACCACGTTGAGGCGGAAAAAAAGATCCTCGCGAAACAGCCCCTGCTGAATCAGGACACGAAGATCCTTGTTGGACGCGGCAACGATGCGGACATCCGTCTTGATGGCCGTCCTTCCCCCGACGGTGGAATATTCACCCTGCTGAAGCACGCGAAGCAGACGTGTCTGCGCCTCCATCGGCATGTCGCCGATTTCGTCCAGAAAGAGAGTCCCTCCTTCTGCCTGCTCAAAACGGCCAAACGCGCGGGCGTTAGCGCCGGTGAAAGCGCCGCGCTCGTGACCGAACAACTCCGATTCGATCAGGTCGCGGGGAATCGCCGCCATATTGACGGCGACGAAAGGGCCGCTGCGACGCTTGCCGTAGTCGTGAAGCGCACGCGCGACAAGTTCCTTGCCGGTGCCGGACTCACCGGAAATCATCACGGTCAGGTCCGTCTGCATCAGCCGCGCCAGCACACGGTAGATTTCCTGCATGGCCGGGGATCGACCGATCAGCGGCAGGGAATCGCCTTCATTCTCATCGCCGCGGCTGGCCGCGCTCTCCTTCGGCTCGGCAAGCGCACGGCCGACGATTGCGATCAGTTCCTTGAGATCGAACGGTTTCGGAAGATATTCGTACGCACCGCGCTCCGAGGCGCGGATCGCCGTCATGAAGGTGTTCTGCGCGCTCATCACGATGATCGGCAGGTTCGGCCTGATCTTCTTGATGCGAGGCAGGAGGTCGAAGGCGTTCTCGTCCGGCATCACCACGTCGGTGATGACGATATCTCCTTCGCCCTGGCTGACCCATCGCCACAGCGTTGCGGCATTCCCGGTCAGGCGCACGTCATATCCGGCGCGCGACAGCGCCTGATTGATCACCGTGCGGATAGCCCCGTCATCATCGGCGACAAGTATGTTGGCTGGAGACATTTTGTCCTCATGATGGATGGCGCGCGGAGCGTGACGGCATTCCGGACGCGGCAGCCTCGTCGCCCTGCCGGTGTACCGGACCGGAATCGAACATCGGCAGCAGGATCCGGAAGTTGGTCTTGCGCGGCTGCGACTCGCACTCGACGATGCCGCCATGGTCCCCGACGATCTTCGCGACCAGCGCCAGACCGAGCCCGCTGCCGGTCTGCTTGGTGGTGACGAACGGATCGAACAGGTTTGGAAGCAGATCCTCCGCCACGCCGGGACCATTGTCCTTGACGCAAAATTCCAGTGGCAGCGAAACCCGCGTTTTCTTGCCCGGGAGAGAAAGGCGCAAGCCGGGACGGAATGCGGTCGTGAACTGGATTTCTCCCTCTTCCCCGAGATCGGAAACAGCTTCGGCGGCATTCTTGACAAGGTTCAGAAAGATTTGAACCAGTTGATCCCGGTCGCCGAGAACCGGCGGAAGCGACGGATCGTAATCCACGGTGAACCTGACGTTTCGCGCGAAGCCGGACTGCGCGAGCCGTTTGACATGATCGAGCACCGCGTGAATGTTGACCGGGCCCCGCCTGATCGGCCGCTCGTCGCCGAATACCTCCATGCGATCGACCAGCGTGACGATACGGTCCGCCTCGTCGCAGATCAGCCGGGTCAGCATTCGATCGTCCGGCGTCGCCCCCTGTTCGAGAAGCTGCGCCGCGCCGCGGATGCCGGAGAGCGGGTTCTTGATCTCGTGCGCGAGCATGGCTGCAAGCGCCGTCACCGAGCGCGCCGCGCTGCGATGGGTCAATTGCCGATCCATCTTGTCGGCGATGGTGCGCTCCTGGATCATCACCACGACGTGAGCGGGCCGTTCGGTCAGGGGCGCGACATGCAGGTCGACCTGGCGATCCCGGCCGATCCTCGGCGTGCCGAGATCAACCCTGAACTCGTTGACGGGCGCGCCGCTGTCGCGAACCTGATCGATCAGGGCCAGGAGCGGACTGCCAAATGGAATGAGCTGCTTCAGCGGCTCACGTTGCAGGAACTGCTTCGACATCTCGAAGAAAGCCTCCGCCGCCATGTTGGCGTCAACGATCCGGCCGTCGGGCGCGATCAGCAGCACAGGATTTGGAAGCGCGTTGAGAATGGCTTCGCCATCGGAGGATGCGACACGCGGATGCTGCGCAATCGACATCATGCCGCGGCCCTCCACTCGAAATCATCGAACGCATCCACCAGCAACCGCTGCACGCCGGAGGGATCATCGGCCGTCAGAATTTTCGTACGCCACGATTTCAGGACCGGTGCCGGCACGGCGCCAAGCGTCGCCGCCGTATCGAGCGTCCAGCCAAGATGCTTTCGCGCATGACGAAGCCCGATGCGCAGGCCGTAATGCAGGAGCAGGTCGTCATGGAGCGTGCGGATATACGCCAATTGATCCGTGAGCGAAGGATGCGGTTCCTCAATGCCGGTTTCGAGCCGCCGCCCGATCTGACCCGGCAGCCAGGGGCGGCCCTGCGCGCCGCGGCCCACCATGACCGCATCCGCCGCCGACGCCTCCAGCGCAGCAACGGCTGCGTCGAACGAGGTGATGTCGCCGTTGACGACGACCGGAATGCGCACCGCTTCCTTCACCGCCCGCACGGCCCGCCAATCGGCACATCCTTTGTAGAACTGGCAGCGCGTGCGGCCATGAACCGTAATCATCCGCACGCCGGCGGATTCGGCGCGTTGCGCCAGCGAAGGCGCGTTGAACGAGCGATCGTCCCATCCGAGGCGCATTTTGAGTGTGACCGGCACGTTCACCGCGCCGACCGTCGCCTCGATCAGGTCGAGGGCATGGTCGGGATCGCGCATCAGCGCCGAACCCGACTGGCCACCCGTCACGTGACGGGCGGGACACCCCATGTTGATATCGATGATGTCGGCGCCGGACGCCTCGGCGATCCGCGCGGCTTCCGCCATCCAGCGCGTCTCGCAGCCGGCAAGCTGAACGACGTGCGGCCCGTGACCGGTGGCTTCGCAGCGCAGCACCGACATCGGACGCCCGCGGACGAGATCGTCACTCGCGGTCATTTCGGAAATGACGAGCGCCGCCCCGAGCGCTTCGGCAAGGCGTCGAAACGGCCTGTCCGTGATCCCCGACATCGGCGCAAGAAGAACGCGGTTGCGGATGGAAACATCTCCAACCGTGAACGGTCCGAGACTTGATGACGGAGGAGAAGATGACGGAGGGGAACCTGTCAGGCTATTGCTCATGGTCCAACCGTTCCGCCGCTAGGTTCTGGCCAGCTTATTTATTAGGCAAGGATGTATTGTGCCTACACAATAACCAGTTCCAACTATCTTGCCAACTGCGCCTGCACCGAATAATTCGCGGCCTGGTCCGGACGCCTGCATTTTTTGCTGACGGCATGGTAAGGGCCTGCTCGAACACCCTGGTTCCTTCACAGCGAGTCCAATGCCCACCTCAAAACGAACTGCCGCCATCATTGTTGCCGCGGGCCGCGGTCTCCGCGCGGGGGCGGGCGGCCCCAAACAGTACCGGACGATTGGCGGACGAACCGTGATTTCGCGGGCGATGGAGGCTTTCTGCCAGCATCCCGACGTATTCGCGGTTCAGCCGGTGCTCAATCCCGATGACCTCTCGATGTTCAATCAGGCTGCCGCCCAGTTCCGCTATCGCCCGCCCGCGAATGGCGGGGCCACGCGCCAGGCTTCCGTTCGCGCCGGCCTCGAGGCGCTGGCGGCCGACGCGCCGGACATCGTGCTGATCCACGATGCCGCCCGCCCGTTCGTCACACCGGCGCTGATCACGCGCGCCATCGACGCCGCGGATAAAGCCGGCGCGGCGGTGCCCGCTATTGCAGTTACCGACACCATCAAACAGGTCGATGCATCCGGTGCGGTCAACGCGACCCCCGACCGCGCAAAGCTGCGGATCGCGCAGACGCCTCAGGCATTCCATTTCGATATGATACTCGATGCGCACCGCCGTGCGGCGCGCGAGGGCCGCGACGATTTCACCGACGACGCCGCGCTCGCCGAGTGGGTGGGATTGACGGTGGCGACATTCGAGGGCGATGCTGCGAACATGAAACTGACCACTCCCGAAGATTTCGTGCGTGAGGAAGCACGTCTCGCGGCCGCTCTCGGCGACATCAGAACCGGCACCGGCTACGACGTGCACGCCTTCGGCGACGGCGACCACCTCATGCTGTGTGGCGTGAAGGTGCCGCACAATCGCGGCTTCCTGGCGCACTCCGATGGCGATGTCGGCTTGCACGCGCTGGTCGACGCCATTCTCGGCGCGCTCGCGGACGGCGACATCGGCTCGCATTTCCCTCCGAGCGACCCGCAATGGAAAGGGGCGGCTTCCGACAGGTTTCTGAAGTATGCTATCGACCGGGTTACGGCGCGCGGCGGCCGCATCGCCAATCTCGAGGTCACCATGATATGCCAGCAGCCGAAGATCGGCCCTCTGCGCGACCAGATGCGAGCCTGCATCGCTGATATCACCGGGGTCGCGATCTCGCGTATCGCCGTGAAGGCGACGACCAGCGAACGGCTCGGCTTCACCGGGCGTGAGGAAGGAATCGCGGCGACCGCCAGCGCCACCATCCGCCTGCCATGGAACGACAAGGGCTGGGACACCTGACATGAGCAGCAGCGACGCACGCGCCCTGTCGCGTTCGCTGCTCGACATCTGCCGGATGCGCAAGCTCACGATCGCAACGGCCGAATCCTGCACCGGCGGACTGGTCGCCGGAGCGCTGACCGAGATTCCCGGCTCATCGGACGTCATCGATCGCGGTTTCGTCACCTATTCCAATAACGCCAAGCGCGCGATGCTTGGCGTCAAAGCCACTACGCTCGACAGTTTCGGCGCTGTCAGCAAGGAAACCGCGACCGCGATGGCGATCGGCGCGCTGGAACGGGCCGACACCGACCTGGCCGTTTCCATCACCGGGATCGCGGGTCCCGGCGGCGCGACGCCGGGCAAGCCCGTGGGTCTCGTTCATTTCGCGGCCGCGGCGCGTGACGGCCGCCTGATCCATCGGGAATGCCGCTTCGGCGCCATCGGCCGCAGTTCTGTACGGCAACGTTCTGTTGTCGAAGCCCTGCGGATGCTGATGGAATTGGCGCGCGGCCCAAAACCGCCCGCGAAAGTCCGCCGCGAAAGCGTCAGCCGATTGCGGCCGCGAGCAGCGCGGACGCCAGTGCGTCATACGTCCGAGCGGCGGCGCACAGGACCGGTAAAACCTTCGCCAAAGAAAACCTGAGAAGGCTGGAGCCCTTTCGTTTCTGATGGAATCAGAAGCGAGGCTCTATGATTCTGATTTGACGCGTTTTCTTTACGCGAACCGGTGTCCACTTCGCTTGAAAACGCTCTCAGATTTGTTTTGTCGCGTCAGTTCGCCAACTTCGGCGGACCATAGACGGCGGCGGCTCGCTTCTCGAATGCTGCCGCGAAACGCTGGAACGCGGCGTCGAACATCGCGCCCATCAGCATCGCCAGCATCCGGCTCTTGAACTCATAGGTGATGAAAAACCCGACGTCGCAGCCTTGATCCGGCCTGGGCTCGAAGGTCCAGCGGTTCTCCATATGGCTGAACGGCCCGCGCAGATATTCAACGACGATCTTCAGGTTCGGCCGATCCAGCGTCACCTTGCTCGTGAAGGTCTCGCGCACGAGCTTGAATGACACGGTCATATCGGCGACCACGATTTCTTTTCCGTCGGCCTCGGGCGTACGCTGCCGTACCTTCAACGACTGGCAAAGCGGCACGAAGTCCGGATAGCGCTCGACGTCCGCCACGAGATCGAACATCTCGCTCGCGCTGTGACGCACGCGGCGCTTGCTTGAAAACGACGGCATCCCGGGAACGCTTACAACGACAACGTGGCGCGGGCGGCCTGCAACTTTGCGAAGTCCTCGCCGGCGTGATGCGACGAGCGCGTCAGCGGGCTTGCCGACACCATCAGGAAACCCTTGGTGTAAGCGACGGTCTCATAGCTCGAAAACTCCTCCGGCGTGACGTAACGCATCACGGCGTGATGCTTGCGGGTCGGCTGCAGGTATTGCCCGATGGTGAGAAAGTCGACATCCGCCGACCGCAGATCGTCCATTACCTGCAAGACCTCATGGCGCTCCTCGCCGAGCCCGACCATGATGCCGGACTTGGTGAAGATCGCCGGGTCGATCTCCTTCACCCGCTGCAACAGGCGAATCGAATGAAAATAGCGGGCGCCCGGCCGCACCGTCAGGTAGCGCGACGGAACGGTTTCGAGATTGTGGTTGAAGACATCGGGCTTCGCCGCCACCACCTTTTCAAGCGCGCCTTGCTTGCGGAGAAAATCCGGCGTCAGGATCTCGATCGTCGTCGCCGGGCAGCGCTCGCGTATCGCGCGAATGGTCTGCGCGAAATGTTCCGCGCCTCCGTCGTCGAGATCGTCGCGATCAACGGATGTGACGACGACGTGCGCCAGCCCCAGCTTGCGCGTCGCCTCGGCCACATATTCGGGCTCGGACGCCTCGAGCGCGCCGGGCATTCCCGTCTTGACGTTGCAGAAGGCGCAGGCGCGGGTGCAGGTGTCGCCCATGATCATGAAGGTGGCGTGTTTCTTGTCCCAGCACTCGCCGATGTTCGGGCAGCCCGCCTCCTCGCATACGGTGACCAGTCCGTTCTCCTTGACGATCCGGCGCGTATCCGCATAGCCGCGCGTGTTCGGCGCGCGCACGCGAATCCAGTCCGGCTTCGGCGGCGACAACGAATCCGGCCGGTTGGCCTTCTCCGGATGCCGCGGCCGGACAGGATTGGCGGAAACCGTATCGAGGATGACGACCATGGATGATCCGTTATGCAAGAGACCTTAGAGTTTTTCACCGCTTCACGGAAACGGTGAAAGACTCTACCTTTATGTTTTGACGCGTTTTCTTCACGCGAACCGGTCTCCACTTCGCTCGAAAACGCTTTAGGTAATCCGCGCGGCGCAAGGCTGCAACCCGCTTCGCCATTGCCGGCTGATATGTAACATATTCCCCTGCCCCGCACGCTCCCCTTGATCCGACCGTAAATGACATTGCCCCAGCCACCCGACAGCCCAAATCCGCCTGCTCTCAGTAAGTCGCTCAAGCGCGCGTTTTTCGGGCGCAGCGTGCATGAGGTCGCTCCCGATCTGATCGGCGCGACGCTGCTGGTCGACGGCGTCGGCGGCATCATCGTCGAGGTGGAGGCCTATCATCACACCGAGCCGGCGGCGCATTCCCACCGGGGACCGACGCCGCGAAACATGGTGATGTTCGGTGCACCCGGATTCGCCTATGTCTATCGCTCTTATGGCATCCACTGGTGCGTGAACTTCGTCTGTGAAACGGACGGCTCCGCCGCCGCCGTTCTGATCCGCGCGCTGCAGCCGACCCACGGCATTCCGGCGATGCGGCGGCGGCGCGGACTGCATGAGGAGCGCCTCTTGTGTTCGGGGCCAGGCAGATTATGCCAGGCGCTCGGCATATCGATCACGCATAACGCGCTGCCGCTCGACGCGCCGCCGATCGCGGTCTTTCAGCGGAGAGACGAGGTTGACGTCATCGCCGGCGTGCGCATCGGCATCACCAAGGCCGCCGACCTGCCATGGCGATACGGCTTGAAAGGATCGAAATTCCTGAGCAAGCCGTTCAGGAGCGCCGGGTTCTGAAATCGATACCCAGCGGCAGAACGATCATCGGCACGACGGCAAGACCGATCGGCACGAAGGCAAAGACGGCGTTCCCGGTGATATCCCAGACCATCCCGCTGATGATGGAGATCAGCATGGCGATCCCGTAACCGATGGTGAACATTCCGGCCGAGTTGTGGGGGACGTCATCGGGAGCTACCAGCAGGGCCGGCAACGTCAGTACAAGAGTAATGCCCACGGCGCAGGTGAAGCCCACCAGCGCCGCTGAACCGACTATTCCCCAGGAGCTTGAGCTCGTCGCGGTGCCGAGGACAGCGAGCAGGCCGAGCGCGCCACAAAGAACCAGCGGCCATCTCCTCCGCTCAACAAGGCTGGCCGTCAGAATAAGAATGATCGACCCCGGCAACTGCCCGAGATTGAGCACCGATAGCGCAGGCCCGATCAGCTCGGTCTGGCCGTTCTGCAGCAGCAGGCCTGGCAGAAACGCATTCGTGCAGAAATAGAGCTGGTTGTTCGCACTGGCCACGAGGCCGATTTTCCACAGCAGCGGATCGCGCCAGTCCGGCATCCAGCGGCTGTGCTGAGCGGAGGCATGGTCCCCGCCCGGCCGGGCAACGAAGATGATCAACGCGATCGCCGCCGCCGCGACGGACCAGAGTTCAAGACTTCCGCGCCACCCGCCTCCCAGCAAGGGCACGGTCACCACGACAAGCACCACCGGAAAGATTTCGCCGCACAGCAAACCGTTGGTGTAGACGGCCGTGGCGAAACCGATCCGGCGAGGAACCCATTGCCGCACCAGCGGCGGAAACGCCGGCTGCATCAGGGCGACGCCCGCCGCCATCAGCGCGGTCGCCGCGAACAGCGTCATCGCGCCGATGGCGAAACCGCGCAGCGCCGATCCGACCGCTGCGATCAAAAGGCCGACGACGAGCGCCCTGACGGCGCCAACGCGCGCGATCAGCAGCGATCCGGGCACCGCGACAAGCGCGAACAAGCTGACCGGGATAGCATTGAGAATCCCGACCTCCGTGCCTGACAGCGCAAGATCGGAAATGATAAGCGCCAGTACCGGCGGCACCGCAAGGATCGTGAGCCGCAGCCCCACGCCCCCAAGCCATAGCAGACTCAAGGGGCGGAGTGACGACGATCGCCCGACACTCACTCAGCGGCCTTCAAACGCTCCAGCGCTTCGACGAACTTCGCCTTGCGCGCGACCGCTGCTTCCCGCTTTTCTTTTTCGTCCTCGACGATTTCTCCGGGCGCGTTGGCGATAAATTTCTGATCCGCCAGCTTGAGATCGACGCGATTGATGTCGGCGTCAGCCTTGGCGATCTCCTTCCCCAGACGCGTGCGCTGGGCGGCGACGTCGACGATGCCTTTCAACGGCAGCGCGACGACTTCGCCGCGGATCAGCAATTGCACGGCGCCCGCCGGCGCCTGATCCGCGAACGAGATATCCGCAAGCCGGGACATCCGCTTGATGACATCGCTCCAGCGCTGTGCCCGCGCCCTGCTCTCGTCGGACGCGCCTGCGAGCACCAGCGGCGCCAGAGTTGCGGGCGGAATATTCATCTCAGCGCGCACGGAGCGGATCGCCGTGACGAGATCGACCACCCAGCCGATCTCGGCTTCGGCGGCATCGTCGCGGAAGTAGGGTTCCAGCAGATCGGTTATCGGCTCCGACCCGATGAAGGGGTCGGCGGCCGCGATCAACGTCCGCCGCTTGCGGGTCAGATCGGCCTTGTTGGGCCACTCCGTCAGGGTCAGAAGTTGCGTCCGTTCCGATGTCACCGCCCATAATTCCTCGGTGATGAACGGCATGAACGGATGCAGGAGCTTCAGGATTTCATCGCGCGCCCAGGCCACCATCGCGCGTGTCTCGGACTTGGCGGGTCCGTCCTCTCCCAAAATGACGGGCTTTGCGAGTTCAAGATACCAGTCGCAATAGACGTTCCAGACAAAGCGGTAGATCGCGCCGGCGGCGTCATTGAAACGAGAGGATCCGATGGCCTCGGTGACCTCGCACGCAGCGCGCGCGGTCTCGTGGACGATCCATCGGTTGAGCGTCTCCGTCGCCGCAGTCGGATCGAACCCCGCGGGAACGAAGCAATCGTTCATCTCCGCGAAGCGGCACGCGTTCCAGAACTTGGTCGCGAAATTGCGATAGCCTTCGACCCTCTGCGGAGACAGCTTGATGTCGCGGCCCTGCACCGCCATCGCGGCGAGCGTGAAGCGCAGCGCATCCGCGCCGTACTTATCGACCAGATTCAGGGGATCGATGACGTTGCCCTTCGACTTCGACATCTTGGCGCCCTTCTCGTCGCGAACGAGCGCATGGATGTAGACCGTCGAGAACGGAGCTTGCTTCATGACGTGGATGCCCATCATCATCATTCGGGCGACCCAGAAGAAGATGATGTCAAAACCGGTGACGAGCACGTTGGTCGGATAGTAACGCTTCAGCTCCGGTGTCTCGTCCGGCCAGCCGAGCGTCGAGAACGGCCATAGCGCCGATGAAAACCAGGTGTCGAGCACGTCTTCGTCGCGCGTGATGAAACCGTCACGCTTCGCCGGATCGCTCGCCATTTCGGCGCCCTGCTCCGCTGTAATCACGCCCTGCTCGACGTAATAGCCGAGCGCATGGCCGATCGCCTCGTCCTCGGTCTCCGCAACGAACACCTTTCCGTCCGGCCCGTACCAGGCCGGAACCTGATGACCCCACCAGAGTTGCCGCGAGATACACCAGGGCTGGATGTTCTCCATCCACTCGAAATAGGTCTTCTCCCAGTTCTTCGGCACGAACGCCGTTTCGCCGGAGCGCACGGCGGCCATTGCCGGCCGCGCCAGTTCCTTGGCGTCGACGTACCATTGGTCGGTCAGGTAGGGCTCGATGACGGCGTTGGAGCGGTCGCCATGCGGCACCATATGCGCATGCGGCTCGATCTTGTCCAGAAAGCCGAACTCTTCGAGACGCGCCACGATCGCCTTGCGCGCGGCGAAGCGATCCATGCCGTCGAATTCGTCAGCCTGCATCAACGCGCCCGACGGCACGCCGCGCAGGAAATCCTCGTTGCCCGAAAGCGTCAGCCGTCCCTCGCGATCGAGCACGCTGATCTGGGGCAGATAGTGGCGTTTTCCCACCTCGAAGTCGTTGAAATCGTGAGCCGGGGTGATTTTGACCGCGCCGGTGCCCTTCTCCGGATCGGCATAGTCGTCGCCGATGATCGGAATGATCCTGCCAACCAGAGGCAGCACGACATTGCTGCCGATCAGGTGTTCGAGCTTCCCGTTCTCCGGATGCACGGCGACGGCCGTATCGCCCAGCATGGTCTCCGGCCGCGTGGTGGCGACGACGATATAGGTCGAGGAATCGCTCGGGTCGAAAGCCCTGCCCTCGATCGGATAGCGCAGATGCCACAGGCTGCCTTTCACCTCGACCTGTTTCACCTCGAGATCGGAGATCGCGGTGAGCAGTTTCGGGTCCCAGTTGACCAGCCGCTTGTCCTTGTGGATCAGGCCGGCGCGATACAACTCGACGAAAACCTTTGCGACCGCGCGTGACAGCCCTTCGTCCATGGTGAAACGCTCGCGCGACCAATCGCAGGACGCCCCCAGCCGTTTCAACTGGTTGACGATAACGCCGCCGCTCTCCGCCTTCCATTGCCAGACTCGTTCAAGAAACCTGGCGCGGCCCATCTCGCGGCGGCCGGGTTCCTGCCGTTCCGCCAACTGCCGTTCCACCACCATCTGGGTCGCGATGCCGGCATGATCGGTGCCTGGCTGCCATAGCACGTCGCGGCCGCGCATCCGCTCGAAGCGGCACAGCACATCCTGCAAGGTGTTGTTCAGCGCGTGCCCCATGTGCAACGAGCCGGTGACGTTCGGCGGCGGAATGACGATCGTGAACGGCTCAGCCTCGCGGCGTTCGGGCCGGCCAGCCTTGAACGCACCGGCATCCTCCCAAACGCGGGACATGCGGCTTTCAATATCGGAAGGCTGATAGGTTTTCTCGATCATGGCAAATGCAATCACAGTCGGGGCGGTTCAGGTCAATTCACGGAGTAAATCCCCTGGCCGCTAAAAGCCTTTCAGGGCGCATCAAGTCAACAAGAGCACCGAATAAACCGGCCGCATAGCGCAGATGTGAGTTTCTCATGACGCCTGGAGAGGGTTCGGCTTTCCGCTCCGATGGCCACGGTAGTCCCGGCCGCGGGAACGGATCAGGGACGCCCACGCGAGACCCGCTCGATTTCAGCCTTGACGATGCGCTCCACCAGTCCCGGCAGATTGTCATCGAGCCAGGACTTCAGCATCGGGCGCAGCATCTCCTTGACGAGATCCTCAAGGGTGCGGGCGTTGTTGGTCAACACCGTGCTGGCAAGCGAGTTGAAGGCCGTTTCGACCGCTGAAACGGTCGAGTGCGACAGAATTCGCGCCGCCTGCGCGGCATTCGGATTGGACGGAGCGATAGTTGCGGGCTCCGGTGGAGCAGCCGCGTCCTGCGTCACTTCGGCGAATTCCAGATCGTCCTGAGGCTCGATTTTCCGAAAGGCGTCCTGCCTTGCATCCGGCACGGCCATCTCGTCCGTCAGTTCGAGCACCTCATCAGCCTGGGCGGGGCGGCCTTCTTCCCCGGTGGTCGCCGCGTCGAGGTTCGCAAGCATCGCATCGATATCGTCCTGGCTGTTGGGGACATCAGCATCCGCCGGAGCGGCTGGCTTGGGGGCCGGAGCGGTCGATCGAGGCCGCGCTCCCACCGCGTCAGCGACGACTGCTTTTCCGGCCGCCGCGGGCTTTTCATCGTCCGCGATGATGCGGCGGATCGACGCCAGAATCTCCTCCATGGAGGGCTCTTGGACTTTTGCAGGTTGCGTCATGTCCAACTCCACATCTGTCAAGGCCCTCGCCAGAGCGCCAGCTTCAAGCGATACAAGGATTCCATCCGGCTCCAGATGCGGGCGTCGATGTCGATCGCAACCGGATTTATTTCCCAAGAAAGCGCTGCGAACCGGTGCTGACATCCATTCCGGGCCGGCCTTTCGCAGCAGGACCGGCAGCCGACGACGTCCGAATCGCTTCACGACCTCGTGCAAAAGTATGTCACGGCATCAATTGATTGCAAGCAACGGACCGCTAGAGCCGTTCCGCTTCCGATAGAATCAGAAGCTGGCTCTATGATTTTGATTTGACGTGTTTTCTACACGCGAACCGGTGCCCACCTCGCTTGAAAACGCTCCAGCGCTGCCGGCGCAATTATTGCCCGTCCGGCGTACGCAAACCAACCCAGCTGTCGCGAACCTGATGATAGTGGACACTCGGATCGTATACCGTGGTGTTCAGCTTAAGCACCTGCGGCGTCAGCCGGCCAACGGCGTTCAAAACCGAATAAGAGGCGACCACGCGATCGTGTTGAGCCGTCACCAGCGCCACGCGCGCGCTGACGAGCGTCTGCTGCGCGACCAGCACGTCGAACGTGGTTCGTTGACCGGCCTTGGCTTCCTCGCGAATGCCGTTGACCGCGATCTCCGATGCCTCAACCTGCGCCTGCGCCGACTTCACCTGCACCTTGGTTGCTTCGAGCTGGCCCCACGCCTGCACCGTGCTGGCGCGCGCCTGATTGCGGACCTGTTCGAGATTGAGACGTTGTTGCGCCAGCGTTTCCTTGGACTGGCGGATCAGCGAATATTCAGCGCCGCCCTGATAGATCGGCACCGACACCTGCGCGATCGCCGATGCGATGAGTTGACCAGGCAATGTGAGCTGCTGATCATACCCCTTCTGCACGTTGGCCTGAAGGGTCACGGTCGGGAACAGCACGCCCTCCGCAACCTTGACCTGCAAATGGCTGACGTCGATGCCATACATCGCCGCGGTCACATTGGGATTCTGGGTAAGGGCGAGATCCACGGAACCCGCGAGCGTTGACGGCAGAAAGCGATCGACAGGCGAGCCCGGCGCCAATTGCCCCGGTTCGTTGCCGACAATGCGCCGAAAATTCGCGCGCGTGGTTATGAGGGTGGATTCAGTGGCCATGAGCTGGGTGCGCCCGGCAGCGAGCTGGGCCTCGGACTGCGCCACGTCGGTGCGGGTCACCTCGCCAACATTGAAACGATCACGCGTCTGCTTGAGCGTCTCCTCGAGGACGCGGACATTGCTGCGCTGAACCTCCACAATGGCGGCATCCCGCAGATAATCCATATAGATGGTCGCCGCAGCGAGCAGTACGGTCTGCTCGAGAACCCTTAGCCCCTCGCGCGCCGCCGACACCTGTCCTTCCGCCGCACGGGTCCTGTTGGCGGCCTGGAATCCGTCGAACAGCGTCTGCGAAACCGAGGCGCCGATGGCCCTTGGATTGCGCGCACCATGAATTCTCGCTTGCACATTTCCCACCAGACCCTGATCCGGCAGACCCTGACTAACGGTAATATCGGTATACTGGTAGCCGCCGCTCGCGGTCACGGCGACTCGGGGCCGATAGCCCGACAGGGCCTGGGGCACACTCTCGTCGGTCGCACGGACCGCGGCGCGCTGGGCATTGAGCTGAGGATTGCTCTGGTAGGCACGCACCAACGCAGATTCGATGGTGTCGGCGAAGACCCGCGTCGCCGTCCCCGGCCACGCAGTCACAAAAGCCAACACGGCGACCCCCGCCGCCAGTCTCACACCACCCATCCGCAGAATTCCATTCTTCATATCACAAGACGTAAGCAAGGCCGAGCCTCTACGCCGGATCATCCCACCAAGTCACTTTCCCCACCGAGTCACTTTCCTACCAAGTCACTTGCCCCACGCGAACATATTCGCCGCCGGGGTGCTAAGGAACCCCTTGCGAGCCGTCTCGGCGGAAACTCTGAAGTTGAAGCGTTGAAGCCACACCTGCCGATTCGATCATACTGGAAGGACTCTAACCAGCAGCGGACAAAGCTCATCCCTGCAACTTTCTTGCCTTTCACGGAACCAGCGGATGAACCATCCGAAAAATACATAAAAGCAGACAATACTATGACGACGTTCTTGCCTAATATGACAATCGGCTTCATCCAAAGAGCTATGTAACGAGCACCCGAACGATCACGCGGAACAGCTTCGAAAACCGTAACGCCTGCCGCCGACGATCCGCGCCATCATGACTAATTCTGGCGCCGCAGCCTTCGAAATCCTTGACTTTCGACGTTTCGCGGCTAGTTTGCCGGCCAGATGCAGGCCTGATGCGGGCCGGCTTTCCGTTTCCCGACATCAAGGGTTTACACATGGCCAAGGCGGTCACCATCAAGGTCAAGCTGGTTTCCAGCGCTGACACAGGCTTCTACTACGTCGCCAAGAAGAACTCGCGCACCATGACCGACAAGATGGTCAAGAAAAAGTATGACCCGGTTGCGCGCAAACACGTTGAATTCCGCGAAGCCAAGATCAAATAAGCAAGATCAAATAAGATCGGGCTTGGGGAATCGTCATCGTCGCGGAGCTTTCGCGCTCCGTTTTGTTTTGCGCGTTTTACGGCAGTGAGAAGCCGGAGACTTTCACCGTTTTATGAAAGCGGTGAAAGTCTCTGGCTTTATATTTTGACGCGTTTTCTTCACGCGAACCGGATTCCACTTCGCTCGAAAACGCGTCCGAGGCGGGATTCGGGTGGCCGAAGATCAAGCCGCCTCCGCCACGACACGGTTCCGGCCGTCATGCTTGGCGCGGTAAAGCGCGACATCGGCGCGCTTTACAACGTCCGAGACAGGCTCTCCCTTGCGCTCCAGAGTCGATAATCCGATCGAAATGGTCACCTTGATCAGCTTCGTCCCCTTGTGGATGGAGAACGGTTCGCCAGCAATCGCGCGGCGCAAGCGCTCGGCCACCATGCCCGCGACATGCAGGTCGGTCTCCGGCATCACGATCACGAACTCCTCGCCGCCGTAACGGCAGGCCAGATCGATGCCTCGGATAGCTTTGCGGATTCGAAGCGCGAACTCCCGCAGAACATCATCACCGGCATCATGGCCGTAGTTGTCATTGATCGCCTTGAAGTAGTCTATATCCAGCATCATGAGCGCCAATGACTGCCCGCGCAGCGAAGCCTGCTCGGCCAGCGCAGTCAGATGGCTTTCCATGTAACGCCGGTTGTGCAGCCCGGTCAGTCCGTCCGTGACCGCCATTTCGATCGAACTCATCACGTTGTCACGCAGGTGAACGGTATAGCGACGGCGGCGGACTTGCGTGCGCGCGCGGGCGAGCAGCTCGTTCCTGTCGATCGGCCGCAGCAGATAATCATTGATGCCGATCTCGAGACCACGCAGCAATCGCGGGCTGCCATCGGCGTCGGCAACGGCCAGAATCGGAACGTGCCGCGTCCGCTCCAGCGAGCGCGCCTGACTGCACAGCCGCAATCCGTCAAAGTTTTCCAGCCCGAGCGAAACGATCAGGAGATCGTAATCGCTCTCGGCGGCACGAAACAGCGCCTCGGAGGGGTCGGCTTCGACGTCGACGGCGTGTTCGGCGCTCAGCATCGACGCCAGCCGCTCATACGACGAGGGACGATCGTCGACCAGCAGGATGCGCCCGCCCTTCCCGCTATCGCAAACCGCCTCGCGCTCCGGCGCCTGCACGCCGATTTCGAGCGACGTCATGGCCCGCATGCGGAGTTCGTCGGTCATCATCTTCAGACGCGTCAGCGAGCGAACCCTCGCGGTCAACACGACATCCGATACCGGCTTGGTCAGGAAGTCATCGGCGCCGGCCTCAAGGCCGCGCACGCGGTCGGACGGACTGTCCAGCGCGGTGATCATCACCACCGGAATAAAATGGGTTGCCGGGTTGGCCTTCAGCCGGCGGCAGACCTCAAAACCGTCCATGTCAGGCATCATCACGTCGAGGAGGATGATGTCGCACTCGGCGCGGGCGCAGGTCTCCAGCGCCTCCGCGCCATTGGACGCCGTTATGACGTCGAAATATTCCGCCGACAACCGCGCTTCCAGGAGCCGGACATTGGCGGGGATGTCGTCGACGACCAGAACACGCGCGGACACTCTTGTCTCCTCAACCCACGAACCGGCGGACGGTCTCGATGAACTTGCCCACCGATATCGGTTTCGACAGGTAGGCCTCGCAGCCGCCCTCGCGGATACGTTCCTCGTCGCCCTTCATCGCAAACGCCGTCACCGCAACCACGGGAATTGCGCGCAGTTCGGGATCGTCCTTGATCCAGCGCGTGACATCCAGACCGGATACCTGCGGCAACTGAATATCCATGAGGACCAGATCGGGGCGGAGCTTGCGAACCATATCGAGCGCCTCGAAACCGTTGCTGGTTCCGGACGTGTGATAACCATGAGCCTCCAGCAGATCGCGGAAGAGCTTCATGTTGAGCTCGTTGTCTTCCACGATCAGGACCGTCTTGGCCACGCTGGCCCTCCAGTCGACTCGGTGCTCGTCCGCCCTGAGCGATAATATGCCGGCACCTCGACACTTATCCGCAAACTGGAGTTAGATTTGCACCAGAGTTCGCTCTAAGTCGTTAAGACATAAGACGATCTTTATGCGAGCGGATTAATGATCGCTTGAAGGTTTCGGGACTCGGTCGCTCTGGTTCCAAAGTAAAATCGATAGGTTACGGAAAGGCAAATGGTCGCGATGACAAAGCGTGTGCATAACCCGCGCGAAGCCGCTGAATTTGTGGCAATTCAGGCCCTTTCATTTGTCGCGGCCGACGCCGAGCTTTTAGGCCGGTTTCTGGCCGAGACCGGCATCGGTCCGGAGACTCTGCGCAGTTCCGCCTCCGATCCGCATTTTCTTACCGCCGTGCTCGATTTCGTGCTGCGCGACGACGCAACCGTGAAAGCGTTCTCGGAGTCCTCAAGGCATCATCCGACCACGATCGCGGCCGCCCGGCAGGCGCTCGGCGATGTTTTTCCGGAACGCGACCTCCCGTGACCGCGGGTCCCTCGGATGGTCCGTTGTGCTTTTGCCGGGATTGTCTCAACGATCTCAGCTTGACGGCGCCCCGTTGCGGCGGGTGCGGCTCGCCCCGGCTAGTGCGGCATCGCGCCTTGCCGGCGCTGGCCATCGCCCACATCGATTGCGACGCGTTCTACGCCACGGTCGAGAAGCGGGACAATCCGGCGCTGGCGGACAAGCCCGTCATCGTGGGCGGCGGCAGGCGCGGCGTGGTATTGGCCGCCTGCTATACCGCCCGGACGTACGGCGTGCATTCCGCGATGCCGATGTTCAAAGCCCTTGCGCTTTGCCCCTTCGCGGCGGTGGTCCCTCCCGACATGGCGAAATATGTCCGGATCGGTCGGGACGTGCGCACCGCCATGCAGGCGCTGACGCCGCTGGTCGAGCCGCTGTCGATCGACGAAGCCTTCCTTGACCTCAGCGGCACCCGACGCGTTCACGGCATGATTCCCGCCAAGGTGCTGGCGAAGTTCGCAACCCGCATCGAATGCCAACTCGGCATCACGGTATCGGTCGGGCTGTCGTGCAATAAATTCCTCGCGAAGATCGCCTCGGATCTCGACAAGCCGCGCGGCTTCGCGGCCCTCGACCAGGAGGAAGCGCGCGCCATGCTCGCGGACAAGCCGGTAGGCTTTATTTTCGGCGTCGGTCCGGCCACCCAGCAGCGTCTGTCGGAGCGCGGCTTTCGGACCATCGGCGATCTGCAACATGCCGGCGAGATCGACATGATGATGCAGTTTTCCGCCGACGGGCGTCGGCTGTGGCGGCTGGCGCAAGGCATCGACGACCGGCGGGTGATCGCGGATCGCGGCGCCAGGACCATTTCGAGCGAGACGACATTCGAGTCCGACACCCGCGATTTCGCCACGCTCGAACGATGCCTATGGCGGCTGTCGGAGAAGGTCTCCTCGCGGCTGAAGGCCAGTGAACTCTCGGGATCGACCATCACGCTGAAACTCAAGACCGCCGACTTCCGGCGAAGAACGCGGTCGCAATCGATCTCCGTTTCGACCCAGCTCGCGTCGAAGATTTTCGCCACATGCCGGGAGATGCTGACCAAGGAGGCCGATGGCACCGCTTTCCGCCTGATGGGAACGGGCGTCAGCGCGCTTCGCGCGGTATCGCAAGCCGGCGAGGCCGATATGCTGGACCTTCGCTCAGCTCATGCTGAACGGGCAATGGATGACCTGCGCAAGAAATTCGGGAGCGCGGCCGTCATCCGGGGCCTGGCCTATGACGGGCCCGACAAACCACGCCAGTAATAATGCTGCCCCGTATTCAAGCGGACAAGCGCGCGATCGAAGGCCCGCGTTCCGAAATATATCGGGCTGACGTCACTTGCAGGGCCTGGCGCTCCTGGCATCGCCGAGGTCGAACTTGTCCATCTTCCCGGAAATCACGAAGTCATTGTAATCGAGCACCAACGCCCGCGATACGCCATCCTCGAACAGCTCAAATGACATGGCGTAATTCGGGGTCTGTTCACCGTTGGCATGCGCGGCGCCGCGTTCGTAGTAACTGACAGTGACCGGCCATCGCGTCAGGGTCTTCATCTGATCATTGGCGGTCGATGGATCAGGCGATGAGCCCGTCGCCTCCCCTCGAATGGGTTTCCCGATCACTGAAAACGTGTTGTAGACTTTCTCGCCATTGTCCGATCCGTCATACACGGTCAGCTCGAGCACCGACTTTCCTGCTTTCGCGGCCGCGATGATGCGCTGGATCTGCTCGGTCGGAAACACCGCCTTGCCGTCGAGGGTGAGCGTTTTGGCGACGGGCCGCTTTAACTTGACGGTGATCTTGCCACCCTTGCGTTCGGCGATTCCGTCGACCTCGCTCTGGTCGGCCTCATTCGTGCGGGTGACGATCTTGAAACGGTATGCCTTTCCTTCCGCGTCCTCCCAGCTCGTGGAACGCATGTCGCTGAGCGTCGTCTCGCCTTCGCCGTTGTTCATTTCCGAAACTTGCCGGAAGTCGGACGTGTAGCCTTCGCAGGCGCTTCCGGAAAACTTGTAGAGGATTCGCCCGCTCGCACTGTTGATCGATGAGCTTCCGCGAGATTTCACCAGGCTCAAATCGTACAGCGCCTGATGAGAGAGAAACGAAACTCCGGCGGCGGCATGCGTGGCGCCGCCATGCGCCGGCAGGATCGCTGCGGCAACGATTGTCGTCAGAAACCACGGCCAAAGCCGCGAGGCGGAGCAACGAAAACAGTGGCGCATAGCATCTCTCGATGGATCGGATCCGACCATAGTCACCGCTCAATTGCGCCGCAATTGGGGAGGCCCGCCGCAATCCTGCTTATTTGCTGCTTGTCTCGAAAGTTTGATCGGCTTCCCGTCGGGCCACACGGAGATACGGCTCGAATCCGGCAATTGCTTGCATGTCGCAAGACGATAGGCGAGATAGACTCCACAGATTTTCGAGTGGAACGTCTATTAGGGGACTGAAATGGCAGGAGTGATCGAGCAGAATCTGGCCGCGCAAGGCATCGTCCTGCATGAACCGGCATCTCCCGTGGCGAATTACGTCGGCTTCGTGCGTACCGGCAACCTGCTGTTCGTGTCCGGACAACTCTGCCTGGATCCGGACGGCAACCTGATCGCAAAGGGCAAGCTGGGCGCGGATGTCACCGTTGAACAGGGCAACGCGGCGGCGCGCGGCTGCGCCATCAATCTGCTGGCGCAGGTCAAAGCCGCGCTCGGCGATCTCGACAAGGTCGCCCGTGTCGTCAGGCTGGGCGGCTTCGTCAACTCCGCCCCCGATTTCGCCGATGGTCCCAAGGTGTTGAACGGCGCATCGGATCTGATGGTTGCGGCGTTTGGCGAGAAGGGCCGCCACTCGCGCAGCACGGTCGGCGTCGCCGCCCTTCCCGCGAATGCGGCGGTCGAGATCGAAGGCCTGTTCGAAGTCGTCTGAACCCCGAATGCGCGCGCCCGACTGGCTGACATCACGCCCGATCGCCCACCGCGGCCTGCATGACCACGCTCGCGGGATCATAGAGAACATGCCCGGAGCGATCCGCGCGGCCATCGCGGGAAAGTTCGCCATCGAGGTGGACATCCAGCTGACCGCCGACGGCGAGGCCATGGTCTACCATGACGATGAACTCGGCCGGCTGACGGAAGGTTCGGGGGCGTTGCGGGCCCGGACCGTGGCCGAGCTCAAGCAGGTCGTTTTCAAGGACACGCCAGAAAGAATGATGTCGCTTGCGGATCTTTGCGCGCTGGTCGCGGGCCGCGTGCCGCTGGTGATCGAGGTCAAGAGTCACTTTGATGGCAGTACGCGGCTGGTGCGCCGGATGGCGGAGGTGCTGTCCGGCTATGACGGGCTGGCGGCGGGGATGTCGTTCGATCCGGATCAGGTCATGGCGATGCGCGAGTTGATGCCGTCGCGCCCGCGCGGCATCGTCGCCGAGCGCCATTACGCGAAGGCCGACTGGCCGGAGGCCAGTTCGCGCCAGCGCGCCGCGATGACCCATCTGCGTCACGCCTTCCGCACGCGGCCGCATTTTGTCGCTTACAACGTGAACGAACTTCCAGCCCTCGCCCCCTGGATTTCACGAAACATTTTCAGATGCCCTCTGCTGACATGGACGGTGCGCACCGCGCAACAGCGCGCCCGTGCGGATAGATATGCCGACCAGATGATCTTCGAGGGCTTCTACCCGAACGCATGATCCCGCGACCCTTGATGTCGCCGGCATCGTGTCCAATCTCTGGCTGGGTTCGAATCAAGCATCGGACCGCCACACCGTAAAGTCACTGCGTGCAGGGGCTGATTTCTCAAGCCGGGACCGGTTCAACTCCTCGATGCCCTCATCTGAAATATCGCTCGAAGCTGTCGGATCCGTCAGCGAAATTCCGGCTGCGGACTGGGACGCCTGCGCCAATCCGGCCTTCGCTCCGGGGGCAACGTCCGACAGCGCAAACCCGGCGTCTCTCCAGGATTCACCTTCAAGTTCAAAATACCCATATAATCCTTTCGTTTCACATGCCTTTTTTATGGCTGTTGAAACGTCGAACTCGGCCTGCGCCCGAACCGGTTGGGGACCGCGTCATCTGATCGCGCGCCAGAACGGAGCGATCGTCGGCATCGTCCCCTGCTATCTGAAATCACACTCGCAGGGTGAGTATGTTTTCGATCACGGCTGGGCCAATGCCTATGAGAGCGCCGGCGGACGCTATTATCCCAAGCTCCTGGCGTCGGTTCCGTTCACACCCGCCACCGGCCCACGGCTTCTGATCCGACCCGGCGAGGACGAAGCCGATGTCCGCGCCGCGCTGGCGGACGGCCTCGTCGGCCTGTGCGATGCGACCCGCGCGTCGTCGGCCCACGTCACTTTTGCTTGCAAGGACGAATGGGCCTTCCTCGCGGGGAAGGGATTCCTCCGGCGCACCGACCAGCAATTTCATTGGCGGAACGACGGCTATTCCAGCTTCGAGGACTTCCTCGCCAGCCTCAACTCGCGACATCGCAAAGCGATCCGCCGCGAACGTCGCGATGCGCTGGCCAACGGCATCACCATCCACGTCCTCACCGGCAGCGACCTCACCGAGGACATCTGGGACACCTTCTTTCAATTCTATATGGAAACGGGGACGCGCAAATGGGGCCGGCCCTATTTGACCCGGCCGTTCTATTCGCTGATCGGCCAGAGCATGAGCCGGGATATCGCGCTGATCATGGCCCGGCGCAACGGCCGCTGGATCGCGGGCGCCATCAACTTCATCGGGTCGGATACGCTGTTCGGACGGCACTGGGGCGCCATCGAGCATCATCCCTTTCTGCATTTCGAGGTCTGTTATTATCAGGCGATCGATTTTGCGATCCGGCATCGCCTGAAAACCGTTGAGGCAGGCGCGCAGGGCGAGCACAAGATCGCAAGGGGCTATCTTCCGCAAACCACCTATTCGGCGCACTATATCGCGGATCCGGGGCTGCGACGCGCGGTGGGTGACTTCCTCAATCGCGAACGTCACTACGTCGCCGAAGCGGCTCGGGAACTGACGGAATCCGGCCCGTTTCGCAAGACGGACGACGGCGTCGCCTGACGCGATACCCTAGAGCATTATCGCTTCTGATAGGATTAGAAGTTTGTCCTATGATTTTGATTTGACGCGTTTTCTTCACGCGAACCGGTGTCCGCTTCGCTTGAAAACGCTCTATGGCGGCGTTCAGCCCGCTTCGGCATCGCCCTTCGGCGCCAGCGCGAGTGGACAGCGGATCGGCTTGATGTCGAGCAGCGGCGTCTCGTCGAGACAATCCAGTCCGCGCACCAGAACCGTGGAGCCCTCGATACCCACCAGCTTCACGATCGACGTCCCGATCGGATTGGGCCGCACCGGGGAACGGAGCGCAAAGGTTCCATGGGACCTGCCGCTGCTTTTGGGAACCTGCTGTACGATGTCGCGACGCGACAGGTGCAGCCAGTAAATAACCTCGATGTTCTCGTATCTCTGGAGCCCCTGCAGCGCCGGCTTCCATGGATCGAATATTTCGAGGCGGCAAACCGGTCCGTCAGGCTGCCCCTGACGCGGCGTCTCTGCTCGGGTCACCCACGGCGTTCGAATGCGGCCGACGAACACCAGCCCGGCATCCGTTGCCGGCGGCGGCTCGACCGTGACCTCTCCCGCCCGGACTTCATTTTCTTGTCCCATCGCCCTCGGTCCTCTTTTCCTGGTCCGGGCCTGTTACCCGCTGCGGCAGAACAGCTTGCACAGACCGCACGCCACCGCTTGACCTTACCCTTTCACGCGCGGGTTCCGCAGCACCAGGCAAGCGCCGCCGGCGCGCCGGATCCGGTTGCAGAGATCGTTCGCCTCCGTACGCGAATCGGCCCCGATCCGCACCTGATAGAATGTCCGCGTGCCACGGCTGCGCCATAGAGAGCCCAGCAGACTCGGATCGCGGTCACCGATCACAGCGCCGAGGCGCCGGATGGCTCGTGCGTACATCGCCATCGCGCCGCCACGGTTGAATCCCGCCGCGAGTTGCACGCCCCACGGCTTGTCCGCACCGAGCTTGACGTGCTGTTCGAGGCCGGTGACAAACGGATTGGGCGCGCGCTTCAACAGCGCCATCAGTTCACGGCAGCTCGTCGCGTCTGAATGGGCTGGCGGCTTGCCGCTCTTGCCGGCGGCGGCCCAGTCCTCGATGGGCGATCCCGTGATGGCGAAAACATAGTTGCGCGTCTCGGCGGGCATCGATCCCTTGCCGTCAAGCCAATCCTGCAAACGGCGGGGTCCGGCGTTATAGGCCGCGGCCGCCAGTCCGAGATTGCCGAAGCGCCCGCGCAACTCGTTCAGATATTCCGCCGACTTGGGCAGGGCCTGCACCGGATCGAACGGATCAAGCAGCCGCCGCTCGTTCGCCGTCCCCGGCATGAACTGGGCAATGCCCTGCGCGCGCTCGCCGCTGCGGGTCACGGGGCCTATGGCGTCGGACTGAAACCGGCTCTCCTGCCAGATGACGCGGGCGAAAAACCCCAGCGGCAAGCTTTCGGCCCTGGCCGCGGACTCGACCATCAGACAGATCGCCTCGCGCGTGTCGTGATCGGCCTTGGCTGTTTTATCGGACTTGTCTGACTTATCCGACCCGGCGGCTTTATCGGACTTGTCTGTCTTATCCGGTTTGGCGGCGGGTTCGGGAGTAGCCGCCGTCCCCGCGCCTACCTGCGCAAAGGCCAGACCGGGCACCACCATCAGAAACGCTGCCAATACGCAGCGTATGCGACCGGACAGGCGCTGGGCGATACCAGAGTCTCTTAATGCTTCATGGAAACAGTGAAAGACTTTATATTTATATTTTGACGCGTTTTCTTCACGCGAACCGGATACCGCTTCGCTCGAAAACGCTATGGTTCTTTTCCGCGACGGCAGCGAAGCCGGATGCATCCTGCAAGGATAACAGACTTCCGCAAAAACCCTCCATAGCCCCCTGCTCTATCAGGAAAAATTGAGCGAGGGTTCGGAAAGCCGAACCTTCGCCGCTGGGTGCGGCGAAGGTCGATTTCGATCAGCGCTTCGAGAACTGGAACGAGCGGCGGGCTTTCGCCTTGCCATACTTCTTGCGCTCGACCACGCGCGAGTCGCGGGTGAGGAAGCCACCCTTCTTGAGCACGCCACGCAATTCGGGCTCGAAGTGGGTCAGTGCCTTGGACAGCCCGTGACGGACAGCACCCGCCTGGCCGGACAGGCCACCGCCGGCAACCGTGCAGACCACGTCATACTGACCGGCGCGCGCGGCTGCGACGAGCGGCTGCTGGATCATCATTCGCAGCACGGGGCGCGCGAAGTAAACATCGACCTCGCGGGCATTGACCAGGATTTTGCCGGCGCCCGGCTTGATCCAGACGCGGGCAACCGCATCCTTGCGCTTGCCGGTGGCGTAAGCGCGGCCATACTTGTCGACTTTCTTGGTGTGCTTCGGCGCATCCGACTCGGCCGTCTTGAGCGCGGACAACTGGTCGAGAGACTGAATGGTATCGGCCATGATTATGCGGCCCTCATGTTCTTACGGTTCATCGCACCGACATTGACGACTTCCGGCTGCTGCGCCTCGTGCGGGTGCTCCGCGCCGGCATAGACCCGGAGGTTGCCGAGCTGCACGCGTCCGAGCGGGCCGCGCGGAATCATGCGCTCCACGGCCTTTTCGAGGACACGCTCCGGAAAGCGTCCTTCCAGAATTGACTTCGCCGTGCGCTGCTTGATGCCGCCGATATATCCGGTGTGGTTGTAATAGACCTTGTCGTCACGCTTGCGCCCGGTGAAAACCACCTTGGCGGCATTGATGATGATGACATTGTCACCGCAATCGACGTGCGGAGTGTAGGTCGGCAGATGCTTGCCGCGCAGCCGCATCGCAACGAGGGTGGCGAGCCGTCCGACCACCAGTCCGCTGGCGTCGATCAGCACCCATTTCTTCGTCACTTCGGCGGGCTTTGCCGAGAACGTTTTCATGTGAGACATCCGTGAAAGAGACCTCGGCGCCCACGCGCCGAACTGTTGGAGGTTCTAGAGGCGCGACCTTTCCGCGTCAACGCCATTCAGGTGATATTTCTGTAGAATAATCATCGGCTTATGAAAATGGTTCTATATTACCTGCGAAAACTGTGAGCATTTGGAGTGGAGTATGAATTTGATTTGGAGGACCGCATCCCGGGGGGCCTGCGCGAAACACCGGGGTTGTCCGGCGGCGCCTTGACGTCAACGCGCGATCCCATCAGCATCATCGACGTCACATTCGACCGAGCAGACAGGATACGAGATGACCGATCGCACTCCGGGCTTCGCAACGCTTGCCGTCCACGCCGGCGCCCAGCCTGATCCGACCACCGGCGCACGGGCGACGCCGATCTATCAGACTACCTCCTTCGTGTTCAACGATGCCGATCACGCGGCTTCGCTGTTCGGATTGCAGGCGTTCGGCAACATCTATACCCGCATCGGCAATCCGACCAACGCGGTGCTGGAAGAGCGCGTCGCCGCGCTCGAGGGCGGCACCGCGGCGCTTGCGGTGGCGTCGGGACACGCCGCGCAGGTCATCACGCTTCAGCAGCTCATGAAACCCGGCGATGAGGTCATCGCAGCCCGCAAGCTCTATGGCGGGACGATCAATCAGTTCACCCACGCCTTCAAGAGCTTCGGCTGGAACGTGGCGTGGGCGGACCCCGACGATATCGACACCTTCGAGCAGGCCGTGACGCCGCGAACACGGGCGATCTTCATCGAATCGGTCGCCAATCCCAGAGGCGCCATCACTGATATCGAAGCGATCGCGGAGATCGCGCGCAAGGCGGGCGTCCCCCTGATCGTCGATAACACGATGGCGAGCCCCTATCTCATTCGGCCGATCGAGCACGGCGCCGATATCGTGCTTCACTCGCTCACGAAATTCCTCGGAGGCCACGGCAACTCGCTCGGCGGCATCATCGTCGATGCGGGCACGTTCGACTGGTCGAAGGACAACAAGTATCCGATCCTGAGCGAACCGCGCCCGGAATATAACGGAATCCGGTTACAGGAGACGTTCGGCAATTTCGCCTTCGCGATCGCATGCCGCGCGCTTGGACTGCGCGATCTCGGCTCGGCGCTGTCGCCGTTCAACGCCTTCATGATCCTGACGGGCATCGAAACGCTGCCGCTGCGGATGAAGAAGCATTGTGAGAATACCCAGGCGATCGCAGAATGGCTGGCCGCCCATCCCGCGGTCGCGGCGGTCAACTACGCCGGATTGCCCGGCGACAGGTACAACGCCCTCGCCCGCAAATATTCGCCGAAGGGCGCCGGCGCGGTGTTCACCTTCAGCCTGAAAGGCGGATACGACGCCGGCGTCAAGCTGGTGTCGAAACTCAAGCTGTTCTCGCACCTCGCCAATATCGGCGATACCCGATCGCTCGTGATCCACCCGGCATCGACCACGCACAGCCAGCTCGACGATGCGGCGAAGATCAAAGCCGGCGCCGCCCCCGATATTGTTCGCCTGGCGATCGGCATCGAGGACAAGGAAGACCTCATGGCCGACCTCGAGCAGGCGATGGCGTGAAGGGTGCGCATAAGCCTAGAGCCATGTTTGTTTTAGACGGAAACAAACTGATACGTCATGGCCGGGCTTGTCCCGGCCATCCACGTCTTTCTTCGCTGAAATTCCAAAGACTTGGATACCCGGCACAAGGTCGGGCATGACGATTGGACTGAATATCGTCCGCTTCATACGACGACGACATCCCGAGCCTAGAGCCTTTCCGCTTCTGATGGAATCAGAAGCGGGCTCCATGTTTTGTTTTGTCGCGTTTTCTTCAAGCGAACTGGTCTCCACTTCGCTCGAAAACGCTCTAACGTAACTGCTCCGCCGCGGGCGATCAGACTTGCTCTCCCATGACCGGCGCACGCCGCACCTCGGTCAGATAGTTGAGCGTCAGCGATACCCAGATGATGCCGTAGAGCAGCATGAAGCAGCTCGAGTTGAAACCGAGCCAGTCAAGGATCACTCCGAATGTGATCGGCAGCAGGAAGCCGCCCAGACCGCCCGCCATGCCGACGACGCCGGATACCGCTCCCATGCTGTCGGGAAAATCGTCGCCGATGTATTTGAACGTCGAGGCCATGCCGCAGGCAAAGGCGATGCCGAGCGTGAAGAGAAGCATGGTGAAGAACCACGACGGCAGGGCGATGCGGAAACTCAGCGGATCACGGACGGTGTGCACGATCAGGTCGGTCTTGGGATAGGACAGCAGAAACAAGCACACCCAGGCAACCCACAGCACCCACCAGGTGACGTTATGGGCGCCGAAGCGATCCGACAGCCAGCCACCCAGGGCGCGAAAGGCGCCACCGGGAAGCGAGAAGCACGCCGCCAGCAGCGACGCCTGCGCGATGGTGAAACCGTATTCGGTCTTGAAGTATTGCGGCATCCAGATCGACAGCGCGGTGAAACCGCCGAACACGATCGAATAGTACTGGCAATACTTCCAGACGCGGGGATCGCGCAGCACCGACAATTGTCGCCACATCGACGGCACCTCGCCGCCGACACCGGGATCTCGCGCGGACAACGCCCAAAAGAGGAGCGCGGTGACCAGCAGCGCGACGGCATAGACCTTGGGCACCATCTGCCAGCCATAGGCCTCTATGAGCCAGGGCGATACGAACATGTTCAGGGCCGCGCCGATCGTGCCGGCGCCGAAAAAACCCATCGCAAAGCCCCGGCGTTCCCTGGGAAAGAAGCGCGCGACATAGGGCGTGCCGACCGAAAAGGACGCGCCGACCAGACCCAGCGCGAGTCCAAGCAGCAGGAACTGCCAGAGCGTGGTCGCGTAAGCGGACAGCCAGACCGGAACCGCGCAGCCGACCAGTAGCAGGAGCATGATTATCCGTCCGCCGAAGCGGTCGGTCCAGATGCCCAGCGGTAAACGAAATAATGCGCCGGTGAGGACGGGCGTCGCCGTGAGCAGGCCGAATTCGGTCGAACCAAGCCCAAGCCGTTCGCGGATCGGAATGCCGATCACACCGAACATCATCCAGACAGCAAAGCAAACGGTGAAGGCCCAGGTCGTAATGAGCAGGACGGAGAGGTTGCCGGATCTCGCCATGTTGTTCGCCCCCGATGCTGACTCGCAATCGACCGAGGGTTTGGCTGTTCCCTGCCTGGCCCACCCGGCCCACGACCGCGTCGCATCATAAGCAGGCTTGTGAATCTGTACAGACGCAGAGGTCCCGATATCGGGAGGTTATGCATCGCAGCATGCGAGACGCTGCGTCGGGCTTGGTTCGGGCCAATGCTGCCCACTCTGACGCGGGCACCGAATGCAGGCAGCTGCGCGGGATCCCGCCTCGACAAGAACTAAACAACCTATCCGGCCGCCACGCCCAGTTCCTGGCGTTGCCGGGCGGATTGGCCCTCCGTCATCCGCTCGGCCTGAACGACCGCAAGCGTCAGCACCACAATCGCGACCCCTTGATGCACCAGCGCGAGTACGATTGGAACCTCGTACAGGAGGGTCAGGATGCCAAGCGTCGCCTGTAGCGTCATCGCGAGGGCAAGCCAAAGCGCTCCGCGAATAATAGCGGGGTTCGCGCGCGACACGAGAGCATCGATCAGGTGGAGAACGGCGATCGCAAACAGCGCATACGCCATCATACGATGCTGGAACTGAACCGTGAGCGTGTTATCGAACAGATTGCGCCACCATGGCTGTTCGAAGAACAGCCGGTCCGCGGACGGAATGAACGATCCGTCGATGTCCGGCCATGTGTTGAAGACGCGCCCTGCCCGCAGCCCAGCGACCAGCGCTCCAAAATAGAGTTGCACAAACACCAGCACCAGCAGAATGCCGCTGGTGACCCGCAATCGAATCGACGCCAGCGTAGGCGGCCGATCCGATAGCCGCCGCAGGGTCCAGACGATCGCCGTGAAAATCAGCAGCGCCAGCACCAGATGCGTCGCCAGACGATACTGCGACACCTCGGTACGCTCGGTAAGACCGGACGCGACCATCCACCAGCCGACCGCTCCCTGTAGGCCGCCAAGGCCGAAAATGATCCAGAGCCGCCGCTTCAGATCCGACGGCAGCGCGCCGCGCCACATGAACCAGAGGAACGGCAGCAGAAAGGCGATACCGATAAAGCGTCCGAGCAGACGATGGCTCCACTCCCACCAGAAGATGGTCTTGAACTGATCGAGCGTCATGCCCGCGTTCATCTCGCGATACTGCGGTATCGCTTTGTAGCCCTCAAAAGCCTGGGCCCACTCCTCCTGCGAAAGCGGAGGCAGCGAGCCGGTCACGGGCTTCCACTCGACGATCGAAAGGCCGGATTCCGTCAGCCGCGTCGCGCCGCCGACCAGCACCATGGCGGCGATCAGCATCGCCATGAACACCAGCCACCAGCGCACGGCGCGCAGATGGGACTCCTTTTTTGCGATAGGATTGGTCATCAAAAAAGCCGCGGTTGAAGGTATTTTTCGTGCTCTTTATAGTCCACCGCAGCCTTGGCGCAAGCCTCCGTCTCAGTCGCGAGTTCCTTTAAGGTATGCGGATACGCACTCGAAAGTTCCTCGGCACGATCGCCCTTCTCGTGCTGGTCGTCGTCTGGTCATTGCTCGGCATGACGATCGCCCAAACACCGTGGCTCGCGGATTCTCGCCTTTACCAGGCGATCTTCTATGTTGTCGTCGGGCTCGGCTGGGTCTTGCCGGCGATGCCGATCGTGAGCTGGATGGCGAAGCCCGACGCGTGAAGCGGCTTTCTCTTCGCGAACCGCCGCTTCGTCACCGGATTATTTTGCCGTTACCCTTTGTTGATGTTTCTTATGCGAAGGTTCTCCTGACTAGAGCCGCGCTTCTGATTGAATCAGAAGCGAGGCTCTATGATATTGTTTTAACGCGTTTTCTTCACGCGAACCGGTTCCCGCTTCGCTCGAAAACGCTATAGAAACAAAATAAAACATAACAGGCTCGGAAATGACCATGGCGGCTCTGATCGAAAGTCCGACCGTGAAGGCACAGGAACGATCAGGCGGAGGGCGCATCGCGCATCTGGAAATCCTTCAGGATCTGCGCGAAGCCGAGCCAATCTGGCGGAACCTGGAAGTATCGCAGTTTTCGACGCCCTATCAGCGATTCGACCTCCTTTCCACCTGGCAACGACACGTCGGAACCGGCGAACAGCTTCAACCCGGCATCATCGTCGCCTTCGACGCCCAGCGGCAGCCGCTGCTGCTGCTCCCGCTCGCAATCGGCACGGAAAGCGGCGTCCGTGTCGCACGCTTCATGGGCGGCAAGCATACGACCTTCAACATGGCGCTCTGGCAGCGGGAATTCGCGGCCTCCGCCATGCGTGCGGATCTTGACGCGCTGGTTCAGGGAATCGGCGCGCTTCCGGCCAGGATCGACGTGCTTGCGTTCACGCAGCAGCCGCGACACTGGCGCGATCAACAAAATCCAATGGCGCTCCTGCCGAGCCAGCCCTCGGCCAACGGCTGTCCGTTGATGATATTATCGCCAGGCTCATCGCCGTCGGAGCGCATCAGCAACTCGTTTCGACGCCGGCTCAAAGGCAAGGAACGAAAGCTCCAGGCGCTGCCCGGCTATCACTATTGCGTGGCCAGGACCGATGCCGAGATCAAGCGGATGTGTGATGCGTTCTTCGCGATCAAGCCGCTGCGGATGGCCGCGCAGAAGCTGCCGAACGTGTTCGCCGAGGCTGGCGTCGAGGATTTCCTGCGCGAGGCTTGCCTGACACCGCTGACAGGCGGCGGACGCGTCATCGAAATCCACGGCATCGAATGCGATGCCGAGGTGATCGCGATCTTCGCCGGCGTGGCGGACGGCAACCGCTTCTCGATGATGTTCAACACCTACACGATGTCGGAAAGCGCCCGCTACAGTCCCGGCCTGATCCTGATGCGCGATATCATCGATCATTATGCGGAGAGCGACTACACCTCGCTCGACCTCGGGATCGGATCGGACGACTACAAGCGCCTGTTCTGCAAAAGCGACGAGCCCATCTTCGACAGCTACCTGCCGCTCACCACGCGCGGCAGAATGGCCGCCATCGGAATGTCGTCGCTGGCCCGCGCCAAGCGCCTGGTAAAGCAGACCCCCGCGCTGAAGCGGACGGCCGAGATGCTGCGCGGGATGCTGCAGCGCTGAGACCGCCCCCACGCGGGCGAACTGTCAGGCCGCCTCGCGAGGACCGATCTGCATATCCGGGCGGATCGATGCCGGATCGAGCATCGTCACTGTCGTAAAGCCGATAGCCTTGAGCTGGCCGCTCATCCGCATCCGCGCATCCGCGTTCATCGACGGGTCGGGAACGACGACCGCGCGCGCCTGCTCCGTCAGGAGCTTCGCCGGCAGGTCGGTGGCGGTGCCCGCGACGAGCAGCACATGATCATAGACGCGCAGAAGAGCATCGAGCGCAATCGCAAGGCGTGGCGATTGCAGCAGCGAGCGATCGGCGTCGGAACGTCCGGCGCCGACAAGATGGAGCGGCGACAGCCGGTCGCGGGTGATCACCTGCCCGAAAGACACCTCGCCCAGCATCAGGTCGGCCAGTCCCGGCGCCGCCGCATCGACCGAAGCCGTCGTCAACGCCGCTGACGACGGCGACAGATCGATCAGGACAACCCTTGCGCCATCGGTCAACAGGCGCGCGAGCGCGAGCGCCGCGAGCATGATGCTCTCGTTCTCACCCGTGCCCATGATCGTGATCTTGTGCGCCGCTTTGCCCGCCGCTCGCAGGTCATCGGCGAGATGAGCGATGTCGGCCAGTTCCGCTGCCGGCGCGGGATCGACGCGGACCCCGCGCATCACCGGCGCGGCAGGCTGAACGGTAGCCAGACTGCGCGGCGACGTGATGCGCAGCAATTCGCCGGTCACGATCGTGCCGGCAGTCAGCATCAGGGTCGCCAGCGTCGCGATCAGGACGATGGGCAGCTTCTTCGGGTAGGCCGGCGTGTTTGAGACGATGGCGCGCGAGATGATGCGGCCATCGGACGGCGCCGCGTCGATGTTTTCGCGCGTGGTGGCTTCGCGGTATTTCGCGAGATAGGATTCCAGCAGGTCGCGCTGCGCCCTGGCTTCGCGCTCCAGCGCTCGCAGCTTGACGTCGTCGCCGTTGGAGGATGTCGCCAGCTTCTTCAACTGATCGAGACTGCTGCTGAGACTCTCGACCCGGCCGCTGGCGATGCGGGCGTCGTTCTCCAGCGACCGCGAGATCTTGCCCGCCTCCTCGCGCAACTGACGATCGAGGTCCGCGAGCTGCGCTCTCAGTTCCCTGATCCGGGGATGCCGGCCAAGCAGGGTCGACGACTGCTCCGCCAGTTGCGCACGCAACGTCACGCGCTGTTCGGAAAGACGGCGGATCAGTTCCGAGTTGAGAACTTCAGAGGCTTCGATCGGTCTGCCACTCTCAAGCATCCCGCGGATCAGCCGCGCTTTCGATTCCGCATCGGATTTGAGCGCGCGCGCGTTGTTCAGCTGGGTATTGATCTCACCGAGTTGCTGGTTCGACAGCGACGTATTGTTGATGCCGATGAAAAGGCTGGATTTCGACCGGAACTCCTCCACGCGGGACTCGGCATCGGCAACCTTCTTGCGCAGGTTGTCGATTTCTCCGGACAACCATTGACCCGCGGCCTTCGCCTGCTCCTGGCGCGCGTTGAGTTGCAGGACAAGATAGCCGTCCGCGATCGAATTCGCGATGGAAGCCGCGAGTTCCGGATCGATGGACTGGAATTCAATGACGATCACGCGGGATTTTTCGACGGCGTAGGCGGTCAGCCGGTCGTAGTAGGCTTCCAGCACGCGCTCCTCGGGCGTCATCCGAAGCGGGTCGCGACCGATTCCAAACAACGCAAGCAGCGACTTGAGCGGCGATACGCCATTCAACACCGGGTCGAATTCCGGATTCTCCGCGAGATTGTTCTTTCTTATAACCTCGCGGGCGAGATCACGTGACAGCACCAGTTGCACCTGGCTGGCGACAGCTTCCGGATCCACTGCGTTGCGCTCGTCGTTGCGCTCGCCGCTCGGGCGTAAGAAAACGTTCTCCCGCCCGTCGATCAGGATGCGGGCTTCGGACTTGTATCTCGGTGTGATCAGATTGACGATAAAAAGCGAAAGCGCGAAGGCGAGAAGCGTCGGGATGATGATAAAGCGCTTCTTGCGCAGCAGCACCCGTCCGATGGAGCGCAGATCAAGGTCGCCGAGTTCCGGATTCGGCAATGCCTCGGACGCCGCCTGAACCGGCGCAGATGCCACCGGCTCGGATTTAGTCTCCGGATCCGACATCGTCGTCTTGCCGGCACGCCAGAACGCAAACCGCATTGCTCACTCCCGCTCAACGCATGGTAGCACTTTCGGGTGAACTTGACATTCGCGCGTTGAACCCGAGGCAAACGCTGGAGCCTTGAATGGAAACGCTCAGCCGAACAGGTCGATTACAGCCGATTATAGTTGCTGCCGGGTTAATCCCGCGCCGGCCGGAAAGCGGCCCGTGCGGCGCGCCGCTTTCGATTACGGTTTATTAACCACAAAAGCCTTTAATGGATTTGATATTTTCATGGATGCCTGATGCGAAACCTGCGCGCCGTCACCTTGGGCTTGCTGACCACGCTGGCGTTGTCCGGGTGCATGCAGCACCGGGCTCCGGCGGTGATGGCCCGTCCGCATAACGATCTCGATGCGATGGCCTATGCGGGACGAAAGGCGCCCGCGCCGGTCCCGCGCCGCGGACTGTGGCATACGCCAACCTTCACCAGCACCGCCGTGCCTGTCGTCTACGCCGCCGCGCCGCCGCCCGTCATGCATGATCCCGCCTACCGGCTCGATGCAGGCGACCGGCTGCGCATCGTGGTCTACGGCCAGGAGGGCCTCACCAACACCTATCTGGTCGATGCCGGCGGCAGCATCACCATGCCGCTGATCGGCGCGGTCACCGCGCGCGGCCGCACGCCGGCCGAACTGTCCGCCGCCATCGCGGCGCGGCTGCGCAACGGCTACATTCGCCAGCCCTACGTCGCCGTCGAGATCGAGGCCTACCGGCCGTTCTTCATTCTCGGCGAGGTGGCGGCTCCCGGCCAGTATCCGTTCGTGCCCAACATGACGGTCGAAAGCGCCGTCGCCATCGCCGGCGGATTCTCGCCGCGCGCCAGACGCGACCGCGTCATCGTCACCCACACCGACGATGGCGGAACCGTCCGCCTCATGCTTCCACCCGGCGCGCCGCTCAGCCCAGGCGATACCATCCTCGTCGACGAACGCTGGTTCTGAGGCATGACGGCGCCGCCTGATCAACCGCTCCGCATTCTTCACGCCGTGCGCGCGCCGGTCGGCGGAATCATCCGGCATATTCTCGATGTCGCAAACGGACAGGCTGATCGCGGACACCTCGTCGGCATCGTCGCCGACAGCCTCACCGGCGGCGAGCGCGCGGCCGCGGCTTTCGCGGAGATCGCCCCGCGAATGAAACTGGGCATCCACCGCATTCCGATCCGCCGGAACCCTCATCCCAGCGACCTGTTCGCGTGGATGCGGTTCGCCGCGCTGGTTGCGAAGCTGAAGCCGCAGGTCCTTCATGGACACGGCGCCAAGGCCGGCGCCTTCGTGCGGCTCAAGGTCTCATCGAAAGACACGATCCGCGTCTACACGCCCCACGGCGGATCCCTGCACTACCCGCCGACGACAATGAAGGGCATGTTCTACAGCCGCCTCGAACGCGCGCTGATGAACCGCACCGACCTGTTCCTGTTCGAGAGCGCGTTCGCGCGGAATACCTATCAGCGGATCGTCGGCAGGCCGACCGGGATCGTGAAATGCGTCTTCAACGGCGTGACGGCGGGCGAGTTCGATTCCGTTCCGCTCGCCGGCGATGCCACCGACGTCGTCTATGTCGGCGAGTTCAGACACATCAAGGGCGCAGACCTTCTGATCGACGCGGTGGCGCGATTGCGGGAGGGCGGACGGCGTCTCACGCTCACGCTCGCAGGCGACGGCGAGGAAACTGACGCGCTGAAAGCCCAGGTCCAGCGCCTCAATCTTGGGGAGAGCATCCGCTTCATCGGGCACGTCAAGGCGCGCCACGGATTCTCCAAAGGCCGGTTGCTCGTCGTGCCGTCGCGCGGCGACTCCATGCCATACGTCGTGATCGAAGCGGCGGCGGCCGGTGTTCCCATGATCGCGGCCAATGTAGGCGGCATCCCGGAAATTTTCGATCAGCACACCGGCGCGTTGTTCGCCCCCGGCGCCGTCACCGCCCTGGCGGACGCCATCGCGACCGCGTTGGATGACCCCGCGGCGGCAGCCGCACGCGCGAAATCGCTGCGCGAGCGCATCCTCAAGCATTTCTCGCAGACGGCGATGGTCGAAGGCGTCATGGCGGGGTATCGCGAGACGTTTGCGCGAAGTTAACCATTTTTGAAATGCCGGGAGTTGCGCGAAACCAAATCTTCCCGATTTAGACCTTAAGTCGTACTGAAAACGCCCCTGGTGATGCGGCGCGACGTGGACTTGAGGACATGGACCCTATCAACGCCCGCTCAGGAACTGATGCGGCGGCGAGCAGCAGCCCCGTGATACCCGTGGAACGCCGCAGGCGGCTGTCGCCCGCGGCGCTTGCCGTCACCAATCAGAAGGTACAACCGGCCTATTCACCCGTCGTCATCATGGGCATCGTCCGTGCAGCGGACTTCCTGCTGCTGAGCGTGGTCGGCGTCGCGCTTTACCTTGGATACGTTGCCCGCATCGACGGATTCAGCTTGAGCTACATCGCGGCGATCCTTGCCGTATCCGCCAGCGCGGTCGTGTGTTTCCAGGCTGCGGACATTTATGACGTCCAGGTTTTCCGCGGCCCGTTGCGGCAGATGACGCGGATGATTTCGTCCTGGGCGTTCGTTTTCCTGTTGTTCATTTGCGTCTCGTTCTTCGTCAAGCTCGGCAATTCCGTCTCGCGCCTCTGGCTGGCCTCGTTCTTCTTTGTTGGTCTGGCCAGTCTTATCGCCGGACGGGTTCTGCTGCGTGCGATGATCCGCCGATGGGCGCGCGACGGCCGACTGGAACGCCGCACCGTTATCATCGGCTCGGACAAGAACGGAGAAAACCTCATCAACGCGTTGAAAGCGCAGGAGGACTCCGACATCGAAATTCTCGGCGTGTTCGATGACCGCAACGACTCCCGCGCGCTCGACACCTGCGCGGGAACTCCCAAGCTCGGCAAGGTCGACGACGTGCTCGAATTCGCGCGGCGTACCCGGCTCGATCTGGTGCTGTTCGCGCTTCCGATCTCGGCGGAAACGCGGATCCTGTCGATGCTGAAGAAGCTGTGGGTGCTTCCGGTCGATATCCGGTTGTCGGCGCATACCAACGAACTGCGCTTTCGCCCGCGCGCCTATTCCTATCTCGGCAAGGTTCCAACGCTTGACGTCTCCGAGGCCCCGATCACCGACTGGGATCTGGTGATGAAATGGCTGTTCGACAGGATCATCGGGGGTTTCATTCTGCTGCTCACCTCGCCGGTGATGGCGCTGGTCGCGCTCGCGATCAAGCTCGATAGTCCGGGTCCGGTGCTGTTTCGCCAGAAACGCTTCGGCTTCAACAACGAGCGCATCGAAGTCTTCAAGTTCCGCTCGCTGTTTCACGATCAGGCCGATCCCATGGCCGCGAAGGTCGTGACCAAAAATGACAGTCGTGTTACGCGGGTCGGACGATTCATCCGCAAAACCAGCCTCGACGAACTGCCGCAACTCTTCAACGTCGTCTTCAAGGGCAACCTCTCCCTCGTCGGGCCACGTCCGCACGCCGTGCAGGGCAAACTGCAAACCCGGTTGTTCGATGAAGCCGTCGACGGCTATTTCGCACGTCACCGCGTCAAGCCGGGCATCACGGGCTGGGCGCAGATCAATGGCTGGCGGGGAGAGATCGACAACGAGGAAAAAATCCAGAAGCGTGTCGAGTTCGACCTTTACTACATCGAGAACTGGTCGGTGCTGTTCGATCTTTATATCCTGTTCAGGACACCGCTGGCGCTGCTGAAACCCGAAAACGCTTACTGATCCGGCCTAGGGCGTTGAGACTGCGAAAGTGTAATGGCGTATCCCGCAGCAGTTGACAGTTGGCTCCGGCCATCGACACAGGCGCCGGGCATCGCCGCGCTCCAGCGCGCGCTGCTGTGGGCGGTGGGAGCCGGCGGAGCGATCGTCTACATCGAGCCCAGCCCCTATGAGTTTGCGACGCTGGCGGCAATCGTCGTGTTCTTCGCGACCGGCCTGCGAATGCGGCTCGCCTTCCTTCCCCTGCTCCTGCTGCTGTTTCTCATCAACATCGGCTACACGATCAGCGCCGTGCACCTGATGGACAAGACCCAGATCGTGAACTGGATCATGACCTCGTGGTACATGGCAGTGACGGTCATTTTCTTCGCGCTGGTTTTCTCGGAGGATACCGAGGCGCGGCTTGACCTGATGCGGCGAGGCCTGATCGTCGGAGCCGTCATCGCGTCGGTGGCCGGCGTCGCGGGCTATTTCCACCTGGTGCCCGGCGAGCATGACGTGCTGACCCTTTATGGCCGCGCGCGGGGAACCTTCAAGGATCCGAACGTGCTCTCCGCCTTTCTGATCCTGCCCGCCTTGTTCGTGCTGCAAAGCGTCGTCACGGACCGGTTCGGAAAAGCCTTTCGCAGCGCCATCGCGCTCGGGATCATCAGTCTTGCCGTGCTGCTGGCGTTTTCGCGCGCGGCCTGGGGCCAGTTCGTGCTCACGTCGGCTTTCATGCTGGTCCTGATGTTCCTGACCAGCCCGTCAGGGAAACAGCGGTCACGGCTGGTTCTGACCGCCGTGATCGCAGCCGCCGCGATCGCACTGCTGCTGGCGGTTCTGCTGTCGCTCGATTCGGTCGAGAGCCTGTTCAAGGAACGTGCGAGTTTTGATCAGAGCTACGACGGAGGCCGCTTTGGCCGCTTCGGCCGGCACATCCTCGGCTTCCAGATGGCGCTGGAACAGCCGCTCGGGATCGGCCCGCTACAGTTCACGCGGTTCTTTCCGGAAGATACTCACAACTCGTATCTGAACGCCTTCATGTCGGGCGGGTGGATTTCCGGAATTTCATATCCGGTGCTGATCTTCACCACCGTGACCCTGGGCTTTCGCTACATTTTTGTGCGCGTTCCCTGGCAGCGCACCTACCTGGCGGTCTTCGCGGCGTTTCTGGGGACCGTCGGCGAGAGCTTCATCATCGACACCGATCACTGGCGCCATTTCTGGCTGATGCTCGGCATGATGTGGGGCATGTTCGCGGCAACCCACCAGTACAGGGCCGACCTGCGGGACACTCCGGCTCAACCGGCGCGGCGAGAGGGCCATTTGCGCGGTTAGCCGCTATGCCTCGATCGTGAACGTCAGCCCCGCGTGGTCGGTAAGCCGCTTGATCAGCGCGTCCTTCATCGCAGCACCCGGCGTCCAGAAACCGCCGGCGACATCAGGCGTGTCATGACGCAGGCAGATCGCGCATTCGGTGATCATCCTGGAAGTCGATCCGTAGCCGGGATCGCGATCGCCGGTCACGACCGCCTTCAACTGCCGCCCGTCGGAGCCAATGCCGAGGAAGAGAAGATCGTAATGCCCGCTCTCGCGCTCCTCCTTAGACGGCCCCTCGCCTGGCTTGGGCCCGCCCTGCGCGCCGAGCTTGTTGTTGGCGGCGATGATGGCCTTTGCGGTCGCCTCGCCGGTCTCCTTCGGCCCCGCGACCACCATCTCGTCATAGACGAAATCCTGGCCGTAAGGGAAACCGAGCAGGGAATTCGACCGGTGCACGTTGCGGGTGTTGATGTTCGCCATCACGAACGGCGCCACCCACATCCCGAGGTCCTCATCGAACAAAGGCTTGTTGCCCGGCGGCTGCCTGAGCCCTTCAAAACCCGGAGTCAGTACGAAGGGATCGCGCAGTTTGGGTAACAGGCTTGGGTCGTTGGCGGCCGCGGAGAAGATCGCCTTCATGCTGGCGGCGGTGCCGCCGGAAAACGTACCCTTCATCTTGCGCACGCGGCCCTTGACCCGAGAGAGGGCCGATCCAAAACTGCGCTTTGCGGCCTGCTGAAGAAAGAACACGCCGAGTTCGAACGGAAGCGAATCGTAGCCGCAGGAAAACACGATCCGCGCGCCGCTCCTGCGCGCCTCCGCCTCGTGCGCGTCGATCATCTGCCGCATCCATATCGGCTCGCCGCAGAGGTCAAGATAGTCCGTGCCGCTCGCCGCGCAGACGGCGACAAGGTCGGATCCGTAGAGTTGATAAGGACCAACCGTGCTCAGCACCGAGGCCGTCCGTTCGGCCATGGCCCTGAGCGACGCCGGATTTCCGGCGTCCGCGGCGATAAGAGGGAGATCATGAGGCGCGCCGATGGCCTGGCGCACCGACGCCAGCCTGTCGAGATCGCGTCCCGCGATGGCCCACTTCAGGCCGCCGCTACCATATCTGGCGGCGAGGTATTCCGCGACCAGCCGGCCGGTGAACCCGCTCGCGCCGTAGACAACGATATCGAACTCCGCTGACGACGATGTCATGACCTTCCCGAGAATGTCCTGCTGAGAGTCCTCACCGTTTTACGGAGAAACCGGACTCTATCACTTTGATCTGACGAACTTCCTTCACGCAAGCCGGACTCGCTTCTTGAACCCGCGATAGAACGCGATCCTGAAGGGCGTGAGCCCGGTTTCGTATGAGATCATGCTCGACGGTGATTCGAGCGAGAGCATGTCGTCGAGCGGCGCAACCCGAGAATGGATGCCGCCTCGCGTGAAGAAAACGTTGTAAGTAATGGTCGGAGCGAGAGGATTTGAACCTCCGACCCCTAGTCTCCCAGACTAGTGCGCTAACCGGGCTGCGCTACGCTCCGAGCCGTTACGGCCCGTTTCCATTATCGCGTTTTCAAGCGAAGTGATACGGGTTCCTGCAAAGAAAATGCATCAAACGAAAGCTACGGTTCGCCATCACGAAGCGCCTCGTCCAGCAGTTGCCTGCACGCAACAAGCTCAGCCAACGCATCCTTCAGTTTCGTCAGATCGACCGCGGTAGCGACCACTCCCGGGATCGCACCACTGTCCGGGCCGGACCAGAGCACCTCGTCGAGGTCGTGCCGCAGCGGCCGATGCGCGCCCGGCTCCCGCTCGCGAGGTGAGCTGTCGCCATCATCCTCATCGTCCTCCGTGTCCTCGGCGGTCTCGTAGTCAGAATCATCCTCATCAATTTCGTGGAGAGTGTTGCGGATGTCGTCCTCGATCGCGCCGAAAGCCGCGGCGGACGATCCCTCGGTCAGGCCCTGGACCGATTTGATGCCGTGCTCTTTCAGAATCCGTTGCACGCCGCGGATGGTGTAACCCTCGCTGTATAACAGATGGCGAATGCCGCGGAGCAGATCGACGTCGTCCGGACGATAGTAGCGCCGGCCGCCGCTGCGCTTCATCGGCTTGATCTGCGAAAACCTGGTCTCCCAGAACCGCAGGACATGCTGAGGAATATCGAGATCGGTGGCGACCTCGCTAATCGTCCGAAAAGCATCCGGTGCCTTGTCCAAATGCCCGCTCCTCTGCCAATCGTGCGCCGAACGCCGGATTAGTCGGTTTTTGCGCCGGAGCCGTTGTTGTTGATCCGCTGCTTCAGAATAGCCGACGGCTTGAAGACCATCACGCGACGCGGAGAGATCGGCACTTCGGTGCCGGTCTTGGGATTACGGCCGATACGCTGGCCTTTCTTGCGCACCATGAACGATCCGAAGGACGACAACTTCACCGTCTCGCCCTTCTCCAGGCAGTCGGTGATCTCCTTCAGAACGAGTTCGACAAACGCGGACGACTCGGTGCGCGACAGTCCTACTTTTTTGTAGACGGCTTCGCAGAGATCGACGCGAGTAACTGTTTTTCCGGTTCCGGTCATCGCCTGCCCCAAGCTCCCGGCAACAATTTATAACTGAAATTAAGAGTTTAACGGCCCAGGGTCAACCTATCACATGATGCTTTCGGATGATAGACGACGGCAGTCTGCGGGCGGCCTGGTTCAAATCCTCACCACCGCACGAGAGCGGAACCCCAGGTGAAGCCGCCGCCCATCGCTTCCAGCAGGACCAGATCGCCGCTTTTGATGCGTCCGTCCGCGACCGCGACCGACAATGCCAGCGGGATTGAAGCCGCGGACGTGTTGCCGTGCCGATCGACGGTCAGCACCACTTTTTCGGGCGCGATATGCAGTTTATGCGCTGACGCATCGATGATTCGCTTGTTGGCCTGATGTGGCACGAACCACTTGATATCGTCTGCGTTGGTGCCGGATGCATTGAATGCGTCGACAATGACGTCTGTAATCATGCCAACGGCGTGCTTGAACACTTCGCGGCCTTCCATCCGGAGATGGCCCACGGTCCGGGTGGAAGACGGCCCGCCATCGACGTAAAGCTTTGACTGATGACGACCGTCGGAGCGCAGGTGTGTCGTCAGGATTCCACGATCCGACGGCGTGCCGGGCTGCTCCTGGGCTTCCAGCACGACCGCGCCGGCCCCGTCGCCGAACAGGACGCAGGTCGAGCGATCGGTCCAATCCAGAATGCGCGAGAAGGTTTCGGCGCCGATCACCAGCGCGCGCTTGAAGGCCCCGGCACGAAGGAAATTATCTGCGGTGGCCAAAGCAAAGACGAAGCCGGAACAGACCGCCTGAAGATCGAAGGCGGCGCCGTGATGGATGCCGAGTCCGTTCTGGACCGCAACCGCCGTCGCCGGAAACGTGTGATCCGGCGTCGAGGTCGCCACCACGATCAGGTCGATCGACCGCGCATCGATCCCGGCATGGGCAAGAGCCGCATTCGCCGCATGGATGGCGAGATGGGAGGTAAATTCCCCCTCCGCGGCAATGTGGCGCTGGCGAATGCCGGTGCGCTGGACGATCCACTCGTCGGAAGTATCGACTTTGGTCGCCAGCTCGGAATTGGTCAGCACCCTCTGCGGAAGATAGGAGCCGCAGCCGAGCACGACCGAACGTATCGCAGTCAAGAGAGAGCCTCCTGCACTGCCGACGCCGGAGCTAGGGTGTGGCCGTGGCGGTTGAGCGTTTGGTTGATCTTGGTGAGGAGATCGTATCGAACCATCTCATAGCCAACATCGACCGCGTAAGCAAAGCCTTCGGCATCGGTTCCGCCGTGGCTTTTGACCACGATGCCATTCAGTCCGAGGAACACGCCGCCATTGGATTTGCGAGGATCCATCTTGCCGCGCAGCGCCTTGAAGGCGCCCCGCGCGAACAGATATCCGATCCGCGACAGCAGGGTGCGCGACATCGCGCTGCGCAGATATTCGGCGATCTGGCGCGCGGTTCCCTCGGCCGCCTTCAGCGCGATGTTGCCGCTGAAGCCCTCGGTGACGATGACGTCGGCAGCCCCCCTGCCGATCCCGTCGCCTTCGACGAAACCGATGAAGTCGAGCTGCGGCAGATTCAACGACCGCAACAATTCCGCCGCCTCCCGGATTTCCTCCCCGCCCTTGACCTCCTCGACGCCGATGTTGAGAAGGCCGACCGTCGGCCGTTCGAGATCAAACAGGACGCGCGCCATGGCGCTGCCCATGATGGCGAGAGCCGCGAGGTGGTGCGCATCTCCGCCGATCGTCGCGCCAAGATCGAGCACGACGGAATCGCCGCGCAAGGTGGGCCATACGGCCGCGATCGCGGGGCGATCGATGCCCGGCAGCGTCCGCAGGTTGAATCGCGACATCGCCATCAGTGCGCCGGTATTGCCGGCCGACACCGCAACGTCGGCTTCGCCTTTCTTCACCGCATCGATCGCAAGCCACATCGACGAGGTCTTGCGGCCGCGACGCAATGCCTGGCTCGGCTTGTCGTCCATGCTGACGGCAACGTCGGTGTGGATCACCCGGGACACCGCTTTCATCGCCGGATGAGCGGCGAGCTGAGCTTCGATCAAAGCGCTTTTACCGTAGAGCAGAAACTCGGTGTCGGGGTGACGGTTCAGTGAAATCGCGGCTCCGGGAATGACCACCGATGCGCCGATATCGCCACCCATGGCGTCAAGCGCGATTCGAACCTTCTGCGGCATAAGTCCCGGAAACCCTGATTGTGTGAAATCCTCAAGCGCACGGCCACAAGATATGTCGGCTGAGCACAAGTGCATCTATCAGTGCGGCCGCGACAATAACGTGTCCCCGCTCTGATACAATATCCGAACCCCCGATCGAGGCCGACCCGCGGCGCAACAAGGGAACACGACTTCTCGATAAAAACTCTTCTTGTATCAATATATTGCTGCTACTTCCTATCAATTCAATTCAACACGTTATCCTCAATCGCGCGCGGGTTTCTTCTTGCCTGGCGGGGTCGGATGGATTTTCAGGTCCTTCAGGGCGGCGAAGGGATGATCCTCCGGATCCTTCGCGCTGGCGGGCGGGACAAACACAGCATCGGGCTTTCGCGGATACGGATCAATTCCCAGAAACAGCACGTCGGTCGCGAGCCGTCCAAGGTCAATGACGCCGTTGACGATAGGTTCGGGGGCCTCCGGCACTTCCCCGCCGACACCGTCTTCGTCATCGACAGGTACGACGAACTCCCGAATCCGGCCTTCCGGCACAAAGACGAGGTCGATATCCTCGACAATATCATTCTCGATCGGATCGAGAGACACCACGCAGGTCTGTCCGACGCGCGCCGACACCCTGCCCTGTACATGCACGCGCTCGTCGCGCTCCGGCATCAGATCGAACGATGCGCGGGCGTATGCGATGTCACGCACGCCGGCGATTTTGGCCAGCGCCATTCGCACGCTCTCATCAGCCTCGATATCGCGATGAAGGCCGGTTTCCGGAATCTGCGCGACCGTGGCCCGCGAGATCCAGGGATTTGGAATCGTGTTGGTGTCCGGCCTGTCCTTGGCTGTCATGCCTGCTCTTTCACTCCCGTTGCCGTTGCGCGAGGTCCGGAAAATGCAAATCTTTAGTTGGCAAGGCGCAATCACCATCAGCAAGCGTAGCGATCGCCTCCACCGTATAGGCGGCAAGCCGCCGCGCGCCTTCGGCGTTCCCGCCATTGTAAATATTCTTGTCGAGCGCCCGCGCCAGCGGCTCGAGGCCCTCGTCCAGGGCCTGATCGTAGGCGGCCGAGCGACCGTAAAAGGCTTCGCCGAATGCCTGCATACGCTTCGGAACGCTCAGGTCGCCAACCCCCATCTCGCGCAGGTTGGCATCCATGTCGCTGCAGAAATGATCGAACAGCGCCTGCGGAAGCGCTTTGTCCGGTCCCAATCTCAACCGCCGAAGGATCATCCACAGATGCAGCAGGACCATATCGAAGCGTCCGTCCACGGTGTCCGGCACCCCGTAGACCTGGTAAAACGCGGGCTCTCGCGCTTGCGTCACGATCATGCCATAGATCGCTTCAATGGTGCGGCGCGACGGAGCGGGGGACTGTTTCTTGAAGCGATTGAACGGCCAGCGCATGTGGGTACCGAAGACAACCCGCAAGGGCGATCCGTTGTTGCACTCGGGGATCATTGCCGGGTACGTCAACCGCGCGCGCGATGCAAGAGGATGAAGGCGGCTCGCGAATGACAGTATCGGTCCCGAAGAAGGCGTCCGGAACCTCCGCGACGCGACGGCATCGCCTGCGCGCGGCGATCGCCGCCACGCTGGTGTGCGCGGTCATGGCCGGCTGCACCGGCGAGACCTTCCAGAAGGGCTACATCCTGCCACCCGGCGCGCTCGAGCAGATCCAAATCGGCGCAAGCCAGGATCAGGTGCTGATCGTGATGGGCACCCCGTCCACGGTCGCGACACTGAACGGCGAGGTGTTTTATTACATCTCGCAGCGCGCGGAGCGGAAGGTCGCCTTCATGCAGCAGACGGTCGTCGACCAGCGCGTGATCGCGATTTATTTCGACAATAACCGTCAGGTGACCCGCCTCGCCAACTACGGACTGAAGGACGGCAAGATCTTCGATTTCATCAGCCGCACCACGCCGACATCGGGCCAGGAGATCAGCTATCTCCAGCCGCTATTCAAGCTGCTGAGCGCGAAGTAGCGGGATTCGCAGGATGGATGCGTGGTCAAGCACCGCGATGCCGTTCCCGGCGGTAACCTACGTCACGCTTGATCAGTACCGAATCCTTAAACGCAAACAAGATGATTACAGAGGAATGTTGTCGTGCTTCTTCATCGGCGCGGCGACGTGCTTGTCGCGCAGCATGGCCAGCGCGCGGGCGATTCGTTTTCGCGTCGAGGACGGCATGATGACGTCGTCGATGTAGCCGCGCTCGGCGGCGACGAACGGCGACAGGAAGCGATCCTCGTATTCCCGGGTGCGCGCGGCGATCTTCTCGGCGTCGCCGATGTCGCCGCGAAAGATGATCTCTACCGCGCCCTTCGCGCCCATCACCGCGATCTGCGCCGTCGGCCAGGCGTAGTTGATGTCCGCGCCGATCTCCTTGGACGCCATCACGTCGAACGCGCCGCCATAGGCCTTGCGCGTGATGACGGTGACGAGCGGCACCGTGCATTGCGAATAAGCGAATAGCAGCTTCGCGCCGTGCTTGATCAGCCCGCCATATTCCTGCGCTGTGCCCGGCAAGAAGCCCGGCACGTCCACGAAGGTGACGATCGGAATATTGAAGGCGTCACAGAAACGAACGAAGCGCGCGGCCTTGCGTGACGCATCCGAGTCGAGCACGCCGGCCAGCACCATCGGCTGATTGGCGACGAAACCGGTGGTGCGTCCGGCGATGCGACCGAAGCCGATGACGATGTTTTTCGCGAACGTCTCCGCGATCTCGAAGAAATCGCCTTCGTCCACAACCTTCAGGATCAGTTCCTTGATGTCGTAGGGCTTGTTGGGATTATCAGGCACCAGCGTATCGAGCGAGTCGTCGGTGCGTTCGATGTCATCGAAGCTCGGCCATTCCGGCGCGCCATCCGCGTTGTTGCCCGGCAGGAAGTCGATCAGGCGGCGCATCTGCAAGAGCGCCTCGACGTCGTTCTCGAACGCGCCGTCCGCGATCGACGATTTCGTCGTATGCACGCTGGCGCCGCCGAGTTCTTCCGAAGTCACCACCTCGCCTGTGACGGTTTTCACCACGTCGGGACCGGTGACGAACATGTAGCTCGCGTTCTTCACCATGAAGATGAAGTCTGTCATCGCGGGCGAATAGACATCACCGCCGGCGCAAGGCCCCATGATGACGCTGATCTGCGGGATCACACCGGAGGCCTGCACATTACGGCGGAAGACATAGGAGTAGCCGGCCAGCGCCGCCACGCCTTCCTGAATGCGTGCCCCGCCGGCATCATAGAGACCGATGATCGGCGCCCTCGCCTTCAGCGCCAGGTCCTGAATTTTCGTGATCTTCAACGCATGCGTTTCCGACAGCGAGCCGCCGAACACGGTGAAGTCCTTCGCGAACATGAAAACCTTGCGGCCGTTGACGGTGCCCCATCCCGTCACCACGCCGTCGCCCGGCACCTTCGACTTCTCCATGCCGAATTCGACCGAGCGATGCTCGACGAACATGTCGAACTCCTCGAACGAACCTTTGTCGAGCAGGATCTCGATGCGTTCGCGGGCTGTCAGCTTGCCGCGCCTATGCTGCGCCTCGATCCGCTTGTCGCCGCCGCCGAGCTTCGCGGCCGCCCGCCGGGCATCGAGCGTTTCGCGAATGTCCTTCATGACCGGCCGCCCGGGCTTTGGCGTGCAGCGAAACGGCTCCGGTCGGCCTGAAGACTATGCGAGGTCCGCTGCATCATGATCCGATTTTAGCACGCGGCTTTTAGCACTGCCACCAACAGGCGCGGCAAAGAGCCACCGTCAATCAAGGTGCCCGTCCCGACATCCGCAGTACGAACACCAGAACCTCCGCGACCGCCTTGTACAGTTCGGCCGGAATCTCATCGCCAAGCTCGACATGCGACAGCGCGCCAGCCAGCACCTCGTTCTGCTCGATCGGGATATCGTGCTCGTTGGCCACCTCGATGATCTTCGCGCCGAGCGATCCCCTGCCCTTGGCGACCACGCGCGGCGCGCCGCTGCCTTTGTCGTAGTGAAGAGCGACGGCGACCTGATCCCTGGTCTCCACACTCATAGGGCGCGATCCAGAAAGTGGCCGGCAGGCGCGGGATTCGGCTGCGGCGGCACGCCTTCACCGATGATGATATCTCCCGGCTGCAATTCGGCGCGGCTCAATGCCTGGGTGAGCTGCGAGGCGCCGGCGCGCAACCGGCTCGCGGTGGAAGGACGCTCGGCCCAGAGCCGCACGGCCGTGGTATCGCCGGCCAGCGACACCAGCGCGTGAACCGGGCCCGCGGGTTCGACATCGATTGAAAAACGAGCGCGCCAGACCCGCGTCGCTGCCTCGGTATCGTGGCCGGCGGCATCGCGCGAGATCTCAAACTGCGCAACGGCCGTTCCGGCCGGAACGGCAAACGGAATCTCGAAATTCCAGCGCGGCATCATCTGGTCGAGCCGCGCTCCCCCCGTATCGGCGCGATCCGGAAGCGAGGCGATCTGCAACAGCACCTGACGGGAAATCGCCGCGTCCGTGTCATCAAGCAGTCGCCGCGCGATCTCCTCCGGCGATGCAGCCGGTGACAGTCCCGGCAGAGCGACGGGCTGCGCGGCCGGCAGCGCCCCGCCAAAGGGTGGCGGCGGCGTGCTGGTGCGCACGACAAAAACATTGTCCCCGGCGGGTCCGCTCGCCGGCCCGGTCCTGAGCGGCGGAGCGGCCTCGGGATCACCGCCCTGTCCGGGTTCCGCGGCGGGACCATTAATGCCTCTGTTCTGAAGCAGCTCTTGCAAGGCGTTCAGGGCCGCGCCGGTGACGGCGGCGCGAAGCCCTGCGTCCGATGCTCGGGGAAACACAGTCTGGTTCGCAAGAATGTCCGGATCGCCCGTCACGGCTGGTCGCGCCTGCGGCAGATAGACATCCTGTGCGTCGATATCCGGCGACAACGGCGGCGCGCCCGTCGCCATCGGCGAAGCTGTCTGCTGCGCTTGCTGGGATCCCGCGCCTGCGGCAGGCGGCGCGCCGCGAGAGGCGTCCCCGACCGAGATCGAAAGCGCCTCGCGAAGCACGAGCAGCGCGGCCTTCATATCGGGAAGTTTGGTATGGGCCGAGGCCGCAGGCTGTCCCGTCTCCGGGCCAGCCGCCAGCGACGATTCGAGAAAAAGGCCGGAAGTCCGGAACGCGGTCTTGATATCGCTTCCCGTGAGGCCCGGATCGAGACCGGGCCGCAGAGCCAGCAGCTGGTGCAGGGCCTGTCGTATGTCGGAGGACAGACTGCCGGATCCGGCGGCGACCAGCAGATTGGCGTAGAGCGGCGAGAGGCTGCCTTGCCGCGCCGCCGCCGCTTGCGCCGCGGCCGAGACGGAGAGAGCCTCCAACGGAGTCAAAACGGGAGTCAAAGCGGAAGTCAAAGTGGTCTTGGCGCTCGTCGCAGCCGCCGCGACATCCGGCGTCAGCGTCAACGCGTCCGCCGGTCCGGCGGCGGGCGTACCCGACAAGCCAGTCCCCACGACCGCAAGCCGAATCCCTTGCCCGGTCTGCGAGACCGCAAGCCGCAAACTCTGGCCGACCTGAACCGGAATTTCCGACAACGCCTCGATCGTCAGATTGGCGATGGCTATACGGACGAGGTTGTCGGCAAGGATTCCCTGAACTTTGGCATCGACCACCCTGCCGGGCTGCAGCACGGCGTCGGACGCAGCGTCTTGCGCCGCGATAACCGGGAAAATCGGGTTGATCGAGATCGCCATGAAGCCTCGTTTCACCCGTCAGGCTAGCTTCGGTATCTAAACCTCTCCTTAACCGGCCGGTTCAGCCCGCGCACGGAGGACGGCGGCGGCGGCCCGGAAATCGACCAGGCGTGCTGCCCTTTGGACGGCCGCCTCCTCATCGACGCCCCATTGCTCGCTGTTCCAGTCCTCATCGACGTAAGCCGCCGCCCAGACGTCGTCCGCGTCCAGCCGCCCGCGCATCAAGGCGATCGCAAGCAGCGCGGAACCGGTCAGCGTGGTCACGACATGCAGCGCCCCAACCACCCAGGGGTCTGTCGGCAGCGCCCCGCGGACGGCTGCAACCGCCTGATCCGGCTGACGGACATGCACAATGCCCTCGGCCAGGATGAACCGCGCTCCCAGCGCCTCGGCCGCCCATAGCAGCACGGGATCCCAATGCGCGGCTTCGCGGGCCACCAGCGCATCGGGATGGCCGGCGCGGTAGAACAGGAGGTCCGTTTCGAGATACTTGGCGATATCCTCGACAACGGTATCGACGCGAACGGTCACGCCATCAATGACGCTGTTGGCGAGCCGCGTCAGCGGCATGGTCGTGGGACTGATGAAGTCCCGTTGCGCCTCCCATTCCGCGGCGATGGTCTCGGCAATTTCGCGCGCCGGCGCCGCCAGCACGTTGCGCGACGGCGTGCGAACCGGCCTGTCGTCGAGCAGGATAGCGAATCCTTCCGGCGTCTCGTTGACGCCCACGCAGGCATAGAAGCGCTTGCGCTGCCCGGCCGGCGAGGAACCACGCGCCGTTTCCTCGCGGCCCGGCGTCGCCTTGCCGGAGCCTTCACCTGATTCACGCATCGCACACTCTTGGTTGCCGGCAGCGGCTGAGCCCCTGGAATCTTTTTCATTTGGCGCGTTATTCTTCACGCGAACCGGTTTCCATCCTCGGGTCAAGCCCGAGGACATGCTTCGCTCGAAAACGCTATAAAGCAACTTCTGATGTAACGGCGACAACCTACTCTTCCGGCGCGTTTTCGATAGGGTCGAACCGATCCGCTTCAAGACCGAGCAGATTCCACGATTGCAGCATGTGAGGCGGCAGCGGCGCGCTCGCATCGATAACGCCGCCGCGCGGATGCGGAATCACGATACGGCGCGCCAGCAAATGTAGCCGATTCTGAAGACCTCCCGGCAGCCGCCAGTTTTCTTTGTTGAAATACTTTGAGTCGCCAATGATGGCATGACCGATATGCGCCATGTGCGCGCGCAGTTGATGCGTTCGCCCCGTCACCGGCTTCAGCGACACCCACGCCAGCTTCTGGGCGGAGGTCTCCACCACCGCGTAATAGGTCACGGCGTGACTGGCCCCCTCGTCGCCATGCGCGGCGACCCGCATGATCGACTCCTCTTCATTCTCTTCCTTGGCGAGATAGGTCGAGATGCGGCCCTGCTTCGGCTTCGGCACGCCTGCGACCAGCGCCCAGTAAATCTTGCGCGCCGAACGATGGCGGAACGCGCCCGTCAGCGCAGTGGCGGCGAAACGCGTCTTGGCGATCAGCAGGCAGCCCGCCGTCTCGCGATCCAGCCGGTGCACGAGGCGCGGCCGCTGCCCTTTGGCGTCGCGCATCGTCTCCAGCATTCCATCGATGTGCCGGGACAGGCCGGAGCCACCCTGCACGGCGAGACCCGCCGGCTTGTTCAGCACCATGACGTCCGCATCCTCGAACAGCACCATCTTCCGCAGTTCGTCGCGGATTTTCGTGTCCGCCTCGGAGAGACCGGCCGCGGCCTTCGGCGTGTCGAGCTTGAGCGGGGGGATGCGAACCTTGTCGCCCTCGTCCAGACGATCCTTGCTGTCGGCGCGCCGGCCGTTCACGCGCAACTCGCCTTTGCGGACGATGCGCTGAATGTGGGAGAATGACAGGCCCGGAAAGCGTGCTTCAAGAAAGCGATCGACACGCATATTGGCCTCGTCAGCGCTCACCGCGACGGTCTGGACCTTCGTCGGCAGCGGCGCCGGCGCGGGCTCGGCCGGCTTTTCGGCGGGATGGTCGGAGTTGCGAGGCGCGCCCGCGCGCGGCGGCTTGCCAGGCCGAGTCCCCTGCCACCGTTCGCCCGCTGATCGCTCAGCTTCGCCACGGCCACTCGAACGCGTCACTTTTCCGGGACCGGCCGCTTTGGCCGAAGCGCCTTTAAGGCGTTCACTCCCGCGACCGCCGGACTTCGCTAAAGGTCGCCTGACTCGCCGACTCATCGGTTCCTCTATTCCTCGGCTTTATAGCTTTTTCGAGCGAAGTAGGTATTCGCCTCATCGAGCATGATCTTGCTTGAAAACGGCTCTATTCTTCAGGTCACGCCCCTGCTTACCGGCAACAATGCGGGTAGCGCAGACGCAAGGCAGCGGAACGGTGAAATCGGGTCACGCGCCATGCGCCCGACCGCTATGGGCAAGCGCCCTGCCTTTTGAGGAGCAACAGGTCGATCATCGCCCCGCGCGAGAGCTTGAGTTTGTTGGCTTCGGTTGCGGCCGCGCATGCGCCCGCGGCGTCATCCGTCTGTAACCGCGCAAGCCCGAGGCTGACCCACCCATCGGCGAAGTCCGGCGCCTCGCGCACGCCCTCCTCCAGAATCGTCTTCGCCTCGGCCGGACGCTTGGCTTTCAGCAGCAGGCGTCCGTAATCAGCTTTCAGCGTTCGCCGCTGCTTCGGCTGCCGCAACGCCACCTTGAACAGTTCTTCGGCATATTCGAGATCGCCGAAGCGCGCCGCGGTGATCACCGCGAAACCATGGTAGATCGCGCTCCGCTCGGGGGCCAATAGCCACGCCTGATTGAACCGTTTGCCCGCTTCGGGAAAATTACCGCGATCCAGATGCCCCCACCCGCGCTCGATGGCGGCAGCGGAAACCGCCTCGCGCGAACCCGCCTTGTCCGCCGCCGCCAGAAAGTCGGCATCGGTCTTTTGCTGTTCGGCCGTTTTCTCCGCGAAACCGTAGAACGGCTGTTCATCCATCCGCGCCGGGAACGTCTTCTTCGTGACCGCCACGCCGGGAGCAACTTCCGCCATCTCGGCGCGCGCCGCGTTCGTCATGCCAAGCAGCACCAGCGCCAACAGCCATCGGGTCATATGTCTTCGCATCGTCTGCACCTGTTTACGCCTCGCACCTTGTCGGAGCATCATAAACCGCTCCGTTCTGAAACAGTCTTTGAGCGTGCGCCGTCGCGCGAATTTGTCAGGGTCGTGGGTCGGCAGCCCGATACTGGCGTCGATCCGGCCCGTCACGACGCGCGCTCCCGCCGCAGTTTCGCCCAGTACTCCATGCGCTTGCGGATTTCGCGCTCGAACCCGCGATCCGGCGGATCATAGAAGATCTGGCGGCCGAGCGTCTCCGGAAAGTAGTCCTGTCCGGAAAACGCGTCCGGCATGTCGTGATCGTATTGATAGCCGCCGCCGTAACCTTCGGATTTCATCAGCCCGGTCGGCGCGTTGAGGATGTGCTTCGGCGGCAAGAGAGAGCCGGCGTCCTTCGCGATGCGCATCGCCGCGCCGAACGCCTTGTAGGCGGCGTTGGATTTCGGCGCGGTCGCGAGATAGATCACGGCCTGCGCGATCGCGAGTTCACCTTCCGGCGAGCCGAGGAAATCATAGGCATCCTTGGCCGCGTTGCAGATCACCAGCGCCTGCGGATCCGCAAGCCCGATGTCCTCCACCGCCATCCGCACCACGCGGCGCGCGAGAAACAACGGATCCTCGCCCGCCTCGATCATCCGCGCCAGATAGTACAGCGCCGCATCGGGATCTGAACCCCGCACCGACTTGTGCAAGGCGGAAATCAGGTTGTAGTGGCCGTCGGCGGATTTGTCGTAGATCGGCGCGCGGCGTTGCAGCACCCCCTGCAACTGCCCTGCATTGAAAACCTCGCCCTCGCGCGCCGACCGCCAGACTTCCTCGACCAGCGTCAGCGCCGCTCGGCCGTCGCCGTCGGCCATGCGCACCAGCGCCGCGCGCGCCTCGGCATCAAGCGGCAAAAGCTTGCCCTCGACCCCTTCGGCGCGGACAAACAATTTCTCGACCGCCGCCGCGTCGAGCGAACGAAACACCAGCACGCGCGCCCGCGACAACAGCGCCGCGTTCAGTTCGAACGACGGGTTCTCGGTGGTCGCGCCGACCAGAACGACGGTTCCGTCTTCCATGACGGGCAGAAACGAGTCCTGTTGCGCGCGATTGAAACGATGCACCTCGTCGACGAACAGGAGCGTGCCCGTCCCCGACTCGCGGCGCGCGCGGGCGGCCTCGAACGCCTTCTTCAGATCATTGACGCCGGAGAACACCGCCGACAGCTGTTCGAAATGCAGCGCGGTCGCATCCGCCAGCAGCCGCGCCACCGTGGTCTTGCCGGTCCCCGGCGGTCCCCAGAAGATGAGCGAGCCCAGCGTGCGGGTCTCCAGCATCCGGGTCAGCGCGCCGTCCGGCCCCAGGATGTGGTCCTGCCCGACCACGTCCGAAAGCATTTGCGGTCGCAGCCTGTCCGGCAGCGGATGCGGCGCATCACGCTCCAGGCCCGCGGCGGCGAACAGGCTCCTGGAGTCGTGCTGGCGTTTCGGGCTCATCCGCCCAGCATGACTTGAATCTGCTGGCCGCCGCGCATCAGCGTGATCCGCCAGAGCCGCCTCGCCTCGCGAACGGCCTGCTCGAGATCGGTCGTCTTGACGATCTTCTTGTTGTTGACCGCGAGGATGATGTCACCCTTCCTGAACCCGACATTCGCGGCCATTCCATTCTCCGCCAATGCGACGATCACGACCCCTTCGGCGCCGTAATCGAGATGAAGCTCGTCGGCCAGCCCCGGCGAGACATTCACAACCTTGGCGCCCTGGAACGGTGATGGCGCGGTAATCTCGATCTCGTCGCGGCTGGTGTCCGGCGCTGTCTCGAGCGGAACAGTCAGCTTGACCGGTTTTCCGTTGCGCTGGACTTCCAGCTGCGAGGTTCCGCCGAGCGGACGCGTCGCGAACCGATAGTCGAACGCATTGGGGTCGTCGACAGGCTGGCCGTCGATCGAGACGACCAGGTCGGACAGTTTGAGACCGGCGCGCGCCGCCGGACTTCCAGCCGCAACGCTGGCCACCAGCGCACCGGCCGGCGCCTTGAGGCCAATGGTTTCGGCAATCTCCGGGGTTATCGCCTGCAGCCGGGCCCCGAGCCAGGGCCGGCGCACGGCCTTGCCGCCGCTCTTGGCGGAAGCCACCACCACCCGCACCATGTTGGCCGGAATGGCGAAGCCGATGCCAAGTGACCCGCCGGTGCGCGAGAAAATCGCGGTGTTGATGCCGACGAGATTGCCCGTCATGTCAACCAGTGCCCCGCCCGAGTTTCCGGGATTGATCGCCGCATCGGTCTGGATGAAGAACTGATAGTCCGTAATTCCGACCTGCGTGCGCGCCAGCGCCGAAACAATGCCTTGCGTCACCGTCTGCCCGACGCCGAACGGATTTCCGATCGCCATGACAACGTCGCCGACCTGCAACTCATCCGAATTCGCGAAATCGAGCGTCGGAAACTTTTCCTTCACATTCTTCAACCGCAGGACCGCAAGATCGGTCCGCGTATCCTTGAGCACGATCTCGGCCTCGAACTCGCGCTTATCCGACAGCGCGATTTTGACCTGATCCGCGCCCTCGATCACATGATTGTTCGTCACGACAAGACCGGACGGATCGACCATCACGCCCGAGCCGAGCGAGCGCTGCATCTGTTCCGGCTGCCCACCCGGAACGCCGAAGAAACGGCGGAAGATCGGATCATCCAGCAGCGGATGGCGGTGCTGAATCATTTTGGCGGCGTAGACATTGACCACGGCCGGGACCACCCGCTGCACGATCGGCGCATAGGAAAGCCGCAGCTCGGCCTGGGAGGCCGGTACGCGGCGGTCCTGGGCATGAGCAGGCGCCAGCATCGTCAGAGCGAGGAACAGAGCGGCGGACAGGCGGAGCAGCGTCATGAACTTGATTCCCGGGAGCAGGATCGCAGATATACAGCGTTTTCGAGCGACCTGGATACCGGTTCGCGCAAAGAAAACGCGTCAAAACAAAATCATAGAGCCTCGCGCTTGTTTCAGTCAGAAGTCAGGCTCTGGTCTTCGCGAACCTCCAGGAGAAGCGAAAGACGCCTCTTGTCGCGATCACCCCGGTTGTTTCCGGGTTCGCCCGCGCGGCTTCGCCGCCTGTGCGCGCACGGCTTGCCATTTGCCTGGGCGCATCACTTCAAAACCTGCAATGCAGGGCTAACCGTCGCGCGGACGCAAAACGAGACGCGCTCGCTATCATCGTGCAGTCAATCTCAATGCGGAAAGTTACCCCTGAATCCTACTTGTAAACGGGAACCTCCCCCTTGATGGCATCTTCCATATCCTCAACAGCTTCGCGCCAATATGCCACGACAGCGCTCCAGTCCACATCGCTGCGAAGCTCCGGAAAATCCTTCTCGTCAAAGGTCACGTATTTGTCGACGATTTCGCGGAGCTTCTCGCGACTGATAGAGGTCCCGCCGCCGTTTGAGTAGGCGTGTAGATCGTGAATCGCGGCAAGTATGTCGTCGGTCAGCAAGGCGGCGGCAAAAACCATCTCAAAGTTCATTGTTCAAATCTCCAGGGGAGGAATGTCACCGAAGAACTCCGTGGAAAACGCCACGAACTAGAGCATCGGACCCGAAAGTGGGAACCGGTTTCGGGATAAATCCGATGCTCAATCAACTAACTAGAGCGGCGGCGCTGATTCCATTTGACCGGCCGCCGCTCTAAAAGGTCTGCATCCATTTAAGCTCCCTTGCAATCAGCAGGCGAGAGCATCCTCAGGACCGGCTCGCGGCGCATCCCCAGAGCCTTTGCGTTTCTGATAGAAACAGAAGCGGGCTCTATGATTTTGTTTTGTCGCGTTTCCTTGCGCGAACCCGGATCACATTTCTCAAGCGCGAACTTCGAGGATATGTTTTGTTTGCAGCACCTTACAGCGCAAACTCGAACCAACAAAAAAAGGCGGCGCCCCGCGGCACCGCCTTTTTTTGTTTCAAAGCTATCGCGCTCAGGCGGCTTCCGAAGCCTCATTCTGCACCGGCCCGGAATCCTGACCCTTGGCCTCCACATCGCGATCGACAAACTCGATCACGGCCATCGGCGCGTTGTCGCCATAGCGAAAACCAGCCTTGATGATGCGGGTATATCCGCCATGACGGTCCTTGTAGCGCGGCGCGAGCACGTCGAACAGCTTCTTCACCTGATCGACGTCACGCATCTCGCTGATCGCCTGACGGCGTTTATCGAGACCGCCCTTCTTGCCTAGGGTCACCAGTTTTTCGACGATCGGACGCAGCTCTTTCGCCTTCGGCAGCGTGGTGACGATCTGCTCGTGCTTGATAAGCGACGCCGACATGTTGGCGAACATCGCCTTGCGATGCTCCGCGGTGCGATTGAGCTTCCGGTGAACCTTACCATGACGCATTGATGTGATCCTCAGTCTTGTCCGACACCGACCGGTCGCCGGTCGCGCTGCTCAGGTGGGCTGCCTGCGTTCGCCCCGCTCTGATTTCCCGTCCCCTCCGGGGAGGACATCAAAGCTCAGTAATGGTCCTCGAAGCGCTTTGCCAGTTCATCGATATTCTCCGGCGGCCAACCCGGCACTTCCATACCGAGGTGCAACCCCATCTGAGCCAGCACTTCCTTGATCTCATTCAGCGACTTGCGTCCGAAGTTCGGGGTGCGCAGCATCTCCGCTTCCGACTTCTGCACCAGATCGCCGATGTAGACGATATTGTCGTTCTTCAGGCAGTTTGCCGAACGTACCGACAGTTCCAGTTCGTCCACTTTCTTGAGGAAAGCCGGATTGAACGCCAGATCCGGAATGATCTCGGTGGCGACTTCCTTGCGCGGTTCCTCGAAGTTGACGAAAACGTTGAGCTGATCCTGAAGGATGCGCGCGGCGAAGGCCACGGCATCCTCAGGCGTCACCCCGCCATTCGTTTCGATGGTCATGGTCAGCTTGTCGTAGTCGAGAATCTGACCCTCGCGCGTGTTTTCGACCTTGTAGGAAACCTTGCGCACCGGCGAATACAGGCTATCAACCGGGATCAATCCGATCGGCGCATCCTCGGGCCGATTACGCTCGGCGGCGACATAGCCCTTGCCGGAGGCGACGGTGAACTCCATGCGAATTTCGGCGCCATCGTCGAGGGTGCAGAGCTGAAGGTCGGGGTTAAGCACCACGACGTCACCGACGGTCTGGATATCGCCCGCGGTGACGGTGCCGGGACCCTGCTTCTTCACGACCATGCGCTTGGGGCCTTCGCCCTGCATCTTGATCGCGATGTCCTTGATGTTCAGCACGATGTCGGTAACATCCTCGCGAACGCCCGCAATCGAAGAGAATTCGTGCAGAACGCCATCGATGTGCACCGACTGCACCGCAGCGCCTTGCAGCGAGGACAACAGGATGCGGCGCAACGCATTGCCGAGCGTCTGGCCGAAACCGCGCTCAAGCGGCTCGGCTATCAGGGTCGCAAAGCGCGAGGGATCGCTGCCGGGAACGACCTGCAGCTTGTTCGGCCGGATAAGCTCTTGCCAATTTTTCTGGATCGTCACTGTTTCACCCATGCCATCAACATCGCTGGCGTTGGAGGACGCGGATCAATCCGCGCAATCAGATAAAGAAAATCGGAGTCGGCGGAACAACAAACCGCCGCTGTCGAATATCAGACGCGCCGGCGCTTGCGCGGACGGCAACCATTATGAGGAATCGCGGTCACATCGCGGATCGAGGTAACGGTAAAGCCCGCGGCCTGCAGCGCGCGCAGCGCCGATTCGCGACCCGAACCTGGGCCGGCAACCTCGACTTCGAGGGTACGCATACCGTGCTCCTGCGCCTTCTTGGAAACGTCTTCCGCCGCCACCTGCGCGGCGTAAGGCGTCGACTTGCGCGATCCCTTGAAACCCATCGTTCCCGCCGATGACCAGGCGATCGTATTGCCCTGCGCGTCGGTGATGGTGATGGTGGTGTTATTGAACGACGAATTCACATGCGCGATGCCGGACGCGATGTTCTTGCGCTCGCGGCGGCGAACGCGTGTCGTAGCTTCCTTACCCATTGTCAGCCTTTCCTGTGATCTCAACGCCGCCGTAATGCCAGCGGCTCCACCGACGAAGCGAGCAGCGACCGAACCTATTCCCTACTCGTCATTTCCTTGTCCGCGCTCTTACTTCTTCTTGCCGGCAATCGACTTGGCCGGCCCCTTGCGGGTGCGCGCATTGGTATGGGTGCGCTGGCCACGCACCGGCAGGCCGCGGCGATGACGCAGCCCGCGATAGCAGCCGAGATCCATCAGCCGCTTGATATTGATGCCGACTTCACGACGAAGATCGCCTTCGACAAGGTAATCGCGGTCGATCACTTCCCGGATCTGAAGCACTTCCTGATCGGTCAGTTGCGAAACCCGGCGATCGGCCGGAATCCTGACCTTCTCGATGATCTCGGCGGCATTCTTTTGACCAATGCCATGGATATACTGAAGCGCGATGACGACGCGCTTGTTGGTCGGGATATTCACGCCGGCAATACGGGCCACAGACTTCTCTCCTGTTGCCGACTCGTGTCGAGCCGGCCGTTCCTTCGATATTTCAGGCGGGTATCCTCAAACACAAGAACGACGCCCGACCCTCTGTAAGCTTGGGGTCCGGCATCGTCTAAAACGATCCGCTGGATGATCGTTTATTAAGGACTCGGCGGCATTCCGTCAACCGTTCCCCCGCTTTTGTTCGCTTTTTCGTGATTTTTTGGAGCGTCATTTTTGCGTTACGGACGACTCCTAACCGTTCATGGAAGACGCCTCCCGAACCCTTGTCGGCTTTTCTCGTCTCGCTTGGAGGCTGCCCCATCCGAGAATCGTTATTCACAAAAACAGTGGTAAATCAATTATATAGGGCTACGATCTTGATTCGACCGGAAGCGGGAGCGGCGCCCCTTCACTTTTACCACCTGCGGACCCCGAACTTTGACATCGGAACACCCGACCGCCTCAAAACCCGGCGGATATCTCGCGTAACGTCATCGATCTCCATCATCCCGTCAACGGTCAGCAGCTTGCCTCGCTCCGAATAGTAGCGAATGAGCGGCTCGGTCAGCGCGCGATAACTGGCCAACCGCTCCGAGAGCACCTCCGGCTTATCATCGGCCCGCACCTGCTCGCCCCGCGCCGTCATCTCCGCGACGCGGTTTTCAACACGTTGCAGCAACGCGCTTTGGTCGACCCGAAGCTCGATCACGGCATCGAGCGCGAGATTTCTGGATTGAAGCAGAAGATCCAGCGCTTCAGCCTGGGGAACGGTGCGCGGAAAGCCGTCGAGGATGAATCCTGTCTTGGCGTCCGCCTGCTCCAGCCGGTCGGAAATGATGTCGATGACGACATCGTCCGGGACCAGCCCCCCGCTGGCCATGATGTCCTTGGCCTTGAGACCGACCGGCGTACCCGCGGCGACCGCGGCGCGCAGCATGTCGCCTGTGGAAAGCTGAATGATTCCGTAATGATGGACCAGACGTTGCGCCTGCGTTCCTTTTCCCGCCCCCGGCGGCCCCAAAAGAATCAGTCTCATGAATATTGCCCCATCACCGGGTGAAACGAGCAGCCGTGCACCTGAGCTTCGATATCAGGCGCGGAGCAAGACACGGTCCGCGCCCCTTCCGGCAACTCATACGGCACCCTGCCGCAGGCGATCAATGCCTTGAGCTAGAATCTGTTTCAACCGCGTTGAATCCGACTCAACTACGTTGAATCAAACTCGTCGCTTATCTTTAGCGGGGAAACGAAGCGTCCTGTCGGTCTGACGCTTCTTCCGCAAAAGTCATCGCAGCCCGAATACACACCAACTATTCACTGGAAACGTTTTCTCGCTGACCGGCTGCGGTGAGCGAGAAAATACCCCGGATCACCGACGGCGGCCTCTCAGCTTGGACTTCTTGATCAGGCCCTCATACTGGTGGGCCAGCAGATATCCCTGCACCTGCGAAACCGTATCCATCGTGACGCTGACCACGATCAGCAGCGAGGTGCCGCCGAAATAGAAGGGTACGGCCGCGTAGGAAATCAGAATCTCAGGGATGAGGCAGACGACCGCAAGATAGACCGCCCCCGGCACCGTAATACGCGAGAGCACGTAGTCGATGTACTCGGCTGTCCGCTCGCCCGGCCTGATGCCCGGAATAAAGCCGCCGTGCTTTTTGAGATTGTCGGCCGTCTCGGTCGGATTGAAGACGATCGCGGTGTAGAAGAAGGTGAAGAACACGATCAGCGCGATGTACAGGATCAAAAACATCGGCCGGCCGTGACCGAGTTGGGTGTTGATCCACTGGAACCACTCCGGCCCGCTACCCGCGTTGAAGTTCGCGACTGTCGTCGGCAGCAGCAACAGCGACGAAGCGAAAATCGGCGGAATAACACCCGAGGTATTGAGCTTCAGCGGCAGATGGGAGGACTGCCCATCAAACATCTTGTTGCCGACCTGACGCTTCGGATACTGGATCAGCAGCCTGCGCTGGGCGCGCTCCATGAACACGATGAAGGCAATCACCGCGACGACCATGATCAGAACGATCAGGATGATCCCCGTGGACAGCGCGCCCTGGCGGCCGAGTTCGAGCATGCTGGCGAGCGCTGACGGCAACTCGGCCACGATACCGGCCATGATGATGAGGGAAATGCCGTTGCCGATGCCGCGTGACGTGATCTGCTCGCCGAGCCACATCAAAAACATGGTGCCGCCGGTCAATGTGATCGCGGTGGAGAGCAGAAAGAACATGCCGGGATTGGTGACGACATTACCCGCGCCCTGGAGACCGACGGCAATGCCGTAGGACTGGAAGAACGCCAGCACCACCGTGAGATAGCGGGTGTATTGATTGATGACCTTGCGGCCGGCTTCGCCCTCCTTCTTGAGAGCCTCGAGCTTGGGCGATACGGAGGTCAGCAGTTGCAGGATGATCGCGGCCGAAATGTACGGCATGATGTTCAAGGCGAAAATCGCCATGCGGTCGATGCCACCGCCGGAGAACATATTGAACATCCCGAGGATGCCGCCAGCCTGGGAATTGAACACCTTTTGCCAGACCGTCGGGTCGATGCCCGGCAGCGGGATGTAGGTACCCAGCCGATAGACGAGCAACGCGCCGAGCGTGAACCAGATGCGCTTCTTCAGTTCGTCGGCTTTTGAAAACGCCGAGAAGTTAAGGTTAGCCGCCAGTTGTTCCGCTGCTGAGACCATATTCAGCCCTCTCCCGCGCCAAAGGCGCCGTCACGCTCCGCCAGAACGGGCCGGCCGGCAGCCGCCGGACCTCTCATGATGTTCGATCCCTGATGAATCCAACATCCGCAAGTCTCTGTCGCATCAAAGCGGGCGATGACGCGAACGTTACGCCGCCTCACCTTCGTCCTTCTTCGGCGCGAGGATTTTAACGGTGCCGCCCGCCTTCTCAACCGCCGCGATCGCGGCCTTCGAGGCGCCGTGAACCTCAACGGTCAGTTTCGACTTGATCTCGCCGCGGCCAAGCAGACGGACGCCGCCCTTGGCGCGACGCACCACGCCGGATTTCACCAGCGACTCGGCGTTGACAGTCGCGCCGGCATCGATCGTGCCGGCATCGATCGCGGCCTGAAGCCGATCGAGATTGATCTCGGCGAACTCGACGCGGAAGATGTTGTTGAAACCGCGCTTCGGCAACCGCCGATGCAGCGGCATCTGGCCGCCCTCGAAGCCGTTGATGCGCACACCGGAGCGCGCGGTCTGTCCCTTGCCGCCACGGCCGCCGGTCTTGCCCTTGCCGGAGCCGATACCCCGGCCGATCCGCATGCGCTTCTTGCGCGAGCCTGCGTTGTCGGCGATATCGCTGAGTTTCATGGTCGCGTCCTCATCGTGTTCCTCGCGCCGGGATCATCCCGGCATCCACGTCTTTCGCCGAATCCGCTCGTGTCCGAAGCCGTGGCTTCCCGGCGCAGGCCGGGTATAAATAGCAAACTGTTACGTCTCGTCGATAACGCGGACGATGTGCCGAACCTTCGCGATCATGCCGCGAATTTCAGGCGTATCCTGCAACTCCGCGGTCCGGCCGATCTTGTTGAGCTTGAGCCCGACCAACGTCGAGCGCTGCGAGTGATGGCGGCGGATTGCGCTGCCGGTCTGCTCGACCTTGATTGTTTTTGCGGCCTTGGCCATCGTCGTCACTCCAAATCCTGTCTCGCCCGGCGGGTCTCGGATGGGCCGGCGGCAACCGCCGCCCCGGCTCGAAACTCCGCTATTCGGCAACAGCCTCCGCGTCACCACCCACACGGCGCGATTGCAGCGTCGAAACCTTGATGTTGCGACGGGCGGAAACCGAGCGCGGTGAATCCTGGTGCTTCAGCGCGTCGAAGGTCGCGCGAACCATATTATAGGGATTGGACGAGCCGACCGACTTCGCCACCACGTCCTGGATGCCGAGCGTCTCGAACACCGCGCGCATCGGGCCACCGGCGATGATCCCCGTGCCGGCTGGCGCCGCGCGCAGATAAACGCGGCCTGCGCCGTGGCGGCCTGCGATGTCATGATGCAGCGTCCTGCCCTCGCGCAGCGGAACACGCGTCAGATTGCGTTTCGCCGATTCCGTCGCCTTGCGGATCGCTTCCGGAACCTCGCGCGCCTTGCCGTGCCCGAACCCGACGCGGCCCTTCTGGTCGCCGATCACGACCAGCGCCGCGAAACCGAAGCGCTTGCCGCCCTTGACGACCTTCGCCACGCGGTTGATGTGGACGAGCTTGTCGACGAACTCGCTGTCGCGCTCCTCGCGATCCCTGCTCCGTTCGCGTCCGCCGCGTTCGCGTTCACCTGCCATGGTGTTTTTCCGATCCTTGTGAGGCTCTCGCCCCTGTCCTGTTCGTCCGATATACCACTTAGAAGCTCAATCCGCTCTCGCGAGCGGCATCGGCCAGCGCCTTGACGCGACCGTGATAGAGATAGCCGCCGCGATCGAAAACAACTTCCTTGACGCCGTTCTTCACCGCCCGCTCCGCCACAAGCTTGCCGACGGCCTTGGCCGCATCGATGTTGGCGCCTGTGTTGCCCGCGTCGCGCATCGCCTTCTCCAGCGAGGAGGCCGAGGCCAGCGTCTCGCCTTTCAGGTCATCAATGACCTGGGCATAGATGTGCTTCGACGAGCGGAACACCGACAAGCGCGGACGGCCATTTGCGGTCCGGCGCAATGACAGCCTCACGCGTTGCTTGCGCCGGGCATTCGTAATCTTCATTTTCGACATGACCGGCTCCGTTACTTCTTCTTGCCTTCCTTACGGAAGATCGTTTCGTCGGCGTACTTCACGCCCTTGCCCTTGTAGGGCTCCGGCGGACGATAGCCCCGGATTTCGGCCGCGACCTGACCGACGCGCTGTGCATCATTGCCCGTGATCGTGATTTCGGTCGGCTTCGGCACGGTGATCGTAATCCCCTCGGGGACTGCGTAGTTGACATCGTGGCTATAGCCGAGCGCGAGCTGCAACGACTTGCCTTGCAACGCGGCACGATAGCCGACGCCGATGATCTCGAGCTTCTTTTCAAATCCCTTGGTGACGCCGTCGACGAGATTCGCGACCTGAGCGCGCGCGGTGCCATACAGCGCCTGCGCCCGTTTGGTCTCGTATCGCGGCGCGACCTTCACCGCGCCGTCCTCAAACTTCACCTCGACGTCATCATGGACAACGAATCGAAGCTCGCCTTTCGGCCCCTTCATCTTGACGGTCTGCCCTTCGACGGTCGCGGTCACACCAGACGGCACCGCGGCTGGCCTCTTGCCAATGCGTGACATGGCTCAATCCTTCATCTTAGTCTGCGCGCATTCCTGTCGCAAAATCGGCTTCCCACTTTCGCGATACGCGCGCTAGAACACCGTAAAGAGAACTTCACCGCCCACATTGGCGTCGCGCGCCTCGTGGTCAGCCATGATCCCCTTCGGGGTCGACAACACAGAGATTCCCAACCCGTTGTTGACGCGGGGCAGATTCTTCACCGAGGCGTAAACGCGGCGGCCGGGCCTGGAGACGCGCTCGATCTCGCGAATCACGGGCTCCCCGTCGAAATACTTCAGCTCGATCTCAAGCTCGCTGCGACCCGAGGAATGCTCGACACTGGCATAGCCGCGGATATAGCCTTCACTCTTGAGAACCTCGAGCACGTTCGCGCGCATCTTCGAGCCTGGAGCCGAAACCTTGGGCTTGCTGCGCATCTGCGCATTGCGAATGCGGGTGATGAGATCGCTGATCGGATCGTGCGTGGACATCTGGCGATCCTCCTTACCAGCTCGACTTCACGAGGCCAGGAACCAGGCCTCTGGAGCCGAGGTCGCGCAGCGCGATACGGCTCAGCTTGTTCTTGCGATAGTTCGAACGCGGACGCCCGGTCAGCTCGCAGCGGTTTCGTATGCGCGTCGCGGACGAGTTGCGCGGCATTTCGGCAAGCTTCAGCGTCGCGGCGAAGCGTTCCTCCATCGGCTTGGTCTTGTCGGCGATGATGGCCTTCAGCCGCGCGCGCTTCGCAGCCGCGTTCCGGTTCATCCGCCTGCGCCGGTTGTTCTTCTCGATCGAACTCTTCTTTGCCATGCTTGGCTCCTTACCTTTCCGCGTCTGAGCGCCTTTCAGCGTCTCACTGCCGGAACGGAAAATTGAATGCTGTCAGCAGCGCCCGGGCTTCGTCGTCCGTCTGCGCCGTCGTGCAGACGGTGACGTCCATGCCCCAGCTTTCCCCGACCTTGTCGAAATCGATCTCCGGGAAAATGATGTGTTCCTTGATGCCGAGCGAGTAATTGCCGCGACCGTCGAAGCTCTTCGGATTGAGACCACGGAAGTCGCGGACGCGCGGCAGCGCAACATTCACGAGACGATCGATGAATTCGTACATCTTCGTCTTGCGCAGCGTTACCTTGCAGCCGATCGGCTGATTCTCACGCAGCTTGAAGGTCGAAATGGCGACACGCGAGTAAGTCACGACCGCCTTCTGGCCCGCGATCAGCGACAGGTCGCCGGCCGCCGCCTCGGCCTTCTTGCGATCGTTCACGGCCTCGCCGATTCCCATGTTGAGAACCACCTTGTCGAGGCGAGGCACCTGCATCACGTTAATATAGCCGAACTGCTCGGTCAGCCGGGCCCGGATGCTCTTGTCATACTCCGCGCGCAGGCGCGGCACGTAAGCCGTCTCAGCCATCGATCTCCGCTCCCGAGCGCTTGGCGACACGCACCTTGGTGCCGTCTGCCTGAATCTTGAAACCGACGCGAGTCGGCTTTCCGTCCTTGCCGACAATCGCGATGTTGGACAGTTGGATCGGCGACTCCTTCGAGAGAATGCCGCCTTCCTGGTTCTGGGTCTGCTTCTGGTGGCGCTTCACGATATTGACGCCACGCACCAGCGCCCTGCCTTCCGCGGGGCGGACCTCGAACACTTCGCCGGTGCGACCCTTGTCGCGGCCCGACAGCACGATAACCTTGTCGCCCTTCCGGATCTTGGCAGCCATCACAGCACCTCCGGCGCCAGCGATATGATCTTCATGTGGTTCTTGGCGCGCAGCTCGCGCGGCACCGGCCCGAAAATACGGGTGCCGACAGGCTCCGACTGATTGTTGATCAGAACGGCCGCATTGCGGTCGAAACGGATCACCGAACCGTCGGCGCGGCGGATATCCTTGGAGACCCGCACCACCACCGCCTTCATGACGTCGCCCTTCTTCACCTTCCCGCGCGGAATGGCTTCCTTGATCGACACGACGATGATGTCGCCCACCGTTGCATAACGGCGCTTGGAGCCTCCAAGCACCTTGATGCACATGACACGGCGTGCGCCTGAATTATCGGCCACGTCGAGGTTGGTCTGCATCTGAATCATTGATGCACCTTGTCCTCTTTCTGATGCGCAAAATCGCGCCTAAGCGGTTTTCTTCTGTTCGCCCCGAACCACGGTCCAGCGCTTCAACTTCGAGATCGGCTTGCTTTCCTCGATCCACACCATGTCACCCGGCTTGAACTCGTTGTTCTCGTCGTGCGCGTGATAGTTCTTCGAGCGGCGAATGGTCTTCTTGTAGATCGGATGGGTAAAGCGGCGGTCGACGCGCACCACAACCGTCTTGGCTTGCTTGTCGCTGACGACCACGCCCTGCAGCGTACGTTTCGGCATCTTAAAGCCCCTTACTTCTTCGCGTCGCGCTTTTGCGCGGCGATGGTCTTGATCCGTGCGATATCGCGGCGGGCTTCACGCATCCGCGAGGTGTTCTCAAGCTGTCCCGTCGCGCGCTGGAAGCGCAGATTGAACCGCTCCTTCTTCAGACTGGTGATGGCGTCGTCCATCTGGTCGGGGGTCATCGCGCGGATGTCAGCGGTCTTCATTGCGGCCATGTCGATTACTCCGCGATGCGCGCGACGAAGCGCGTCTTGATCGGCAGCTTGGCGGCGGCGAGCGTCAGCGCTTCCTTCGCGGTCTGCGGAGCCACGCCGTCGATCTCGAAAAGCACCCGGCCGGGCTTGACCCGCACCACCCACAATTCCGGCGCGCCCTTGCCCGAGCCCATGCGGACTTCGGCCGGCTTCTTCGATACGGGCACGTCCGGGAAGACGCGGATCCAGACCCGTCCCGCGCGCTTCATATGACGTGTCAGCGCCCGCCGCGCCGCTTCGATCTGACGCGCCGTGATGCGCTCGGGCGCCATTGCCTTCAGGCCGAACTGGCCGAACGCCAGCGTCGCGCCCGACGACGCGACGCCGTGGATGCGGCCCTTGTGCGCCTTCCGGAACTTGGTCTTCTTCGGTTGCATCATGGCTTACGCCCTCAAACCTTCTCTTTACGCATGATCCGGTCCGAAAACCGGTGATCACCCTTCGGCATCATGCTGTCGTTCATGCCGCATCGCGGCGAGGACGGCTGTCGTCGCCGGCCTGGCGCTTATCCTGAGCCATCGGGTCATGCTCGAGGATCTCGCCCTTGAATATCCAGACCTTGACGCCGCAGGTGCCGAACGTCGTGAACGCCGTGGCAACGCCGTAGTCCACGTCGGCGCGCAGCGTGTGCAGCGGCACGCGGCCTTCGCGATACCACTCCATGCGAGCGATTTCGGCGCCGCCGAGACGGCCCGAGCAGTTGATCCTGATGCCTTCGGCGCCCAGACGCATCGCCGATTGCACGGCACGTTTCATCGCGCGACGGAACGCGACGCGGCGCTCAAGCTGCTGCGCAATCGATTCGGCGACCAGCGTGGCATCAAGCTCCGGCTTGCGAATCTCGACGATATTGAGAACCACGTCCGACGAGGTGATATCGGCAACTCTTTTGCGCAGCTTGTCGATATCGGCGCCCTTCTTGCCGATCACGACACCGGGGCGCGCCGAATGGATCGTCACACGGCACTTCTTATGCGGCCGCTCGATCACGATGCGGGCGACGGCTGCCTGCTTGAGCTCCTTGTGCAGGAGTTCGCGGATCTTGACATCCTCGTGCAGCAGCCGGCCGTACTCGGCCTTGCCGGCATACCAACGGGAATCCCAGGTCCGGTTGATACCCAGACGCAGCCCGATCGGATTGATCTTCTGACCCATCGTTTTCTCCCGCGCCTCTTAAGCGCTCGCCTCGGCCTCGACCTGACGCACCACGATCGTCAGTTGCGAGAACGGTTTATAGATACGGCCCGAACGGCCACGGCCGCGCGGCGCGAAACGCTTCATCACCATGCCGTTGCCGACAAACGCCTCCGATACGATCAACTCGTCGACGTCGAGGTCATGGTTGTTCTCGGCGTTGGCGATCGCCGATTCCAGGCACTTCTTGACGTCGCCCGCGATCCGCTTGCGCGAGAATTGCAGATCGGCGAGCGCCGCCGACGCCTTGCGGCCGCGGATCAGTTGCGCAACCAGGTTGAGCTTCTGCGGGCTCACCCGAAGCATCCGGGCAATCGCCTTGGCCTCATTTTCCGGGAGGCTCCGTTCGCGCTTTGGTTTGCTCATAACTTGAACCTCAAGACCTCTTGGCTTTCTTGTCGCCCGAGTGGCCATGGAACGTGCGGGTCGGCGAGAACTCGCCGAACTTGTGACCGACCATCTCTTCGTTGACCGAAACAGGCACGTGCTTCTGGCCGTTGTAGACACCGAACACCAGCCCGACGAACTGCGGCAGAATGGTCGAGCGGCGGCTCCAGATCTTGATGACGTCATGACGGCCACTCGCTCGCGCGGCGTCTGCCTTCTTGAGCAGCGAGCCTTCAACAAACGGGCCTTTCCAGACTGAACGAACCATGTCCGGCTTTCCTTGCTACTTCTTCCGCTTGTGGCGGCTGATGAGAATGAACTTGCTGGTCGACTTGTTGGAGCGGGTCTTCTTGCCCTTGGTCGGCTTGCCCCACGGCGTCACCGGGTGACGGCCACCGGACGTCCGGCCTTCGCCGCCGCCATGCGGATGGTCGATCGGGTTCATGACCACGCCGCGGTTGTGCGGACGACGGCCCATCCAGCGGGTGCGGCCCGCCTTGCCGATCGAGGTGTTCATGTGATCCGGATTCGATACGGCGCCGATGGCGCCACGGCAGCGGCCGTGCACCAGGCGCTGCTCGCCTGAATTCAGACGCAGGATGACATAATCCTGATCACGGCCGACGATCTGCGCGTAAGTGCCGGCGGAACGCGCCAACTGGCCACCCTTCCCGATCTTCATCTCGACATTGTGGACGATCGTGCCGACAGGCATGTTGCCGAGCGGCATGACATTACCAGGCTTGACGTCCACATAATTCCCGGCGACGACGGTGTCGCCCACGGCCAGACGCTGCGGCGCAAGGATATAAGCCAGTTCACCGTCCTGATACTTGATCAGCGCGATGAACGCGGTGCGGTTCGGATCATATTCCAGCCGTTCAACGACCGCCGGCACGTCCGTCTTGCCGCGCTTGAAATCGACGTTGCGATAGGCCTGCTTGTGGCCACCGCCGCGGAACCGCACGGTGATGCGCCCGGTGTTGTTGCGACCACCCTTGCCGCGCTTGCCCTCGGTCAACGTCTTGACCGGCTTGCCCTTGTAAAGGGCGGAGCGATCGACCATCACCAACTGGCGCTGGCCCGGCGTCGTGGGATTGTAAGTCTTCAGTGCCATAATCTGCCGCCTTAAAGCCGTTTCCGCCTCAGAGACCCGTGGTCACGTCGATGCGATGGCCCTCTTCGAGGGTTACAACCGCACGCTTGATGTCCGAGTGTGAACCCAGACGGCCTCGGAAAACCTTGGTCTTGCCCTTGCGCACCAGCGTGTTCACGCTCTTGACCTTGACGTCGAACAGTTTCTCGATCGCTTCCTTGATCTGCGGCTTGGTCGCCTTGCGAGCCACCTTGAACACAACCTTGTTGTACTCAGAGGCCATCGTCGCCTTCTCGGTGATCACCGGAGCGACAATCACGTCGTAATGGTTCGCGTCGATTGTCATTTGAAACGCGCCTCCAACGCATCAACCGCCGCCTTGGTCAACACCAGCTTCTGACGGCGCAGAATGTCGTAAACGTTGATGCCCTGGATCGGCAGCACGTCGATGTTCGGAATGTTGCGCGCGGCGGTTGCGAACCCGGCATGAACCTGCGCGCCGTCGACGATCAGCGCGCTGGTCAGACCGAGGCTCGAAAAATGACCCATCAAAGCCTTGGTCTTGGCCTCTTTCAGTTCGACGCTGTCGATAACGATCAAACCACCATCCTTGGCCTTCGCCGAAAGCGCATGGCGCAGCGCCAGCGCGCGCACCTTCTTGGGCAGATCATGCGCATGACTGCGAACGACCGGCCCGAACGCACGGCCGCCGCCGCGGAACTGGGGCGCGCGGGCAGAGCCGTGACGGGCGTTGCCTGTGCCCTTTTGCTTGAACAGCTTCTTGCCGGTGCGCCAGATTTCCGCGCGCCCCTTGGTCTTGTGGGTGCCCGCCTGACTTTTGGCGAGTTGCCAATTCACGCAACGCTGAATCAGATCCTTGCGCGGCTCAAGCCCGAAGATGCCGTCCGACAGCTGAACCGAACCGGCAGCCTTGCCTTCGAGGGTGGTAACGTTCAGTTCCATGTTATGCCCCCTCCTTCTCGGCCGGGGTATCCGCCGGGACCTTGTCCTCGTCTGCGGCCTGCGCACCGCCCACGACCTTGAACTTGCCTGGCTTCGGCGCTTCCTTGGGCAACGGCTTCTTCACCGCGTCACGCACCGCGATCCAGCCGCCCTTGGAGCCCGGAACAGCTCCCTCAACCAGGATCAGACCGCGCTCGACGTCGGTCTTCACCACGCGCAGGTTCAGCGTCGTGATGCGGTCGACACCCATGTGGCCAGGCATCTTCTTGTTCTTGAAGGTTTTACCCGGATCCTGACGGCCGCCGGTCGAGCCGATCGAACGATGCGAGATCGACACGCCGTGGGTGGCGCGCAGGCCGCCGAAGTTCCAGCGTTTCATGCCGCCGGCGTAACCTTTACCCACCGACGTTCCGGTGACATCGACGAACTGGCCGACCACGAAATGGTCCGCCTGAATTTCCGCGCCAACCGGAATCAGCGAATCCTCAGACACGCGAAACTCAGCGACCTTGCGCTTCGGAGCCACCTTGGCGACCGCGAATTGTCCGCGCTCCGCCTTGGGCATGTAGACCGTCTTGCGCGCACCCGAGCCAAGCTGCAATGCGACGTAGCCGTTCTTCTCACTGGTCCGGTGCCCCAACACCTGACAATTGCTCAGCTTCAGCACGGTCACAGGGATGTGCTCGCCGGCCTCTGTAAAGACCCGCGTCATCCCGACCTTTTGTGCGATCACTCCGGAGCGCATCGTCGTGCTTCCTGTTCTTTCTGTCCGCTAACGATCGGACTGTTCCAAAACTTCGTTCTGACTTTCCGCATGCCCGATCCGAAAACGGCGAACGGCCTCGTCAGAGCTTGATCTCCACGTCAACGCCCGCAGCCAGATCAAGCTTCATCAAGGCATCGACTGTCTGAGGAGTTGGATCCACGATGTCGAGAAGGCGCTTGTGCGTCCGCATCTCGAACTGCTCGCGGCTCTTCTTGTCGACGTGCGGCGAACGGTTGACCGTGAACTTCTCGATTCGAGTCGGCAGCGGAATCGGTCCGCGGACCTGCGCGCCGGTGCGTTTCGCGGTGTTCACGATCTCGCGGGTCGACGTATCGAGAATTCGATGGTCGAACGCCTTGAGACGGATGCGGATATTCTGGCCGTTCATTGCCGTGTCTCTCTTTGAAAAGCGAATAGTGAGTAGTGAGTAGCGAATAGCGAAATAGAAGGTGTTCTATTCGCCACTCGCTATTCGCAATTCCCTTGCCTTACTCGATGATGCTGGCGACGACGCCCGCGCCGACGGTGCGACCGCCCTCGCGGATAGCGAAGCGCAGCTTCTCCTCCATGGCGATCGGCACGATCAGGTGAACCTCCATCGCGACGTTGTCGCCCGGCATTACCATCTCGGTGCCGGCCGGAAGATGCACCACACCGGTCACGTCCGTGGTGCGGAAGTAGAACTGCGGCCGATAGTTGGTGAAAAACGGCGTGTGGCGACCACCCTCTTCCTTGGTCAGGATGTAGGCTTCCGCCTTGAACTTGGTGTGCGGCTTCACAGAGCCCGGCTTGCACAGAACCTGACCGCGCTCCACGTCCTCGCGCTTGGTGCCGCGCAACAGCGCTCCGATGTTGTCGCCCGCCTGCCCCTGATCGAGAAGCTTGCGGAACATCTCCACGCCCGTCACGGTCGTCTTCTGCGTCTCGCGGATGCCGACGATCTCGATTTCCTCGCCGACCTTGACAATACCGCGCTCAACTCGTCCCGTCACAACCGTGCCGCGACCGGAAATCGAGAACACGTCCTCGACCGGCATCAGGAACGGCTGATCAACCGGCCGTTCCGGCTGCGGAATGTAGGCATCAACCGCCTTCATCAGTTCAAGCACAGCTTCCTTGCCGAGCTTGGCGTCGGAGTCCTCCAGCGCCGCCAGCGCCGAGCCCTTGATGATCGGAATGTCGTCGCCGGGAAACTCGTACTTCGACAAAAGCTCCCGGACCTCCATCTCGACCAGTTCCAGAAGCTCCGGATCGTCGACCATGTCGCACTTGTTCAAAAACACCACGATCGCCGGAACGCCGACCTGGCGCGCCAGAAGAATGTGCTCGCGCGTCTGAGGCATCGGGCCGTCCGCGGCTGACACGACAAGAATGGCGCCGTCCATCTGCGCCGCGCCCGTGATCATGTTCTTCACGTAGTCAGCATGGCCCGGACAGTCGACATGCGCGTAGTGGCGATTCGGCGTTTCATACTCGACATGCGACGTCGAAATGGTGATGCCGCGCGCCTTCTCTTCGGGAGCCTTGTCAATCTGGTCGTATGCCGTGAACGTCGCTCCGCCGGCTTCCGCAAGAACCTTCGTGATCGCCGCCGTCAACGACGTCTTGCCATGATCAACGTGACCGATCGTACCAATGTTGCAATGCGGCTTGTTACGTTCAAACTTTGCTTTGGCCATTTGACTCTCCGTTCAGTCGTCGACTGTCGCCAGCGACAATCAGGCAAACTTTTTCTGGACTTCCGCCGACACGTTCGCCGGCGCTTCCGCGTAATGATCGAATTGCATCGTAAAGGTCGCGCGCCCCTGACTCATCGAGCGCAGATTGTTCACGTAGCCGAACATGTTCATGAGCGGCACCATCGCGTTGATGACGTTGGCGTTGCCGCGCATGTCCTGACCCTGGATCTGGCCGCGCCGCGAATTGAGATCGCCTATGACCGATCCGGTATAGTCTTCCGGCGTCACCACCTCGACCTTCATGATCGGCTCCAGCAGCACCGACTTGCCCTTCTGCAGAGCCTCGCGGAAGCAGGCGCGCGTCGCAATCTCGAACGCCAGCGCCGATGAGTCCACGTCATGGAACTTGCCGTCGATCAATTGCACCTTGACATCGACAATAGGAAAGCCCGCAACCACGCCCGAGCTGAGCACGCTCTCGATGCCCTTCTCGACGCCGGGGATGTATTCCTTCGGCACGGCGCCGCCGACGATCTTCGACTCGAACTCGTAGCCTTTTCCGGGCTCGTTCGGTTCGACGATCAGCGTAACCGCGGCAAACTGACCGGTGCCGCCGGTCTGCTTCTTGTGGGTGTAGCTGTGTTCGACGCGCTTGGTGACCCGCTCGCGGAACGCCACCTGCGGCGCGCCGATATTGGCGTCGACCTTGTAGGTCCGCTTGAGAATATCGACCTTGATGTCGAGGTGAAGCTCACCCATCCCCTTGAGGATGGTCTGACCGGATTCCAGATCGGTGGAGACACGAAAGGACGGATCCTCCGCAGCAAGCTTCGCCAGCGCGATACCCAGCTTTTCCTGGTCTGCCTTGGACTTCGGCTCGATCGCGATCTCGATGACGGGATCAGGAAACTCCATCTTTTCGAGAATCACCTGATGAGCGGGATCGCACAGCGTGTCGCCGGTGCGCGCTTCCTTCAGGCCGGCCAGCGCAACGATGTCGCCGGCATAGGCTTCCTTGATGTCCTCGCGATTGTTCGCATGCATCAGCAACATCCGGCCGATGCGCTCCTTCTTCTCGCGGGTCGAATTGACGACGCCGGTGCCGCTCTGAAGAATGCCCGAATAAATGCGGCAGAACGTGATCGTGCCGACGAAGGGATCGTCCATGATCTTGAACGCCAGCAGCGACATCGGCTCCTTGTCGTCGGCGTGACGGACAACTTCGTTGCCTTTGTCATCAACGCCATTGATAGCCGGAACGTCGAGCGGCGACGGCAGATAGGCGACCACGGCATCGAGCAGCGGCTGGACGCCCTTGTTCTTGAACGCCGTGCCGCACAGCACCGGATAGAAAGCGCCGGTCAGCACCGCCTTGCGGATCAGCCTCTTCAACGTGGCTTCGTCGGGCTCGGCGCCATCGAGATAGGCGGCCATGGCGTCGTCATCGAGCTCGACGGCAGCCTCCACCAGCTTCTCGCGATATTCTTTCGCCTTATCGGCGAGGTCAGCCGGGATATCTACGATGTCGTACATCGCGCCCAGCGCTTCATTGTTCCAGACCAGCGCCTTCATGCGGACGAGGTCGACCATGCCCTTGAAGTTGCTTTCCGAGCCAATCGGCAACTGCAACGCAACAGGGCGCGCGCCGAGGCGATCGACGATGTCAGCGAGACACTTGAAGAAGTCGGCGCCGGTCTTATCCATCTTGTTGCAGAAGACGATGCGCGGCACCTTGTACTTGTCGCCCTGACGCCAGACCGTTTCGGTCTGCGGCTCGACGCCCTGGTTGGAGTCGAGCACGCATACGGCGCCGTCGAGCACGCGCAAGGAACGCTCCACCTCGATGGTGAAGTCGACGTGACCCGGAGTGTCGATGATGTTCAGACGCTTGCCATCCCAGAACGCAGTGGTCGCGGCCGAGGTGATGGTGATGCCGCGCTCCTGCTCCTGCGTCATCCAGTCCATCGTCGCCGCACCTTCGTGCACTTCGCCGATCTTGTGGCTCTTGCCGGTGTAATAAAGGATGCGCTCGGTCGTGGTGGTCTTGCCGGCGTCGATATGCGCCATGATACCGAAGTTACGGTAATCCTCGATGGCATGTTGGCGGGGCATGGAGCTGTCCTTAAAATTCCTGTTGTGTCGCCGTTACCAGCGATAGTGCGAGAACGCACGGTTGGCTTCCGCCATCTTGTGCACGTCTTCCCGCTTCTTGACCGCGCTTCCCCGGTTGTTCGACGCGTCGAGCAGTTCGGCCGAAAGCCGCTCCGTCATCGTCTTCTCATTGCGCCCCCGCGCAGCCGTGATCAGCCAGCGAATGCCCAGCGCCTGACGGCGGGTCGAGCGAACTTCCACCGGCACCTGATAGGTGGCGCCGCCAACGCGGCGGGACCGCACTTCGATGGTCGGCATCACGTTCTCGAGCGCCTGCTCGAAAACGGTCAGCGGACCCTGCTTGGTCCTGGCCTCGATCAGGTCGAGCGCGCCGTAGACGATGCTTTCGGCGACCGACTTCTTCCCCGCATACATGATCGAGTTCATGAACTTCGTAATGACGACGTTTCCGAACTTCGGGTCGGGCAACACTTCACGCTTTTCGGCAGAGTGGCGACGTGACATCGTTTCTGTTCCCGCTTACTTCGGACGTTTCGCGCCGTACTTCGAACGGCGCTGCTTGCGGTTCTTGACGCCCTGCGTGTCGAGGACGCCGCGGAGGATGTGATAGCGCACGCCCGGCAAGTCCTTCACGCGGCCGCCGCGAATCATCACCACGGAATGTTCCTGAAGGTTGTGGCCTTCACCCGGAATATAACCGATGACCTCGAAGCCATTGGTCAGGCGCACCTTCGCAACCTTGCGCAGCGCCGAGTTCGGCTTCTTCGGCGTCGTGGTGTAAACACGCGTGCACACCCCGCGCTTTTGCGGCGATTGCTGCAACGCTGGCACCTTCTTGCGCGACTTTTGCAGGACGCGCGGACTTGCGATCAGCTGGTTGATCGTCGGCATCGTTCGCCTTCACCCTTATATTTACGCAAAACCCCGATCGGTTTCGCACTTCGTCCGGAGCTATCGCCCACTCGCTCGCGATGCGTGAATCGGTTCACGCAAAACGAAACCGCGCCAACCGTTCACTGCTGAGCGGGAAGCGCTTCGACACCACAGAGGACCACGATCAACGCCAGCCGGAACGAACCGGCGAGCCTCTACCGAGGTCATGTATCCGAAATCAATCTCGAGAGAACTCGCTCAAGAGACGACTATCGTCCTGGCATTGCCTGGCTATTTCGGCAGCGTCTGAGCAGCATTCGTCGAGGTTGGTGCCCGTCTATCAATCAAACCAGATAGAAAGGGTGATCCGTTCCGACGCTGGTGTAGCTCACCGCCTGCCGTTAAGTGCGCGGGTTTTATCCATCGCGACTCGTCAAGTCAAGGCTGAACCGCCACACCAGAGGCACTTCTGACCATTTCATGCGTCCGGCCCGGTCTCGACCGGTTTCAATGGAACGGTTGCGCGCCGACTGCCGGAAGCCGCCCGAAACAATGGCCTTTCGAGCGCTGACAGCCCGTTCGACGTTATCGGATTCTTCCGCTCCCAATTTGCATTGGAAAAGAATATCAAGCTGTTGTTTTGACGTTCTTTTCCTGCTGACCAACATCCGCTTCGCGAACCCCGCCATGGCCGTCTCCGGCGCGCTCAAGGAAACGGCAAGGCCGAAGCCGGCTCTCTGCCCGATTCATCGCGGGATTAGCGTTTTCGAGCGAGGCCTGTCCTCTGGCTTGACCCGAGGATGGATACCGGTTCACGTGAAGAAAACGTATTTAATCAAGTTTATATCGCCGCGCCCCCGATTCCATCAGAAACGAAAAAGCGCTGGCGCCGAATCAGAGCATTGGCCCGGCCTCGCGCGACTCGGGTCGATTTCGGCGAGACAGTTGGCTTGCGGCGCCACGAAATTCGCGGAGGCGTGTTGTTGTCCGCCAATCGGCAAGCGTCCGACGAGTCATCGCCAGAGACTTTCCGATTCTGAACGGAATCAGAAGCGCGGCTCCATGAGCTTGATCTGACGCGAACTTGTTCTGACGCGCTGTCTTCACGCGAACCAATGACACCTCGGATCAAGACCAAGGATTGCGTTGCGCGATAATGCTATGGGAAAGAGATGCAGAACGTCACGCGCAGACGATAAGCCGAGCCGCACGACGCCACTTCTCGATCGTGCCGGGCACCGAAGCCTTGCGACGTTAAAGGCAGACGACTACCGCTCCGCCCCTTCAAACGATCGACACATCCGCGGGAGTGATCAGTCTGGAGCGTTTTCGAGCGAAGCATGTCCTCGAGCTTGACCCGAGGATGGATGCCGGTTCGCGCGAAGAAAACGCGTCAAACCAATAATCTGGAGCTTCGTTTCTAATTCAATCAGAAAATGCTCTAGGCCCGGATGCGACGCACGAAGCGGAAAGATAGCCTGAATGCCTGAGCGAAGGTTCGAAGGTGACCGCTTGAACCACAGTCACCTTCGGCGAGGCCAACGCAAGGCCCCTCCGCGGTAGAAAACGATCATGTGAACCGCATGAGCGGTTCACACCATCCGTTTGACGATAACTTAGTGGCCGTGGCCGTGGCCGTTCTTTGCTTCGCGCTGAGCCAGCTCGCTCAGCAGCCTCTGCGCCAGCAGATCCTGACCGACCTGATCAACCGGAAATGTGGTGGCGTTGCCAAGGTGGCCAATGGTCGCGCTTTTCGCGCCCAACGATCCCGAACCGGCGTGGATCACCTTGCCATCCGAAGTGTATGAACCGTCGATCTGCTTACCCAGAGATTCATCGTAAAAAGAGATGTGTCGCGGCATCGGTGCGCTCCTCTATTATTTTTGAATTTCTTTGTGTACCGATGGAAACAGCGACGGTATAGCCAACTAGTTTACATAGGTGGCAATTTTATTTGGTGAAAGAGCCAGGCAGTAGCCTGTCGTACTCTCGCCGGACCGCGCGATAGCATTCGCAGGATGTGCGCTCCAAAAGCTTACGGTCCAGTACGGTAATGATGCCGCGGCTGTATGTGAGAACCTGCAGTTGCTGAAACTTCTGCAACTCGGCGTTAACGGCCACGCGGCTGACCACAAGCATTTCGGCAAGGAATTGCTGAGTGAGTCGGAGCTCGTCACCATCGACACGATCGTGAGACTTCAACAACCATCGCGCGCAGCGCTGGAGAAGCGTATGGCTGGCGTTGCACGCAACGGACTGCATCACCTGCGCGAGAAACGCTCGCGAGTAAGCGTTGAGCTTGCGCCGAAACACCGGCAGACGCGCTTGCAATTCCTGAAAATCCTGAAACGCGATGCGGATGCTGTCACCGGACACCTGGACGACGGCGCGATGCATAGACTGATCATCGCCCATGATCGCCCCGATGTTGATCATCCCCTCCCGTCCCGTGGTTGAGGTCTCGGCTGTCTTGTCGGCCTTCAGCGGGGCAACGTTGGAGATGATCGCGGTTTCAGGAAAGTACACATAATCGAACGGGCCGCGCGGCTCATACAGCACGCAACCGAGCGGAAGTTTGACAAACTCACACAGCTTCTGAACTTCGATCCATTCCGTGTCCGGTATGCTCGCCAGAAGGCTGTTCTTTGGCCTTTGCACCATGGTCCCACGATCACCGGTTCTTGCGGCAGGTCAAAACCGGCGGTTGCAGTGTCGCCCTTTGCGTAGCTAAAGGCAACCCACACCGGATTGACGGCTCCGACCTACAGCCTCCATGTCCCGACCACGCTGCTGAAGCAGGCCAAAGGCGGTGCGTCACAAGGCTTACTTTCTTGCTTTGGGGCTGACGGAAGCTGACCAGCTCCGAACCTGGTCGCGAAGGCGGCGAAGCCGTTCGTAACCTCGTTGGCGAGCGGCCTCCAGCGAGAAGGCCAGAGATCGATCCCGCCCGACATTGACCAGCAGATCGGCCATTCTCCGGTGCCCCGCCCAGAGTTGAGCCATGAAGCTTCCTTCGTAGGAGCAGGAATTGATCGCTCCGATCTCCGCTGAGGTCAGCAGATCGTCCGTGATCCTGTCGATCAGCAGCATGCCGGGCGAGTATTTCGCGTAGCCGGGATCGAAGGCCGTTTTCCACGTATAGGCCGTGGCGCCACAATACATCAGCACCTGCGCGGCGATGGCGCGCCGATCAACACGAAGCAAGGCAACCGAAGCATCGCCACGCTCAGTGAGCGCGGTAACCATCTGTCTGGCGAAGGCTGCGTCCGCCGGCCTGCATAACAATGCCGTGCCACGCGCTCCTTTCCAGCCTGCGGCTTCCAGTTCCAGAAACGTTTCGAACGCCTCTAACGCCTCTCGCGTATCCGGAGCGCGGAGATTGACGATATCAACACTGCCTGCGGCGGAGAGCCGGTTCCAATCCTGCCGCAGCTTCTTCCGGGTCGAGCCCGACCGTTTCACGCCAGCCTCAGGAGTAGCGAAAGGACGTGTGCTGTCGGACATCCTGAGACACGCGCAACCCTGCTCGGTCAGCACCTCGATAAGTGTTTCGAAGTTCTCTACCTCGGCATCAAGCGATTTCAGGCTGATCACCTTGGGCAGCGAGCGACTGTCACGGATCGCCGATAAAAAGGCTTGCATGACCTCGCGAACGAAAGCCGGATCGACGACGGGATTTGAAAGAAAGGCGTAGTTGTAGGGCAATGCTTCAAGCACCGCCGGCCACATCGGCGAAATCTTGCGGACTTGAAAAGCCCAGACACCGACCAGCTTCTTGAATCCGGCGCAATCATTCCACGCCAGCAGAACACGGACGTTCGCAAACCCGCTCTCGTTCACGGCCACCAGGACCACGGGATTCATGAATACGTTTGAAGACGCCCGCCGAACGAGATCGTCCCATGGCGCCACCAGGTCCGGTGTTGGTGAACAAATGTTTACTGAAATCATCAGACGCCTCGGATCATCCTCGGCGATCCACGCTTTAGGCAATACTGGCCTTCCCCGGATTTCTTTTTAGTTAAAACACACCCGGTCCACCCGGTCGTTCTCCTGGCGACCTTCAAAGTTTGTTTGCTTTTGCGGCGCATTGATGAGCCCGGATAAACAAGGGCGGATCCATGCGCTATACCGACATTGCGATTGTTGGCGGCGGATTAGCCGGTTCAACGGCGGCCGCGATGCTGGGCCGCGCAGGTATTCCTGCGATCTTGATCGATCCGCACGCGACGTACCTGCCCGACCTGCGCTGCGAAAAGCTTGACGGCACTGAAATTCTACGACTGCGCAATGCGGGTCTCGACAGGCAGATACTGCAAGCGACGGCGCTCGACGGTGAGGTGTGGGAAGCGCGGTTTGGTTTCGTCGTGGCAAAGAAGCCAAGCGATCAGTACGGCGTGAAGTACGACACTCTGGTCAATGCCATGCGCGCGCAGATTCCATCCAGCATCGAGACCTTTTACACCAAGGTCGCCGAAGTCGCGACGAGCGACGAGCGCCAGCGCGTGGTGCTGGCGAATGGCGAAGAAATCTCCGCGCGCCTGATTGTGCTCGCTAACGGGCTCAGCATCAGCCTGCGTCATTTCCTCGGACTTGGGCGACGTGTCATCAGCGAATGTCATTCGGTGACGCTCGGCTTTGACGTTGAGCCGATCGATCGCCCGGCGTTGCCCTTTCCTGCCCTGACCTACTGGTCAAAGCGGTCGAGCGATCGCATGGCGTACCTGACGCTGTTTCCGATCGGTAATACCATGCGAGCCAACCTGATGGTCTATCGGCCGATGAACGACATCTGGTTTCACGAGTTTCGTGAAAATCCCGAAGCGACGATGAGCGCGATGATGCCCGGCCTCGACCGCATGACCGGCGGCTTCAAGGTAAGTGGACAGATCAAGATTCGGCCGGCAGATCTGTACGTCACGGAAAATCATCGACAGGCCGGGGTCGTGGTCATCGGCGACGCATTTGCGACCTCGTGCCCGGCCGCTGGCACCGGCACAGACAAGGTGTTCACTGACGTCGAGCAGCTTTGCAACGTCCATATTCCGCGCTGGCTCGCCCCCGAAGGCATGGACCGCACCAAGATCGATATGTTTTACGATGACCCCGTCAAAACAGAATGTGACGCAGCGTCGGCAGCGAAGGCCTGGCATCTTCGTTCGCTGTCGCTCGACAACGGCCTGACGTGGCGTGCACGCCGGTGGGCGCGATTTATCGTCAGGCTCGCTGAGGGACTGATACGATCGGCGAAAAAATCCAGGACACCGCCGCCGGCATTGCCGCCGCCGCCACAATCACCCGAAGGCAGATTGGCTTGACGTCTATAGCGTTTTCGAGCGAAGTGGATACCGGTTCGCGTGAAGAAAACGCGTCAAATCAATATCTGAGAGCCTCGCTTCTGATTCAATCAGAAGCGATAATGCTCCAGCAGGACCGACTTCCGGTAAAGCCTCAGCGGTAGTGGTCTGAAGCGGCGTACACCGCAAAAAAGGGCCGACTCACGCCGGCCTTTTCTTCAACTGTGATCCGCCGATTCCTACTCCGCCGGCGGCAGCGCCAGCGGTTCGGCTTCGGGGGCGGACGGCACGATCGCCGCCTGCTTTTCTCGTTCGTCGAGAATCAGCCTGTCGCGCTTGACTGCAACTTCGCGGATCTTGGCCATCGATGCGCCGGTGCCCGCTGGAATGAGCCGGCCGACGATGACGTTTTCCTTCAGGCCCTCCAGCGGATCCACCTTGCCGTTGACGGCGGCCTCGGTGAGCACACGCGTGGTCTCCTGGAACGACGCCGCCGAGAAGAACGAGCGGGTCTGCAGGCTGGCCTTGGTAATGCCGAGAAGCACCGGCGTTCCCGTGGCGATCTTCTTGCCTTCTTCCTGAGCCTTGAGGTTGAGCCGATCGAACTCGATCTTGTCGATCTGCTCGCCCGAAATCATGTCGGTCTCGCCCTGATCGATAATCTCGACCTTCTGGAGCATCTGACGAACAATCACCTCGATGTGCTTGTCGTTGATGAGCACGCCCTGCAAGCGATAGACTTCCTGAATCTCGTTGACCAGATAGGCAGCGAGTTCTTCGATGCCCTTGATCGCCAGGATGTCGTGCGGCGCCGGATTGCCATCGACGATAAAGTCGCCCTTCTCGACGATATCGCCATCCTGCAGATGGATATGCTTGCCCTTCGGAATGAGGTACTCGCGGGTCTCCTCTTCCTGATCAACCGGCTCTATCGAGATGCGGCGCTTGTTCTTGTAATCGCGACCGAACCGGATCGTGCCGGCGATTTCCGCGATGATTGCCGCATCTTTCGGCTTGCGAGCCTCGAACAGTTCGGCCACTCGCGGAAGACCACCGGTGATGTCGCGGGTCTTGGCGCTCTCGGTCGAGATACGCGCCAGGATGTCGCCGGGCTTCACCTTGGCGCCGACATCGACCGACAGAATGGCGTCGACCGACAGCATGTAGCGGGCGTCGCCGCCGCGGGGAAGCTTCAGCACCTTGCCGTCCTTGCCCTTGATCACGATAGCCGGGCGCAGATCCGCTCCGCCGCGCGTACCGCGCCAGTCGATGACGATGCGCTTGGCGATACCGGTGGATTCATCGAGCGTCTCGGAGATCGACTGACCTTCGATCAGGTCCTCGAATCCGATGGTGCCCTCAAGCTCCGTCAGAACCGGCCGGGTATAGGGATCCCACTCGGCGATACGCTGGCCGCGCTTGACCGTGTCGCCTTCGTCAACGTGCATGCGCGCGCCGTACTGAATACGGTGGGTTGCGCGTTCGGTGCCGTCCGCATCGACAACGGCGACCACCATGTTGCGCACCATCGCAACCAGATGGCCTTCGCCGTTTCTTGCGATCGCCTTGTTCCTGATCGTGATCTTGCCGTCGAAGTTCGACTCGATCACCGACTGCTCGTTGATCTGCGCGGCGCCGCCGATATGGAACGTGCGCATCGTGAGCTGCGTGCCGGGCTCGCCGATCGACTGCGCCGCGATGACGCCGACCGCCTCGCCGTGATTGACGGGCGTGCCGCGGGCCAGATCACGGCCGTAGCACTTGCCGCAGATGCCGTTGACCAACTCGCAGGTCAAGGCCGAGCGGATCTTGACCTCCTGGATGCCAGCCTTCGATATCTGATCGACATGGCTTTCTTCCATCAAGGTGTTGCGCTCGATCAGCACCTCGTTGTTCGCGGGATTACGGATGTCTTCACAGGCCGTGCGGCCCAGGATGCGCGATCCCAGTGACGCCACCACCGTGCCGGCATCGACGATGGCGCGCATCTTGATGCCGAGCTTGGTGCCGCAGTCATCCTGGGTGATGATGCAATCCTGCGCGACGTCCACCAGACGGCGAGTCAGATAGCCCGAGTTCGCCGTCTTCAATGCGGTATCCGCGAGACCCTTGCGGGCGCCATGGGTCGAGTTAAAGTATTCGAGAACCGACAGCCCCTCCTTGAAGTTGGAGATGATCGGCGTCTCGATGATCTCGCCCGACGGCTTCGCCATCAGGCCGCGCATGCCGGCGAGCTGACGCATCTGGGCCGGCGAGCCTCGCGCGCCGGAATGCGCCATCATGTAGATCGAGTTGATCTGGGCCTCGATGCCCTTGGCGTCCTTCTTGGTCGAAGAAATTTCCTTCATCATCTCCTTGGCGATTTCTTCCGTCGCCTTGGACCATGCGTCAACGACCTTGTTGTACTTCTCGCCATGGGTGATCAGGCCGTCGTTGTACTGCTGCTCGAAATCCTTCGCCAGCGTGCGCGTGGTGTCGACGATCTTCCACTTCCCGTGCGGAACGACCATGTCGTCCTTGCCGAAGGAGATACCCGCCTTGAACGCGTTGTAGAAGCCGAGCGCCATGATGCGGTCGCAGAAGATCACCGTCTCCTTCTGACCGCAGTGGCGATAGACCTGATCGATCACGCCGGAGATTTCGCGCTTGGTCATCAGCTTGTTGATGACATCGAAGGGAATCTTTTGCGACTTCGGCAGCACCTGGCCGAGCATGACGCGGCCGGCGGTCGTATCGATCAAACGCTTGATCAGCTCACCATCCTCGCCGGTCTGCTCCCAGCGATACTTGATGCTGCTATGAAGATGAATGACGCCAGAATGCAGGGCGTGCTCAAGCTCGGCCATATCGCCGAACACCTTGCCCGCGCCGGGCAAGCCTTCACGCATGATCGAAAGATAGTAAAGGCCGAGCACGATGTCCTGGCTGGGAACGATGATCGGCTGACCGTTCGCCGGGTGCAGGATGTTGTTGGTCGACATCATCAGCACGCGCGCTTCCAACTGCGCCTCGAGCGAAAGCGGAACATGCACGGCCATCTGGTCGCCGTCGAAGTCGGCGTTGAAAGCGGCGCAAACCAGCGGATGAAGCTGAATCGCCTTGCCCTCGATCAGGGTCGGTTCGAACGCCTGAATACCGAGCCTATGCAGCGTCGGCGCGCGGTTCAGCAGCACCGGATGTTCGCGAATGACCTCATCGAGGATGTCCCAGACCTCGGGGCGTTCCTTTTCGACGAGTTTCTTGGCCTGCTTCACCGTCGTGGACAGACCCTTGGCGTCAAGCCGCGAATAGATGAACGGCTTGAACAGCTCCAGCGCCATCTTCTTCGGCAGGCCGCACTGGTGCAGCTTCAGCTCGGGACCTACGACAATGACGGAACGCCCGGAATAATCGACGCGCTTGCCAAGCAGGTTCTGGCGGAAACGTCCCTGCTTGCCCTTCAGCATGTCGGCAAGCGACTTCAGCGGACGCTTGTTCGCGCCGGTGATGACGCGGCCGCGGCGGCCGTTGTCGAACAGCGCATCGACCGCTTCCTGAAGCATTCGCTTCTCGTTGCGGATGATGATGTCGGGCGCGCGCAGCTCCATCAGCCGCTTCAGGCGGTTGTTGCGGTTGATGACGCGGCGGTACAGGTCATTGAGGTCGGACGTGGCGAAGCGGCCGCCGTCGAGCGGCACCAGCGGACGCAGATCCGGCGGAATCACCGGCACCACGGTGAGGATCATCCACTCCGGCTTGTTGCCGGAAAAGCGGAAGGCCTCGACGATCTTCAGGCGCTTGGCGAGCTTCTTGTGCTTGATGTCGGACTCGGTCGCCTGCATCTCCGCGCGGAGCTCGGCCTCCAGTCTTTCGAGTTCGAGCCCCTTCAGCAGTTCGCGGATCGCTTCCGCGCCGATCATGGCGGTGAAGCTGTCCTGGCCGTATTCGTCCTGCGCGCGAAGGTATTCCTCCTCCGACAGCAACTGGCGGTCCTTGAGCGCGGTGAGGCCGGGCTCCAGAACGACGTAATATTCGAAGTAGAGAATGCGTTCGAGATCCTTCAGCGTCATGTCGAGCAGAAGGCCGATGCGGGAGGGCAGCGACTTCAGGAACCAGATGTGGGCGACGGGCGCGGCCAGCTCGATATGACCCATGCGCTCGCGGCGCACGCGAGAGAGTGTCACCTCGACCGAGCACTTCTCGCAGATGATGCCCTTGTACTTCATCCGCTTGTACTTGCCGCACAGGCACTCGTAATCCTTGATCGGCCCGAAGATGCGCGCGCAGAACAGGCCGTCACGCTCCGGCTTGAACGTGCGGTAGTTGATCGTTTCCGGCTTTTTGATCTCGCCGTAGGACCACGACAAAATTTTCTCCGGCGACGCGATCGAAATCCGGATCTGGTCGAAGACCTGGGCCGGAGTCGTCGGATTGAATAAATTCATTACTTCTTGATTCATGGTCTTCTCCTCGACGGCCGCGTTCCGGATGCTGCGCAGCGCGCCCGCTGCGCTGCCGACCCGGAACCTCCACGGTCCGCGGAATTCATTGCGGTCCCGGTTCTGCGACGCCTCGCTGCTTGATGCGTCGCGCCAGGAAAACAAGCGTTCTCAAACTGCTACTCGGCTGCTTCGGATGTCGGCATCATGTCGCCGATCTTGGAGTTATGCAGATCGACATTCAGGCCGAGCGAGCGCATTTCCTTGACCAGCACGTTGAACGATTCCGGAATGCCCGCCTCGAAGGTGTCGTCGCCGCGCACGATCGCCTCATAGACCTTGGTGCGGCCCGCGACGTCGTCCGACTTCACCGTCAGCATTTCCTGGAGCGTGTACGCCGCACCGTAAGCCTCGAGGGCCCACACCTCCATTTCGCCGAAACGCTGGCCGCCGAACTGCGCCTTGCCGCCCAGCGGCTGCTGGGTGACGAGCGAATAAGGTCCGATCGATCGCGCGTGGATTTTGTCATCGACAAGGTGGTGCAGCTTGAGCATGTAGATGTAGCCCACCGTGACCTTGCGATCGAACGGATCGCCGGTCCGCCCGTCATACACCGTCGACTGGCCTGACTTGTCCATGCCCGCGAGTTCGAGCATCTGCTCGATATCGGCTTCCTTGGCGCCATCGAACACCGGCGTCGCGATCGGAACGCCGCGTCTCAGATTGCGGCCGAGCTCGACGAGTTCGGGATCGTCAAGCGACTTGATGGTCTCGTTGTCGCCGTAGACCTTCTTGAGAGTCTCCTTCAGCGGCTTGGTTTCCTGCTTCGCGCTCGCGAGATAGGCGTCGACGGCCTGCCCGATACGCCTGCCAAGGCCGGCACATGCCCAGCCGAGGTGGGTTTCGAGAATCTGACCGACGTTCATGCGCGAGGGCACGCCGAGCGGGTTGAGCACGATGTCAGCGTGGGTGCCATCCTCAAGGAACGGCATATCCTCGATCGGAACGATCTTCGAGACCACGCCCTTGTTGCCATGACGGCCAGCCATCTTGTCACCCGGCTGGATCTTGCGCTTCACGGCAACGAAGACCTTGACCATCTTCATCACGCCGGGCGGCAGCTCGTCACCGCGCTGGAGCTTTTCGACCTTGTCGAGGAAGCGCTGCTCGAGGCCCTTCTTCGACTCGTCATACTGCTTCCGCATGGCCTCGATCTCGGCCATCAGCTTGTCGTTCGGCGATGCGAACAGCCACCACTGCGACTTCGGATATTCGTCGAGCACCACCCTGGTGATCTTGGTATCCTTCTTGAAGCCCTTCGGACCGGCAATGCCCTGACGGTTTTCGAGCAGATCGGCGAGACGACCGTAGACGTTGCGGTCGAGAATCGCCTGCTCGTCGTCGCGGTCCTTGGCGAGACGCTCGATCTCCTCCCGCTCTATCGCCAGCGCACGCTCATCCTTGTCGACGCCGTGACGGTTGAAGACGCGGACTTCGACGATGGTGCCCTGCACGCCCGGCGGCACACGCAGACTGGTGTCGCGAACGTCGGAAGCCTTCTCGCCGAAGATCGCGCGCAACAGCTTTTCTTCCGGCGTCATCGGGCTTTCACCCTTCGGCGTGATCTTGCCGACCAGGATATCGCCCGCGCGGACCTCGGCGCCGATGTAGACGATGCCGGCTTCGTCGAGGCTCTTCAGCGCCTCTTCCGAAACGTTCGGAATGTCGCGGGTGATTTCCTCGGGGCCCAGCTTGGTGTCGCGGGCCATCACCTCGAATTCCTCGATATGGATCGAGGTGAAAACATCTTCCTTGACGATCCGCTCCGAGAGCAGGATCGAGTCTTCGAAGTTGTAGCCGTTCCACGGCATGAACGCGACCAGCACGTTGCGGCCGAGCGCGAGTTCGCCGAGATCGGTGGACGGGCCGTCCGCGATGATGTCACCCTTCCGGACGACGTCGCCGACCTTCACCAGCGGACGCTGGTTGATGCAGGTCGACTGGTTCGAACGCTGATACTTCATGAGACGGTAGATATCGACGCCGGACTTGGTCGGATCGAGATCTTCCGTCGCGCGGATGACGACGCGGGTGGCGTCGATCTGGTCGATCACGCCCGAGCGGCGGGCGGCGATCGCCGCGCCGGAGTCGCGCGCAACCACGCCTTCCATGCCGGTGCCGACGAACGGCGCCTCGGCGCGCACCAGCGGCACCGCCTGCCGCTGCATGTTCGAGCCCATCAGCGCGCGGTTGGCGTCGTCGTTCTCGAGGAACGGGATCAAAGCCGCCGCGACCGAGACGAGCTGCTTGGGCGACACGTCCATGAAGTCGACTTTGTCCGGCGTCACCGGCAGCACTTCGCCGGCATGACGGCAGACCACCAGATCCTCGGTGAAGCGGCCGCGGCTGTCGAGCGGCAGATTGGCCTGCGCGACGTGATAGCGCCCCTCCTCCATCGCCGAGAGATAGACCACCTCGTCGGTGACGCGGCCGTCCTTCACCTTGCGATACGGCGTCTCGACGAAACCATATTTGTTGACGCGCGCGAACGTCGCGAGCGAGTTGATGAGGCCGATGTTCGGACCTTCCGGCGTCTCGATCGGACAGATGCGGCCGTAGTGCGTCGGATGCACGTCGCGCACCTCGAAGCCCGCGCGTTCGCGCGTCAGGCCGCCCGGCCCGAGCGCCGACAGGCGGCGCTTGTGGGTGATCTCCGAAAGCGGGTTGGTCTGATCCATGAACTGCGAGAGTTGCGACGATCCGAAGAACTCACGCACCGCGGCGGCCGCGGGCTTGGCGTTGATCAGGTCCTGCGGCATCACGGTGTCGATGTCGACGGAGGACATCCGCTCCTTGATGGCCCGCTCCATGCGCAACAGACCGACGCGATACTGGTTTTCCATCAGCTCGCCGACCGAGCGCACGCGCCGATTGCCGAGGTGGTCGATATCGTCGATCTCTCCCTTGCCGTCGCGCAGGTCGACCAGCGTCTTGATGACGGCCAGGATGTCTTCCTTGCGGAGCGTGCGATAGGTGTCCGGCGCATCGAGGTCGAGGCGCATGTTCATCTTGACGCGGCCGACGGCGGACAGGTCGTAGCGCTCGGCGTCGAAGAACAGCGACTGGAACATGTTCTGCGCCGACTCCAGCGTCGGCGGCTCGCCCGGACGCATCACCCGGTAGATGTCGAACAGCGCATCCTCGCGCGTCATGTTCTTGTCGGCGGACAGCGTGTTGCGGATGTAGGGGCCGACATTGACATGGTCGATGTCGAGCAGCGGCAGTTCCTTGTACCCCTCCTCGTTGAGCGCCTTCAGCGACTTCTCGGTAATTTCCTCACCGGCTTCGGCATAGATCTCGCCGGTCTTCGGATTGACGAGGTCTTCGGCCAGATACATGCCGACGAGCTCCTCGTCGCTCATGCGCAGCGCTTTCAGCCCCTTCTCCTGAAGCTGGCGCGCGGCGCGAACCGTCAGTTTCTTGCCGGCCTCGAGCACGACCTTGCCGGTATCGGCGTCGATCAGGTCGTTCAGCGTCGAGTAACCACGGAAGCGGACCGGATCGTAGGGCACGCGCCAGCCGTCCGAACCGCCGCCGGACTTCGCGCGCTTGTAAACGATCTTCTTATAGAACGTGCTGAGGATCTCCTCGCCGTCGAGGCCGAGGGCGAACATCAGCGACGTCACCGGAATCTTGCGGCGACGGTCGATGCGCGCGAACACGATGTCCTTGGCGTCGAACTCGATGTCGAGCCACGACCCCCGATAGGGAATCACGCGCGCGGCGAACAGCAGCTTGCCCGACGAATGGGTCTTGCCCTTGTCGTGATCGAAGAACACGCCGGGCGAACGATGCATCTGAGAGACGATGACGCGCTCGGTGCCGTTGACGACGAAGGTGCCGTTCATCGTCATGAGCGGAATGTCGCCCATGTAGACGTCCTGCTCCTTGATGTCCTTCACGGACTTCGCGCCGGTCTCCTCGTCGATATCGAATACGATGAGGCGCAGCGTCACCTTCAGCGGAGCGGCATAAGTCATGCCGCGCTGGCGGCACTCGTCGACATCGTACTTCGGAGCCTCGAACTCATAGCGAACGAATTCGAGTTGCGAAGCGCCTGAGAAGTCGTTGATCGGAAACACTGACTTGAAAACCGCCTGCAAACCCTCGTCCAGGCGGCCGCCCTCCGGCTCGTCAACCATCAAAAACTGATCGTAAGAGGCTTTCTGCACCTCGATCAGGTTTGGCATCTCCGCGACTTCACGGATATGTCCAAAGAACTTGCGAACCCGCTTGCGACCGGTGAACGTCTGCTGCACCATCGTGGCCTCTCATGTCGTCGCCCGTGAGGGCAAACCTTCCGAAGCGCGATCGGCATCGCCCCCGGGGATGAATCTCGGAACGCTCTTGAGAGCGGAACGCAAATATCAGGACTTCAATCCTGATCAGGAACGCAGGGCTCGCAGAACGCAAAACGACGCGCGGGGTGCATGGCTACACCTCGCCCGTCCAAATCATAACCAAGCGGACCAAAAAGCCCGAAATTGCTGCTCTCCCAACAGCTTATGGGAGAACGCCGCCGTTCCCGCATCTGCTGCGCTTTTCGTGCTGCCATCCCGATATGAGATGACAATCGTGGAGATTCGAGGGGTAATTCTCCTGAATTCCCACACTTTTCTGTGTACAACCAACTTTCCGTGTACAGCCGGTAAATTACGACCTCAGGTTATACCCGGCGAGCGCGATGAAATCACGCCCGCCAGGAAATACCGCTTCAATCACCCGCCTCATGGCCGGCTGCCTCGCAAGGCCTGACCCGATAATCGCTTACCTGGCGATCTCCGGGTCTCGCCCTGCTCCGCTAAGACTGAAGTCTCAATGACTCTAGCAACCTCCCGCAGTTACTTGAGTTCAACCTTGCCGCCGGCCTTCTCGAGCTGCGCCTTGATCTTCTCGGCCTCGTCCTTGGCAACGCCTTCCTTGACCGGCTTGGGCGCACCTTCGACCAAATCCTTGGCTTCCTTGAGGCCGAGCCCGGTGATGGCGCGAACTTCCTTGATGACCTCGATCTTCTTGTCGCCCGCGGCCGCGAGAACGACGGTGAACTCGGTCTTCTCTTCCGCGGCGGCAGCGCCACCGCCACCTGCCGGCGCAGCAGCCACAGCCACCGCAGCGGCCGCCGACACGCCCCACTTCTCTTCGAGCAGCTTCGCCAGCTCGGCGGCCTCCAGCACGGTCAACGCGGAGAGGTCATCAACAATCTTCTGCAGATCAGCCATTGATATATTCCTTCAAGGTATTCGGTTCGAACCAGATTGGACTTGCGAAGCGCCTCACGCGGCTTCGCCCTTTGAGGCATAAGCCTGGACAACACGAGCCAGCTTGGCTGCAGGCGCCGTCGAGAGCTGGGCGATCTTGGTCGCCGGCGCCACCAGGAGGCCGACAAGCTTGCCACGCAGTTCATCGAGGGACGGCAGCGAGGCCAAGGCCTTCACTCCGTTAACGTCCAGGACGGTTTTTCCCATCGAACCGCCGAGGACGACGAAATTCTCGTTCGTCTTGGCGAATTCGACGGCGACCTTCGGTGCCGCCACCGGATCGCTGGAAGTCGCGATCACGGTCGGCCCCTTCAAAAGGGAGCCGATGGCAACGACGTCCGTGCCTTCAAGAGCGATCTTGGCGAGACGGTTCTTCGAGACCTTCACCGAGGCGCCCGCCTGCTTCATCTGCTTGCGCAGGGTCTGCATTTGAGCCACGGTGAGGCCGGAATAATGAGCAACGATCGCGACGCCCGTCGTCCTGAAAGTCTCGTTGAGCTGTTCGACCGCTTCTTTTTTTGCCGCTCGTTCCACAGCAAGCTCTTTCCATTTGGTGGCTTCGCCAAGGCAAGGATATCCAAGGCAAGGACATCCAAGGCAAAGACACCGGGTTGCACCCGTCGGCCCGCCCCTCGGATCCCAAGACAACAGCCTCAAGACACGCCGGACGTGACGACATTCAGTAGCCTGCCCTCCCGGCTTCCACGGCCTGACGGCCATTTGGCACCGGGGTCGAGGTTCGAACCCAATCCGCTGCTTTCCGCTCACGGCGGCGAAAAGCGAAATCCGGTTTTCACCCGTCTATGCAGGCCGTACGATTAAGCCATTGAACAAACAAAGTATTTGCCGCCGGCGCCTGCAGTCTCGGACAGGACGGGATCATCAAAACCAAATCCCGGGAATAATCCCGGGAACGGTCCGAAGACCCCCGTTCGCACCAACCAACAGACTGGCGCCCCGCCCTCCCGAACCATGCGAAATGGCCATGGGGAAGGTACGGTTCTCCTGTCTCGTTGGGTTTTGGAAAGCGAACGCGAACGCGCGAACAGAAGTCCACGCATCCGGAGCGGGGTGTTTAACCAATCTTTGCCGCGTTGCCAAGCCCTAAATCATGCAATTTTCCGGCCAGCTTCGAACAAGAACGCGTCTTCGCACACGATCGGTGCCAACAGGAATCGGCTTCACCGCGATCAAAAACGTCAAAGCGGGTCCGGAAACTCCGAACCCGCTTTGATTGTCTCACCCACCGATCTCAGCCGAGCACGGTTCCCGGCTCGACCTTGACGCCCGGACCCATCGTGGAGGACACCGCGATGCGCTGGACGTAGGTGCCCTTGGCTCCGGCCGGCTTGGCCTTCGCCACCGCGTCGGCCAACGCCTTGACGTTCTCGACCAGCTTCTCCGCGGAGAAAGAGGCCTTGCCGATTCCGGCCTGCACGATACCCGCCTTCTCGACGCGGAATTCGACCGATCCGCCCTTGGCGCCCTTCACGGCGCCAGCGACATCCATCGTCACGGTGCCGATTTTCGGATTCGGCATCATGCCGCGCGGACCGAGCACCTTTCCGAGGCGACCGACCAGCGGCATCATGTCCGGCGTGGCGATACAGCGATCGAATGCGATCGTACCGCCCTGCACGATCTCAACCAGATCTTCCGCGCCCACCACATCGGCGCCGGCGGCCTTGGCCTCCTCGGCCTTGGCGCCCCGCGCGAACACGCCGACGCGCAACGTGCGGCCAGTGCCGTTCGGCAGCGTGACCACGCCGCGCACCATCTGGTCGGCGTGACGCGGATCGACGCCGAGGTTCATCGCGATCTCGATCGTCTCATCAAACTTCGAAGTGGCGCGCTCCTTGACCATCCCGATCGCTTCCGCGATTGGATAAAGCTTATTTCTATCAATTCCCTCACGGGATTTCTTCAAACGCTTTCCGGTTGCCATGGTTTGTTACTCCGCCACCTGAAGGCCCATCGAACGGGCGGAGCCCTCGACCATGCTCATGGCCGCTTCGACGGTGTCGCAATTGAGATCCTTCATCTTCTTCTCGGCGATCTCACGCACCTGCGCCCTGGTCAGCGTGCCAGCGGAATCGCGGCCCGGCGCCTTGGATCCCGACTGGATCTTCGCAGCCTGCTTGAGGAAGTAGGCCATCGGCGGGGTCTTCATCTCGAAGGTGAAGGAACGATCCGCGTAGATTGTAATCACGACCGGAATCGGCGTGTTCTTTTCTTCCTTCTGGGTCTGGGCGTTGAAGGCCTTGCAGAACTCCATGATGTTGAGACCGCGCTGACCAAGCGCGGGACCGATCGGTGGCGAGGGGTTCGCCGCACCGGCCGGCACCTGCAATTTCAGGTATCCGGTCACTTTCTTTGCCATGCGTCACTCCTGTTTGTGGTCACGGCTCAAGCGGCTGGCAACCGCCCTCACCTCCCACGGCTCTCCGCGGAAAACCTTCCGCACGTGATGGCCGGACTAAAGCGCGAAGCGCGTCTTCGCGCAGACGGACCCGGCCACCCACGTCTCCACAACCGCTTCACGCCAAAAGACGTGGACGCCCGGCACGGGGCCAGGCATCACGGTTAAACCTTTTCGACCTGACCGAATTCCAGCTCGACCGGCGTCGCGCGGCCGAAAATCGACACCGCGACCTTCACGCGCGAGCGCGCCTCGTCGACTTCCTCCACGACGCCGGAGAATGAGGCGAACGGGCCGTCAGCCACGCGGACATTCTCGCCGACCTCGAAGGAGACCGACGCCTTGGGCCGTTCCACCCCTTCCTGCACCTGATGCAGGATGTGCATGGCCTCGGCTTCCGATATCGGCATCGGCTTGTTCTCGGCGCCGAGGAAGCCGGTGACTTTCGGGGTGTTCTTGATGAGATGAAACGCTTCGTCGGTAAGGTTCATCTTCACCAGCACGTAGCCCGGGAAGAACTTCCGCTCGGTATCGACTTTGCGGCCGCGCCGGACTTCCGTGACCTTCTCGGTCGGCACCAGCACCTGCTCGAAGAGATCTTCGAGCCCCCGCTGCTTGGCCTGCTCGCGAATCGATTCCGAGACCTTCTTTTCGAAGTTCGAATAGGCGTGGACGATATACCAGCGCATGCTCATTGTTCAGTCCGTACGCGTCATTCGTGCTGTCAGTGAAGACCGAGTACGAACGTGATGAAAACGCGGATAATCTGATCCGTGAAGAAGAAGAAGATCGACGCCAGCGCCACCATCACGAACACCATGATCGTCGTCACCGTGGTCTCGCGGCGGGACGGCCAGGTGACCTTCGCGGTTTCCGTGCGCACTTCCTGCAGGAATTTGAACGGGCTGAAAGCCATCGTTGATAATCCGCGTTCGTTTTGTGCCGGTCTGGTTTCGCAAAATCCGGACAGCCTCTTTCGTGCGCCCAACCCTCCATCTGGAGGGTAGCCGCCCAACGGGCTGGACTGTCCGGGAATTCAGGGCCGCGTCGGAAATCCGTCAAATCGGGCCGACAGCAGGTGCCGCTATCTACTGCCGGCGGCTGAAAAGGTCAAGGGATGGTTAGCAGCGCTGGCCGGCAACATACTGCGGTCGGTTGCGCGGCTTGAGATGTCCTACGATGGGACTGGCAGGAGTGGCAGGGCTCGAACCTGCGACCCCCGGTTTTGGAGACCGGTGCTCTACCAATTGAGCTACACTCCTAGTGAGAGCCTCTATAGCGAACGGAAAACGCCCCGTCAGCTCTAAAATGCATCGAAGCGGCTTAACAGGCGAGCAAAAGCGCGGGTGACTACCGCAGGTTAATGTCCTCGTTCGAGCCAGGCCCGGATCGAACCCTCCCTGCCCGCCTTGGCCGGGAGCGCCTTATCCCCGTCGAATGCACGGCAAGGTTTAGATGCGATCTAAAGTTAGGAGCTTGCGCTGCGAGTTAATTGTCTCTGTATGTGCTTGCCTACTCGAACAGGAATCGTAGCGTGGCGCCGGCCAGCACTTTCGACAGCGACAACCTCCTGGATCGCGCCATCGAAGCGCACTACGCCGACATCAAGGCGGCGGTGCTGCGCCGCGGCTGCGCACGCAGCCTTGTCTCGGACATCGTCCACGATCTCTACATCAAGCTTGCCGAGCAGCCCGACGCTTTGAAGGGCAAGCGCTCGCTGTGCGGCTTCCTCTGCCGCTCGGCGATCAATCTCGGTATCGACCGGATGCGTCGCGCCCGGCTGGAGCAGCATCTCTTTTCAGGCACCGAGGCCGAGGCTTTGGCCGTGCCCGCGGAAACGGCGGCTCCCGATTACGGCCTTGATGTCGAAGCCCGCCTTGCGGTCTTGCGCGAGGCCATCAGCGAACTCCCGGCGCGCCGGCGCGCCATTTTCGTCCTGCACCGCCTCCACCGGCTGGAGCCCGACCAGATCGCGCGAAAGCTCAATATCACGCGAAACATGGTCGACCGCCACCTTCGGCGGGCACTCGCGCATTGCCTCGATCGCCTGCTTGGTATCGAGTAAGAGTCCTTCTCAAGAGGATTCACTCGTCTCCTTAATGGGTGAGAGCGATCAGGAGTCGCGATGACAGCCGACCAATCCGCGCAGGCAAGCCGCAAACGACACGAAGAAGCCGCCGCCTGGGTGCTTAAAAATCGTGACATCAATCAAAGCGCGCACGAGAGCCGTGCGTTTGAGGAGTGGCTCGACCAGGGCGAGGAGAACAGAACGGCTTACGAGGCGGCCCAGCGGCTGATGGGCGAAGCGCGCACGGCCATTTTGAATGATCCGGCGCTGCGGAATTTCAAGGTCAAGCCGCGTCCGCGCGTCGCCAAGACCCTTGCGGTCGCGTTTCTCGGCGCGACGCTCGCGGGCGGCGCCTTCGTCTATTCCGACGGCCCGATGCGGCTTCTGGCCAACGCCATATCGGGCACGGGTGAGATGCCGACAATCGAACTGGCTGATGGCACGACCATCCAGCTCAACGCCTTTTCCGCCATCTCCTACCGTTTCACGGCGGAAACGCGCACGGTCACGCTGCTGCGCGGTCAGGCGTTCTTCCAGGTCGCGAAAGATGCGAACCGCCCGTTCGTTGTCGAAGCGAACGGCGGACGAACGACCGCGCTCGGCACCGCCTTCGATGTCCGGCTGGATCCGAACTCAACGGAAGTGACCGTGACCGAACATGCCGTATCGGTCACTCCTCATACACACGCCGAGCCAGCAGTCCGCGTGAACGAGGGCCAGCAGGCCGTCTATGATCCTGACGGCAAGGTCAAGGATGTCCGGCAGGCTGACACCCATGCCGTGCTCGCGTGGCGCCGGGGCCAACTGGTGGTCGACAATGCACTGGTGGCGGATGTCGTGGCCGAGATCGGCCGCCATTTCGCGGGACGCATCATCATCTCGAATTCGGACCTCGCAGCGCGCCGCGTCAGCGGCACGTTTACCGTCACCGATACCGACGCGGCGCTGGCGCTTTTGCGTGAGTCTCTGGGCGTGAGCGTGATCCGGATGGGTCCGCTGATCCTGCTGCGGGGATGAAATCCATCCTTTCTTCGTCTCGGTCATGGCCGGCTTATTCCGGCCATGCATCAAGACTTGAACCCTTCCAGGTTACTTTCTCATCGTCCGGAGTCCCAAAGCCGCTGCTTCATTCGTCACCTCAATGAACGGCCGACTGTCCGCCATCCCGGCGGAACGGCGGCGATTGGGGGACAAGTTCGATGGCGGCGGAAAAAACGGGGCGACAGCGGCAATCACAGATCCGGCTACGGACCCGGTCGCTTCTGTTGAGCGCCACGCTGCTGGCGACATGTTTCACCGTGCCGGCGACCGCGCAGAATGCGCCGGCAGCGGCCGCGGCGCGTACGATCTCCATCCCCGCCGGCCCGCTGACATCGGCCCTGAACCAGTTGGCCGCGCAGACGGGAATGCAGGTTCTGTTCGACGCATCGATTGCACGAGGCAAGACGACGCGCGGCGCGCAAGGCGCACTGACAGCACACCAGGCGCTGTCGGCGATCCTGAACGGCACCGGCCTGGTCGCGCGGGCGACCGGCCCGAACGCGATCACCATCGTTGGACCGGGCGCTTCCGCCACCGGCGCGGCTCCCGCCGGCGCGATCGCACTCGACACAATCGATATTCAGGGTGAGAGCCCACTGGGCCCTGTTAACGGTTATGTCGCCAATCGGAGCATGACCGGCACCAAGACCGACACACCGATCGTGGAGACGCCGCAGTCCGTGTCGGTGATCGGCGCGGAGCAGATTCGGGATCAGAAGCTGGTTTCAAAACTGGATGAGGTGCTGCGTTACACACCGGGCGTCGTTGCCGCGAGCTTCGGGACGGATTTTCGCGATGACTGGTTCCTGATCCGAGGTTTTGACGCCCAACAGGATTCACTTTTCCTCGACGGTATGAACCTTTTCTATTTTGCGTTCGCCGGCTTTAAGTTGCAGCCATTCAACCTTGAGCGGGTCGAGGTGTTGCGTGGCCCGTCTGCCGCTCTCTACGGCGGATCGGCACCGGGCGGGCTGGTCAATGCTGTAAGCAAGCTGCCTTCCGCCGAGCCCATCCGTTATATTGAGTCCGGCGTCAATAATTTCGGTAACGCCTACACTCAGTTCGATTTCGGAGGTCCTGTCGCGACCGAGCCAGGCAACGGCAAGATACTCTACAGAATCGTCGGCCAAGTTCAGGGCGGCGGGACGCAAACAAACTTCGTCAACAATGACAATTATTTCATTGCACCGTCCGTGACCTGGCTACCCGACGCCGACACCCGACTGACCGTTTTCGCGATGGCGTCCCACAACCGAACCAAGGCACCGAACTTCCTGCCTTATATCGGCACCGCGACCGACGCTCCGTTCGGCCGGATACCGTCCAACCTTTTCACCGGCGACCCCTCGGCTGACCGTTATACGCGAACCCAAGAAATGGTCAGTTACCAATTCGAAAAGCATCTCTCGGACAATGCGACATTCCGCCAGAATGGGCGCGCTGCGCATGTCGAGGTGAATTACACTGGAATGTTCGGACAGGGCTGGGCCACCACTCCGGCCGCGGCTGACATCATGCGGGGTAACTTCCTTGCGGCCTCAAAAGCGACTCAGCTCAATATGGACAATCAGTTCGAGTATCGCTTTGCCACGGGGCCGTTCCGCCATACCACGCTGGTCGGTGTCAACCTCAGGCATTATGCGATCGACGACCAGCAGGGTATCGGGGCCGGCACCGATCTGAACGTTCTCAATCCGGTCTATGGCGTTAACACACCTTACGACGGCCCGCTTTACCAGGATACTTATCTGACCCAGGGACAGGTCGGCCTCTACCTTCAGGACCAGATCAAGTGGGATCATTTCACCCTGATCCTGTCGGGCCGCAACGATTGGGTAAACCTGGTCAACAACGATCGGATTTATACCCCTGTGAGTCGACGGGACAGCAAGTTTTCAGGGCGCGCAGGCCTGATCTACAACTTTGACAATGGTCTCGCGCCCTATGCGTCATACTCAACGAGCTACAATCCAATCATCGGTCTGAATTCCGCCGGTGGATTGCTGTTACCCGAAACCGGAGAGCAAACCGAGGTCGGCGTGAAGTATCAGCCTGTGGGTCTCAACGCGAGGTTCGGCATCGCTTTGTTCGATCTAAAGCGCAAGAACGCCCTGACCACCGACCCCAATAACGTGTTGTTCCAGACCCAGAACGGCGAGGTGACGTCGCGCGGCCTTGAACTGGAGGCCCTTGCGAATATTACCCGCGACTTCAAGGTGGTTGCGAGCTACACCAACTACGAGCTGTTCGTCAGCAAGGATCTTGATCCGACCTTGGTTGGCAGGGTTCCGACTGCCAAGCCGCGGCAGGTCGCTTCGATGTGGTTTGACTACACGTTCCGGGACAACTGGCTCGACGGAGTTGGTTTCGGCGGTGGCGTACGCTATGTCGGCTCGTCTTTTGCGGATGCTGCGAATACTCTTTCTGTGCCGTCGGTTGTCCTCGGCGATCTCGCGATTCACTACGAATGGGCGCACCAGTGGCGCGCGGCGATCAATGTGGTCAATATCGCTGACACCCAGTATGTCGCAAGCTGCGGCTTCGTTACTTCATGCTTCTATGGCGACCGGCGTCGCATCACGGGAAGCCTTTCCTACAAGTGGTGATCGACCACGACTGCTGCCGCGTTGTAAACATTGCTTCTTCCGAATATCGACCGCGTCTGGTCCGCAGTCGGACAGCGGATCGCATCACCTCAACCAGAGCATGATCCCGACCCGACGGGCCGCGCCAGCGCAAAGTGGAAACCGGTTTTAGGAAAAGATCATGCTCAAACAAAAAGATAAGCGACGAGTCTGATTCAACGCAGTTGAATCAGACTCGACAAAGGCCGGCTTCGCGCCGGCCTTTGTCGTTCAAATCTGTTGTTCAAACCCCTGTCGAACAATCCGCGAGGCGTTCCTCAATATTGAGGGGCCGGTGGCCCGCCCCAGCCGAAGCGATAGTTCACGCCGGCCTTCACGGTATGCTCGTCGTTGCGGAAGCTCGCTCCGACCACATCGGCCGGCGAACCCGCGCCGAATGTCGTTCTGCCGAAATTGAAATACTGGTACTCCGCCTTGGCTGACCAGTTCGGCGCGAACATGTATTCCAGACCCGCGCCGACGGTGTAACCGCTGTTCCGGTTGCCGGTGGTTGTAAAAGCCTGCGGCGCGCCGGCCGCGTCGGTCACGCCGAGCGGGCCGTCCCTGAACGCATAGCCGCCCTTGGCGTAGAGAAGGGCCGGGCCCCAGCTATAGCCGAGACGACCGGTCACCGAGCCCAGCCCGCTATTGCCACCGGTCACAACGCTGCCGCCCGGAAAGGCCACGTTCTCTCTGTAGTTGGCGAGCCAGCTATGCTGGGCCTCGATGCCGAGTACCCAGTTGTTCGCGAACTGGTAGTCGGCGCCGCCCTGCACGCCGCCGAGGAAGCGGCCATCGCTTCCACCGAGGCCGCCGCCGAACGCGCCGCCGAGATGGCCGCCGATGTAGAAGCCGGTCCAGTTGTAGACGGCCTGCGGCGGCGTATAAGGCACCGGCGCCTTTGTATAAGGTCGCGGCGCAATGTCAGCCGCGAATGCCGGCGCCGCGAATACCGCAACGGCAGCGGCCGTAAGCAACAATTTCTTCATGATGGGCTTTCCCTCTCGTTGGATACCATCATCGTTCCAATCAACCTGGACAAACAACGTGGCGCGAGTTTGGTTGCCGAACGGCAGAGCGGCGGCCTCGGTGCTACCTTACGACGCGCTGCTTCTATGTAGGAACCGCCGCCGGGAAAAACAGGGCGCGTCGCTTTCGGCGGCAAAAGCGCGGGAAACTCAGCGCATACAGGTTCGGCCGCGCGCGAAAAAGGTTCCAGCCTCTCCGAAACGTGATCAACCGGGCTGAACGCCACTACCCCGACCCTGCCCGGCGCTTATAGCGTTTTCGAGCGAAGTGGAATCCGGTTCGCGTCAAGAAAACGCGTCAAATCAAAAAGCTAGAGTCGTTCACCGCTTCCATGAAGCAATGAACGACTCTAGCGCGTCAGCTTCTCAAGCTCCGGGAACGGGGCGTAGACCGCGCCGGCACAGAGGTCGTCGGTCTTCTCGATCATGCGATCGAGCCGCGCATCGACATACACGACCGCACGCTGCGCCACACCCCGATAACTGCCGTCGATCTCGCGGGCGTTATAGCGCAGGCAGCTCACATAACGCCGCCGGCCGCCGACGGTGCGCTGAACCGGCTCGGCCATCTCGGCGTCGCGAATGCCGGCGGGATTGTTGAGGTAGGTTCTGAGAAACGCGAGCACCTGAGTGCGATAATCGGCCGGAAAAGGTTGATCGGCCACGCCGCGATCATCGGTATAGACCAGGCCGCCCTGACCACGGCCCTGATCGCCGCTGTCGGTCACGCAGGCCGCGAGCGATGCCGCCAGAACCGCGATCGCCACGAATTTTGTAGATGCCCCCAACACCCGTCCGTCTTTCCGGTTCGTCTTCCTCCGGAAAGCACTAAACCGTCCGCCGCCGAAATCAAATTCGCATTTCGTTTATCGACGTAAAAGTTCGGGTTGCGGCGAATCGCGCCTCGTGACCGTCCTTTCCGCTAACCATCAATGGATCGAAATCTCGACACGCTGCCGCAAAGCACGGTTAAGTATCCGCTCATAACTGTGGCGTAACCGGAAGCGACCGGCTGCCGGCAGCCGCCAGGCTTGCGAATGATCATGACGTCGTCCCGACCATACGACCGCATCGCCTTCGTCGGAGGCGCCAGCCCGGAAGCCCGGCAGGCGCTGACGGAGCTGGTGAAGACCTATGGCAACAGCGATCCCGAGGACGCCGACGTGCTGGTGGCGCTCGGCGGCGACGGGTTGATGCTGCAAACCCTGCATCGGAACATGCGGTCGGGGAAGCCGATCTACGGGATGCATCGCGGCACGGTCGGGTTTCTGATGAACGAGTACAGCCGGCACGATCTTCATGCCCGCCTCGCCGCCGCGACCGACACCGTTATCCATCCGCTGCTGATGCGCGCGACCGATATTCACGGTACGATCCACATTCATCACGCCATCAACGAAGTATCGCTGTTTCGCCAGACTCACCAGGCCGCGCGGCTGCGCATCCTGATCGACGAGCGCGAACGCATGCCCGAACTCGTTGCCGACGGCATCATGGTCGCCACGCCGGCGGGATCGACCGCCTACAACCTGTCGGCGCAGGGACCGATTCTACCGATCAACGCGGCGTTGCTTGCCCTCACTCCGATCAGCCCATTCCGTCCGCGCCGCTGGCGCGGCGCGCTGCTGCCGGATACCGCCGTCGTCGCGATCGAGGCGCTTGAACACGAAAAGCGTCCCGTGGCCGCCGTCGCCGATCACGACGAAGCCCGCAACGTGCGCCGCGTCGAAGTCTCGTCCGACAAGGCGATCTCAATGCGGATGCTGTTCGATCCGGGCCACAGCCTTGAGGAACGAATCCTCAGGGAGCAGTTCGGATACTGAGCTCTCCTCTACCCTCCCCTCATTCTTCGGAATGCCCGGTCTAGAGCCCGCTTCTGATAGGACCAGAAGCGGGCTCGATGATTTTGATCTGACGCGTTTTCTTCACGCGAACCGGTGCCCACTTCGCTCGAAAACGCTCTAGCCGAGACGGCAGCGGCAACCATTCGTTAACGACAAGGACATATAGTTAACGGCAGGTATACCGGATCCGCGCCATGTACGGCCTCGACTTCAACAAGCTGCGGTTTCTTGTCTGCGATGACAACGCGCACATGCGCCGTATTCTGCGCACGCTGCTGCATTCGTTTGGCGCGCGGGAAGTCTACGAGGCCGAGGACGGCGCCACCGCGCTCGAGATGTATACGCATTATGTTCCGGACATCGTCATCGTCGACTGGGCGATGCCGATCTTCGATGGCATCGAGCTGACTCAGATGATCCGCCAGCCCGACTCCAAAGGAAACCCGTTTGCCCCGATCATCATGCTGACCGGACATTCGGAGAAACGGCGCGTCACGGTCGCGCGCGATGCAGGCATCACCGAGTTCCTCGCGAAACCGATTTCGGCCAAGGGCCTCTATCAACGAATCCTGAACGTCGTGGTCTCGCCGCGCCCTTTCATCAAGACCAAAAACTATTTCGGTCCGGACCGCAGGCGCAATACCAGCAACGCCTATATCGGCCCCGAGCGCCGCGGCACCAAAGAGCCCGACGTTATCCAGCATCCTTCGCTGCTGGATAAGGCGCGAGCTCCCGGATAGAGTCCTTATGTTCTGACGCGTTTTCTTCACGCGAACCGGATTCCACTTCGCTCGAAAACACTATGGAAAACGCGGCCATGCAAAAGGAAGACACTTCCGAACTGTCCGTTCAGGCATTCGCCGACTATCACGTCATCACTCCGCCCAATCGGCTGCGCAACGCTGTTCGGCTTGTCGATGAGAAAAACTTCGAGGATCCGGTCGCGCGTGCCGAAAAGGCGCTCGCCGGACTTTCGGACGAGTTCTCCACGTGGATGGCGATCGAGCGAGACCGCCTTGTGGTGGCCCACGCCGCCATTCTCAATAACGGATTTACTCCGGCCGCGCGCGATGAACTGTTTCGAGCGGCGCATGACATCAAGGGCGATGCCGCAACCTTCGGTTATCCCGCCGCCGCCGCCGGCGCCGAAAGCCTCTGCCGCATCATCGAACATGCTCCGGCTCTCGATCGCGTGCCCGCGGAACTGATCGCCTATCACATCAACGCGATCCAGGCGATCGTGCGCGAGCATACCGCCCCCGGCGCCGAGACCATGGCGATGGAGATCAACCGGAAACTGCGTCTCGTCGCCGATGAATATCTCGCGGCGGTCAACCAGGATCGTCCCGAACACCTTGAAGCCATTCTTGCGCCGAGCATTGCACCGACAGAATAGCGCCCGGTGGTCTCCTGCAAAGACTCGGATTCCTCCACCAGACGGCCGCCAACGCTATAGCGCGAACGAGCTACGCCGCCGCAAGCAGATCGCTGAGTAGTGGTTCGCGATATGCCGGCGGAGCATTTCTTGGCTCGCCAAAGCCCGGCTCACGGTCCGTGGAATCGCCAGACGCCGACTCGTCAAACCTCGGCTCGACGCGCTCGGATTCACAAGACGAAACGATGTAAGGCCAATCTTCGCAAGGTTCATCTTCGCAAGGCAAGGTTTCGTAAGGCAAGACTTCGCAAGATGCGTCATCGAGAGATGTTGCGCTCTCAATCTCGGCGTCATGCGGCTCGTATTCGGCGAACCTGGGTTTGAGCGCCAGCCGGTCGAGAAATCGCGGCCGGGAGGTTTTCACCCCTTCACCGAAACGGTAAACGACCCTAGCATCCTGATCTGACGCGTCGTCTTCAAGCGAGCGGATATCCACTTCACCTGAAAGCGCCATGGCTGGCACAGGTTCGTAGAACTCCTCGCAAACTTCGAGATCGCGGAGCACCGGCTCGCAAGCCGGTACCTCTTCAGGCGTCGGTGTGCGGGCCGCCTCCGCGACCAGCTCGTCACAAAAAACGCGCGCCTCGTCGCGCGCCGATTCCGTCGCGAAACGCCGCAGCAAAATCAGCAGAGGCTGCGAGATGCCGGCGGACGCCGCTTCACAAGCTCTCATCACGCGTTCGACCATGCGGCGACGCAGCCGCGTCGCGCCACCGACCGTTGCCACAAAACCGATCTCGTCATGCGCTTTCAGCGCTGCGCAAAACGCTGAAAACGTGGATTCCGGCAACCCCGCCCGCGTCAGCAACGCAGGAAGGCTCGCGCCGCCGCGATCGTGAACAAGCGCGGTGACGCGACTTAAAGGCAGCCCGGACAGATCCACCAACGCATGGTGAAACAGGTCAAGATTTCCCGACAGCAGCGCGCGCAACATCAATCCGGCGGTGAGTTGACCGGAGGCGCGCAGATGCGCGACCAGACACGTCATCTCGTCCTTTCGCGCACGCGCCACAATATCGACGATCGAGCGATCGCGGGCGTCGCTGACCCCGCGCCCGGTCCGCTCGGCGCCGAGCCAGTCTCGCGCGACAACGAACCGCGCCAGCGAGTCCGAAAGTTTTACAGCCAGCGCGAGCCGCGTGACCGCGGGCAAACCGTCGAGCGCCAGCATCGCTTCCCGGATCGCCGGGAGATGACCATGACGTTCGACGATGCGATCCCATGAAACGCGAGCGAGATCGGCGCCCGGATTCCCGATAAGCTCAAGGGCCGCCGTCGCCGAGCCAACCTCGGCGATGGCTGCACAGACCGGCACCGGTACGCGAACGCGGCGTGCGACGGCGCACTGCACCTCGCAGCCGCCGGTCGCGACGATGTCGACGAGATCCGCATCGTTCAGGAGCGGCGAATGTTCGAGAACCGGAATAGCGACCGAAGGCTGATCGGCCGACAAGGCCCGAACGATCGTCGGCGGCGCGTTCGCGCTGCGGGCAAAGACGTCCGCCATCGCCCGGCGAACCAGCGGCGACGAGTCATCGAGTTGCAGCAGCAGCCCGCCCTCGGCGGCGGCGCGGTCATCATCGGAAAGATCGGATATGAGCCACGCGCGCGCCAGCGCTCGCGTCGCCTCGGCGCGCTCGCCTGCGGGAGCGGTCCGTACCCAGCTTAGAAATTGCCGAATGATCATGGTGTTTCCGGCTTACGCACCGACATCGCGAAACGACGCCGGTCATAGAAAATAAACCATGACGCTTAACAAAGGGTTCACCATAACCGTTTGCCTTCATTGATGCTTCGTTAATGCGGCGCGCTCACGCGCACGAGGCGGTGAATGCGATCGATCGTCATGCGCGGCGTTGGCAGCGCGCCGCGCTGCTTTCCGATTCCATCAGAGTCTTTATGTTCTGACGCGTTTTCTTCACGCGAACCGGATTCCGCTTCGCACGAAAACGCTATAGAAGCGGAAAGGCTCTATTCGCTGTAAGCGCCGCTGCGATCGCTGAACAGATCGAACGGCTGGCGCGCGGTGGAAGTGGATGGGTCGGGCGCCGTGGTGGACGGCGCGCCCCACAGTTCCTGAACCGCCGGAGACACCGGCTGCGCACGCTCGCCCACCTGAAACAGCGAACGGAACATTGGCTGGCCAGGCGCGACCGAGGACGACGATGCCGCGATCGGCGCGACGCCGTGCACATCGGGCAAGCGCGACAGGTAGGCCGCGCGATCAGATGGTGTCGAGAATTGCACCGCGGACGCCGCGGCCATGCGGGTCGCCGGCGAATTGGCGGCGACGGCGTAGCGACGGTCCAGATCCGCATAGACTTCCGACACGCTGCGCGCGCGGCCGCTATGATCATAGAAGATCGGACGGTTGGCGGCGGCGGCGTTCGGAAACAGGAGCGCGCCGGAGGCTTGCGGATTGTTTTCAGCACTCGCGATCAGTTTCGCGGCTCCGCTGACGCCCATGAAGTGCGCCATGTAGAGTTCGCTATCGGTCGGACGGCGGCCTATCAGGCCGGTCAGCTTGAAACTGTTGGATTTCGTCAGCACGCCGGCCATGGCCGAGGCGATAGCCGGATCGTCGCGCAGCTTGAGGATGGCGGCGCGGGTCGCCGGATCCGCGACCGAATAGGTGCCGGACGGCGATCTGGCGATCGCGTCGGCATAGCCGCTAAAGCCGAGCGCGGGCCCCGCCTCCTTGACCGTACCAAGCCAAGTCTGCTCGATGAACTGATAGAGACCCTTGGCGGACGAGGTGCCGGCGGCGGCGTGAGGATTGAAATTGGATTCCATCTTGGCGGTTGCGAGCAGATATTCGAAGTTCGCTCCCGTGGCTTCGGCGGCTCGCCTGATGGCGGTTGTTACTCCGCCGAAAATTCCGCTCAATCCGGAGGCGGCATTGGCGGAATCGACGTTCATCCTGATCTCCGCTTCCGCGAACCGGCCGCCTGCCTTTCGGCGCGACGTCGGCAAACTGCGCCGTTTATTCCGACGTCTCCGGACGGCCGCTCGCTAGAACCCTTTTTGACGCGTTTTCTTCACGCGAACCGGATTCCACTTCGCTTGAAAACGCTCTAGCAGCCAAGGTGGAAGATTATGGTTAACAGCGCCTTAACGCAGGTCGCGAGACAAAGCCGGGAAAGCCCCGTCAGGCCTTCGCGCGATAAACATCGGCCGGATCGAAGAGCCTGTCGGCATCCACAAAGGTAAGACGGATTCCCGCGCCCTCGCCTTTCGTCACCGCCCGGTAGAAGCACGAACGCCGCCCGGTATGGCAGGCGGCGCCCTGCTGCTCGACCTTGATCCAGACAGCGTCCTGATCGCAATCCGTTCGCATCTCCAGCACGCGCTGAACCTGACCTGAACTCTCGCCTTTTCGCCATAACGCCTTGCGTGATCGGCTGTAATACCAGGCGTCGCCGGTTTCGACAGTCAGCCGCAGCGCCTCTTCATTCATGTGCGCCACCATCAGAACGTCGCCGGTCCTGGCATCCGTCGCGACGCATGTCACGAGCCCGGACGCGTCAAAGCGGGGCTGGAACGCCAGCCCCTCCTCGGTCTCAGATGAAGATTTTGATCCAGACACAGGAAATCCCTGCGAAATAGGGCTTAAATCATGATCCCGACCCGAAGGGCCGCGCCAGAGCAGCTTTGCTTCTGATTGAATCAGAAGCAAAGCTCTAGATTATTGTTTTAACGCGTTTTCTTCACGCGAACCGGTGTCCACTTCGCTCGAAAACGCTACAGCGCAACGTGAAACCGGTTTTCGGAAAAGATCATGCTCGAAAGGGCTTAACGCTGCCCCCGTACCATGGACAGGAAGCGCGCCTGCTCCGCCGGATCATCGCGGAACAAGCCGGTGAACCGGCTGGTGACAGTCATCGCGCCATGCTTGGCGACGCCGCGCACCGACATGCAGGTATGCTCAGCTTCGATCATCACGGCGACGCCACGCGGCTTGAGCACCTCGTCCACGGCCGCGGCGATCTGCGCGGTCATGTGCTCCTGGGTCTGGAGCCTTCGGGCGAAGATGTCGGTCAGGCGCGCCAGCTTGGACAGCCCGACCACCCGTTCCACGGGCGTATAGGCGATATGCGCCTTGCCATAGAACGGCATCATGTGATGCTCGCACTGCGAGGTGAACTGGATGTCGCGCACCAGCACGAAATCATCATAGCCCGCAGTTTCACCGAAGGTCCGGTTCAACACTTCGGCTGGACACTGATGATAGCCTTGATAGATCTCGTCATAGGATTCGATCACCCGGCGCGGGGTATCGAGCAGCCCCTCCCGATCGGGATTTTCGCCGATATAGGCCAGCAACGTTCTGACCGCGTCTTCGGCTTCATGCCTCGACGGGCGCTGCTGGTTCGGCTGAACCGCCGCCATAAACTCCGACGGGTCCAGTTGGGCGGGAGAAAAGCCGGCAGCCTTGGCGTTACTGGATTTGATATCAGAAGCCTTGTTGATGTCAGAAGGCTTGCCGCTGCGCAGCGGCTTGATCAAAGCGTCCATCTTCACTCCGTTCGACCGGCCTGACGTATGACCGGAGGTGTCACCGGGCAGACGGGGCGGCCTTTCTCGCCACCGGACGCCTGAGTCCCTTGATTAACATTGCAATTCCGAACTGAAGTTCAATCCGGGTGCGACGGAAAATCGCCGGATTGCGTTTCCGGGCGATAGATACATATATAGGCTTCGAGGTTCCCGTCGCCAAGAGCACCGCTTCGCCTCTTCAGCGATTCAATATCGAAACCTTATGATGCTGAACGACGTTTACAACACCCGCATCATCGAACTGGCCGGTAATATTCCGCGCCTGGGCCGTCTGCCCGCGCCAGACGCCAGCGCCACCGCCCATTCGAAGCTGTGCGGGTCCACCGTCAAGATCGACATCAAGATGGATGGCTCCGTGGTCACGGACTTCGCGCACGACGTGAAGGCCTGCGCGCTCGGCCAGGCGTCCTCCTCGATCATGGCGCGCCATGTGGTCGGCTCGACCGCCAGCGAACTCCGCGAGCTGCGCGAGACCGTCCGCCGCATGCTGAAGGAAAACGGCGCGCCGCCCAAAGGAAAATGGGCGGAGATCGCGCTGCTCGAGCCGGTGCGCGATTACAAGGCGCGCCACGCATCCACCCTGCTGACGTTCGACGCGGTCGTCGATGCCATCGGTCAGATCGAGGCCAGATCGGCCGCGCTGACCACCGCGCAAAGCTGAATCCAAAGCTGAATCCAGCGTCGCCAGAGCGTTTTCGAGCAAAGTGGACTCCGGTTCGCGTGAATAAAACGCGACAAAACAAAATCATAGAGCCTCGCTTCTGATTCCATCAGAAGCGGAAAAGCTCTATTGCCGGGCCGGGACGGTGCTCACCGCCGCGGCGCCGGAGGGCTCCGCTTCGGCGGTCTTGGTCGGCTGCCCCGTCATCGTCACCACCGCGGGCGCATTCGTGGCGCCCGGAAAGCGATCCTGTACCGGCTTGGTGACGAGATCGGCGACTGGCGACTCGACGACCTCCCCATCCGGCAACACGTCCGCGATGCGGTCCGTCGTCACCAGATTGGTGGAACGCAACTCCGACGGCGACAACTCATAAAGGGCCTCCCAGGGAGGAATGTTGAGCGCCAGATGCAGCAGATCACCCGACCCGCCCATCTCGAAGGTGTACTTGGCGAGCCGGCCGATATCGCGCTCCACGGTCGTCAAATCCTCGGCGGTGTAGCTCGCGGCCCTGGCGTTCTCCGCGCGATCCCCCATCCAGATCTGATGGACACGGACATGCGCACGCTCAGGCACGTAGCGGGTTTTTCCCGACAGCAACACGAACACGCACATGGACTCGCAATAGGCTTCGGGCAGCACGGCTGCGCGATCGCCTGCCGCCGTCGTGACCACGGCGCCGGTTCCGACCGTGGTGCGCAAGCCGAGCTCTCGCCATCGCCGCCCGAGCGCGATGGCGTCGTTGACCGACCCGCCACCCGAGTCCAGCACGACCGTCGCGCCGGCAAGATCGCGCCCGGCGGCGAAGTCGTTAAAGGTTTTCAGGGTTTCTCCCGTAACGAGACCGACGGCGGTGATCCAGTTCCCGCAGCGCGGCTCGCAAGCGATCCAGGAGAATCGCATTGGCTCCTTGCGTGCTTCGACGTTTGCTTTGGTTGAGTCGTGTTTATCCAACCCGGCTGCGGAGCCTGAAAAGGCGAGCCCCAAAGCTGCTGCGTACAAAAGCGCCCGTCCACAAAAGCCAGATGATTGCCCGAACCTCACTTCGGTTCCTTCCCGCAGCCGATGTTTCTAGAGCTCCAACATGAAGACCTGTCATCAGAACATCATGAAACTAGCCGCGAGACGTTTCAGCGTCCACGACAACCTTTGCTATGATCTGCAAAACCATGCGATATTTCCACGGCTTGTGGCGCAATTGCAGCCTGATCCGGTTCCTGGAGAGGAACCTCGCGCGGGACGCATGTGTCTCGCGATAAAAAGCCCGCATTCATGAAAACGACATCTCAAGGTTCCAGGTTCTGCCCGGCGTGTATGAGCGCCGCTTTGCGGCTGCCGCGCAATGCCGGGCGAGCGTTGATCTGGATCTATCGTCACACATTGTCGTCGCTGGTTGGGTTCAACTGCCGGCACCTGCCGACATGCTCAGCCTATGGCGACGAAGCCATCGCGCGTTTTGGGCTTTGGGGCGGCGGCTGGATGACGCTGGCGCGGATTCTGCGCTGCCATCCCTGGGGAACGTCCGGCATCGACAATGTTCCCGTCGCGAAACCGCCCGGCGCAACCTGGTATCGGCCCTGGCGTTACGGCCGCTGGCGCGGCGTGAATGCGAAGTAGGAATTTCTGAAGCGTCGCTTCGGATTCCGATCAGAGACGAAGTTTTCGAAAACCGGTTTCCACTTTGCGCTGGCGCGGCCCTTCGGGCCGGGATCATGCTCCAGAGTCTGTTTCAACTGCGTTGAATCCGATTCAACCGTGTTGAATCAGGCTCGTCGCTTATCTTTTGTTTGAGCATGATCTTGTCCGAAAACCGGTTTCCACTTTTCGGGATCATGCTTTAGAGCATTGTCGCTTCTGATTGAATCAGAAGCGAGGCTCTAGATTATTGTTCTGACGCGTTTTCTTCACGCGAACCGGTACCCACTTCGCTCGAAAACGCTTTAACGCGCGAGAACTTCGATTTCGCCGTCGACGCCGTTGAAGACCTCGAAGCCTCGTTCAAAGACCTTGCCTTCGTTCTTGGCGATGACGCGATATTCTCCCTCGGCCAACACCACGCGGGGGAAGGCTCCGATCGACTCCTTGATGACGTCGCCCCCGGGCGTCAGGACCGACCACGCCGTATTGGCCAGCGCCTCCCCGCCCTTGTCGCTGACGAGTTTCAGGGTGATGACCGCGGCGCGATGGGAGATCGTCACATCGGTCAGCTTCCCTGCCTGAACGCGGATGTCCGACCGTACGACCGAGTTCGCGTCGCCATAGTTGGAAACGATGTAGTAGGTCCCTTCCGGCAGAAGCATGACGTCGCCCCCGGCGACATTGGGCAGGAGCGGCGCGCGCTCGGTGCCCTCAAACTGGCTGCCTTTATAGATGCTGAAGGAAATCTGGTTGGGCGGGATCATCGATGCGCCGACTCGCCCCTCGATCTTCAATCCGCCCGCCGGCAGCACGAACGACTCCCGGTCGGCGTCGGACCTGAGCGTCACGGGCCGCGCGGCGCTGACCAGCCCCAGCGAAACGTGCACGACATAGTCACCCGGGGGAAGCGCGATGCTGGGCGTCGCTTCACGGTCTTCACGCACCAGCTTGAAGGCCCCGGTCTCGTCGGGTCGATCGGTATAAACGCGCCAGATCAGCCCGCTGTTGATGGCCGGCAGGTCCTTGCCGTAGCGCGCGGTCAATGACAGCATCGCCTGCGCGGGGGATGCGACCCGCGGCGAGGACGTCAGCGGCACCGCGGCAACCGGCGCCTGGGTTAATGGCGCAGGCAGATTTGGCATGGACGCCGGATCGGCGGACGGCGCGAGGCTGATCGCAGCTCCCGGCGGCGGCGCTTCCGGAACGGATTCCGGCGGGACCGGCGGCGGACGTTCGCTGAACAATTGCGCCGAGGATATGTGAGGATACGTCGCGAGGAGCGTGACAACCGACACGAGCAGGGGCCACGAGAGCCGACCCGAACGATATCGATGATTTCCCCCGAAGATCATGGTGCCGGTTCTTCCCGGAAAACACGGCAAATTCAAGCCTCTGGACCCGTTCAGAATTGCATCCTGCTGTGGAAGGCTTAAAAACCGGCACGTCGGGTTGAAACACCGCTATCCGATGATAATTTCCGCCGGGCGAAACAGCATCCGGCAAGTCCATCCTGACTTGATCCTGTCCTGCGCTCACCCTGTCCGCCGGAAGCGCGGTAACCGATATCGGTAGTCGGAGAATTTTATCGTGCCGGAGGATATGAAAGGTCGCGACCAGAACGGGTCGAACGGCCAGAAAGTAGGATTGGATAGCGTCAGGCGGCCCGTGATCGGGCTGGCTCTCGGCGGCGGGGCCGCGCGCGGCTTCGCTCATATCGGCATTCTCCGTTCCCTGATCGCGCACGGCATCCAGCCCGATGTCGTGGTGGGCACGTCGATCGGCGCGGTGGTCGGGGGCGCCTATGCCGCGGGCCGTCTCGATACCATGGAGGAGTGGGCACGCAGCCTGCAGCCCCGGAGTCTCTTCAGTTATCTGGACATCCGGTTGAACGGCTCCGGACTGATCGGCGGCGCCAAGCTCACCGCCCGGCTCGAAAATGCGCTCGGTGATATCCAGATCGAAGAACTGCCGCTCAAGTTCGCAAGCGTCGCGACGGAAGTGCGCACCGGCCATGAAATCTGGCTTACGCACGGGCGGCTGGTCGACGCCATGCGCGCGTCCTATGCGCTTCCCGGCATCTTCGCGCCGATGCTGGTTGGCGACCGCTGGCTGGTCGATGGCGCGCTTGTCAACCCGGTGCCCGTCTCCACCGCCCGCGCGCTGGGCGCCGAGGTCGTGATTGCAGCCAACCTCTCCAATGACGTGTTCGGCCGCAGCACCACGATATTTTCGCACGGCACGCAGAACGGCGTGCAGGAGGAAGTCGTCGAGCCCCCGCCGAGCAGACTGGGCTTCAGCAGGTTCTTTTCGCTCGAACGAACGGTCAAGCGCGAATTCTTCGGTGGCGGCAACCGTCCGGGCGTCGTATCGGTCATGACCGACGCGTTCAACATCATGCAGGACCGAATCACGCGGGCGCGGCTCGCCGGCGACCCGCCGGACCTTTTGATCTCGCCGCGGGTCGGCCAGATCGGCTGGTTCGACTTCCACCGCGCCAACGATCTGATCGCGCACGGTACACGCGCTGCGGACCGGGCAATCGAAGCAATTATGGAAGCGATCGAAGTTCTCGCGCCTGGGTCGGTACCGGACACGACCGACGCCGCGGCCCCTGAAAACGGGACCGAACCTTGATATGACTTGATACGAAACGTGCTCAGGCCATGTTGATGTAGTCGCGCAGCGCCTCCTGCTCGGCTTCGTACTGCTGAACCCGCAGTTTGACGACGTCCCCGATCGAGACCAGCCCCACCAACTTGCCTTCCTCCACCACCGGCAGATGCCTGAACCTTTCCGCCGTCATGACTTCCATGAGGTGAGCGACCGTATCCGACAGGCGGCAACTGACGACCTTGCGGGTCATGGCGGCGCTGACCGGTTGATCGAGCGCAGCCGCGCCGCGCTTCTCAAGCGCGCGGACCACGTCCCGCTCCGACAGAATGCCCTCGATGCGGGTGCCGCTCACGACGATAACGGACCCGATCTGCCGCTCGGATAAAATCTTGAGCGCCGCCGAAAGCTTCACGTCGGGTTCGACGCTTGCGACTTGAGGACCCTTGGCGCTGAGAATGGCACGTACTGTCATGGTCGGCCTCCCTTGGAGGGACATCGCTTCCCTTGCAGGGATCGCGCGGGATCACTTTGCGCGATCCTTGCCGTTTAGCATTCAGGCGACAGCTCGAGTCTGTTTCAACTGCGTTGAATCCGATTCAACAGCGTTGAATCAGACTCGTCGCTTATCTTTCTGTTTGAGCATGATCTTGTCCGAAAACCGGTTTCCACTTTTCAGGATCATGCTCTAAACGTCCACCTTGTCAAACGTCCACCTTGTCACGAGTGAAACGCACCGACAGGGGCATCGTTTCCATCACGAGAACGGATTCAAACTCGCCTGACCAAGTGGATGATGAATGAAATCAGCCTGCATCGCAAGCCGTCGTCAGACATGATCCGCGCCGGAAGACGCATCGTCGGCGTCGCGCGCCGGACGAGGCACCGGATCGAACAATGAAAACAATAGAAGGCCTGCCATAAAGCCGCCCATGTGAGCCTGCCACGCAACACTGCCAGGCTCGGCGCCGATCGCGACCGATCCCATGCCGAAGATGATGTTGATGCCGAACCAGACTGCGAGAAACGCGAGCACGCGGGGATTTTGCAATGCGCGCGTCAACGGCAGCGCCGGCACCCGCGCGGCGGCGTCGGCATCCCCGCGGCCGAAGGATAGAAAACTGCCCTGCGCGAAGGCGAAACGGATCGCCGCGGCCATGGCGCCCGACACCGATCCTGACGCACCGATCATCGGCGCAATACTATGCTCGTGGGTTACGAGATGCGCGACCGCGCCGGCGACGGCGGCTACCGCCATGAAGAGAAAAAACCTGACGCCGCCGAAACGGCGCGCCAGCGCGCTGCCGAACGGCAGCAACCACAAAACATTGAAACCGATGTGACTGAGATTGGCGTGCAGCAGCGAATAGGTCACGAAGGTCCAGACCTTGGCGCCGCTTCCTCCTGGAAACGCCGTCGCCAGAAGACTCGGATCGTACCGCTTAGGAATGAAGCCGAACGCCTCGATGATCCAGTATTCCAGATCGGGCGGAACAGACGACCACAGGACATGAATAACCGCCAGAAGGCCGATATAGGCGGTCAACGGCCCCGGCAGGGTCAGGATCGGTTCACGCGGAGGTTCCGGCGGACGTTCTGACGATAGATCTGGGGGAGAGGCCAAGGGCGGCGACCTGGCGGCTCAAGCAGGCGATAGGCTGCAATAAGCTGCATAAGGGGTTGTGCAAACAAGGTTCGATCCGGCTGATGAAACCCGTCAAATGGTGGTCCAGACGGCCCCTTCCCGGCCCGCAGGTCGCGTGAAAAGAACAGAAAGCGAGTATGTTACTCGCTCTGCCGATTGCGTAACACCCACCATTTCAGTCCTTTGTAGAAAAGCACCATGGCGGTCAGCAAGCCCGCTCCCTTCAGGAACCAGGCCAGCATCTCTTGGAGACTGCGAGCACTGTGATCCCGTTCCCTTTCGGTTGAGACCTCCTCGCTTGCCGCTGGGACTTCTTTACTTTCCGGTGAGGCATCCTCCGCTGAGGCGTCTTTACTTTCCGGTGGAGCATCCTCCGCTGAGGCGTCTTTACTTTCCGGTGGAGCATCCTCCGCCGAGGTCTCTTTCCTTTCCGGTGAGGCGTCCTCCGCCGAAACCTCGCTCACCCGAATGACAGATCGATCGCGAGGAAGGCCAGCCACGTCCGTCATCAGGAAAGCCAGCCGGAACCGGCTGTCATCGATTGCCGCGCCGCTTCCCCGGATTTCGTCAGACTGGACCGGAACACAGGCCGATTGAAGGCCGACCACAACACCAAAAACGGTCACCCAAAACCGCACGACTCTTCCCGCCTGTCTCATTCAGCGCTTGCCTCTGCCATCATCGAGTACGGGATAGTCGGCGAACAGCGCTCTATCCGGTCTCATGCCACCATGATCTCGACCGGCGGTCGCGCCGGATCAGGCGGACTAATACCTCAATCCGGCTCTTGCTGTCGATGTCGGCGACCGCCGATGCAGGCCCGGGCCGCGGCGGGCCTTTAAGACCGCCTCTCTGGGCTCATGGGCTGCCCCTCAACGCTCCACTTCGCTTGAAAACGCTCCAGGTTACCGAAGTCTTAATTCACATGGTGAATTTAACGTTAACGGCACAATTAGGGAGCGCATGGGGCGGAAGCCGCCCTCCCGGCATGGACGCTGCAACACCACTCCTGCACAACAGCAAGAGGCCGAGGTCGCCTTGAAGCAGGACAGATTTGTCCGGTTCGAGCCCCGGTCAGGACGGTTGCATCATGAAACATCCATCGAACCGGGCATTCTTCGCATACTGGGATGAGAGGCGGGACGGCGAACGCGCCCCGGACCGGCGCGTGATCGAACCGAACGCGGTTCGCCAACTGCTCGGGGACATCTTCGTACTGTCCTACGATCCGAAGCGCGGCTATCCGTTCCGTGTCGCCGGAACCCGGGTCTGCGCCCTGCTCGATCGCGATCTCAAGGGCGAGAACTTTTCAGCCCTGTTTGCGGCCGCAAGCCGGGATGAAATCACCGATATGCTCGGCATCGTATCCGAAGAACTGCTGGTTTCTGTCGCCGGTTTGACCGCTACCGAGCGCAACGGATCGCTCGCCCATTTCGAGCTGCTGCTGCTGCCCTTCAGCCATCGCGCGCATACACCCATCAGCCTGACCGGTTTGCTGGCGCCGATGCAGCATAGCGGGCGGCCGGTGACGGACTTCACCCTCACTTCATGGCGCTACCTCAATCATCCGCCGCAACGCCTGGTCCCGCGCGCCCTTAAAAAGCTCGCGATCGCGCGCGGTTTCATGGTCTACGAAGGATTGCGCTGAAGCATTTAGCTTTTGATGAAATAATATCTACAAACAATTGATATAAGATGATTTTTTTGAGAGTTCGGATCGAACATTTCAACTTGAAACGCGACGGCACCTAACCCCAGCTATCTGGTCAGGTTTTGGCGGCATCTCCTTGAGAGAATCCGACTCTCAAGAATAAATGCCTTTCCGAATAATCCAAGCGGCGGGTTGGAGCGCAGCGCGCCTCCGCCGGGGATGGACAAATCAGCCCGACCCGTAAAAACTCCGCGGTAACCGACCGTCCCTAATATTGCCGCGTGTCATACAGCCCTACCATTCTGGTCCTCGATTCCGGCCTCGGCGGTCTCACCGTGCTGCGGGAGATCGTGAACGCCCTTCCCGCCGCGCGATATATCTACGTCGCCGACGACGCCTTCTTTCCCTATGGCCGCCTCAGCGAGGAGGACATCATCGCGCGCGTGGTGCCCCTGGTCGGAGAGTTGATCGGCGCCCACGCCCCCGACATCGTGGTGATCGCCTGCAACACGATGTCCGTCTCGGTGCTGGGCCCGTTGCGCGCCGCCTACCCGGTGCCGTTCGTGGGCACGGTTCCAGCCATCAAGCCGGCTTGCGCCGCATCGAAAACCAGGCGCGTCTCGGTGCTCGGCACCCGCGCGACCGTACAGCGCGAATACACCCAGGCGCTGATCCGGAATCACGCACAAGCCTGCACTGTGACTCTTGTTGGCTCCGCGCGCCTGGCCACCCTGGCGGAGGACGCCCTGAGCGGCAAGCCCGTCAGCGACGCCGACATCCTGAGCGAGATCACGCCATGTTTCGTTCCGGCTGGCGACGGTGGCGGCCTGCGCACCGACGCCGTCGTGCTCGCCTGCACGCACTACCCGCTGCTGCTCGACCGGCTGCTCAGGCTCGCGCCATGGCCGGTGTCATGGATCGATCCCGCGCCGGCGATCGCCCGCCGTGTCGTCGATCTGCTGGGGCCGATCGAGCCGAGAACCGCCGGCGATCATGATCGTCCGCCCGAGATGATTTTCACCTCCGGCCGCGCACGCACGCTGACCGACGCGCTGGCGCCGTTCTTCGGCGGCCGGGTGCCGGCATGAACCAGTGCATCGCCAGTTGAGATAGGGCCAGGACACGCGATTTCCGCGGCCGGATTTCCCTGCTTTCGTTTGACAGGGCCATGGTTTGTCCCTAAGAAAACGCCTGCACGCGGGCCGGTTTCGGCCCGCGTTGCGTTTCGCGACCCGTGGTCCCGCCTGTCAAGCTTATGGGCCGGACCTGTCGGCGGCGGATCTGTCATGATCACGAAAAGCGGCCTTCCGGTTTTCACCATGTCCAGATCCTCAGCACAGGAGGGCGCGTCTCCTCGATCCACAGGCTTAAACTTTGACAAGAGGACGCGATGACTAAGCGCAACGAGGCGAAGTACAAAATCGATCGCCGCATGGGGCAGAACATATGGGGCCGCCCTAAGAGCCCCGTCAACAAGCGCGAATACGGCCCGGGCCAGCACGGTCAGCGCCGCAAGGGCAAGCTCTCCGATTTCGGCACCCAGCTTCGCGCCAAACAGAAGCTCAAGGGCTATTACGGCAACATTTCCGAACGGCAGTTCTACGCGATTTACGTCGAAGCGACCCGCATGAAGGGCGATTCGGGCGAGAACCTGATCGGCCTGCTGGAGCGCCGTCTCGACACCGTGGTTTATCGCGCCAAGTTCGTGCCGACCATCTTCGCGGCGCGCCAGTTCATCAACCACGGCCATGTCAAGGTGAACGGCCGCCGGGTCAACATTCCGAGCTACAAGCTAAAGGTCGGCGATACCGTCGAAGTGAAGGAGGCATCGAAGCAGCTCGCGCTGGTGCTGGAAGCCAACCAGCTCGCCGAACGCGACGTGCCTGATTTCATCGACGCCGACCACAACAAGCAAAGCGCGAAATTCATTCGCATTCCGCAGCTTGCTGACGTTCCTTTCGCAGTGCAGATGGAGCCCCATCTGATCGTCGAATTCTATTCGCGCTGATCCGCGCGCCATCCTGGTTCAAGAAAAAGCCCCGGAGCAACCGGGGCTTTTTTTGCGACGTGGGCGTCTGAATCAGTCGTTATCAAGCTTGCTCTTGGTGACCTCGCCGCTCTTCGGATCAACCTCAAGATCGTAACGGACACCCTTGAGATCGGCCTCCAATTCCCAATGGCCGTCGTCCGCCTCGACCTTGCTGAAGTTGGTGTATCCCTGCGCGGTCAGTTTCTGAATGACCTGATCCGCAGGCATCCAGTCGGTCCCCGGCTGGTCGGCATAGGCAAGACCGGCAACCGACACGGTCGCCGCCATCGCCAAGGCAACATATCGTATTCTCATCGGACGATCTCCCTGCAACGCAAATGGTCCGCACAAGAACGGCCACTTGTCGTCAGGGTTCCCTCATGCCGCGAATTCAACGTCCCGCGCCGCGATGTCCGCGACGACGATAACATCCTGTCGCGGACAGGCGCGCGCCCGGACCGTGGTCAGGCCGACGCCGGGGTGTTGAAGGCGATGCCCTTGTCGGAGAGCAGCTTCTGAAGCTCGCCGGCCTGGAACATCTCGCGAACGATGTCACAGCCGCCGATGAATTCACCCTTGACGTACAGCTGCGGAATGGTCGGCCAGCTTGAATAGGTCTTGATGCCGTCGCGCAGTTCCGGAGACTCAAGAACGTTCAGGCCCTTGTAGCCTACCCCAACGTGGTCAAGAATCTGAATCACCTGCCCCGAAAAACCGCACTGGGGAAACTGCGGCGTGCCCTTCATGAACAGCACGACGTCGTTCGCCTTCAGTTCCTTCTCGATGGTTTCCTTAATGCTCATCGTCACATCCTTTTGGCCGCGAATTTATCGAGCCGCGAGCGGCCCTGTCCCGTTTGGCATGTATATAGCCCGAAACCGTTGTGCAACAAAGTAAATTGCCGGGGCTGTCATATGCGTTGCCGTCGTGGCTCCCCGAAATGGAATGACGGCGCTGCAACTGGCCTTCAACCAAACGGAGTATTTCACGGAACCCATTCTCCGCAGCAACGTTCCTCTCCAAACTGGAGAGTTCTGTGGCGAATCCTGCATCTGCCGCCGGGGCGGTTCCCCGTGTCTCGCCGTTTGCCGCTTCAGGGGGGCTGGCCGATGACCTCATGGAAGCATTTCTGGAGGTCAGGAACGAGACCGAGCGGCGCGCGAAGCCGCTGACGCCGGAAGATCAGATGGTGCAGTCGATGCCGGACGCCAGTCCGGCGAAATGGCACCGCTCTCACACGACCTGGTTCTGGGAACAGTTCCTGCTGGCGCCGCACAGTCCCGGCTATGCTCTGTTCCATCCTGATTACGCCTTCCTGTTCAACTCGTATTACGTGAGCGCCGGTCCGCGTCACGCGCGCGCCGCGAGGGGCCTCCTGACCCGTCCGAACGCGGAAGAGATCGCCGCCTATCGCCGGCACGTCGACGCCGCGGTCGTCCGATTCCTCAAAGAAGCGGATGACGACGCGCTGGCCGAACTGATGCCGCTGATCGAAGCCGGCCTCAATCACGAACAGCAGCATCAGGAACTGATGCTGACGGATATCCTGCACGCATTCGCACAAAATCCGGTTGCTCCCGCCTATGATACGTCGTGGCCGTTCCCGGCGCCGCGAGCGGATAGCGGATGGATCACGCTGAATCAGGGCATCCACACCATCGGACATCAGGACGACAGCTTTCATTTCGACAATGAGAAGCCGGCCCATCGCGTTCTGGTCGGTCCGGTCAAACTCGCGCGCGGTCTCGTCACCAACGCGGACTGGCTCGCTTTCATGGACGACGGCGGTTATCGCGACGCCACGTTATGGTTGATGGACGGCTTCGCTGCCGCGACCCGCGAGGCGTGGGAAGCCCCGGACTACTGGCGAAGGACGGACGATGGCTGGCAGGTCATGACGCTGGGCGGCTTGCGGCCGCTCGATCCGAACGCTCCCGTCTGCCATGTCAGCTATTACGAAGCCGATGCTTTCGCGCGCTGGAGCGGCAAGCATCTGCCGACCGAGATGGAATGGGAAGTCGCGGCGAGAGCCGGACATCTCGGCAACGCGTTCGGCATGGTCTGGCAATGGACGCGAAGCGCTTACGCGCCCTATCCGGGATATCGCGCAAGTCGCGATACGCTCGGAGAATACAACGGCAAGTTCATGGTCAACCAGTTCGTTCTGCGCGGCTCGTCGATGGCGACACCGGAGCGGCACAGCCGCGTCAGCTACCGAAATTTCTTTTACCCGCATCAGCGCTGGCAATTCACCGGTCTGCGCCTCGCCGACTACGGCGTCTGATCGCCGTCAACTCACACGCGTCGCGATACGCAGGGGGCACCATGATGAATCCGGATGCGGCCACTTTTTCCGCAACGCCACGATCCAAAGAAACAGGATCCAGCGAAAGCACACGAACATTCGCGCGTGATGCGATCGCGGGATTGACTCACCATCCGAAACAACTCCCGCCAAAATATTTTTATGACGCGGCAGGCTCCGAACTGTTTGAACAGATCACCCGGCTTCCCGAATATTATCCGACGCGCATCGAGCTTGGCATTCTGCGCGACCGGTCGGCCGAAATCGCTTCGATCATTCCTCAACATGCGGCGCTGGTGGAGTTCGGAGCGGGCGCTCCCACCAAAGCGCGGCTATTGCTGGCCGCGTGTGAATTCGCCGCCTATGTTCCGGTGGACATTTCGGGCGACTTTCTCAACGCTCAGGCCCGCGGCTTGCGAAAGGACTTTCCGCATCTCGAAATCCATCCGGTGACGGCCGACTTTACCGCGCCATTCCGTCTACCCGATCAAGTCGCGGCCATGCCGAAGGTCGGATTCTTCCCCGGATCGACACTGGGCAATTTCGAGCCGCACGAGGCCAGCCGCTTCCTGCGTGGCGCGCGCGATATCCTGGGTGAAGGCGCATACATGCTGATCGGTGTCGATCTCGAAAAGAACGAACGGAGGATGTACGAGGCTTACAACGATGCCGCCGGCGTTACCGCACGCTTCAACCTGAACATGCTGGCTCGCGTCAACCGCGAACTCGGCGGTAATTTCGACCTGGCCGCCTTCGCCCATCGCGCGATCTACAACCGGGAGCGCCACCGGATCGAGATGCATCTCGTGAGCAAGAGACCGCAGACGGCCCGCTTGCAGGGCCACAGCTTCTCCTTTCGCGCGGGCGAAAGCATCCACACCGAAAGCAGCTACAAATACAGCACCGAGCGTTTCAACGCTCTGGCAAAGGGTTCCGGCTGGACGCCAGTAGCGGCGTGGACCGACCCGGAACGGATGTTTTCGGTTCACGCGCTCCAGCATGATCCCGAAAAGCGGTGAACCGCATTCCATCCCCGGGCCGAGCCCGAGGATGCTTCGCTCCAGAGCATTATCGCTTCTGATTGAATCATAAGCGAGACTCCATGATATTGATTTGACGCGTTTTCTTCACGTGAGCCGGTACCCACTTCGCTCGAAAACGCTATAATGAACCGAGGCGTGGCTATTCGGGCACGCCGGTCTGCAAGGCCAACGCATGGAGAACGCCGCCCATCTGGCCCTTCAGCGACTGGTAGACGAGCTGATGCTGCTGCACCCGCGATTTGCCGCGGAACGACTCCGAGATCACCGTCGCGGAGTAGTGGTTGCCGTCACCCGCGAGATCCTGGATTGTCACCTGGGCGTCCGGAATCGCCTCCTTGATCATCGATTCGATATCCCGCGCTTCCATCGCCATCTCAAAGTGTCTCCCAAATCCGCTGCGTTCCCAATGAGGCACCGGAATCCCCGCAAACGGCCGCCGAGTTTAACGTGGCCACGCGGTCCAGTCACGCCGTGGTGGGCCTTATATTTGCACGAACCCGTTCAACCGCAAGACGGCCGCGGCAAGCTGCCTTGCGCCTTAGAGCATCGGACCCGAAAGTGGGAACCGGTTTCGGGATAAATCCGATGCTCAATCAACTAACTGGAGCGGCGGCGCTGATTCCATTTGACCGGCCGCCGCTCTAGTGTTCGCCGCAACCGTGTGTGCCATACGTCGTCTCCCGGACCATCACGGCTTTCCGGCCATGTAGTCCGGCAACCAGCTTTCAAATCCGTGCTGCAAGTCCTTGACGTCGACAGCGCGCTCGCCCGCGATAGCGATTTCATGGCCCCGCGTCAGCCCGATCTGAATGCAGGGCACGTCCACCGCCTTGAGCTTGGTGAAAACGCTCAACAGATCCCGCTCGTGAACGGTCACGATATAGCGAGCCTGATCCTCGCCGAACCACCACGCGTGCGGCACGATCGCCGCCGGAGCGCCGTCGAGTGCGGCGCCGATGCCATCAGCCATCGCCATTTCCGCCAGCGCGACGAGAAGTCCGCCATCGGACACGTCATGAACCGCAGTGGCCGTTCCGGCATGGATCATGCCGCGCACCACATCGCCATTGCGCTTTTCCGCGGCGAGATCGACCGGCGGCGGCGCCCCCTCCTCGCGCCCGCAAATGTCGCGCAAGTAAACCGACTGGCCGAGCCAGCCCTGGGTGTCGCCGATCAGCAGGATCGGGTGTCCCTCCGCCTTGAAGGCAAGCGAGGCCGACTTCGTGAAGTCATCAAGCAGGCCGACGCCGCCGATCGAGGGCGTCGGCAGAATGCCGCGGCCGTTGGTCTCGTTGTAGAGCGAGACGTTGCCGGACACGACCGGGAAGTCCAGCGCGGTGCAGGCCGCAGCGATGCCCTTCAGGCAGCCGACGAACTGGCCCATGTTTTCGGGACGCTCCGGATTACCGAAATTCAAATTGTCGGTGATCGCCAGCGGACGGCCACCAACCGCGGTGATGTTGCGCCAGGCTTCGGCCACCGCCTGCTTGCCGCCTTCAAACGGATCGGCCTCGCAATAGCGCGGCGTCACATCGACCGTAAGCGCGAGCCCCTTCGGTCCATCCTCGACGCGCACCACCGCCGCATCGCCGCCGGGCCGCTGCACGGTGTTGCCGCCGATGACATGGTCGTACTGCTCCCACACCCAGCGTTTCGAGCACAGTTCGGGCGTCGCGATCAGCTTCTCCAGCGCGTCGGGGACGGATAAGGAAGACGTCACGTCGCGCGCCTGAATGACCGGCAATTGCGGCGACGGCACATGCGGCCGGTCATACAAGGGCGCTTCCGACTCAAGCTCCTTGATCGGCAGGTCGGCCATCACGTCACCGCCATGCTTCACCACGAAACGCCTGCTCGGCGTGGTGGTGCCGACGATGGCGAAATCGAGCCCCCACTTCCTGAAAATCGCCTCCGCTTCCTTTTCCTTCTCGGGCTTGAGCACCATGAGCATCCGCTCCTGGCTTTCCGAAAGCATCATCTCGTAGGCGCTCATGCCGGTTTCGCGCGTCGGCACGCTGTCGAGATCGAGATCGACGCCGAGATCGCCCTTGGCGCCCATTTCCACGGCCGAGCACGTCAGCCCCGCCGCGCCCATGTCCTGGATCGCGACGACGCAGCCTTTCGCCATGATTTCGAGACAGGCTTCAAGGAGCAGCTTTTCGGCGAAGGGATCGCCGACCTGAACGGTCGGGCGCTTCTCCTCACTGTCGTCGTCGAACTCGGCCGACGCCATGGTCGCGCCGTGGATGCCGTCGCGGCCGGTCTTGGAGCCGAGATAGACGATCGGCATGTTCACGCCCGACGCCGCCGCATAGAAAATCTTGTCGGCATCGGCGAGACCGACCGCCATGGCGTTAACGAGAATGTTGCCATCATAGCGGGTGTGGAAGCGCACCTGCCCACCGACCGTCGGCACCCCAAACGAGTTGCCGTAGCCGCCGACGCCCGCGACGACGCCGGATACCAGATGCCGCGTTTTCGGATGCGACGGATCGCCGAAGCTCAGCGCGTTAAGGCAGGCAATGGGTCGCGCGCCCATGGTGAAGACATCGCGCAGGATGCCGCCGACGCCGGTAGTCGCGCCCTGATAGGGCTCGATGTAGCTCGGATGGTTGTGGCTCTCCATCTTGAACACCACCGCCTGCCCATCGCCGATATCGATGACGCCGGCGTTTTCGCCGGGACCCTGGATCACCCAAGGCGCCTTCGTCGGCAGCCCGCGCAGATGGATGCGCGAGGATTTGTACGAGCAATGCTCGTTCCACATCGCCGAGAAGATGCCGAGTTCGGTGAATGTCGGCGTCCGGCCAAGCAGATTCAGAATACGCTCATACTCGTCCGGCTTGAGACCGTGCGAGGCGACGAGTTCGGGAGTGATCTGGGGTTCGTTGTTGATCATGGGTCCTGACGCGATTTACCTCCTTAATAAGGAGATCGGATGCGCGGGAAAAGGTCTTTTACCAGCCGATTCCGCGCTTTCCATGGGTTGCGTGGAGCCGAGGCCGGGAATGCCGTCTCGCCAACCTGCATCGAGCGATCCGGCGGTGAATAATGCGCGATGCTGACATTGTTACGCTACGAGCCGCACAGGCAGTTGTGTCAGCCCACGTATACCGAGGCGCTTGTGCCACTTGATACTCCTCGCCTGTGTAGCCAGGTGCATATCCGGAAAGCGCGCGAAAATGCGTTCGAACGCGATGGCCGCCTCCGCCCGAGCAAGTTGGAAGCCAAGGCAAAAATGTACCCCCGTGCCGAAGGAAAGGTGTGGGTTCGGGTGCCGCGTGATGTCGAAACGATGAGGTTGCTCGAATCTGGCCGGGTCGCAGTTCGCAGCCGCGACGAATCCGGCAATCATGTCGCCGCGAAGGAATTGCCGGCCCTGCCAAACGAGTTCGCGAGTCACGAAGCGCGGTTTTGTCATCTGGACCGGCGATACGTAGCGCAGGCACTCTTCGACGCAAGTCGGCATCAGGCCCGCATCACGACGGATCTGACTGAGCTGATCCTCGTGCGACAGCAAGGCGAACAGCCCGCCTGAAATCAAATGGGTCGTGGTTTCCTGGCCGGCCCCGAACAGCAGAAAAATCATCGATACCAGTTCGTCCTCGCTGAGGGTCTGGCCAGCGATTTCGGCATCGCGAAGCTCTGCGATCAGTCCGTCGGACAGCGCGCCACCTCCCGGTCTCGAACTACGGCGCAAGTAGCGGACAACACTGATCACACCGGGAATGGCGCGGATGACCGCGCCAATACTGGCGGTGTTTTTTAACCCGCCCAGCCAGTTCTTGAATCGATCGTGATCCTGATCCGGAAGGCCGAGCATCGCGCAGATGACCGAAAGCGGAAGATCCCGGCAAAACTCGGACATGAGATCGACCTCAGTCCTTCCCTTTAATCTATCGAGAAGACGATCAGCGATGTCGGAAATCATCGGCCTCATCGCCTCTATCGTGCGGCGCGCGAAGGCTTGGTCGACGAGGCTCCGTAAGCGGCGGTGTTCAGGGTCGTCGTGGCCGAGCATATTGAGCGCAAGAAGGCCAATCGTCCTTGGAAGGAACCTCAGTATTCGCGCTTGTGTTCTGCTCCCTGCATTGGCGGAATCGCGCGCGAAGTTCTCGTGATCCTTCAACAGTGCGGCGCAGGCGTCGTGCGTAACAGCCAGATATGTATCGCCGATGATCGGCAACCTTATACGAACAAGCGGACCTTCGGCTCGCATTCGGTCAAGCGTCGGAAAGGGGTCTGCGTGAAATTCAGGCGAAAGAACATCGAAATCACGCGCCTTTATCATGATTTCATCATCCTCTCCGGAGCACACGGACGTTGTTCGTCGGCAGAAAGCCCCATCCATTCACACAGCCACTCGAGTCTGCCACCGCTTCACGGAAACGGTGACAGACTCAATCTTTTTATTTGACGCGTTTTCTTCACGCGAACCGGACGCCACTTCGCTCGAAAACGCTTTCGGACGAGCGGATCAGCGCTCAAGCCGATCTCTGTACGATCCATTCTGGATATGCCTGGCTGATGGCACCGTAATCACCAAACACATGGGTCTCTCAGAGAAGCACAAAGGGCAGCATGTCAGCGGACTGCATCCACGATGCTACGCCGCCCGCTCCAGATGCGCGACGAGTCCGGCGAACAGCCCGCGCCCGTCGGTGCAGCCCATGATGTCTTCGACGTGGTTTTCCGGATGCGGCATCATGCCGAGCACGTTGCCGCGCTCATTGATGATGCCGGCGATCGACTGTGCCGCGCCGTTGATATTGTGCGTATCGTCGATCTCGCCGGTCGCCGAGCAATAACGATAGAGCACGCGGCCCTCGCCTTCGAGGCGGCGGATGGTGTCCTCGTCGGCGGCATAATTGCCCTCGCCATGCGCGACCGGCACGCGGATCACCTGCCCGGCATTGTAGCCACGCGTGAAAGGCGTGTCCGAGCGTTCGACCCGCAGGTGAACGTCATGGCAGATGAACTTCAATCGCGCGTTGCGCATCAGGATTCCGGGCAGCAACCCGGACTCGCAGAGAATCTGAAAACCGTTGCAGACGCCGAGCACAAGACCGCCGCCCGACGCGAAAGCGCGAACCGCGTCCATGACCGGAGAGCGCGCGGCGATGGCGCCGCAGCGTAAGTAATCGCCGTAGGAAAAGCCGCCCGGCGCCACGACAAGATCGGTGCCTTCGGGCAGCGAGGTCTCCGCGTGCCACACCATCGCGGGCTCGCGCCCGGACACGAGCCGCAACGCGCGCGCCATGTCGCGCTCGCGATTGATGCCGGGAAAAACGAGAACTGCGGATTTCATGTCGTGCGTCGCCTAGCCCAGAACCTCGACGCGATAGTTCTCGATTACGGTGTTGGCCAGCAGCCTGTCGGCGGCGGCCCTGAGCGCGGCTTCCGCCGTCGTCTTGTCGCCATCGAGCTCGATATCGAACACCTTGCCCTGACGCACGCTGGCGACGCCCTCGATGCCAAGCGACTTCAGCGCCCCCTCGATGGCCTTGCCCTGCGGATCGAGAACCCCGGTCTTCAACGTAACAGTGACGCGTGCCTTCATCTTGAAACGTAGCCTGCCTGCTTCCCTCTCCCTTTGCGGGAGAGGGTGGTCCGAATGTCGCTTGCGGCATGAGGACCGGGTGAGGGGTCGCTCCAAGCACCGAGCCGCCCCCTCACCCGGCTCGCGGAATTCATCATCGGGCGATGCTTCGCAGTCGGCCCGCCGGCTCGCTGCCCTCTCCCACGGGGAGAGGGAAACTTACCTATCCCTTCACCAGCACCGGACCGGCGCCGATCGGCCGCTCGTTCTCCATCAGGATGCCGAGCCGCTTGGCGACTTCGGTGTAGGCTTCCAGCAGCCCCCCGAGATCGCGACGGAAAACATCCTTGTCTAGCTTCTCGTTCGACTTGATGTCCCACAGCCGGCACGAGTCGGGCGATATTTCATCGGCGACGACGATTCGCATCATTTCATTCTCGAACAGCCGGCCGCATTCCATCTTGAAATCGACCAGCCGGATGCCGATGCCGAGAAACAGCCCGGTCAGGAAGTCGTTGACGCGGATCGCCAGCGCCATGATGTCGTCGATTTCCTGCGGCGTCGCCCAGCCGAACGCCGTGACGTGCTCCTCCGACACCATGGGGTCGTTGAGCTGATCGTTCTTGTAGTAGAATTCGATGATGGAGCGCGGAAGCTGGGTGCCCTCCTCGATGCCGAGCCGCTGCGACAGCGACCCCGCCGCGACGTTGCGGATCACGACTTCCAGCGGCACGATCTCGACCTCGCGGATCAACTGCTCGCGCATGTTGAGGCGACGGATGAAATGCGTCGGCACCCCGATGTCGTTGAGGTGCTGGAACAGGTACTCCGAAATCCGGTTGTTGAGGACGCCCTTGCCCTCGATCACCTGATGCTTCTTGGCGTTGAACGCGGTTGCGTCGTCCTTAAAGTGTTGAATCAGGGTGCCCGGCTCCGGTCCTTCGTAAAGCACCTTGGCCTTGCCTTCGTAAATGCGACGCCGACGGCTCATTGGGATGTACCGTGTGTTGTTGAAATCCATGAAGTTGGTGTGCTCCGAGCGCTTGATGTGACCGTGGCGGAGCTGCCGCGAAGGCCAAGAATCCTGGACAATCCCGGACGAGAACAGGAAACAGAACAAGAACCAAGCCTGTCCGCAGGGTAGCCGATTGAGTCACCGAGCACAATCAATGCAGGCCGTCCGGCGCGAAGTTTTACCCGTCTCACCCTGCGACCTTGCGCCCGTTGTTCCCGGATCGGCCCTTCCTTATTTAGGAATGTGATCTAGGATATTAAACCGGCCGCGCCAGTGGACGGACTAAAAGCTTCGGCAACAATGGAACCGGACCCAAGCCATGAGCACATCATTCGACAAGCGTGAAGAAGGTTTTGAGAAGAAGTTCGCGCTCGACGAGGAGCAGAAATTCAAGGCTGAGGCCCGCCGCAACAAGCTCCTGGGATTGTGGGTCGCGGAGAAGCTCGGAATTACCGGCGACGCCGCCAATGCCTATGCGAAGGAGGTCATCGCCGCCGACTTCGAACAGCCGGGTGACGACGACGTGTTTCAGAAAGTGATGGGCGACCTCACCGCCAAGGGCGTCGCGCTCACCGAGCAGCAGGTCCGCGCGCAGATGGATGCGCTGTTTGCGGAGGCTATCGCCCAGGTAAAGGCGGGGACGTAGAGCTTCCCTGCGTTATTTGCTCGGCCGCAACTCCCCGCGCCCGGCTTCGCGCCGGGCGGGCTTGATAAAGCCGGAATTCAGGAGCGCGACCGGATCACTCAGGGGCGATCCGCTGCGCCATCGCCCCTGCCCTTCATGATAACCACGCCGGTGCAGCCGTTAGAGCATGATCCCGACCCGAAGGGCCGCGCCAGCGCAAAGTGGAAACCGGTTTTCGGAGAAGATCATGCTCAAACAAAAAGATAAGCGACGAGTCTGATGCAACGCAGTTGAAACAGACTCTAGAGTCTCTCACCGCTTCATGGAAACGGTGAAGGACCCAATCTTTATGTTTTGACGCGTTTTCTTCACGCAAACCGCATTCCGCTTCGCTCGAAAACGCTATAGCTCAGGCCTCTTCGAGGTGGCGCTCCCGATGCTGCTCGCTGGCGGCGGTATACTTGAACGGAAGAAACTTGCCGCACATCCCGATCTTGACGCGATCGCCCTTCGGGCTGGCGACGCGGGCAAGCTCCAGGTCGAAGTCGATCGCCGACATGATGCCATCGCCAAACTCTTCCTCGATCAGCACTTTCAGCGCCGGTCCGTTGATCATCACCAGTTCGTACAGGCGGTAGATCAAGGGGTCGGTCGGCGGCATCGGAACGCCCGCGCCACGCACCGGCACCTCGTTGAGCATCGCGATTTCCGTCTTGGAGAGGCCGAACAGCTTTCCGGCAACCGACGCCTGCGACTTGGTCAGCTTCATGTGGCCGAGCAATGCACTGACGATCAGGATATCGGAACAACCGCCGATCTCACCGGCGATGTATGACCAGTTCCATTCCTTCTCGCGCTTGATGTCGAGAATCTTTTCGGTGAGGTCGGATCGCTTCATCGTTGTCTCCCGTCTGAAAGCCTTGGACCACTCTCCCAATGCAATGCTCGTGCCATTGCGGATGCGGCGTGGAATGCGGGCAACAAGGCCTTGATTGACGCCGGAAGCCACCGAGAGGCGAGCGATTGACCATAATTTGCGCAGCGGATGCCCCATAAGCGGGCACCCGCCATAACGCGCGCAGTGATCCATGAGGCGGACGAAACTTAAAGCCTCCGCGCTTGCTCGAACGACCCCGTAGGATTATATTCCGACGCATGATCCTGCCTCGCACGCCTCCCGCCCTCACCCGTCTTCGCGTGAAACCAGACGAACCAGCCAAGGGGCCGCCCGCGATCAATGCGGATTCCCGGCCACGCGGCTCGCGGCGGTTGCATGCGGATTCGACGGTAGCCCTCATCCGCCGTCTGATCGAAACGACCACACTCTCGCAGCGCGCGATCGCAGCCAAAACCGGGATCAGCCAGGGCACCATTTCCTTCTGGGCCCGCAATTCAGGCTGGCAACGTCCAGCCTTTGCGCCGCGCGCGACTGACACCGTGCCAACTGCCCGCGCCGGACGACGCCTGAAATTGCGCCTATTGGCCGAACGACTGCAGGCGCTCGCCGAGCGCATGGTACGCGAGTTAGAGGAGACGCCGGGCGTCGATCTCGACAAGCTGATGCAGGCCCTCCAAGCCCTGAAAATGGCGCGGCTCGAGGCGCAGGGACGCTGCGGTCGGCGTAAATTGCTGAGCCGAGCGGAGACCGGGCGCGACCGGCTTTCGCGCGACGAAGCGATCCGCGCCGCGCTCAAGGACATGCACCGCGGCGGCGTCGATATCGACCGCGCCCCGCAGGAGGCGCTAGATTTGGTGATCAATGCGAATTTGCCGGTGGAGGATGATCACCCGGCGTTGAGGGAGAGGGGAGTGAGAAGGAGGTAAGAACAACGCCGCTTTGCTCAAAGACTTTTCGAAGGCCAGGACACGAGGTCTCTGGTGAATCAAGAAGAGCGGCCGAACATTAAGTTCTAATCATGCGGGTTTTCATCCTGACGCTTCCACGCGGCCAAGAATTCACGAACCGCTGCCCCCGCTTCGTCTTGTGTATTCTTGCCAGCAGTTTCTTCAACGCGAGCTCGAAACGCAGCTTTGTCGAGTATTTTGTCGATTGAATCCACGCCCGCGCGGGTGTTGCGCTTGGCGACCCTGTCCCCAAGGCCCGCCATGCCGAGGCCTTGGCTCCATGAGTGCGATGTGAAGGCCTTAGCAAAAACCGCGATCATTGCGTCGTCTTTCATGCGAGAAGCGGTCCAAGCTCTCACTTCTGCTCCTTCATCATCAGCGAGATCACGCCACATAAATAACAGATACGCCAGACGTCTCGATCTGACGAGTTCGTCGGATTGGCTCGCGGCACGAAGACGTGAGAGTGCCGTTTGCCGAAGAGATTTGGCATCTGTTTCAGTCGTAAGACACTTTTCTTCCGGCTCGGCGTTTTTGAGGTGGACCCGCTTGGTGAGACAGTTTGGCGGCCTGGCTAAGGTGGATCGGGTTCGTTTCTACGCCGCCAATTGCTCCGTCATTTCCGCCATAGCATGGACTTCGTCGGGCGTCCTGCCGGCGAAGGTCGAGTGCGGGCGTCGCCGGTTGTAATAGTCTATCCAGGAGCCGATGCCGCAGCGGGCTTGGCTTCCCGTTTCGAATGTGCTGAGGAAGACGCACTCATATTTGAGGCTGCGCCACAGTCGTTCGATGAAGACGTTGTCCATCCAGCGGCCGCGCCCGTCCATGGAGATGCGGATGCCGGCATCCTTCAGCGTCGTCGTGAAGGCGAAGCTAGTGAACTGCGAGCCTTGGTCGGTGTTGAAGATGTCGGGCCTGCCATGGCAGGCGATCGCCTCTTCGAGAGCGGCAACACAGAAGTCGGCATCCATCGTGTTCGACAACCGCCAGGCCAGGACCTTGCGGCTGAACCAGTCCATGATGGCCACGAGGTAAAGGAAGCCGCGCCGCATCGGGATATAGGTCACATCGGCACACCAAACGTGATCCGGCCGCTCGATCGCCAGGTGCCGCAGCAGGTAGGGATAGATGCGATGCTGCGGATGCGGCTCGCTGGTTCTCGGCGCCTGGTAGATCGGCGACAGACCGATCTTGCGCATCAGCCGCCGGACCCGCTTGCGACCCACGCACCAGCCCTGACGCCGCAGATGCCGGGCCATCTGCCGGGAGCCATACCAGGGCGTCTCCATGAAGGCCTCGTCGATGGTGCGCATCAGTTCGAGGTTCTCGGGCGTCTCGCCGGCGGGCTGTCGGTAGAACGACGCCCGCGAGATCGAGACCAGTTCGCACTGGCGGCGGATCGAGAGCCGGTTGTGATCGGGGTCAATCATCATTCTCCTCCGATCCAGGCTCAGCGATCGAAGGCCTTGGCCAAAAAATCCCGCTCAACGACAAGCTGGCCAATCTTGGCGTGCAGCTTGGTCACCTCGGCTTCCCGGCCGACCTGCGCATCAGCAGCCTTGTCGTCGAACGTCTTGGCCAGGTTCTCGATGGCCTGCCGTTTCCACTGCGTAATCTGGTTCGGATGAAGCTGGTGCTTTGTCGCCAGTTCCGAAATCGTCCGCTCGCCACGGATCGCCTCAAGCGCAACCTTGGCCTTGAACTCAGCCGTAAATCGTCTGCGTGTCTTCATACCGGATCGTCCTTTTCATCGGGCGATCCACCTTATGCCCCTGTCTCAGAAACCGGCACCACCTCAGTTTGATGCGGCTGCGGAACGTCGAATCCTGCCTGAATGATTTTTTCGAGATAATGCGGACCTTCGGACGGGTAGCGCTCGGATACAATCGCTTCGGCCAAATGGCGATCAAACACGAGCAAATAAATAACGTTGGGCAAACGACCAATTGATTTCACAAGGCGAAAGATCAACAGCGCTTCATCCGGCGATAGCCTGTCAATATCATCAATCACGATGAGAAAGCGCTTTTTCTGCTCTTTGAGAACCTTGGTCAGATCCGCGTGAAGTTTCTCGACGGTATCTTCGGTATGAATCATATCTGCAAGCCACGACATGGTACCCGCGGCGACTGATCCAACGCCTCCGGCACCGGCTAGGTCGGCACCAGCACTGACTATAGAACCCGCACGTAAAAGCCGCGCGCCGATTTTTGGCAGCACTTTCTTGAATTGGTCGCCAAGTGAGGGGCCTAGGCCGGCATAGAATTCCCGAAAAAATGCAAGCGCCAACGCCTCTTCACCGCGAAACCACCAACAAGCAAAATTGACGATGGCGATTTCGTCCCGCTCAAGAGCGTCCCTTAAGTGATACTGGATCAGATTGACTGCGCTGCTTTTTCCGGAGCCCCATGGCCCATTCAAAGCGACTACGGTCCCCTCGGGAGCGCTAATCTTACAAATACTAGCCGCGAGCGTTTTGGCGAAAGGATCGATCCCGAATCTGTCATCGGACGGTTGAGTGATGGGCTGATCGTTATGCGTCCATTCGGATTCTTCCATCGGTTCACCAATCTCCGGGCGCAGCCGCACTGCCGCAGCGATCAAAACGACTCGTGTTGACGATGCGAACCTTATAGCAACGGCAAAGAATGATTGCTGGTTTGCTTTAATCGAGCACCCTGACGTGCGACTACTATCACACATAATCGTTACCGACCTCGCGCCCTACGGCCCCGCCGCCACCTGTACCGCCAGATTATCCAGAACCCGCGCCAGATCGCTTTCAACCGCCGCCGCCTCAATTTCGATCACGCGGTAGCCGCGCTCGGCGAGCCATGCCGATCGGGCGGCGCGGTCGCGCGTGATGGTGTCGCCCTCGTCCGCGTTGACCAGTTCGATCGCAACACGCTGAACGAACGACACGAAATCCGGGATGTGCCGCCCGACCGGGGTTTGCCGCTTGAACTGACCGGCGAAGCGGCGGTCGCGCGTCAGCGCCTGCCAAAGGATGCGCTCGCCATCGGTGGGATTTCGTCTGAGCAGCCGCGCGAGACCCCGCACCGTGCTGCTGCTGTCCACGGATGCCCCACCCGGCCCCTGCTCGGCCAGCAGCGCCCGCAGCCGCGTCGCCTGCGCGCCGTCGAGCACGCCGCCCTTGGCCGGTCCCTTGCGCCCTTCCGCGATCGCCATCACGACGCCGTGCAGCGTGTGCATGTCCTGTTTCGTCGGCTCCATGCGGGTGAAGATGTTGCGCAGATTGACGAGCATGGTGTCGCGCTTCTCCGGCGGACGGAGAAATTCCACCTTGTCGAGTTCGCTGACCAGATTGTCGAAGAACGCCTGCATCTGGTGCTGGGAGGCCCGCTCCGAGCGCTCCGGCATCGCGAACGGCAGTTCGCCCCGCGTCACCAGCTTGAACCATTCGTAACCCATCAGCAGCACGGCCTGCGCCAGGTTGAGCGAGGCAAAACCCGGATTGACGGGATAGGTGATGATGCGATCGGCCATCGCCACCTCCTCGTTCAACAGTCCGGCGCGCTCGCGGCCAAACAGGATGCCGACGTGGCCGCCCGCCGCGACCTGCGCCGTCGCCTCGACCGCCGCCGCTTCCGGCGCCACCACGGGCTTGGCCTGATCATGCGCGCGCGCGGTGGTCGCGAACAGCAGCGTGCAGTCGGCGACCGCCTCCGCCACGGTGTCGAACAGTTCGACGCGGGAGAGGATGTGGTCGGCGCCCGCCGCCGCGCGCTGCGCCGCGATATTGGGCCAGCCGTCGCGCGGGTTGACAATGCGCAGCCGCGTCAGGGCGAAATTGCCCATGGCGCGCGCCGCCATGCCGATGTTCTCGCCGAGCTGCGGCTCGACCAGAATCACGGTGGGGCCGACGACGTCGATGCCGGTTTTCGTCCTGTCGGTGCCGGACATCCTGCCTCGTTCTTTCAATTCAAGCTGAGATTTGGGTTCAATGGCGGCTTGCCGGGTCTTCGATCGCGCCTTTCACAGCTTTTCTCAAGTCAAATAATGAGCTTATGAAGCCATCCTGAATTTCCGGCGGAAGATGAGGTTCTGCCTCTCAAGGTGCAGGGAGAAGGCTTGCCGACAAAGCGCCAGATGTCTGGAAAATCGCCACCGTCTTGCGGCCCGCTCGGCTTTCGCCTGCGCCGCCGCGATGTTATAGCCCGACCTATCTCCTTCCGAAGCGCAGCTATTTTCCGAAAAGGCCCGATCTCCCATGGCAAAAATCAAGGTGACCAATCCCGTCGTCGAACTCGATGGCGACGAGATGACCCGGATCATCTGGCAATACATCAAGGACAAGCTGATTCATCCGTTCCTGGATATCGACCTGATGTATTTCGACCTGGGGATGGAGTCCCGCGACGAGACCGACGACCGGATCACGGTCGAGGCGGCCAACGCCATCAGAAAGGTGGGCGTCGGCGTGAAGTGCGCCACCATCACCCCCGACGAGACGCGGGTGAAGGAATTCGGCCTCAAGCACATGTGGAAGTCGCCGAACGGCACCATCCGCAATATCCTCGGCGGGGTGATCTTCCGCGAGCCGATCATCTGCAAGAACGTGCCTCGCCTCGTCCCCGGCTGGACCAAGCCGATCATCATCGGCCGCCACGCCTATGGCGATCAGTATCGCGCCACCGACATCAGGTTTCCCGGCAAGGGAACGCTGAGCATGAAGTTCGTCGGCGAGGACGGCGCGGTGATCGAGCGCGAGGTCTTCAAGACGCCCGGCCCCGGAGTCGCGATGGGGATGTTTAATATCGACGATTCCATCATCGATTTCGCGCGCGCCTCGTTCAATTACGGCCTGCAGCGCGGCTTCCCGGTCTACCTCTCGACCAAGAACACCATCCTCAAGGTCTATGACGGCCGCTTCAAGGACATCTTCCAGGACATCTACGATCGGGAGTTCAGGAAGGACTTCGAGGCCAAGAGCCTGACCTACGAGCATCGTCTGATCGACGATATGGTGGCCTCGGCGCTGAAATGGTCCGGCGGCTACGTCTGGGCCTGCAAGAATTACGACGGCGACGTGCAGTCGGACACGGTGGCGCAAGGCTACGGCTCGCTCGGCCTGATGACCTCGGTGCTGCTGACGCCGGACGGCCAGACGGTGGAGGCGGAAGCCGCCCATGGCACCGTGACGCGGCACTATCGCGAGCATCAGAAGGGCAAGGAGACCTCGACGAACTCGATCGCCTCGATCTTCGCATGGACCCGCGGCCTGTCGCATCGCGCCAAGCTCGACGACAACGAGGCGCTGGCGAATTTCGCGACCACGCTGGAGAAGGTCTGCGTCGATACGGTCGAGGCCGGCTTCATGACAAAGGACCTCGCGCTTCTGGTCGGCCCCGACCAGCGCTGGCTCTCCACCACCGGCTTCCTCGACAAGGTGGCCGACAACCTGACCAAGGCGGTGGGCTGAAGCGGCCATCCATCCGTTCCCGTCATGGCCGGGCTTGTCGCGGCTATCCACGTCTTGTTTGCAGATACGCTGCGAAGACGTGGGTGCCCGCAACAAGTGCGGGCATGACGGTGAAGATCATCCGTGTGCGCAATCCGATTTAACCTGAACGGATCGCGCTCTACGCGCCCATCGCAGCGGCGATGGCGTCGAGCGCCGCGCCCGCCTTGGCTCCGTCGGGACCGCCGGCCTGCGCCATGTCCGGCTTGCCGCCGCCGCCCTTGCCGCCGAGCACCTCGGACGCCTTGCGGACAAGATCGACCGCCGAGAAGCGGGTCACGAGATCGGGCGTCACGCCGACGACGACGCTGGCCTTGCCGTCATCGCTGGTCGCGACCAGCGCGACGACGCCCGAGCCGATCTGCTTCTTGCCCTGATCCGCGAGGCTCTTGAGATCCTTGATCTCGATGCCTTCGACCGAACGCGCCATCAGCTTGACGCCGCCGACATCGCGCACGCCCGCCGCCGCGCCGGAGGATGCGCTCGCGGCCCCTCCTCCCATGGCGAGCTTCTTGCGCGCCTCGGACAATTCGCGCTCAAGCTTCTTGCGCTCCTGCACTATCGCTGTAGCCCGAACTGTCACATCGCCTAGTGTTGCGTTCAGTTCGGCGGACACAGTACGCAAGTTGTTCCGAAGATCGTTTAAAGCATGCCGCGCGTGATGCCCGGTGAGAGCCTCGATCCGGCGCACGCCCGACGCCACCGCGCTTTCGCCGACCACCGAGATCAGGCCGATATCGCCGGTGCGCTTCACATGGGTGCCACCGCAGAGTTCGATCGACCAACTGTCCACGTTGCTGCCTGTCTGGCGCGGCATCTTGCCCATGGAAACTACGCGAACTTCATCACCATACTTTTCGCCGAATAGTGCGCGAGCGCCGGTCTCACGGGCATCGTCCACGGACATTAGGCGCGTAGTGACCTCATCGTTTTCGAGCACAACATTATTAGCTATCTCTTCGATGTCGCGCAATTCATCGGCACTGATCGGCTTGTTGTGCGCGAAGTCGAAACGCAACCTTTTATCGTCTACCAAAGAACCTTTTTGCGCAATGTGATCGCCGAGAACTTGCCGCAGGGCTTCATGAAGAATGTGCGTAGCAGAATGGTTCTTACAAATCTTCGCGCGGCGATCCGCATCAACGACCGCGTAAACTACATCACCCTTCTTCAGGCCGTCCTTGAGGCCAGTACCGCTCAGCTCAACGTTGTGGACAATGAGTCCATCAGCTTCTTTGTGAACTGCTATAACCCGCGCGACCTCGATCCCGTCCGAAGCACGTCGGATCAACCCAGTATCCCAAACTTGTCCGCCCGACTCGGCGTAAAACGGCGTCTGATTTAGGATGATTTCTCCGGCGTGATGCTCAGGCTTGAGTACTTCAAGTTCAGGACCGCCCTTAATGATCGCTTGAACGACAGCCTCATTTGACAGATTGTCATATCCGAGGAACTCGGTAGAGCCGTACTTCTCCCGAAGAGGAAACCAATAGTCCGCGGTTTTGACGTCGCCGGAACCGGACCATTTAGCCCGCGCCTTGGCCTTCTGCTGCTCCATCGCGTCGGTGAACGACGCCAGATCCACGCCGATGCCCCGCGCGCGCAGCGCATCCTGGGTGAGATCGAGCGGGAAGCCATAGGTGTCGTACAGCGTGAACGCGGTCTCGCCGTCGAACATGTCGCCCTTCTTCAGCGACACGCTCTTCTCGTCGAGAATGGAGAGCCCGCGCTCCAGCGTCTTGCGGAAGCGAGTCTCCTCAAGCCGCAGCGTTTCTTCGATCAAGAGCCGCGCGCGCTGCAGCTCGGGAAAGGCCTCGCCCATCTCGCGCACCAGCACGCCCACCAGCCGCCACATCAGCGGCTCCTTCGCGCCGAGCAACTGGGCATGGCGCATCGCGCGTCGCATGATCCGGCGCAGCACATAACCCCGGCCTTCGTTCGACGGCAGTACCCCGTCGGCGATCAGGAATGAGGATGCGCGCAGGTGGTCGGCGATCACGCGCAGCGATGCCTTCATCGGACCTTGCGGGTCCGCGCCGGTCAGATCCGCGGCCGCGCGGATCAGCGCCACGAACAGGTCGATGTCGTAGTTGTCGTGCTTGCCCTGAAGCACGGCGGCCACGCGCTCGAGCCCCGCGCCGGTGTCGATCGACGGCTTCGGCAAGTTCGGGCGGCTGCCGTCCGGCAGCTTCTCGTATTGCATGAACACGAGATTCCAGATTTCGACGAAGCGATCGCCATCCTGCTCCGGCGATCCCGGCGGTCCGCCGGGAATCCTGTCGCCGTGATCGTAAAATATCTCCGAGCACGGGCCGCACGGACCGGTGTCGCCCATCTGCCAGAAATTGTCCGAGCCAGCGATGCGGATGATGCGTGATTCCGGCAGGCCCGCGATCTTTTTCCAAAGATCAAACGCCTCGTCGTCGTCGATATAGACCGTCGCTGTAAGGCGATCCTTCGGCAGGCCGAACTCCTGGGTGACCAGCTTCCATGCCAGTTCGATCGCGCGGTCCTTGAAGTAGTCACCGAACGAGAAGTTGCCGAGCATCTCGAAGAAGGTGTGATGCCGCGCGGTGTAGCCCACATTGTCGAGATCATTGTGCTTGCCACCGGCGCGCACGCATTTCTGCGAGGTGGTGGCGCGCTGATAGGGCCGCTTTTCGACGCCCGTAAAGACGTTCTTGAACTGCACCATGCCCGCATTGGTGAACATCAGGGTCGGATCGTTGCGCGGAACCAGCGGCGACGATGGCACGATCTGGTGGTCATTGGCCGCGAAATAGTTCAGAAACGCCGACCTGATGTCGTTAACGCCGCTCATTGTGTTCCATCGCGTCAAATGGGCTCGCGGCCCCGAAAGCTGTCATACGTCGCCCAGCGACCGCCTTTTAGACGGGGGTGGCCGGGCTGTCCAGAAAGTGGGCAGAAGGATCAGGGGCTTGGCTGGCTCGAAATATCATCCGTTGAAAGATGCTGCGGTGCGTTGACAGCCTTGTTGAAACCGTATTTTCCTCATATCTGCTAGTTTAGTCGCGCCGGGAGAGATCGGCCGCTTTCTGATTGAGGAAGCAGGCCGGCGCCGAAGGAGCAACCGCCCCGGAAACTCTCAGGCAAACGGACCGCGCGACTGGTTACATCTGGAAAGAGACCCTTGCGGACCCGTGGTCCGCGCAGGGTCCGCCGACGGGATAATACTCTCAGGCACAGCGACAGATGGGGTCTCTAACGGGTTTGCAGGGAATCGTCCCTTTAACCGCGAGGCCCCCTGATGGTGACCCACGTCTCCGACGCCCCGACCCTGCAAAAAACACCTCTGCACGCCCTGCTCCTGGCGCGGGGCGGCAAGATGGTGGCGTTCGCCGGCTATGACATGCCGGTGCAGTACGCATCCGGCGTGCTGAAGGAACATCTCCATACCCGCGCCAAAGCCGGCCTGTTCGATGTCTCGCACATGGGCCAGATCGCGTTGCGGCCGAAGTCCGGCAACGTCGCCGACGCCGCGCTGGCGCTGGAGCGGCTGGTGCCGCAGGACATCGTGGCGGTCGCGCCGGGACGGCAGCGCTACGCCCAGTTCACCAATCCGGCCGGCGGCCTGCTGGACGATCTGATGGTGGCCAATTTCGGCGACCACCTGTTTCTGGTCGTCAACGGCGCCTGCAAAGCCGCCGACGAGGCGCATCTGCGGAAGCACCTTTCCGATGCCTGCGCCATCGAGGTTCTGGCGGATCGCGCGCTGGTCGCGCTGCAGGGTCCGAAGGCCGCGTCCGTCCTGGCGAAAGTCTGCCCCGAAGCACCGGCGATGAAATTCATGGAGGCCGGTCCTCGCCAGGTCGGCGGCGTCGCCTGTTTCGTCTCGCGTTCGGGCTACACCGGCGAGGACGGTTACGAAATTTCGATTCCCGCGGCCCGGGCCGGGGACGTGGTGTCGGCATTGCTCGATGATCCGGACGTGGCGCCGGTCGGACTTGGCGCTCGCGACAGCCTGCGGCTCGAGGCCGGCCTCTGCCTTTACGGTCACGACATCGACGCGACGACAACGCCGGTCGAGGCCGCGCTGGAATGGTCGGTGCAGAAAAGCCGGCGCAACGGCGGCGTACGCGCCGGCGGTTTTCCCGGCGCCAATGTTATTCTGCCCCAGTTCGAGCAGGGCGCGGCCCGCCGCCGCGTCGGGTTGAGGCCGGAAGGCCGCGCGCCCGTGCGCGAGGGCGCGCCGCTGTTCGCCGATGCAGACTCCGCCGATCCGATTGGCGCGGTGACATCGGGCGGCTTCGGGCCGAGCCTGAACGCACCGATCGCGATGGGCTATCTGCCGGTCTCACATGCCGCCACGGGCGGTCTCGTCTTTGCAGACGTACGCGGACAGCGGCTGCCGCTACGGGTATGCGCGATGCCTTTCGTTCCACACAATTACAAGCGTTGAGGATTTGTCATGACCGTTTTGTATACCACAGATCATGAGTGGCTCCGCATTGAGGGCGATACGGCAACGATCGGCATTACCGGCTACGCGCAGTCTCAGCTCGGCGACGTCGTCTTCGTCGAGCTTCCGAAAGTCGGAAGCCAGCTCAGGAAGACCCAGGCGGCCGCGGTGGTCGAGTCGGTCAAGGCGGCTTCCGACGTTTATGCGCCGATTACGGGCGAGGTCCTGGAAGTCAATGAAGCGCTCGGCGCGGAGCCCGCGCTGGTCAACTCCGACGCTGAAGGCAAAGCCTGGATTTTCAAGCTCAGAATCGCCGACAGGAGCGAGCTCGAAGGCTTAATGGACGAGACAGCCTACAAGGCGCACACGGCTTGAGCATTTTCGTGTCCGGCACAAGCCCGGCATACCGAATTCATAACTTTGATCCAGGCATCCAAGGAGCCATTCCATGATCGCCCGTGAAGAGCCTGCCACGACCTTCGCGCGCCGCCATATCGGTCCATCGTCTCGCGATATCGCTGCGATGCTGGAAACCGTCGGCGCGAAAAGCCTCGAGGCGCTGATAAACGAGGCGCTGCCTCCGTCGATCCGGCAGAAGGCGCCGCTCGATCTCGGCGAGGGGTTCAGCGAAACCGAAGTGCTGACGCATATGCAGGCGCTCGCGGCGCAAAACCAGCCGCTCACGTCGCTGATCGGGCAAGGCTATTCCGGCACGATCCTGCCTGCGGTGATCCAGCGCAACATTCTGGAAAATCCGGCGTGGTACACGGCCTATACGCCCTATCAACCGGAAATCAGCCAGGGCCGGCTGGAGGCGCTGTTCAATTTCCAGACCATGATCTGCGACCTCACCGGCCTCGACATCGCCAATGCGTCGCTGCTGGACGAGGCAACCGCGGCCGCGGAGGCGATGGCGCTCGCGGAGCGCGCGTCATCGGTAAAAACAAAAGCGTTCTTCGTCGATCACGAAGTGCATCCGCAGACCCTGGCCGTGTTGCGTACCCGCGCCGAACCGCTGGGATGGACGATCGTCACCGGCGACCCGCTCCGCGATCTCGACAAGGCGGACGTATTCGGCGCGGTGCTGCAATATCCCGGCACATCCGGCGTTGTACGCGACCTGCGCCCGGCCATCGCCGCGATCAAGGCGAAAGGCGGCCTTGCGGTGGTCGCGGCAGACCTGCTCGCGCTCACGCTGCTGACCTCGCCCGGCGCGCTCGGCGCCGACATTGCCATTGGCTCCGCGCAGCGCTTCGGCGTGCCGATGGGCTATGGCGGCCCGCACGCCGCCTACATGGCGGTCAGCGGCGCGCTGAAACGGCTGCTGCCCGGCCGTCTTGTCGGACTGTCGGTGGATTCGCGCGGGAAGCCGGCCTATCGCCTTGCCTTGCAGACCCGCGAGCAACACATTCGCCGCGAGAAAGCCACCTCCAACATCTGCACCGCGCAGGTGCTGCTGGCGGTGATCTCCTCGATGTACGCGGTCTATCATGGTCCGGAAGGACTGGCGCAGATCGCGCGTACCGTGCACCGGCGCACCGCGACGTTGGCGGCGGGATTGACGAGACTCGGTTTCGCTCCGCTCAACAGTACGGCTTTCGATACGCTGACCGTGAACGCGGGCGAGCGGCAAAGCGAGATCGTTAAACGCGCGAGCAGCCAGGGCATCAACCTCCGGATCAACGCGGACGGCACGCTCGGCATCGCGCTGGACGAACTCACCATCGAGGAGACTGTCGAAGCACTATGGCGCGCATTTGGCGCAACATGGTCTTATGCCGACGTCGAAGCGCACGCTCCCGATTTGCTGCCAGCCGATCTCAAGCGCAAGACAGCCTATCTGACCCATCCGGTCTTTCACGAACACCGCTCCGAAACGGAGTTGCTGCGCTACATGCGAAAGCTCAGCGACCGCGACCTCGCGCTTGACCGCGCAATGATCCCGCTCGGCTCCTGCACGATGAAACTCAATGCCACCACGGAAATGATTCCGCTGACCTGGGCGGCGTTCGCGAACCTGCATCCGTTCGCGCCGCCCGAGCAGGCTGAAGGCTACCTCACGCTGTTCGAGAACTTCGAAGAATGGCTGCTCGACATCACCGGCTACGATGCGGTTTCGCTGCAGCCGAACTCCGGCGCGCAGGGTGAATATGCCGGGCTTCTGGCGATCCGCGGCTACCACGCGGCGCGCGGCGAGGGCCATCGCACGGTGTGCCTGATCCCCTCCTCCGCACACGGCACCAATCCGGCCTCCGCCAACATGGCCGGAATGGACGTCGTGGTCGTGGCTTGTGACGCGCGCGGCGACGTCGATGTCGACGATTTGAGAGCCAAGGCGGCGCAGCACGCCGATCGTCTCGCCGCCATCATGATCACCTATCCGTCGACGCACGGCGTGTTCGAAGAGCGCATCCGCGAAATCTGTGACATCGTGCATGGCCATGGCGGCCAAGTTTATCTCGACGGCGCCAACATGAATGCGCAAGTCGGCCTTTCGCGGCCCGGCGACTACGGCGCCGACGTCAGCCACCTCAATCTGCACAAGACCTTCTGCATCCCCCACGGCGGCGGCGGACCGGGGATGGGCCCGATCGGCGTGAAAGCGCATCTCGCACCTTTCCTGCCCGGGCACCCCGCTATCGACGACGCGACACCGTCCGCGGTCGGGCCAGTCTCGGCCGCGCCGTTCGGCTCGGCCTCGATCCTGACCATCTCCTACATCTACATCCTGATGATGGGTAGCGAGGGCCTGAAGCGAGCGACCGAGGTCGCGATCCTCAACGCCAACTATATCGCACAGCGGCTCGATCCGCATTTCCCGGTGCTGTACCGCAATGTAAAAGGCCGGGTCGCGCATGAGTGCATCATCGATCCCCGCGCGCTGAAGGCCAAAACCGGCGTCACGGTGGATGACATCGCCAAACGGCTGATCGACTACGGCTTCCATGCCCCGACCATGAGCTTTCCCGTGCCGGGCACGCTGATGATCGAGCCGACCGAATCCGAATCAAAGGCGGAGTTGGACCGGTTCTGTGACGCCATGATCGCGATCCGGCACGAGATCGCCGAGATCGAGGCTGGACGCTGGAAAGTCGAGGCATCGCCGCTGCGCCATGCGCCGCATACCGCGCACGACATCGCCGACGACGCATGGTCGCGACCCTACAGCCGGGCCCAGGGCTGCTTTCCGTCGGGAAGCTCGCGGTCGGATAAATATTGGTGTCCGGTCGGACGGGTCGACAATGCCTACGGCGACCGCAATCTCGTCTGTTCCTGTCCGCCCATGGAAGATTACGCACAGGCCGCGGAATAGAAGTTCGCAGCTACCCTCTAATTTCGAGCTCCCTTCCTCTTTGGGAGAAGGCGAAATGAATGATCGCAAGCCGGACGCTGGGGATGTCGGCAACTCAACATCCACAGCGCCCGCCTCTTCCAACAGGCGCGACACAGACTTCCACGAAGGATTCCCGTCTTCGCGGATCGCACCCGCAGGTGAAAATTCACCTCAGCCAGTCGACCAAAGTGTTCTCTATCGACGAACATTCTCCGGCTTACCCCGGACGCGTCGAGGTTCGGAGGAAAACGCGTCAGCTCAAAACCAGGGAGCGTGCGCGTTTATGCTTCCATGGAAGCTAACGACTCAATCCTCCGCCGTCTCGTCATCGTCGGTGTCCCGCTCAGGGCTTCCGGCCAAAATCTGCTCGGCGATCAGTCCTGAATTCTGCCGGATAGCCATCTCGACCTTGGCGGTGATGTCGGGATTGGCCCGCAAGAACGCTTTTGCATTTTCGCGGCCCTGCCCCATGCGCTGGCTGTCATAAGAGAACCAGGCGCCGGATTTTTCAACGATGCCGGCCTTGACGCCGAGATCGAGGATTTCTCCCATCTTGGAGATGCCCTCACCGTACATGATGTCGAACTCGACCTGCTTGAAAGGCGGCGCCAGCTTGTTCTTCACGACCTTGACGCGGGTCTGATTGCCGACGACCTCGTCGCGCTCCTTGATCGCCCCGATGCGGCGGATGTCAAGGCGCACAGAGGCATAGAACTTCAGCGCGTTGCCGCCGGTTGTGGTCTCCGGTGAGCCATACATCACCCCGATCTTCATGCGGATCTGGTTGATGAAGATCACCATGGTGTTGGACTTGTTGATCGAGGCGGTGAGCTTGCGCAGCGCCTGACTCATCAGCCGCGCCTGTAGTCCGGGCAACGCGTCGCCCATCTCACCCTCGAGCTCGGCGCGCGGCACCAGGGCGGCGACCGAGTCGATGATCAGCACATCCACAGCACCCGAGCGCACCAGCGTATCGGCGATCTCCAGCGCCTGCTCACCGTGATCGGGCTGCGATATCAGGAGGTCGTCGACATTCACACCAAGCTTGCGGGCATAGACCGGATCGAGCGCATGCTCGGCGTCGATGAAGGCGCAGATGCCACCCTTTTTTTGCGCCTCCGCGACCGCGTGCAGCGCCAGCGTGGTCTTGCCCGAGGACTCCGGACCGTAAACCTCCACGATGCGTCCCTTGGGCAGGCCGCCAACGCCGAGCGCGATGTCGAGCCCGAGCGAACCCGAGGAGATAACCTCCACATCCATGGACTTGTCGTTCTTGCCCAGCTTCATCACAGAGCCCTTGCCGAACTGGCGTTCGATCTGTGACAGCGCGGCGGACAGCGCCTTGGACTTATCCATGGAGGATCCTTCGACGATACGCAGGGCAGCTTGGGACATAAACCGGGCTCCTTATGAACGGGATTCGCGAGCGGGACAACGAATGGCGCCGTGGTGGATCAGATGAAATAGTGTACCCTATTTGTTCTAAGTTCGCAATATGTTCCTTTGAGGAGAAGGGTACTGGCCTGTTTTAACCCTCAGTGGCCTAGTTTGATTTTGGGAGTGGCCTAGTTTCCCGACATGCCGACTGCTGTGAGAATTCGCAATAATTGTTGAGTATTTGAAGTTCGATTAACCATGCCAAAGTTCCTGCGCGGCGTTGGCCTCAAACGAAACAACCTTGAGGCACTACGAGCAGCATGGAGATGGCGATGAGTAAAGAGAAGGATGACGCAAAGGCTATTTCGGTAACGGTCCAAAAAACTGAAGGGTCGGTCTTTACGGACAGATATGATGTTAAAGTCGTACTTGACGACGGTAGGATAGGAACGGGCACGGCTGGCGGTTTTTGGGATGGACCGCACCCCGGCGGGAAAGAAGATGCCATCGCCCGCGCTATTTATAACGCCAAAAATAAATGACAAAAAGACAGAGGCCGCCTCAGTGGGCGGCCTCTTTCATTTCTGGATTCGGTAGAGACAATGAAAACTGCATAACCTGCCGCCCGTAATGGCGGGCAACTTTGTCTCGAAGCTCCCTCATATCACGACACTCTTTTGCCATTCCGATCACTTCGTAACAGCGCGAGACAAGAGCCCTAACACCGATATTTTCAGTCAACTGTCGATGCCAACGGACGCCCGGGGGCGGTTTGTTGTTCTTAAGATATTCGGCCACGTCCGGATCAAGCGTGTCGTAGATTAGTTCAATAACGAGCTTGCCCCACCATTTAGGTCGGCTTTTCAGATTGCCCCTCCAATTGGTGAGCCTGCCAAATTCAGCCCACAATTCATCCGGGAAAGTCTTTTCCCAAGCCCGCAGTTCATCCGCAATGAACGCCCGGAGCTTTACCTGCAGCGCATCGTCTGCGCGCTCAAGGTTGCGCTTGAGGCGATCCGTGGCGAGCGGACGATTTCGGAACTGGCGACAAAGCACCAGCTTCATCCGAACCAGATTACGCAGTGGAAACGGCAGGCCATCGAGAACCTGGCCAAGACGTTCGACGACAAGGCTGCTGATGCGCAGGTCGGCCGGGAAGCCGAGGTGACCAAGCTGCACGCCAAGATTGGCCAGCTTGTCGTTGAGCGGGATTTTTTGGCCAAGGCCTTCGATCGCTGAGCCTGGATCGGAGGAGAATGATGATTGACCCCGATCACAACCGGCTCTCGATCCGCCGCCAGTGCGAACTGGTCTCGATCTCGCGGGCGTCGTTCTACCGACAGCCCGCCGGCGAGACGCCCGAGAACCTCGAACTGATGCGCACCATCGACGAGGCCTTCATGGAGACGCCCTGGTATGGCTCCCGGCAGATGGCCCGGCATCTGCGGCGTCAGGGCTGGTGCGTGGGTCGCAAGCGGGTCCGGCGGCTGATGCGCAAGATCGGTCTGTCGCCGATCTACCAGGCGCCGAGAACCAGCGAGCCGCATCCGCAGCATCGCATCTATCCCTACCTGCTGCGGCACCTGGCGATCGAGCGGCCGGATCACGTTTGGTGTGCCGATGTGACCTATATCCCGATGCGGCGCGGCTTCCTTTACCTCGTGGCCATCATGGACTGGTTCAGCCGCAAGGTCCTGGCCTGGCGGTTGTCGAACACGATGGATGCCGACTTCTGTGTTGCCGCTCTCGAAGAGGCGATCGCCTGCCATGGCAGGCCCGACATCTTCAACACCGACCAAGGCTCGCAGTTCACTAGCTTCGCCTTCACGACGACGCTGAAGGATGCCGGCATCCGCATCTCCATGGACGGGCGCGGCCGCTGGATGGACAACGTCTTCATCGAACGACTGTGGCGCAGCCTCAAATATGAGTGCGTCTTCCTCAGCACATTCGAAACGGGAAGCCAAGCCCGCTGCGGCATCGGCTCCTGGATAGACTATTACAACCGGCGACGCCCGCACTCGACCTTCGCCGGCAGGACGCCCGACGAAGTCCATGCTATGGCGGAAATGACGGAGCAATTGGCGGCGTAGAAACGAACCCGATCCACCTTAGCCAGGCCGCCAAACTGTCTCACCAAGCGGGTCCACCTCACTTACGGAAAACGGTCGGAGGCATGTAGGCGACATCGATCTTTCACGCGACCAACCGGCTTCTCCAACGAAGCTTGATCATCACGTTACAGCGGTCGCGCTGCATGTCGTACATGATGGCCTATGATCCGTGCCGCGTTCATGAGGCCCTGCGCACGACGCAGCGAAGGCCATCGCGCGTAGCGAGCTTCGGCTCCGAAGGTTAAATCCCCAGCTCCCAGAATAGAGACAGTGCGAGCCAGCAGCGGTGTTGCCGGAAATCATCAGCACGAAGGGGAGTCCGCCGCGTCGCCAGAATCCTTTTGACTGTGCAATACGATTTGCATTTGCTGACAGCCGCTGGGTAGCAGGATGAGTAAGATGCTGGAAACGATCACCACCCTCTTTGGATTTATGAGCGCCGGCATTTTCCTGGCTCACGCGATTGACGGCTACTGGTCGCGGCCTTGACCGGACCACGACGCCCTTACCTGACAGGCTGCTCCGTTCAACTGCGCTCTGTTCGGTGGCGCCCTGCTCGGCCGCTATGTCTCCGCCAGATCAAAATCCTGACGTAACCGCGCAGCCATATCCCGAACGCGCGCACGCCACAGGCCTGGATCGGCGATTGGCCCGGCTTCCGGCTTGATCGTCAGCATCGCGTTCCATGGGTTGCCGCCATAGATGGTCACCACGAACCCACGGGCCGGCGCACCGTCGAGCGTTTGCAGCGCCTTCAGAATGATGCCCGCCAGTTCGTCCGCGGTCTTGCGGCGATCGTCACTCTCCGGCTGGTCCGGCAGCGGCGCGCCGGCTTCTTCAGTTGACCCTTCTGCATCCGGTGGCGGCGAGATTTCAGCGCCAGGCGACTCCGAGGAGCTCCGATTGTCGTCGGGCAGTTCGGGCTCCGGCGGGGGCGCGTGAGGGCGAGTCCCCAAAACGTTCTGGATCAGGGCCATCAGTCCCTTGTCCAACCCGCCGCTGCTGTTACCCACGTCGGTTGCTCCGGTGTCGGTTGCTCCGGTCGATCGAGCCGCAGCTTCCGGACAAATGTCTACTGCCCTTTGTACACTACCCCTATAGCGTTTTCGAGCGACGCGGATGACCTGTTCGCGTGAAGAAAACGCGTTAAATCAAGATTATGGAGCCTCGCTTCTGATTCCATCAGAAGCAAGGCTCCAGCCGTGGATATCTTGCAGGTGTCTCAGCCGAGCGCCACCCCAATCAGCACCGCGACAAGCACGCCAAAGCCCCCCAATGCGATATTGAGAAAATTCCGGGCCAAACCAGGTTCGGTGGTCAGCATGATGTTTCTCCCGGTACGCAAAAACAGGTCTGGCTAGAATGAGCGTCGAATCTTAATCAAAACTTTCCAATTGGCGTCCTTTGACCGAATCACTGGCCGCTCCCGACGGCGGGCCGGCATAAGCCGCGCTGAAAAGCGATCGGTAGTTATCACAGGGACGATCAGGGAAGCTCTTGCCTGAGCTATAGCGTTTTCGAGCGAAGTGGAATTCGATTCGCGTGAGGAAAACGCGTCACGGAAGCCTCCCGCCGGCTGGCTAAAGCCGAGACAAACTTCGCCTGTCTCCGGCCAGGATCCCGTTTGAACCTTTCCCGCGGTACGCTGACCCAAAAAGGGCTGGGGGATTGCATTGCCCAGTCCTATGCACAACGTCACCGGGCGATCATATTCCGCTCAGGTGACGTTGTTGTTTGGAGCGCTGGTCACGCTTGGAGGCAACACGACCCGAACGACGGAAAAGCGGATAGCCGGTTGAGGCTGATAGATGGCCCCCTGGCGCCGGCAACCGACGTCAACGTCGCGGCGTCAGCGGGAAACAGCGCGTCGTCAGGGCTGTCTGCTTTTGGAGGTGGTCTTGGACTGGCTCGTGTTTCGAACGCCTCCCCAGGGATCGTCGACCACCGCCGCATCAGGAATCTTTCGCAGCGACTCTCTGTAAGCCTTTTCAAGGGCCTTTTGCCTCTCGATCTGATCCGGCGTCTTTCCAGGCGCATCAGCCATCATGTTGAACTGCGGCGCCTGGGCGAAAGCCGGCCCCGACATCAGGACCGCCAAGAGCATGGATGCACATACAACCTTCATCGGAACTCCTCCCCACAGCGGACAGCATAAACGCGCGATCCTCGTGGTTTCAAGCGGCTCGCCGCTCGAAAGCGCCGTGACGCTCCGCAACAAGATGAAGTGGCTGGCACTGACGCAGGCGCATCATCTTGATTCACCGCAACCGTGAGGAGGTTGAAACGGGACCGGCCTGCGCCGATCCCGCTCGGAGCGTGTCCGAATTAGGATCTCAGTATCGACCCGTCGAGCCGCCCATGCTTCCTCCGCGCCCGGAACCACCGTACCCGCCGCCGCGCCCGAATCCTCCGCCAAAACCGCCGATGCCGATGGAGGGTATCGGCAGGGGCACCGGCACGACGCTGGGCGGCGGAGGTGGCGGCGGCACGTCATCAGCATAATAAGTGGGCCGGCGCTGGCGACGGCGCGGAGGCGTGTCTTCGTTCCGCGAACGATCCTGCTTTGCCTGCTTCTTCCTGGGCGTTTCCGCCTTTTTCTTCGGCTCCCGCGGCGGCGTGCTGCAGGAACAGGTCGGACCAGCCGCGGCAGCGGCAACCGCCACACCCGGATTACCGGGCCGGCTACGCAGACGCTCCTCCAGCTTGCGCGCCGTCGGCGTCAGGTCGCTATCGGAGTATTCGGCGAGGAAGGCCCGATAACCAGCCGCCGTATTGGTGAGAACCGCCCTGTTCCAGGCCTGCATCCGGCGCTGACGATCGAGCCACTGCCGCGCTTCCAGATCGAACGGCGAGTCCGCATAGAGGCCGACGAACGCCTCATAAGCCTGACCGCTGCCGTCGCTGACGATCAGTTCGTGCGCCTGCTCGGCGGTCTTGCCTTTCAACTCGCGGCGCCATTCCGCGACCGTCCGCTTGATTTTCGAATCAGCCGGCGGCGTGGCGCCGGCTTCGGCGGTCCCGGGGAAAAACTGGAAACCGTCCGTCAGCGAGGAACTGTCCCACGGAGTCTGGCGGCCATTCGTCGCCTTGTTGACCTCCAGCCGGACGCGCTTGAACGCCTCCTCGATCGAAAGTCCCGGCTGCCGGCCGGCGGACAACAGCGCAGCCGTATAAGGGCTGTCGGTGCCCGCGCCGTCTTCAGCCTCCGCTCCCGGCGAGGTGGAGAAAGACAGGAACGTGCCAGGCGCCGCCACCTTGGCGTCGACGATGGCCAGGCCGTGCCCTACCGTCTTGTTGATGGCGGGGAACGGGTTATTCCGGCACGCGTCGAGCAAAACGATTCGCATCCGGCTCGGAACCGACGTCAGCGTATTCATGATGTCATTCAGGCGAACCGCCTGGAGCGGAATATCGGCTTCGCGCTTCGGATCGAGATCGACCGGAACCAGGAAGTTCTCGCCGTCGACCTGCAAGCCGTGCCCGGCATAGAAAACCAGCGCGACGGTGTCGGGGCCCTTCTCGGCGATCCTTGCCGCGAACTCACCGACCTTCTCCCGCATTTCGGTCTGCGACAGGTCGGAGGCGGTCAGCACGTCGAAACCGGCGTCGCCAAGCATCTGGGTCATGGCTTTGGCGTCATTTCCGGGATTTGGCAGCGGCGTCACCGCGCGATAGGCCGACTGGCCGATCACCAGCGCCAGCCGGTTCTCTGCGGCAGCCGGAGGCGCGATCAGCACGATCGCGGCGATCGCCCCGAAAACGATCGAGCGAATCATCGAAAATGTCATGGGAGGCTCCGCGTAAACATCCTTGCTCGACGGTTGTCGGCCCGCGCGGCGCGACGGTTCATCATCCGAGCAAATTTCGCAGGCACGACCGCTTCGTGATATCGCCGGTCGGACCGACCCGTATCTTTTCTACCGCCTCGGCGGGTCCGGATCATACCGGCAGAGCATGATCGCTTCTGATTGAATCAGAAGCGAAGCTCTAGATTGTTGTTTTGGCGCGTTTTCTTCACGTGAAGCGGTTTCCACTTCGCTCGAAAACGCTCCAGTTAATTGATTGAGCATCGGATTTATCCCGAAACCGGTTCCCACTTTCGGGTCCGATGCTCTAGTCTGTCGCCATCACGGCAGGGCAGCGGCGGCCTACGCGCCCTCGCCTCGCCGCCTTATGGGATTGCGGACATGGTCGATACTGCCAGTTTGGCTCTCGTCGTTGCTGATGAATGAGTTCGTAGCCGCGCCGCTGCGCGCGCGACATCGAGCGGCTGGCGTTGCATCGCTGGATCCCGACCAGTGGCGATCGCTCGCCGACCGTGCTGTCGAGCCGAACGGCTACTATCTCGCCGATTGGGATTTGGCGCTGAATGGCGCGGCGCGCGGCGGAACGCGCGCGGCGGCTCTGACGGCGCGTTCCGATCGTTCGCCCGGCGAAACGGACGCCGGCACTCTCATCGGGCTGATCCCGGTTATCTCCGCCTGGCGAGCTTACCGGATTCCGCTTCCCCTTCTGGTCAGCGCCGATCCTTACCACGCGCTTTGCACGCCACTGCTCGACCGCGACCGTGCGGATCAAGCCGCGGCGGCGCTACTGCGCGAGGCGCGGGCCCTCGGCCAACGCGCGCTGATCCTGCGCAACGTCACGCTCGATGGCGCCGCCATGAAAGCCTTTACGGCGGCCCTCGAACGCGACGGCCTCCAGCCGCACAGGCTGAATGGCCAGGCGCGCGCCTGCCTGGACGCCACCCGCGAGGCGGAAGGATTGCTGCGCGAGGCGCTGGGAGCGAAGAAGCTCAAGGAGTTGCGACGCCAGCGTAACCGCCTTGCCGAGCATGGCGAAGTGTCGTTCAAGGTCGCGCGCTCTGCCGCCGAGGTCGCGCAGGCGCTTGAAATCTTCCTCGTGCTGGAAGCCAGCGGCTGGAAGGCGCAGCGGGGAACCGCATTGATCCAGAATGGCGGTGATGCGGATTTCATCCGCCGCGCCGCGCCGGCGCTCGCCACGCGAGGCCAGTGTGAAATCGTCACGCTGCGCGCCGGTCCGACGCCCGTGGCGGCGGCGATCGTGGTTCGCCACCAGGACCGCGCGTTTTATTTCAAGCTGGGCATTGACGAGAGTTTCGCGAAGTTTTCACCCGGCGTGCAGCTGACACTCGATCTCACCCGCCATCTCTGCGCCGACCCCGCGATCACCATGGCGGACTCCACCGCCGATCCGGATCATCCGATGATCGACCCGATCTGGCGCGGACGGCTTTTGATCGGCGACGTGCTGATCCCGCTTCGGCGAAGCGATCCTGTTATTTCGCTCGCGCGAGCAGCGATCGCGCTGCGCAAGCTGGTGCGTGACCCCCTGCGCCGCGCGGCCTATATCCTCCGCAAACGTCAGGAGAAGAAGGCAAGCCGGGCATGACGATTCAAGCAACCTCACCCTGCTCTAAATCACGATCCCGAAGATAAGCCGGTTTCGGGGTGTGGTCATGGTCGATCAAAGAAAAGACAGGGCTCGACTGACCTCCCTGTCATAGCCTCGGCGGTCCATGATAGGGTTCGTCCGTCGCATCCCGCACGAGGCCGTCGATTGCCGGGCATTTCACTCTACACGCTGTCGGTCTGGGTGCTGCCGCTGGTGATCGCGATCACCTTTCACGAGGCGGCGCATGGATTCGTCGCATACCGGCTCGGCGACAATACCGCCTGGAATCTCGGACGCGTCAGTTTTAACCCGCTCAGGCACATCGATGCCTTCGGCACGGTGATATTGCCGGGCATTTTGCTGCTGTCGCACGCGCCGTTCCTGTTCGGCTACGCAAAACCGGTTCCAGTGAACTTCCGAAACCTGAACCACCCCCGCATCGACATGGTCTGGGTGGCGCTTGCCGGACCCGCCACCAACATCCTGCTGGCTCTCCTGGCGGCATCGGCCTTTCACGGGCTGGGCCTCGTCCCCGGCGCCGGCGCGCAATGGGTGGCGGACAATCTGAAGAACGCGTTGATCATCAACGTCATCCTTGCGGTTTTCAACATGCTGCCGATCCCGCCGCTGGATGGCGGACGGGTCGCCGTCGGCCTGCTGCCGAGGGTGCTGGCGGCTCCGCTTTCCCGTCTGGAACCCTATGGGCTGCTGATCCTGATCGGGGGTCTCCTGCTGCTTCCGATGCTTGGCCGCCAGCTCGATCTCAACCTTGACGTGATCTCCACCATCGTGAAAACAGTTACCGGTTGTGTGATACAGTTTCTTTTGCTGGTCACCGGCAATATATAATTTACGAGTGTTGCAAGAGGCGTAGTCAGTTGATCAAAGCTCAGGACAAGATGATTGCAAGACGTGCCGACACCAAGGCACGCGCCGACTTCGCCACCTGGAAGATGATGGTGAAGCTGAATGGCGCTTCGTCACTTCCCGCCGAAGCCCTGACATTCCTGGCGAGCTACAAGAGCCTCGCCGAAACGATGGCGGAGGCGGAAGCGAGCGAGGCGACCATCGAGCTGATTTATAAAAGTTACTACGTGGACATGGGAGGCACCGGAACGGCGCCCGACGTCAAGTCGATGCCGAAGGAGCCGATCGTCGATACCAGTAATGTCATGGCCTTCAAACGGCCCGCACCGCAACCAGCAGCGCCTTCGGCCAATTCCGCGCCAAACGCACGGCCGCGCCTGCCGGTTGCGCTGATCTTCATCTGTCTCGCGCTGATTTACGTCGGTATCCGGTACTTTCTCCTGCAGTGATAGCGAGCGTGCGTCGCTATCCGGCCGGTCGTGACAACGACGCTACCCCCCTCGGTCCTCACCCTTTTCCCTTGACCCTGAAGACGACGGGGAGCGTGAAGCTGAGGCCCTCGTCGGCGATCAGCGGCGGCGGCGGCGGGACGGGATCTGAGCGGCGCAGCATGGCGAGCGCGGCCTGGTCGAAGATCGGATCGCCCGATCCGTTCACGATCGTGGCCGACACGACATGGCCCATGCGGTCCAGCTCGAAGTTGACCAGGATCTCGGCGTTCTTCTGGCTCCGGTCGGGCGGATAGCGCTTGTGCTTGTCGAGATGCGCCACCAGTTCCTTCTGCCAGGTGGCGCGGATCCGGCGCGCGCTGGCGCCGGTGCCCTGCTGCGGCGCGACCGACCGCTCCGATTCCTGCGCCTGTTCCACGCTCGGCATCGCGGTCGCCTCGGCCGCCGCCGATTCCTGCGAGGCCTGCGTCTGCTTCGCCGCCTTCTCGGTGGCGTCCTCGACCGGCTTCTTCGTCTCGTTCTCGGTAACGATCCGGTCCGGATCGGCGCTCTCCGTCGGCGTATCCTTCGGCAGATCGGTTTCCTCGACGACCGCCTTCTGCTCGGCAAGCGCGGGCGAGGCCATCGACGCGTCGGTGTCCGGTCCGGGCGGCAGGTCGGTCACCTCGCGATGCGGCGAGGACAGGTCGAGCCCGATCTCGATCGCCGGCGCGCCGAGATCCTCGGCCGACTCATCGGTGTCCAGGTGAGCCAGCGCCAGCGCCACGCAGCCGAGATGGATCGCAAGCGCGGCGGCGGCGGCGGAAAGCCAGAGCCGGGGGGACGGCGGCCGCTCGACAATCTCAGCCATCTCAACGCCCCGCCGTGCTCGCCGCCGGAACCGACCGGGCGTCGGGAACGCCCTCCAGCGCCACCAGCTTGATCTTCGCATAGCCGCCGGCGCGCAGGATCTCCAGCACGTCCATCAGGTCGCCATAGGGCACCCCGCGATCGGCGCGCAGAAAGATGAAGTTGTCCTTGGTCATGTTCGGCGTGGTCTCCAGCGTCCGCACCAGATCGACCCGCTTGACCAGCGTCTCGCCGATCGCGACCGCAAGATCGGCCTTGATGCTGACATAGGTCGGCTTGTCCGGCTTCTTCTGCGGCGTCGCGCTCGACGTCGGCAGGTTGACCGGAAGATCGACGGTCGACAGCGGCGCGGCTACCATGAAGATGATCAGAAGAACCAGGATCACGTCGATGAACGGCGTGACGTTGATCTCGTGGGCTTCGGCGTATTCCTCGTCGTCGTCGAAGCCGCCTTCGGCAATCGATGCGCCCATCCGCCTACTCCGCCGCGCGCGAGCTGAGGGAGCCGTGGGTGCGGTCCAGATCGCGCGACAGCAGCCGGCCGGCCGCTCCCGATGCACGTCCGACCAGTTCGGTGTAGCCTCGCGTCACGCGCGCGAAGTAGTTGTAGATGATGACCGCCGGAATGGCGGCGACAAGGCCGAGCGCGGTCGCGAGCAGCGCCTCGGCGATGCCGGGCGCCACCACCGCGAGGTTGGTGGTCTGCGACTTCGAAATCCCGATGAAGCTGTTCATGATGCCCCACACGGTGCCGAACAGGCCGACGAACGGCGACGTCGCGCCGATGGTGGCGAGCAGCCCCATGCCGAGCCGGATGCGGCGCGATTCCGCGCGGACGATCTCGGCGAAGCTTGACGCCGCCCGCTCCTTGATGCCGGCGTCGCTGGAAATGCCGGCCGACAGCCGCGCCTCGTGCATCGCCGACGCCAGCAGCGACGCCAGCACGCCTTCCCTCGCGCCGAGCGCCATCTGCGCCTCGGCCAGCGAGCGCGCATCGCCGATCTTGTTCAGCGCCGCCCGCAGCGCGCGCCGCGCCAGCGACAGCTCCGCCAGCTTCGCGATGCAGATCGTCCACGTCACCAGCGAGGCAAACGCAAGACCGATCATCACCAGCTGAACAACGATATCCGCCGACATGAACATCGACCACGGCGACAACTCATGCGGCGGAGAAGGATCCGGATTCAAAAGGCTGGCGCCGGCGTTACCGGCGGGAGGCTGCGTGACCCCGGTGGCGGGTTCCGATGCGCTGGAGACCGGCGGCGCCTGAACCTTCGCTGCCGGCGCAGAAACGGCCGGCGTCTGCGCGGAGGGCGCGGTGCTCTGCTGCGGACCGTTCTGCTGCGCAATCGCGGATGAAACCAGCGACCCCATGATCAACGCGGCCGCGAGTGAAACTCTCCTCAGTGACGTCCTAAACATCAACGCGTTCACCCCGGCCTAATGAAAACAAGATCATAAATGCTGGTTAACCATTCCAGGACCATCAGCCGGTCTCATGATGTCAGCCGAAGCATCCGATGGAGTCCTAAAACCCAGATTGAAAAAGCAGGCTGCATGAACGGGTGCCCCTAACATGCTCCGCAGTCAGAAATAAAGATGGAACCCGAGCCGCCCGCGTCACGAGATTTCCCGAGAGGCAGCATGCACCCTTTCGTTCGCTATCGGGAAGTTCGGGAACGCTCCTGATGCGCCTCTCCCCGGCCCGCAAAGCCTGAGACTCCGTTCGCTCAACATTTCTTATCTTATTAAACGTCTCATCCCGTGGAATCCCTCAAGCTGTCCGATCCTCGGCCCTACATCGGCAGCCGGCAGGAGGTCTCGCGCACCCGGACGACACCTTCAGGGACCTCAACAGGGACGATCGACGCCGTCCAAAGCTTTGCGATTGCTCAGGACTTCAAGGGATGGTGTGTTTACAGCGGGTATGCACGCATATACCACGGCCCCGCACCCTTTTTCGAAGTTTTGAAGTTTTTTCCAGGCACGAGCCCTCATGTCCCGATCGCGAGTCCCCGGTTGGACACTCCTCGGCGCAGCGATCGCCGTGATGACCGGCTACGCGCTGTGGCACGGCACCGGAAAGCACCACGGGCCTTCCCGCGACGCGGCACAGGCTCCGCCGGTTCCGGTCAAGGTCGCAACCGTAAGAAAAGGTGATTTCCCGATCTATCTGACCGGCCTTGGAACCGTGCAGGGATTCAACACCGTCGTGGTCCGCACGCGTGTGGATGGTCAGATCGAGCGGATCGCCTTCAAGGAGGGCCAGTTGGTCGAGAAAGGCGACCTGCTCGCCCATATCGATCGGCGGCCGTACCAGGCCGCGCTCGACCAGGCCAAGGCCAAGAAAGCGCAGGATGAAGCCAATCTGGCCAATGCCGAACTCGACCTGCAACGCTATACCAAACTCGGTGAATTCGCGACGCGGAAGCAGACCGACACCCAGCGATCGATGGTGCAGCAGTTGACCGCGCAGATCGCCGCGGACGAAGCCGCGATCGTCAATGCACAGACCCAGCTGGACTATACTAGCATCCGCGCGCCGATCGCGGGCGTCACCGGTTTTCGTCTTGTCGACCGGGGCAACATCGTCAACGCCTCAACCCAGACCGGAATCGTCACCATCGCGCAGATCGAGCCGATCGCCGTGATTTTCACCGCGCCGGAAAACCAGCTGCCGCAAATCAAGGACGCCATTGCAGCCGGTTCGCCGAAGACGATCGCTTATTCCCCTGACGGCAAGAGAATGCTTTCCGAGGGAACGCTGATGCTGATCAACAATCAGGTCGATACCGCGAGCGGGACTATCCGCCTCAAGGCGGTGTTCGAGAACAAGGATCACGTCCTGTGGCCAGGCCAATCGGTCTCGACCCGTCTGCTGGTGTCCACCGCGAAGGATGCTGTCGTGGCTCCCGATGACGCGATCAAGCACGGAACCGACGGACTCTATGCCTACGTTGTCGACAAGGACAACAAGGCTGAGTTTCGCAGGATCACGGTCGGCAAATCGATCGACGGCGAAACCATCATCGAGAAAGGGATCGCTCCGGGAGAACGCGTCATTGTCGCCGGACAGTACCGGGTTCAACCGGGATCGGTCGTGACCGAAACGCTCGCGAGTTCCGGGTCACCGGACGAATAGAGCATCGGACCCGAAAGTGGGAACCGGTTTCGGGATAAATCCGATGCTCAATCAATTAACTGGAGCGGCGGCGCTGATTCCATTTGACCGGCCGCCGCTCTAAAGCGTTTTCAAGCGAAGCATGTCCTCGGGCTTGACCCGAGGATGGACACCGGTTCGCGTGAAGAAAACGCGTCAAAACATAAAGAAGAGTCTTTCACCTTCCATGAAGCGGTGAAAAGACTCCAGTGCTCTTTTCGAATCCGAAGTTCGCCAGAGAAGGTACTGCAAATGAAACGAACTTCGGATTCGGGACACTAGGATGAACGACAGCCTATCCGCGCCGTTTATTCGCTATCCCATCGGAACATCACTGCTGATGGCGGGCATCCTGTTCATCGGCCTGGTGGCGTTTCCGCTGCTTCCGGTGGCGCCGCTGCCGCAGGTCGATTTCCCCACCATCCAGGTTCAGGCGAACCTGCCGGGCGCGAGCCCCGAAACCATGGCGTCATCGGTGGCGCAGCCGCTCGAGCGGCAGATGGCGCAGATTCCCGGCGTCGCGCAGATGACGTCAACCAGTTCGATCGGATCGACCTCGATCACGGTGCAGTTCGACCTCAACCGAAACATCGACGGGGCCGCCAACGACATCCAGCGCGCCATCAACGCCGCCGGAGGGCAGCTGCCGAAAAACCTCCCGAGCCCACCGACCTACCGCAAGGTCAATCCCGCCGACTCGCCCATCATGCTGCTCTCCGCGACGTCTGATACCCTGCCGTTGACGACGGTCAGCGACAACACCGACACCCAGCTCGCGCAGCAGATCAGCCAGATCTCAGGCGTCGGACAGGTGATTATCGGCGGCCAGCAGAAACCCTCCATTCGGATCCAGATCGATCCGGCCAAGCTCGTGGCCAAGGGTCTGTCGCTCGAGGATGTCCGCAACCAGATATCCGTGACCACGGTGAACAGTCCGAAAGGCAGCATCGACGGCGGCACGCGCAGCTACACCATCTACGCCAACGATCAACTGACCCTGTCGAAGGACTGGAACGACGTCATCATCGCCTACCGTAACGGCGCCCCGCTTCGAATCCGCGACATCGGACAGGCGGTGACGGGCCCGGAGGACAACAAGCAGGCCGCGTGGGCCAACGGCAAGCGCGGCGTATTCCTGATCATTTTCAAGCAACCCGGCGCCAATGTCATCGACACCGTCGACCGGATCAAAGCGGAGTTGCCCCGACTGATCGCGGCGATCCCGCCGTCGATCAGGATCGACCTCATCAGCGACCGCACCACCACCATCCGCGCGGCGGTCGAGGACGTGCAGTTCACGCTGCTGATCACCGTCGTGCTCGTCGTCCTGGTGATTTTCCTGTTCCTGCGCAATTTCTGGGCGACGATCATCCCCAGCGTCACGGTGCCGCTCGCGCTGCTCGGCGCCTGCGCGCTGATGTGGCCGTTCGGCTATTCGCTCAACAACCTGTCGCTGATGGCGCTTACGATCTCGGTCGGCTTTGTCGTCGACGACGCCATCGTCGTGCTGGAGAATATCAGCCGCCACGTCGAAAAGGGAGATGAGCCGATGGCGGCGGCGCTGAAAGGCGCGCGCGAAATCGGATTCACGATCCTGTCGATCAGCATTTCACTGGTCGCCGTGCTGATTCCGCTGCTGCTGATGGGCGGCATCATCGGGCGCCTGTTCCGCGAGTTCGCGGTCACGCTGGCGATGGCGATCCTCGTGTCGCTCGTCGTATCGCTGACGTTGACGCCGATGATGGCGGCGCGCTTCCTGCGCCGGCATGACAGCGTTCGGCACGGCAGCCTCTACCGGCTCAGCGAGCGCGGTTTCGATGCCATGCTCGACGCCTATGGCCGCGGCCTTGATCTCGTGCTGCGCTGGCGGCGGACCACGCTTCTGGTGTTCTTCGTGACGCTGGGTTTGTCGGTCTACCTGTTCGTTATTATTCCGAAGGGGTTTTTCCCGCAGCAGGACAACGGCATGATCCTCGGCACCTCCGAGGCCGCGCAGGACATCTCCTTCGCTGAAATGAAGAAGAAGCAGGAGGAACTCGGCCGCATCGTGCTGGCTGATCCCGCCGTCCACAGCATCGCCATGTTCATCGGCGGCGGCGGCAGCGCCCTCAACAACGGCCGGATGTATGTCACGCTGAAGCCGCTGGCTGAGCGCGACGCGTCCGCACAGCAGGTGATCGCGCGGCTGCGGCCAAAGCTCGACCAGGTGGAAGGCGCGCGGCAGTTTCTTCAGGCGTCGCAGGACGTCCGGCTCGGCGGACGCGCCACCCGCACCCAGTTCGAGTATACGCTTCAGGACGCCGATCTCGACGAGTTGAACATCTGGGCGCCGAAGGTGCTGAAGAAGCTGCAGGCGCTGCCCGAACTCCGGAACGTCGCCACCGACCAGCAGACCGGCGGCACCACGCTGACGCTGACGATCGACCGCGACGCTGCGTCCCGTTACGGCATCTCGCCCCAGCTGATCTCCGACACGCTCTATGATTGCTTCGGTCAAAGGCAGGTCGCGCAGTACTTCACGCAGCTCAACACCTACCGCGTCATTCTCGAGATTCTGCCCGAACTGCAGGGCAGGCTCGATACACTGGACAAGATCTACCTCAAATCACCGCTCACCGGCGAGCAGGTTCCGCTTTCGGTTTTCGCCAGCTGGACGACGGTGCCGGTGCAACCGCTGTCCATCAGTCACCAGGGCCAGTTCCCGGCCATCACCATCAGCTTCAATCTCGCGGAAAATGCATCGCTCGGCGACGCCACCGCCGCCGTTCATAACGCCATGCGCGAACTCGGCACGCCCGGAACCCTCAACGGCAGCTTTCAGGGAACGGCGCAGGCGTTTCAGCAATCGCTCGGCACGGTGCCGCTCTTGATCCTCGCGGCGCTCGTCGTCGTCTACCTGATCCTCGGCATTCTCTACGAGAGCTACATCCACCCGATCACGATCCTGTCGACGCTGCCGTCGGCGGGCGTCGGGGCTTTGGCGACGCTGATGCTGTTCGGTTACGACTTCAGCCTGATCGCGCTGATCGGCATCATTCTGCTGATCGGCATCGTCAAGAAGAACGGCATCATGATGGTCGACTTCGCGATCGTCGCCGAGCGCGAGGAGCGTCTGCCGCCGGAAGAGTCCATCCGCAAGGCCGCCCTGCTCCGCTTCCGGCCCATCATGATGACCACCATGGCGGCGATGCTCGGCGGCGTGCCGCTGATGCTGGGTACCGGGACCGGATCTGAGATTCGTCAGCCGCTCGGCTATGCGATGGTCGGCGGGCTTCTGGTCAGTCAGGCCCTGACGCTTTTCACCACGCCGGTCGTCTACCTCTATCTCGACCAGTTATCCAACTGGCTGTCCGGTTCAGGCCGCGCCGGCGACCATAACCTTTCCAATCACGCCTCAATCAAGGAAGCCGCCGAATAGCCGCCGGTTCGATCCGCAATCACGCAAGGGAAAATGGCGTCTTTGCGCTATGGCAAAACATGCATTGGAACTAGATGTATTCTTGGCATGTCGAAATCAACAAGGGAGATCGACATGCCAACTGAAACAATCTTCGTGACCGCGCTTGTCGCGGGCGTCATCACCATATTCTCGCTGGCTATCGCTTACGGGCAGCGCCAGACGACAGCCTACCACCGTGAGCACCCGAAAGGGTAGCTCGCCGAAATGCGCCGCACATGATGCCGACACGATAGGAGTAGTACGGCGGCCATAGCGTTTTCGAGCGAAGCATGCCTGGCTTTGACCCGGGGATGGATATCGGATCGCGTGAAGAAAACGCGACATATCAAAATCATAGAGATCGCTTCTGATTCAGAATAGCAACGGGGGAAGGCTCTGGAGTCTGGTTCAACTGCGTTGAATCAGACTCCAGCCTTAACTTTTTGATCGAGCGCGATCTTATCCGAAAACCGGTTTCCACTTTGCGCCGGCGCGGCCCTTCGGGCCGGGATCATGCTCAGCTAAACTTCCGCCAACATCATTCAAATAGGCCACTTCATTCAATGGCTTATTGAAATTATAAAACTGAAGCCGCAAGCTGGCCGCCAGTTCATCGACGCGCAAGCCATCGAGAGCTTGACCGGACGACTGTTGCGAACGTGATTTCCAAAAGCGCGTGTGAGCCTGCGTGAAAACATCACGCTAATTTTCTGGATTTATTGTTTAATTAGAGCGTTTTCGAGCGAAGTGGAAACCGGTTCGCGTGAAGAAAACGCGCCAAAACAACAAACCTAGAGCTTCGCTTCTGATTCAATCAGAAGCGATAATGCTCTCTTGGGAGTGGCTGGGGAACTAGGATTCGAACCTAGACAAACAGAGTCAGAGTCTGTTGTGCTACCGTTACACCATTCCCCAATTGTCCAAATCCACCAAAGCGTTACAGCGTCAGGATCGTAGCTTCGCTTCGCAGCGAGGCTCGGGGTCGTTCTATCCGCTCGTTCCCTCACTTGGCAAGCGCGCGGACGGGTCGAACGCAATTTCTTCAGGCACAAACCTCTGGATTTGATTTCAGAAGAGAAGAGAACCCGGCTCTCATAGTTGCCGCTTTACACCAGCACCCTGAAAACTTTGTTCTAAAGGGAAACTTTTTGAGGTTTTCGCGGCCTGAGCGGTTTTGATTGTGCCCAAACTGTGCCCAAACAATGAAAAGAATCGAAGCGGAAATTCAGGGCGCCGGGCGGGAACCGGCTGCATGGTGAAGAAAGACGATGTCAGGCCATATCATCCGGATCTTGCCGGCGACGCAATCCGTAAACCAGGTCCTCGGCGGGAGATCCCTGCATGTCCTGTCGCGCGGCCTCAGGATTATGCGGAGCAGCACTGCCTTGACCAGGCTGATGTCGGCGGGAGCCGTTGCGATGGTAGCTGGCGCCATGCCGCTGCCGTTCACCGGAGAAGCCAGGGCGCAGGCGGTGTGGATCGGCGGCACGGACAGCGATTACCATACGGCCTCCAACTGGAGCCCCGCCGCCGTCCCCAACTCAACTGAGGTGGACCCGCTTGGTGAGACAGTTTGGCGGCCTGGCTAAGGTGGATCGGGTTCGTTTCTACGCCGCCAATTGCTCCGTCATTTCCGCCATAGCATGGACTTCGTCGGGCGTCCTGCCGGCGAAGGTCGAGTGCGGGCGTCGCCGGTTGTAATAGTCTATCCAGGAGCCGATGCCGCAGCGGGCTTGGCTTCCCGTTTCGAATGTGCTGAGGAAGACGCACTCATATTTGAGGCTGCGCCACAGTCGTTCGATGAAGACGTTGTCCATCCAGCGGCCGCGCCCGTCCATGGAGATGCGGATGCCGGCATCCTTCAGCGTCGTCGTGAAGGCGAAGCTAGTGAACTGCGAGCCTTGGTCGGTGTTGAAGATGTCGGGCCTGCCATGGCAGGCGATCGCCTCTTCGAGAGCGGCAACACAGAAGTCGGCATCCATCGTGTTCGACAACCGCCAGGCCAGGACCTTGCGGCTGAACCAGTCCATGATGGCCACGAGGTAAAGGAAGCCGCGCCGCATCGGGATATAGGTCACATCGGCACACCAAACGTGATCCGGCCGCTCGATCGCCAGGTGCCGCAGCAGGTAGGGATAGATGCGATGCTGCGGATGCGGCTCGCTGGTTCTCGGCGCCTGGTAGATCGGCGACAGACCGATCTTGCGCATCAGCCGCCGGACCCGCTTGCGACCCACGCACCAGCCCTGACGCCGCAGATGCCGGGCCATCTGCCGGGAGCCATACCAGGGCGTCTCCATGAAGGCCTCGTCGATGGTGCGCATCAGTTCGAGGTTCTCGGGCGTCTCGCCGGCGGGCTGTCGGTAGAACGACGCCCGCGAGATCGAGACCAGTTCGCACTGGCGGCGGATCGAGAGCCGGTTGTGATCGGGGTCAATCATCATTCTCCTCCGATCCAGGCTCAGCGATCGAAGGCCTTGGCCAAAAAATCCCGCTCAACGACAAGCTGGCCAATCTTGGCGTGCAGCTTGGTCACCTCGGCTTCCCGGCCGACCTGCGCATCAGCAGCCTTGTCGTCGAACGTCTTGGCCAGGTTCTCGATGGCCTGCCGTTTCCACTGCGTAATCTGGTTCGGATGAAGCTGGTGCTTTGTCGCCAGTTCCGAAATCGTCCGCTCGCCACGGATCGCCTCAAGCGCAACCTTGGCCTTGAACTCAGCCGTAAATCGTCTGCGTGTCTTCATACCGGATCGTCCTTTTCATCGGGCGATCCACCTTATGCCCCTGTCTCAGAAACCGGCACCACCTCACTTTAACATTGGTCCGGCGGCTACCGGTTACGGATTGCATGGCGCCGGGATCATCAACAATTCCGGTTTTGTCCAGACCATCAACCTGCATAACGCCGGCCTGATCATGAACAACTCCGCGTCGATGAACGCGAATGTCGTCTTGAACATGACCGGTTCTTCTCAGGTCGATCTCAAGGATAGTTCATCGGGTGGTCTGGCGGCATTCAATCTGAACAGCGACCTTGGCGTCCTGATCACAGGTGACAACCATGCGGTGTCCATGGGGTCGCTGAGCGGTACAGGTTGGCGAGTTCAGTTCAGTGGAAACAATCAATCACTGACCATCGGCGGCAACAATCAGTCGACGAGTTACTCAGGCCAGCTCTGGGAGACCGGCTCCAATGCATCATTGATCAAGGTCGGCACCGGCACGCTGACCCTGTCCGGCAGCAACAACTATACCGGAGGGACGACGATTTCCGGCGGCATCCTGTCGGTATCGAGCAACGGCCATCTCGGCTCAGCTTCAGGAGCGGTGACTCTCAACGGCGGAACCCTGCGAGCAACGGGAACAGCGTTCAACTCAACCTCACGCAGCATATCCCTGGGCGCCCTCGGCGGCGGCATGGATATTAACAACGCAGCCAACAACTTCACGGTCACCCAGGGTATCAGCGGTCCGGGCGGCCTGACCAAGCTGGGCGCCGGGACGCTGATCCTCGCGGGTAACAGCAGCTATTCCGGCGCCACCACGGTCAGCGCTGGCAGGCTGTTCGTGAACGGCTCGATCGCATCCTCGTCGCTGACCACGGTGGAGTCCGGCGGTACGCTCGGAGGCATCGGCACGGTTGGCAACACCACTGTCAACGCTGGCGGCATACTGTCGGCAGGCCTCAGCCCCGGCACGCTGACGGTGGACGGCAACCTGACGCTCAATGCCGGTTCAACCTCGGTGTTCGAATTTGGCGCGCCGGGCGTGGTCGGCGGCGCCTCCAACGATCTGGTGATCGTCAACGGAAACCTGTCGCTCGGCGGCACCTTGCAGACGCCGGGCGCGGTGTCGGGCTATTACCGGCTGTTCAATGTCGCTGGAACGACGAGCGGAGCTTTTTCCGCGGTTCCATCCGGCGCTACGGTGAGCACCGACATTCCTAACCAGGTCAACCTGTTGGTCAACCAGGGCGGCCAGCGGGTGTCTGGGACGGAGTCGATCAGATCGGCAACGGCACGGTGGACGGCGGCAACGGCACCTGGAACGCCACGAGCACCAACTGGACCGGCGCTCCAGGACAGGCTGGCATCAACGACCACTGGCGCGGCGAGGTCGGCGTGTTTGCCGGTGCCGCCGGCACGGTGACAATATCGGGCGCGACACCCGTGAGTGCGTTGTCATTCCAAGGATTGCAGTTCAAGACCGATGGTTATCACCTTATGGGTGACTTCCTGATGATGACGGGCGATCCACACGGAAACGCGGCGGCAAGTTTCGCCAACGTCGATGGCGGCGTCACCGCGGCGATCTCCGCACCGCTCAGCGGAGCCGGCATCGGACTCGACAAGCTCGGCGGCGGCACGCTGATCCTGGCAGGAAACCACGCCTATACCGGCGCGACGACGGTCAGGAGCGGCACGCTTCTCGTGAACGGCTCGATCGCATCCTCGGCGCTGACGACGGTCGAGGCCGGCGGCACGCTCGGCGGCATCGGCACGGTTGGCCATACGCTGATCGACGGCGGCGCGCTGGCGCCCGGCAACAACTCGATCGGAGCGCTGACCGTTCAAGGCAACCTCACCCTGACGGCGGCATCGCGTTACATGGTTGATGTCTCCCCTGCGAATGCCGACTTCACCCGCGTCACAGGCACGGCGACGCTTGGCGGCGCGACGGTTCAGGCACAGTTCGCTCCCGGCAGCTATGTCGAGAGGCGTTACACCATTCTCACCGCCGATGGCGGCGTCAACGGCGCCTTTGCCGGTCCGGTCGCCACCAATCTGCCGGCGAACTTCAGAACGGCGCTGGCCTATGACGGCAGCAATGCGTGGCTCGATCTGGTGCTGTCGTTCCGGCAGGATGGCCTCAGCATCAATCAGCAGAATGTCGCCAATACGCTGGCTGATTTCTTCAACAACAATGACAGCGGCGGCATTCCGCTGGTGTTCGGCGCACTCGATGCGCGTGGACTGTCACAGGCTTCTGGAGAAATCGCAACCACCGCCGCGCAGGGGGCGTTCGATGCGCAGAACCAGTTTCTCAATACGATGACAGACCCGTTCGTGGCGGGCGCGCAGACCCCGCTCCCACACGCATCGCCGGCACTGGGCTATGCGGCGGAGACTCCTCGCCGCGGACGGGCATATGACGCCTTCGCATCGCTTGAGCCGCCCCCGGTCTCGGGCTTCGAGCAGCGCTGGCGCGTCTTCGGCGCGGCCTATGGCGGCTCGACGCACATTTCCGGCAACAGCGTGGTGGGCAGCCATGACGCGAGAAGCCAGGTCTATGGCGGCACGGGCGGAGCCACCTATGCGCTGTCGCCGTCCACCAACGTCGGTTTCGCGCTGAACGGCGGCGGCACCGTGTTCGGTCTCGCCGATGGGCTGGGCTCCGGCCGCAGCGACCTGTTCCAGGCCGGCGCGTTCGCGCAGCAGGCCATCGCGCGCAGCGGTTACCTCAACACCGCCCTCTCCTACGGCTGGCACGATGTCACCACCAATCGCACGGCGCCGATCACCGGCGAGCGATTGCGCGCCAACTACAGGGCTGGCGTGCTCGCGGGGCGGATCGAGGCGGGCTGGCGTATCGATACCGCGCTCGCCGGGGTCATCCCCTATGCTGCCGCCCAAGCCGTCAGCTATCGGATGCCATCCTATCTTGAGCAGGGCGACGGCAGCGCCTCAAGTTTCGCACTCGGCTATACGGCCCGCAACATCCTCGCAACGCGTAGCGAATTCGGCCTGCGGTTCGATCGCTCCACGGCGGTGAACGAGGCGCTGTTGACGTTCCGCGGCCGCGCGGCGTGGGCGCATTATTTCGACACCGCCCGCAATGTCGCGGTGACATTCCAGTCGCTGCCCGGCACCGGCTTCGTCGTCAACGGCGCGAGGATTGCCTCCGACGCCGCACTCGTCACCGCCGGCGCCGAACTGGCCTGGAGCAACGGCCTCTCGCTCGCATCATCGTTCGAGGGCGAGTTTTCCAGCAACGTTTCGAGCTTTATCGGCAGGGGAACGCTCAGATACGCCTGGTGACCGTCCGGCCAGCGTTCCTCGCCATCCGGCGACAGCCTTTCGATCACGCCCCTCTGGCTGCCGGGTTTGCGCGCATAGTTCACAGGCGGTTAACGCCGCCATCCCAACAGACCTGTGTCTGCGTGCCGGTTCCAGCATGAGCCCATAGCGTTTTCAAGCGAAGCGAACACCGCATCGCGTGAAGAAAACGCGTCCAATCAAGACCATAGAGCCGCGCTGCTGCTGTCGGAAGCGGAAGGGCCCAGGATCAGCGGCCGCAACCACGCATCGCGCATGGCGGGCCTTTCGCCATGCCTCCGCTACGAGGCCGGCTTAACCGTTTCTTGCAACAACAGTGCAAGCATTGGTGCCGCAGCAGCGCACTCGACACAAGAAATGTGGTCAGACCAATGCTTCATTCGATTTCCCAAAACTCCTTCGGCCGTGTCATTTCCGTACGCGGGTCGCAGGCGCGCGTGGGTATTCTGAGGACCGGCCGGATGTCGCTGACAGCGGCGCGCGCAACCGTGGGCCGGTTCGTCAGTCTGCGCAGCATGACATCCACCATCGTCGCGATGATCACGGAGGTCTCCTGCGAGCACCTGCCCTCATCCGATGAATTCATGGCAAGCGCCTCGGTCGATCTGCTCGGCGAAATCCTGGACAGTTCCGGCTCCCGCCCTCGTTTCCAGCGCGGCGTCACCAACTATCCGGCGATCGACGACCTTGCGGACCTGGTCACCAATCAGGAACTGCGGACCATCTATGCGCCCAACGGAGCGGATCAGATCGACGTCGGCACGCTGCAGCAGGATCCGTCCGTCACGGCCTTTGTCGATATCGAGGAAATGCTCAGCAAGCACTTCGCCGTGCTCGGCTCGACCGGCGTCGGCAAGTCGAGCGGCGTTTCGTTGCTTATCAATGAAATCCTGCAATCGCGCCCTGATCTGCGCATCTTCCTGCTCGACGTGCACAATGAGTACGGCCGCTGTTTCGGCGATCGCGCCCTCGTGCTGAACCCGCGCAACCTGAAACTGCCGTTCTGGCTTTTCAACTTCGAGGAAATCGTCGACGTTCTGTTCGGAGGACGGCCCGGCGTGCCGGAGGAGCTCGATATCCTTGCGGAGGTGATCCCGATCGCGAAGGGAATCTATACGCAGTATCAGCATGCCGACCGTGTCAGCCTCAAACGTACCGACCCCAAGAGCGTCGGCTTCACGTCCGATACGCCGGTGCCGTACAGACTTGTCGACATGATCTCGCTGATCGACGAGCGCATGGGCAGGCTGGAAAACCGCTCGTCTCGCATCGTCTACCATAAGCTGATCTCGCGCATCGAAACCGTGCGCAACGATCCCCGCTATGCCTTCATGTTCGACAACGCCAATGTCGGCGGCGATACCATGGCCGAGGTTGTCAGCCTGTTGTTCCGCCTGCCCGCCAACGGCAAGCCGATGACCATCATGCAGCTTGCCGGCTTTCCCGCGGAGGTCGTCGACTCCGTGGTATCGGTCCTCTGTCGCATGGCCTTTGACTTCGGTCTGTGGAGCGACGGCGTCTCGCCGCTGCTGTTCGTTTGCGAGGAGGCGCACCGCTATGCGTCGGCCGACCGCAACATCGGCTTCGGCCCGACACGCAAGGCGATCTCCCGCATCGCCAAGGAAGGCCGCAAGTACGGGGTTTATCTCGGCCTCGTCACGCAGCGTCCGGCGGAACTCGACGCCACCATCATTTCCCAGTGCAATACGCTGTTCACGATGCGCCTTGCCAACGACCGCGACCAGTCGCTGCTGCGTTCGGCAGTCTCGGATGCGGCGGCCAACCTGCTCTCGTTCGTGCCGTCGCTCGGAACCCGCGAGGTGCTGGCTTTCGGCGAAGGCGTCGCGCTTCCCACCCGGTTGCGCTTCAAGGAGGTTCCGGCGCACCAACTGCCGCGCAGCGAGGCCAAAATCTCCACGGTGCCGTCCTCCAGCCACGGACAGGACATGGTGTTCGTCGATGCCGTCCTGGAGCGCTGGCGTGGCGCGACCTCACATCGCGATGCGCCCCACAATCAGGCGCCCATCGAAAGACCGACGCTCAGCGTGCTGGACGCTCCGATGCTGCAACCGTCTCTTGGCCTCGATCCCGACCGTTTCACGCTACTGAAAAGACCGTTGCGGTAGTCCCGCTCCTGATCGAATCAGAGGCGAAACGCCAGGCGACCACGGCATCGGGTTGAGGATCGGGCGCGACGTGATAGAGTATGGACAGGGCTTGGGACCGAGCGCCGATGAGAAAACAGCGGCCGAAGGAGACGGAGGAAGAGCACGTTGTGCTCCAGTTCCGGCCGCGTGAGCGCGCAGAATCGCCGAAGCACCCCTCCTCGGAAAATGCCGCAGACAACTCCTCGCCGGACAGCGAAGCCGATCCTCCGCCTCCTCGCGAGGAACCCGACGACTTCCGCCACCGGATGCTGACAAACGCGGCCGCGATAGCCTTCACGATCGCATTGATCGCCGTTGGGCTGTGGCTGGCCAGGAACATCATTGATCTGCGTGAGATTCAGGACTGCGCCCTGATGGGCCTCCGGGGTTGTGCACACATCTCAACACCCCCGCCGTAGACACGGCAATAAGAGGAAAGATACTGATTCGGCTAGGGAATATGGCTTCACCGGGTGCCCGCCGCCATTGAACTCCGGACAGCGCTCGGATATATGGGCTCGGCATAACGGGACCGGACCTTGCGGGGACGCCGCCAGCGTCGTACGCCTATGCGGCACCTACTCTTCAATGTATCAAAGGCTTAGTGATGTCTTCCACATTCGATCGGGTCGCCACCATTATTGCGGAAACCTGCGACATCCCGCGCGATACGATTACGCCCGAGAGCCATGCCATTGATGATTTGGGAATCGACAGTCTGGATTTCCTCGATATTGCCTTTGCGATCGACAAGGCCTTCGGGATCAAGCTCCCGCTGGAGAAGTGGACCCAGGAAGTCAACGACGGCAAGGCCACCACCGAACAATACTTCGTCCTGAAAAACCTCAGCGCGCGCATCGACGAGTTGGTCGCCGCCAAGGACGCGTAATCACGCGGCCATGCATCTCGAATATTTCCATTTGATCGACCGCATCGCCGACCTCAGAACGGAACAGCGATCAATCACCGTCGAAGCGCAGGTCCCCCAGGAAAGCACGATCTTCGAGGGGCATTTCCCGGGACATCCTCTGATGCCCGGCGTGCTTCTCATTGAGTCGATGGCGCAAGCCTCCGGCTGGCTGTTGATCGCCCTGACCAGGTTCGAGCGGATGCCCTTTCTGGCAGCCGTCAAGGAAGCCAAGATGAGGACTTTCGTTACACCCGGCGAATTGCTGACGATCGAGGCCGCCGTCCTTCACGAAGGCTCCGGTTTCACCATCACCGAGGCGAAAGTCAGCGTCGGCGGAAAGGCGAAATGCAATGCGACGCTGACGTTCCGTCAGGTGCCTTTCCCCAACGACGACCTGCGCGGCCACATGGAGACCATGGCCAGGCGCATCGGGTTCCCACAACAGATGTTTGCTCATGGCTGAGACAGCACCGCCCTCAGCGCCGATCGAAACCTGGATCACCGGGATCGGACTCGCCACCTCGCTCGGCGAAGGTCTGGACGCCCATTGGGAAGCGCTCAGTCATCGGCGCATCAACGCCGACGAGAAGAGCTTCGCGCCCTACGTCGTTCACCCGCTGGCTCCGATCAACTTCGACGCCCAGATTCCAAAACGGGGCGACCAGCGCCAGATGGAAGCCTGGCAGCGGATCGGAACATACGCGGCGGGACTGGCGCTCGATTCCGCCGGGGTCAAAGGCAACACGGATATCCTGTCGCGGATGGACATGATCGTCGCCGCAGGCGGCGGCGAGCGCGACCTTGTCGTCGACGCCGGAGTCCTGAACGCGGAGACAAAAGGCAACGCCGCGCCCGGCTATCTCAACGAACGGCTGATGAGCGACCTGCGGCCGACACTGTTCCTGGCGCAATTGTCCAACCTGCTCGCCGGCAACATCGCCATCGTTCACGGCGTGACGGGTTCTTCGCGCACATTCATGGGCGAGGAGGCTTCCGGCGTCGACGCGGTGCGCATCGCACTCGCGCGGATCGCAGCCGGTCAGAGCGACATCGCTTTGGTCGGCGCCGCCCACAACGGCGAACGCAAGGATTTGCTCCTGCTTTACGAATTCGGCGACTTCAACCTGAAAGAAAAGTACGCGCCGGTCTGGGCACGCGAGCAGAACAGCGGCTTCGCGCTCGGATCCGGCGGCGCCTTTCTGGTGATCGAGTCTCGCGCCCATGCGGAGGCCCGCGGCGCGAAGCCGTTCGCGCGCCTGACCAACGTGGTCGCGGACCATGCGCGGCGAAAACGTTCCGGCGATATCACATCGACGCTGGAATCATTGTGGTCCAGGCTCGGCAACAGCACGGAGGGCACCGCGATCGTCACGGGGGCCACCGGCGCGGAGCCGGCCACCTCGGAAGAACGCGCATTCCTTCGCGCTCATCCGGACATCCCGGTTCGCGCGACGGGAACGATGTTCGGTCACACCATGGAGGCGCAGTTTCCGCTCGGTTTGGCGGTTGCCGCGCTTTCGTTGTCGCGAGGCGCGCTGTTCGCGTCCGCCGATACATCGGAACAGGCGATTGATATGACGACGCCTCCGGCCCGGATTGTCGTGATCGGGGCCGGACACTGGCGCGGCGAAGGCATGGCGCTGGTTGAAGCGATCAACTAACCGGACTAGAGCATGATCCCGAAAAGTGGGAACCGGTTTTCGGATAAGATCATGCTCAACAGAAAGGATAAGGTCAGAGCCTGATTCAATAGCTGAATCAGACGATGACGGGGGACGGGGCACCATGACCGCAATGCGCGACAAATCCGGCCGGCCCGTCGTCGTGGTGACCGGCATGGGCGTCGTGACCTCGCTCGGCGCCGGCAAGACGGATAACTGGGCCAGGCTTTGCGCGGGCGAATCCGGCATCAGGACGATCACGCGGTTTCCGACCGAAGGCCTGAGAACCACGGTGGCCGGCGCTGTCGATTTCATCCCGATCGAGCCGTTCTCGTCGACCGATCTTTCGGAGCGCCTGGCCGACATCGCGACCGAGGAAGCCGTCGCGCAGGCGGGGATCGGGCGGGCCGGTGATTTTCCAGGCCCCCTGTTTCTCGCGGTCGCCCCGGTCGAGCTTGAATGGCCGCAGCGGCAGGAACTCGGCCGCGACATCGGCACCGATGTCGATATCGACTACGACCAGATGCTACGCGTCAGCGGCGGCGGCAGGTACAAGCAATATCATCGCCGCTTCCTGTTCGGCTCGGTCGCGGACCATCTCGCCGAAACCTTCGGCACCAAGGGTTCACCCATCTCGCTCTCGACGGCGTGCGCATCAGGCACAACCGCAATCCAGCTCGGCGTCGAAGCGATCCGCCGCGGCGAGGCCGATGCGGCGCTGTGCGTCGCGACCGACGGTTCGGTGAATCCCGAAGCGCTGATCCGGTTCTCGCTGCTGTCGGCGCTTTCGACCCAGAACGACCCTCCCCACGCCGCCGCGCGACCTTTCTCCAAGAACCGCGACGGCTTCGTGATGGCCGAAGGCGCGGGTGCGCTGGTGCTCGAAAGCTATGAGGCGGCGGCCGCGCGAGGCGCGAAAATCCTGGGCATCATGGCGGGATGCGGCGAGCTTGCCGATTCCTTCCACCGCACGCGTTCAAGCCCTGACGGCAAACCGATCATCGGATGCGTCCGCAACGCGCTGGCGGACGCGGGTGTGACCACCGAGCAGATCGACTACATCAACGCGCACGGCACCGGCACTCCGGAAAACGACAAGATGGAATATCTCGGCATCTCCAGCGTGTTCGGCGAGCGCGCCAGGCAGATCCCGGTCTCGTCCAACAAATCGATGGTCGGACATACCCTCTCGGCGGCTGGAGCCGTCGAAGCGGTGTTCTCGCTGTTGACGCTCGAGCATCAGCGCATTCCGCCGACCATCAACTATGATGTCCCGGATCCGGCGATCCCGTTCGATGTCGTTCCCAACACGGCCCGCGATGCGCGCGTCACCATGGTGATGTCGAACTCGTTTGGTTTCGGCGGCCAGAATGCGTCGCTGATCCTGACGCGCGAACCGGTATAGCGGCCGGTGCAGCCGATGCGCGCACGATGTGCCGACCCGCTGACCCATGCGGGATACCGGCCTGCCTCCAGCGGGATCGTCGTCCCCTGATGCGCCGCCTCCTGCTTCGAACCAGAGCCGGACTGCGCGATACGGTCAAACCCGCCGGCGCGGCCGCCATCGGCGCATTGACGATCGCCCTGTTGCGCGCGACGCGCCGCTTCGATCCGGTCAAGACCGCGAATCTGTTCGGCCGCATCACGCAAAAGATCGGACCGATGCTGCGCGAACAGAAGATCGGTCGCGCGAACCTCTCGGCCGCATTTCCCGAAAAGACGCCGGACGAAATCGAGAAGATTCTGACGGGGGTATGGGACAATCTGGGACGCATCGGCGCGGAATTCGCCCATCTCGATCATGTATGGGATCATGATCCGGCTCGCCCCGAAGAAGGCCGCATCGAAATCGGGGAACGCACGCGCGAGTTGTTCCACAAGCTGCGGCTGGACGGCAAGCCGGCGCTGATCTTCGCAAGCCACATCGGCAACTGGGAGCTGCCAGCGGTTGCCGCCGTCGCGCACGGGCTCGACGCGGCGATTCTGTATCGGCGGCCGAACATCGCATCGGCCGACCGCGCAATCAAACAGTTGCGCTCCGTCAATATGGGCACGCTGATCCCCGCGGGTCGCGATGCTCCGCTCCGATTGGCGCAAGCGCTGCAGAACGGCCAGCACGTCGCCATGCTGGTGGACCAGTATCTCACCAACGGCGTCGACGTCACATTCTTCGGGCGCAAGACCAAGGCCAATCCGACGCTGGCGCGTCTTTTGCGGCAGATCGAATGTCCGATCCATGGCGTGCGGATTATCCGCCTGCCGAACCATCGCTTCCGTGCCGAACTGTCGGAAGAGATCACGCCGGCGCGGGATGCAAACGGCGGGATCGACGTGCAGGGAACAATGCAGATCATCACTTCGGTGATCGAAGGCTGGATCCGCGAATACCCCGATCAATGGCTGTGGCTGCACCGCCGCTGGCGCTAGAGCATTCTCCGGCGAAGTGGATACCGGTTCGCCGCAAGAAAATGCGACCAGACAATAATTTCTAGAGCATGGTCCGATTCAACTTGAACGGATCATGCTCTAGATCCTTTCCGCTTCTGATGGAATCAGAAGCAGGCTCCATGATTTTATTTGTCGCATTTTCTTCACGCAAACCGGCGTCCACTTCGCTTGAAAACGCTCTGCTCCGGGATATTCTCCGGCCCGTCACCGTCCGGTCTTTATGCGTGTCCAGAGCCGGTTGATCGAACGTTGCGTCGCGAGATCGCGCGCGGTGATGATGAACAGCCGCTTCATCACGGCTTCGTCCGGATAGATCGTCTTGTCATTGAAGGATTCCGGATCGATCAGCTTCTGGCTGGCCAGATTGCCGCTGGCATAGGACAGGAAGTCCGAATTCTTCGCCGCAACGTCTGGCCGATAGAGATAGTTGATCAACTCATAGGCCTCGGCGACATTCCTCGCATCCAGGAGAATGGCCAGGTTGTCGAAGAACATCTGCGCGCCCTCTTTCGGAATCGCATAACCGATCTCGACACCGTTACGGCTCTCCGCCGCGCGGCTTTGGGCCTGCTTGATATCGCCGGACCAGCCGACGACGAGACAGATCTCTCCGGTGGCAAGGCCGTTCAGATATTCCGAAGAATGAAACTTGCGGACATACGGCCTGATCCTGCCGACAAGAGCCGCCGCCTTTTCCAGATCGTTCTTTTCCGTCGAGTTTGGATCGAGGCCGAGAAAGTTGAGCGCGGCAGGCAGGATATCATCCGCGGAATCAAGCATCTGAACGCCGCAGTCCTTGAACTTCGCGAGCTTGTCCGGATCGAAGATGACATCCCAACTATCGATCCTGCCGTCGGATCCGAGAATGCGCTGCACCGCTTTGACATTGTAGCCGATGCCGGTCGTGCCCCACATATAGTTCACGGCATACTGATTGCCGGGATCATAGGTTGCGAGTCTCTCGGTCACCATGGGCCATGCGTTGACCAGATTCGGCAACTTCGACTTGTCGAGTTTCCGAAAGATGTTCGCGCCGATCTGACGCTGAAGAAAATATGCGGTCGGCACCACGACATCGTAACCGGACTTGCCGGCAAGCAGCCGCGTTTCGAGCGTCTCGTTGGCATCAAAGGTGTCGTAGACTACCTTGATTCCGGTTTCCTCGGTAAAGGCCTCGAGCACGCCAGGCGCGATGTAGTTCGACCAGTTGAAAAAATTGACGACGCGCTCGGCGGCCTCGGCACGCGGCGACAACACCGCGCCCGAACCCAACGCCAGCGCCACGGCAACCCGGAGCCACAAGGACCGGTTCGGAATCATCGCCTGCACCTGCGCACGGCGTCGGACAAGCGTTCTAGCGCGGCGTCGAGCGTGGCGTCCTTCTTCGCGAAGCAGAAGCGCACGATCGAGGTGACCGCGTCCTTTTCGTAGAACGCCGAGACCGGAATCGCCGCGACCTTGTGGTCCGCGACGATGCGCCTGCAAAACGCGTGATCGGTTTGATTGAGCCCAAGCGGCGCGAGATCGACGGTCAGGAAATAGGTTCCTTGCGAGGGTAACACCGGAAACCCGATGTCTTCGAGGCCGCGGGTCAGGCGGTCGCGGCGTCGCGCCAGATCGCGGCGCATCTCGAAGAAATAAGCGTCCGGCTTTGCAAGGCCACGGGCGACCGCGGTCTGAAGATTGGGGGGCGTTGTGAAGGTGAGAAACTGATGCACTTTCGCGGTAACGCGCAATAGCGGCGGCGAAGCGCAGACAAAGCCGACCTTCCAGCCCGTCAGCGAGAATATCTTTCCGGCCGATCCGATCTTGATGGTGCGCTCCCGCATGCCAGGAATGGTGATCAGCGGAATATGCTCGCGGCCGTCGAAAACAACGTGCTCCCAGACCTCGTCGCAGATCGCGACCGCATCGAACTCCTGGCAGAACCGCGCCAGCAACTCCAGATCATCGCGCGCATAAACCACCGCGGCCGGATTGAGCGGATTGTTGAACAGCACGGCCCTGGTCCTGGGGGTGAAGGCGTCGCGCAGCGCGTCTTCCGTCAGCCCCCAGTGCGGCGGCTCCAAGCGAACCAGACGCGGAACGCCCCCGGCCTGCCTGATGATCGGAAGATAGGAGTCGTAGAACGGCTGGAAGACGACGACCTCGTCGCCCGGCTCGACCGTGGCGAGAATGGCGCTGGTCAGCGCTTCCGTGCCGCCGGAGGTGACCATCACCTCGCTCGCCGGATCGACCGCAAGGCCGTGCCAGTGACGGTAGTGAGCGGCGATGGCCTGCCGCAACTCCGGAATACCCATCATCGACGGGTATTGATTATAACCGTCGAGAACAGCGTCCGCGGCCGCGCGCCGGATATCCTCCGGGCCGGGATCATCGGGAAAGCCCTGCCCGAGATTGATGGCGTCGTGGTCGCGCGCAAGCTGCGACATGGTCTCGAAAATGGTCACCGGCAGGTCCGCGAAGACCTTGTTCATCGAGAGCGCCAACTCTCAGCCGCCGGATCGCGTCGGCAATCCTGCCGCCTTCCATCCCAAAATTCCGCCGTCGAGATGCTTGTCGTAAGGCAGGCCGGCAGCCTGCGCCGCCAGCGACGCGCTCACCGAGCGCTTGCCGGAGCGGCACGCAAACACCACCTGCTTGCCTTGCGGGTCGGGGATCGCCGTAAGGTCGAACGTCGAAAGGGCGACAGCCGCCGCGTCCGGAAAGGCCTCCGCCGCAATCTCGTTCGGCTCGCGAACGTCAACCAGCAGATAGCGTCCGTCGGTGATGCCTTTCGAGACATCTTCCGGCGTCAGATCGTGAACGACAAAATTCAGATTCGCCAACGTGACCTCCTCGCGCTTTTGCCTTCGGACGCTCGCACCCGGCGCACTGCCAGTATCGCCGCTTCTTCGGACGCGAAAGGTCGCCCCTTGCGACGATAAAATCAAGCACCCATGGTTCCAAATGATGGCTTGTCTAGAGCATGTTCGCTTCTGATTAAATCAGAAGCGAGGCTCTAGATTATTGTTTTTGACGCGTTTTCTTCACGCGAACCGGTACCCCACCTCGCTCGAAAACGCTCTAGATGATGACCTGCGTCCCGACCTCGACAACGCGGCCGGTCGGAATCTGAAAATAGTCGATCGCATCGTTGGCCGACCGGCTCAGCGCAATGAACAGCTTGTCCTGCCACGCAGGCATTCCCGACTGCGCGGACGCCTTCAATGACCGGCGGGAAACAAAAAACGAGGTCGACATAATATCGAACTGCCAGCCCAGCTTGCGCGCGATGGCCAGCGCCTTCGGAACATTCGGCGATTCCATGAATCCGAAGCGGAGGCTGACGGTTGAGAATTTTTCGCTGATGTTTTCCATGCGCACGCGCTCGGCGGGATCGACCCGGGGCGTTTGCGCGGTTTCGATCGTCAGGATGACGTTGTGTTCGTGAAGCACCTTGTTGTGCTTCAGGTTGTGCAGAAGCGCCGTGGGCACGAAGTTGGGATCGCTGGTCAGGAACACCGCCGTGCCCTTGACGATATGCGGGGGGCGTTTCTCAAGACTCTGAATGAGATCCAGAAGCGGCACCTCGGTGCGCCTTGTTTTCTTGATGAGGATCGCCACGCCGCGCCGCCATGTCCATATCAGCACCACCATGGCGATGCCGAACAGAAGCGGCACCCAGGCCCCGTCAAACAGCTTGAGCAGATTGGCGCTGAAAAACATCATGTCGACAACGACAAGCGGGACGACCAGCGCCGCCGCAGTCGCCGGGTGCCAGTTCCACAGCTTCCGGACAACGACAAAGCCCATGATGCCGTCAGCGACCATCGTGGTGGAGACGGCGATTCCGTAGGCGGAAGCGAGGCCGCTGGACGTGCGGAACAACAGCACCAGCAGCAGCACGCCGATCAGCAACAGCAGATTGACGCGCGGCAGGTAGATCTGACCGGCATGGGTCTCGGATGTGTAGCGAACCTCGAAACGCGGCAGCAGGCCGAGCTGTACTGCCTGCCGGATCAGCGAATAGGCGCCTGTGATGACCGCCTGGCTTGCGATGACCGTGGCGGCGGTCGCCAGGATAACCAGCGGCAGGATCAGCGGCGCGGGCGCCAGACGGTAGAAAGTGTTTTCGATCGCTTCGGGGTGGGCGAGGATCAGCGCTCCCTGTCCGAAATAATTCAGCAACAGCGACGGCAGCACGAGACAGAACCAGGCCACCTGAATCGGCTTGCGGCCAAAGTGTCCGAGATCGGCGTACAGCGCCTCGCCGCCCGTCACCGACAGAAAGACCAGGCCCATAATGACGAGGCCGAGCAGTCCGTGGTTGAGCAGGAAGTGGATGGCGTACCAGGGATTCACCGCCAGCAGCACATGCGGATCCTCGTGGATGTGCAGCACGCCGAGAACCGCAATCGTCACGAACCACAGCGCCATCACCGGAGCAAACGCCGAAGCGACCCGCGCGGTGCCGCGGCTCTGGACCGCGAACAGCATGATCAGGATCACCAGCGTCAGTGGAACGACATAATCCTGGAGCCCCGGCGCGGCGAGTTTCAATCCCTCGACGGCCGACAACACCGAGATCGCCGGCGTAATCATGGAATCGCCGATGAACATCGAGGCGCCGACCACGCCGAGCGCCAGCAGAAGCAGGCTTCGCCGCCCCAGCGCCCGCTGCCCGAGCGCCATCAGCGACAGCGTTCCGCCCTCCCCGTTGTTGTCGGCCCGCAGCAGCAGGAGAACGTATTTCGCCGTCACGACGATAAAGAGCGACCACAGGATCAGCGACAGCACGCCGAGCACGATCGCAGGCGTTACCGCTCCCTCTTGAGCGGCGTGATCGACCGCCTCGCGGAACGCATACAAGGGCGAGGTTCCGATATCGCCGAAAACCACGCCGACGCTTCCGAGCGTCAACGCCCAAAAGCCGCTCGTCTTTGCCGGGGCTTCGCCTTTGCCTTCGGCAGTGGGATCGCTGACGGCCATGGTGTCGTGCCAATGCTCTGATGATGATTTTGATCCGGGGCTATCGCGCACAAGCTACCCGCCCGTCAATCATCGAATGGTATTGACAGCCCGCACCCGGCCTGCCCGGCTGGCCACCCGATTCCGGTATAGGAATACAGTTGGCGGTTAAGGCTTCAAATTCGGCGGCAGCGGAGGCGCTTCGCGCATCAAGGTGATGGTCACGCGCCGGTTCGCCGCCAGTGACGGATCGTCGGGAAACAACGGCATGCTGTCCGACTTGCCCGATACCGCGAAGATATGACCAGCCGGCACCCCCTCCCGCTCAAGGATCTGGCGAACAACGTTGGCGCGGTCCGCCGACAGGTCGAAGCCGTCATAGTCGCTGCGCATCGCCATGAAGTTCGAAGCGGTATGGCCGGTGACCGAGATCCGGAACGGCGTCGCCTTGAGCGGAGCCGCAAGCCGCCTGATCAACATCCGCGTCCGCTCATAAGGTTCTTTTGACCCTTCCGCGAACATGGAGCGGCCGTCCTGGTCGACGATTTCCAGGTTGAGGCCCTCCCTGGTTTCCTCGAACATGATGTGCTTGGAAAGCTCTGTCAGCTCCGGCATGTCCTGCAACGCCTGCCGCAGCGACGCCGACGCAAGCGCGAACTCGCGATCGGTCTTGAGGCGAGCGCCCGCGATCTTGAAACGCTCCTGTTCATCGGGGGTCGGGTTCGTGGAAGTTTCATCCGGCGGAACGTGCGCTGCGTTTTTCAGCTTGGGCCGCGTCGGCAGGCCGTCCGATTCGACGATGCCGGAATATCGCACCTCGGTCTGGGAGCCGAAGGCATCGCGCATCGAGCCCGCAACGATCTTGAGCTTCTGATTATCCATCGTGGAGAACGCGACGAGCATCACGAAGAAGCTCATCATCAGGCCCATCAGATCCGCGAACGTGACAAACCAGCCGTGACCTCCGCCGTGCGCATCGCCTCGCTTCTTTTTGGCCATCGCTGGTTTCCCGACTGGCGCGTATTCCGCAAAAGTGGATATCGGTTTTCGCGATCAGAATACGCGCAAGTTATTGATTGAGCATTTCTTGTGGCTAACCGGATTCCACTTAGGTGGAAAATGCTCTGGCCGTCAGGTCACGCTGGAACCGGCTCGCCTTCTTCGTGGCGATGCTTTTCCGGCAGATAGGCCAGCAGCATTTCCCGCACCAAAGCCGGGCTCCTCGAATCCCGGATCATCAGGATGCCGTCGATGATCAGGGTGCGATTGGTCTCCTCGTCCAGCAGCTTGCCGTGGAGCTTGTCCGCGATCGGCAGGCAGAACAGGTTGGCGACGAGCGCGCCGTAAAGCGTCGCGAGCAGCGCCGTCGCCATGAACGGTCCCAGCTTGGAAGGATCGGTCATGTTGGCGAACATCTGCACCATGCCAATCAGGGTGCCGATCATGCCGAACGCCGGCGCACAATCGCCGATCGCGCGGTAGATCTTGCTCCCCTCGTCGAGGTGCATGAGAAAATTGTCGCGATCGCGCTCGAGATTATCCCGGATGAATTCGAGATCGTAGCCGTCCGCGACGAAACGGATTCCCTTGGCGAGGAACGGCTCGCTGGTTTCGACTTTCTCCAGGCCGACCGGTCCCTGCTTGCGCGAGATCTCGGCGATCCGCGCCAGTTCATCGACAAGGTCGCGCGCCGACAGCCGGCTCATGGTGAAGGCATACTTGGCGCCAAGCGGCAGACCATGCAAAATCGCGCCGAGCGGAAAGCGGATCATCGTCGCGGCGATCGAGCCGCCGAAAATGATGATCATGGCATGTTCGCTGACGAACATGTGCAGATCGCCGCCCATAAAGACCATCATGGCAATTACGATCATGCCGAAAGCAAGCCCGGCACCGGTCATGATATCCATGATGAACTCCACGCATACTCGACCGGCCATCCTGGGCGGCGGCGCGACCATTCTGAGTCACGCATCGTCACCCTAGCTTTCGCGCCATTAAAGACCGGTTACCGGAAGAGAAGCTGCTGCCGATGCGCCAGAGTAATCCGCTTCTGAATGATCAGAAGCCATGGCGTTTTCGAGCGAAGCATGTCCCCAGGTTTGACTAGAGGATGAAATCCGGTTCGCGTTAAGAAAACGCGTCAAAACATAAAGGTAAAGTCCTTCACCGTTTCCATGAAACGGTGAAGGACTTTAGGCTCTATGATCTTGATTTAACGCGTGTTCTTCACGCGAACCGGCATCGCGTGGCAGGGTCGTAACGCGAGGACGCGCCATGCCCGAAACGCCACAGGCTGCTTCCGCACAGTTCTCAATGCGGACGGGTGGGCCGGTTGTCCTGCTTGCGCTGCCGGATCCGAATGGACGGCGGCGCTGCCTCGGCGGCGGCTGACGACGCGGGAGGATCGGCTTCCGCCGATGACGCCGCATCCGGGAACGTCTCCTGAACGGCGGCCTTGAGATCCTGATCGCGATAGGATTTCCAGCCGATCGGAAGGCTCAGCAGGAAAATGATCGAGCCGAAGGAGAGGACGACCCAGGGATAGCTGATCAGGAGCGCGATGACGAAGACCACCGCCACGAAGACCGGCAGCACGAGTTCCGGCTGCACGCGCATCCCCACCGTTTTGCCGGAAAAGACCGGCAGCCGGGAAACCATGAGAATTGCAATCAACAGCGTATAGAGCGCCGTCAGGACCGCAGGTGGCTGTGGTATGCCCAGAAACGAGAGATAGATCGGCAACAGCACCGCGATCGCACCTGCCGGCGCGGGAACGCCGGTGAAGAAATTCGCGGCGAAGGCCGGCTTGTTCTCGTCGTTCATGGTCGCATTGAAGCGGGCGAGGCGCAGACCGCCGCTGATCGCGAATATCATCGCCGCGATCCAGCCCACATTGCTGAGGTCGTGCAACTGCCAGAAGTAGAGGATCAGACCGGGCGCAACGCCGAAATTGACGAAGTCCGCGAGACTGTCGAGTTCGGCGCCGAACTTCGACTGACCCTTGATCATCCGGGCGACCCGCCCGTCGAGCCCGTCGAGCACGGCCGCGAATACGATGGCCGCCACCGCGAGCTCCATCCGCCCCTCGGTGGAGAGGCGGATCGCCGTCAATCCCGCGCAGATCGCAAGCAGCGTGATGAAATTCGGCACCAGCATCCGCACCGGAATCGGACGAAACCGGCGGCGGCGCAACTCGGGCGCTTTGGGATCGTATGGCGTCGGCGCGTCTCCTATATGGCCCTATACGGGAAGGCTTGCCGGGGCCGCCATCATCTCGGCGTCCCCGACAAACCGGGAGTGCTTAACTACTACGGAAAGTCCGCCCGTCTGTCTGCTGAAAATCAGCCAGCACCGTCTCGCCGGCGACCGCGGTCTGTCCCTCGGACACCAGCACCTGCGTCCCTTCCGGAAGAAAGACATCGAGCCGCGAGCCGAACCGGATCAGCCCGAAGCGTTCGCCGGCCTCGACCGTCTGCCCGTCATGCACGAAGGTCACGATACGGCGCGCGATCAGGCCGGCGATCTGAACCACGCCAACCAGGCCATTGTTTGGCGTCGATATGACGAGCGCGTTACGCTCGTTGTCCTCGCTCGCCTTGTCGAGTTCGGCATTGATGAACTTGCCGGGGCGATAGACGATTCGTTCGATCCGCCCCGCCACCGGGCTGCGATTGACGTGACAATTGAACACACTCATGAAAATCGAAATACGCACCATCGGCAGCTCGCCAAGCTCGAGTTCGGCGGGCGGCACAACCGGTGCGATCATCGATATCCGTCCATCCGCCGGCGCGACGACAAGCCCCTCCCGGATTGGCGTCACACGGGCGGGATTGCGGAAGAACAGCGCGCACCAGATTGTCAGCAGCGTTCCGATCCAGCCCAGCGGGCTCCAGATCCAGAACAGGATGATGGTGGCCAATGCGAAGCCACCGACGAAGGGATACCCCTTCGGATGAATCGGCGAAATCTGCGCTCGCACGGATCTTGCACCGGAGCGAACGGATTTCGCGATGGAGAGGAGAGTCTGTCGATCTATGGGCATGAGCACCTGATGATATGCGAATGAGCCTGAGGTGAAGGTGACTTATGAAAATACGACACGACCCTCGATCGGCATCGTATGGATTCAATGCCTGATTCGGGAGGGTCACCTTGGACCCATTCTACCCTGCCGCGCCGGTTGGCGCCACCAGGGGATCGTCCACAGGCGGAGGGGCGCGATTCGGGGCGCCCTCTTCATCCCCGATCAGCGCAAGTCTCTCCCGCGCTTCCTCGGCCTCTCGTTGCCTGTTCCACATGCTCGCATAAAGGCCGCCCGCCGCCAGCAGTTCGGCATGTGTGCCCCGTTCGGCGATCCGGCCCTGATCGAGCACGATGATTTCGTCAGCGCCCACAATGGTGGAGAGCCGGTGCGCGATCACCAGCGACGTCCGGTTGCGCGAGACCCGTTCGAGTGCCTCCTGGATTTCATGCTCGGTGTGGCTGTCGAGCGCCGACGTCGCCTCGTCCAGCACGAGGATGGGGGGTGCCTTCAGCACGGTACGCGCGATCGCCACGCGCTGCTTCTCGCCGCCGGACAATTTCAACCCGCGCTCGCCGACCTCCGTCTCATAGCCTTTAGGCGACATCCTGATGAAGCCGTCGATCTGCGCCGTCCGGGCAGCCGCCTCGACCTCCTCGTCGGTCGCATCCCAGCGGCCATAACTGATGTTGTAGCGGATGGTATCGTTGAACAGCACGGTGTCCTGCGGCACCATCCCGATCGCCGCTCGCAATGACTCCTGCGTCACATCGCGGATATCCTGACCGTCGATCAGGATGCGGCCGCTGGAGACGTCATAAAGGCGGAACAGCAGCCGCGACAGCGTCGATTTCCCGGCTCCCGAAGGGCCGACGATGGCCACCGTCTTTCCCGCCGGCACATCGAAAGTCAGGCCCTTGAGGATCGGGCGATCCGCATCATAGGCAAACCGCACATCCTCAAACTTCACCGACCCGCTCTCGACGCGCAGCGGCTGCGCACCAGCACGATCCTGGACCTCGGCGCGGCGGGTCAGCACGGAGAACATCTTCTCGATATCGATGATCGCCTGCTTGATCTCGCGATAGACCATGCCCATGAGATTGAGCGGCTGGTAGAGTTGGATCATCATGGCGTTGACCATGACGAAATCGCCGACGGTGTGGGTCCCGTTCCGGACCCCGACCGCGCACATGATCATGACCGTCGTCAGGCCGGCAGTGTAGATCACCGCCTGCCCCGCATTCAGCACCGCCAGCGACGTATAGGTCTGCACGCTTGCGGTCTCGAAGCGCTCCATTGAGCGGTCATAGCGATCCGCTTCACGCGTCTCGGCGCTGAAATACTTGACCGTCTCGTAGTTCAGAAGCGAATCGATCGCCTTGGTGTTGGCGTCGGAATCGGAGTCGTTCATCCGGCGGCGGATCTCGATACGCCACTGCGTCGCCTTGTAGGTGAAGGCCATGTAGACCACGACGGTCAGCAGCGTCACCAGAACGTAGCGCCAATCGAACTGCCAAAGCAGCACGGCGGTGAGCAGCCCGACTTCAACCGCTGTCGGAACGAGCTGAAGGATAACGAGCCGCACCATTTCTTCGATGCCGTTGCGGCCGCGTTCGAGCACGCGCGTCAACCCGCCGGTCTTGCGTTCGAGATGAAAACGCAGCGACAGCTCGTGCATGTGGACGAACGTCCGGTAAGCCAGCCTGCGCACCGCGTGCATCGCGACCTTGGCGAAGGTGCCGTCGCGCCATTGGGTCAGCAACGCCATCAGCACGCGGGCGGAGCCGTAAGCCAGCGTCATCGCGAGCGGCGATACGATCAGCCACATCGCCCAGTTGTCGGGCTGTACGGGCGCGCTCCCCGCGCCGCCCAGCGCATCGACCGCCCATTTGAACGTGAAGGGAACGACCAGGGTCGCGACCTTCGCCGCAAGCAACAGCACCAGCGACCATGCCACGCGCATCTTCAGGTCGGCGCGGTCTCCGGGCCACATGTAGGGCCACAGATGCAGGAGCGCCTTGCCGAGGGTCGCGTTCCGGGTAGGGTCATCCGAGGGCTTTGCCGGCGCGGTTGCCTGAGGGACAGCCGCGTCAGCCATCGAGCGCGCCCGAACCGAAAAGCGGCGGCGCCGGCCGCGTATGTCGTCTGATAAAGGTCATGGATCGGCTCTATATAGAGCGTTTAAGTGCCGCGTACACCCCAAGCCGACGATTCCTTTTGCAGTGACGGCACCGGCCGGCGAAGGGAAATTAACCCTGTCGCAACGGCCGAGTCTTGACGCTGTGATTTTACGGTGCCACATCGATTCTCATGAACACCATCAGAACGGTCTGCGTCTATTGCGGCTCAGGCCCCGGTACAAATCCCCACTTCGTCGAAGCCGCCGTTGATTTCGGGAAAGCTCTTGCCCGGAACAACGTCGGACTGGTCTATGGCGGCGGCTCGGTCGGTCTGATGGGCGCCATCGCGACCTCGACCCTCGATCACGGCGGCACCGTCACCGGCATCATTCCGGATTTCCTGACCGCGCGCGAACATGCCCTGTCGCGCGTTCAGGAGATGATCGTCACCCGTGACATGCACGAGCGCAAACGCCTGATGTTCGAACGGTCGGACGCGTTCGTCGCCCTGCCGGGCGGGGTCGGCACGCTGGAGGAACTGGTCGAACAGCTCACCTGGCAGCAACTCGGGCGGCACAGCAAGCCGATCATGCTGGCGAATATCGACGGCTTCTGGGAACCGCTGCTCGATCTACTCGCTCACATGAGGAGCACCGCCTTCATCCGGCCGACGCTCGCTGTGAATGTCCTGCAGGCCGACCGCGTGGAGGACATTCTGCCGAAACTTCGCGTTGCCGCGAGCGGCACGGTCGACTCGAAACACATGCCGGCCGACGTCGCCGACCGGCTGTGATCATGACGGCTCCGGGACCCACCCTTCACGCCGGCGCGCCGGACTTCACCAGCTTGTAAAATACCGAATCCATCAAGGCCTGAAACGACGCATCGATGATATTGGGCGACACGCCGATCGTGGTCCAGCGCTCGCCCTCCTCGTCCTCACTCTCGAGCAGCACCCGCGTCACCGCGCCGGTGCCTCCGTTGAGGATACGCACGCGGTAGTCGATCAGCTTCAGCCCATCGATGTATTTCTGATACTTGCCGAGATCCTTGCGCAAGGCAAGATCGAGCGCGTTGACCGGACCGTTGCCTTCGGCGGCCGAAATCAGCGGCTGGCCATCGACCCTGACCTTCACCACCGCCATCGCGACGGTGACGCGCAGGCCGTGGGAATTGTAGCGTTGTTCGACATTGACGTCATAATGCTCGACGTCGAAATACTCGGGCACCCGGCCAAGCGTGCGCCGCGCCAGCAGATCGAATGACGCGTTCGCGGATTCGTAGGCGTAACCCGCCGCCTCGCGCTCCTTCATGTCCTGCACCAGCCGTCCGAGCTTCGGATCGTTCCTGTCGAACGCGATGTTGGCGCGTTCGAGTTCGGCAAGAACGTTCGACCGGCCGGCCTGATCCGACACCAGCACCTTGCGGCGATTGCCGACCGACTCCGGCGAAACATGCTCGTAGGTCGCGGGATCCTTGAGGATCGCGGACGCATGGATGCCGGTCTTGGTGACGAACGCGCTTTCACCGACATAGGGCGCGTGCCGGTTCGGCGCACGGTTGAGCATGTTGTCAAGCGTGCGCGACACCTGCGTCAGGTCCGCAAGCCGATCTTCGGTCACGCCGATGTCGAAGAGATCGGCGAATTCCTTCTTCAGTTTCAGCGTCGGAATCAGCGAGCAGAGATTGGCATTGCCGCAGCGCTCGCCGAGACCGTTCAGGGTCCCCTGGATTTGCCGCGCCCCTGCGCGCACCGCGGCCAGGGAATTGGCGACCGCCTGCTCGGTGTCGTTGTGGGCATGGATGCCGAGATGATCGCCGGGGATGTGTTTCGCGGCCTCGCGAACCGTCGCCTCGATCTCATCCGGCATGGCGCCGCCGTTGGTGTCGCACAACACCACCCACCGCGCGCCGGACTCGTAGGCCGCCATTGCACAGGCGAGCGCGAACGCAGGATCCTCCCGGTAGCCGTCGAAAAAATGCTCGCAGTCCACCATGACCTCACGGCCGGCTGCGGTGGCCACCTTCACGCTGTCGCGGATCGACGCCAGGTTTTCGTCTTTCGTGGTTTCGAGCGCGACCCTGACCTGATAGGCGGACGATTTCGCGACAAAGCAGATCGCATCCGCCTCGGCCTCGATCAGCGCCGCCAGTCCAGGATCGTTGGAAGCCGAGCGTCCGGGACGCCGCGTCATGCCGAAGGCGGTGAAACGCGCATGGCGAAACGCGGGCTTGTGCGAGAAGAACTCGGTATCAGTCGGATTGGCGCCGGGATAGCCGCCCTCGACATAGTCGATGCCGAGATCGTCCAGCATCTTCGCGATCGCCTGCTTGTCCTGCAAGGTGAAGTCGACGCCGTTGGTCTGCGCACCGTCACGCAGCGTGGTGTCGAACAGATAGAGACGTTCGCGGTTCATGCCGCGCCACCCGCGGCCAGCGTCTTCTTCATCGTGGTATTGGCCAGCCACTCATCACCGATCGTCACCGAATTGCGTTGCATCGCGACGTAGCCGCGCCTGGCGAAAAATCCTTCCGCCGTATCGCTGGCCTCAACGGTCAGCGCCGCAGCGCCGCGTGCGGCGGCAAGCTTCTCGAGCGCATCGCAGAGCGCCGTCGCAACCCCGTGGTCCACCGCGCCCGGATGCACATAAAGCATGTCGATGTGATCTGTGCCTTTGAGCGAAGCAAAGCCGACCGGCGAACGCTGAAGCGTCGCCACCAGCGTCAACTGGCCCGCAAGCCGCGCGCCGAACTTGTCCTCATCATCCGCGGCGGCCGCCCACGCGATCTGCTGCGCCTCGCTGTAGTCATCGCCGGTCAGTTCCTCGATGCTGGCGACGAAGATCGCAGCCAGCACGGGAACATCAGTGGGCAGCATCGGCCGCAGCGCCGGTTTGGGAAGCGATTGTCCCATCGCGTCAGAACATCTCCTTCTGTCCCTCTCCCCCTGCGGGAGAGGATGGCAGCGAGCGCCAGCGAGACGCCGGGTGAGGGGTCGTCGCTCCCTCCGAAATTACGGTCAGCACGCCTTCCAGATTCGACAGCACATCATTGTTCCAGAACCGGAGCGTGCGAAAGCCATTGTCAGCAAACCAGCGGTCCCGATCGGCATCACGCAGCGATTCCGCGTGCTGACCGCCATCCACCTCGACGACGAGCCGCAGATCGAAGCAGAGAAAATCCGCGATGTAAGGTCCGACCGGGACTTGCCGCCGAAATTTGAGTCCTTGAAAGCGCCGGTCCTTGAGCGCGAACCAGAGCTTCCGCTCGGCATCGGTCATCCTCGCGCGCAAGCTCCGCGCCGTTATTTTTCGAGGTGCCCCCTCACCCGCCTCGCGCCCATGGCGCTCGGCACCCTCTCCCGCAAGGGGAGAGGGCAAAACTCGCGGCTCTGCTGTCATCGCGCCACGTCCTCCGTCCCTCTCCTTGACAAGGATTTGAACCCCTCACGCACCTTCATCGCGCAAGCTGCTTCTTTCCCTCTCCCCTTGCGGGAGAGGGTGGCGGCGAGCGCCAGCGAGACGCCGGGTGAGGGGTTGTTGACTTTGTCATCGCGCGATCTCCCAAGTCGTCACCGGCTTACCGTCTGCGTCCTTGCCGTCCTTCAGCACAACGCCCATGGCGGCGAGTTCGTCACGAATGCGGTCGGATTCCTTGAAGTCTTTTCGCATTCTAGCTTCAAGACGAGCGACCACTAATTCATCGACATTCGAACTTGCGTGCTGTTCTTGTGAACGCAACCAACGGGCGTATGACAACACGTCGATCCCAATAGATAATAGCGCATGGTCGAAGGCGTCATCGTAGCTCAGCTCTCCAATTCTCGAAAGCATCAGCGGAGTGTTAAGATCATCAACGAGCGCCTCCAATATTTCTGGTGGAAGGTTCAATTGAACCGATCGCTCTTTCGTCGGCATCCCGCGACGGGCATATTCAAACTGTTTTATTCGCCCGCAGACGCGGCGGAGAATAGTTTCACTCTCTTCCAAAGCTTTGATCGTCCAATCGATCGGTTGGCGATAATGGGTGCGCAACATATTCAGCCGCAGCACCTCGCCCGGCCACTTCCGTCCGCCGAACTTTTCCGTGGTCAACAGTTCATTGATCGTCACAAAATTCCCGAGGCTCTTCGACATCTTCTCGCCTTCGACCTGCAGGAAGCCGTTGTGCATCCAGTAGTTCGCCATCGCGTACGAGCCGTGGGCGCAGCGCGACTGCGCGATCTCGTTTTCATGGTGCGGGAAGATCAGGTCGAGGCCGCCGCCGTGAATATCGAAAACCTCGCCGAGATAGGCCGCGCTCATCGCCGAGCATTCGATGTGCCAGCCGGGGCGTCCCCTGCCCCATGGGCTGTCCCAGCCCGGCTCGTTCTCGGATGACAATTTCCACAACACAAAATCGGCCGGGTTCCTCTTGTGCGCATCCACCGCGACCCGCGCGCCGGCCTTCTGTTCTTCCAGCCTGCGGCCCGACAGCGCGCCGTAGTCCGGCATCGACCGCACGTCGAAAAGCACCTCGCCGCCCGCCTCATAGGCATGGCCGCGCGTGATGAGCTGGCTGATAAACGTCACCATGTCGGTCTTGCCGTCAGCGCGCGGCAACACGAACTCGGTGGCGCGCGGCTGGTGCGTCGGCGGCAGGCAGCCGAGCGCAGCGACATCGGCCTGAAACTGCGCGGCGGTCTTTTCGGTGACCTTGCGGATCGCCTCGTTCAGCGGAAGATCGGGAAAATCGCGCGCCGCGCGGTCGTTGATCTTGTCATCGACGTCGGTGATGTTGCGGACGTAGGTGACGTGGTCCGCGCCGTAGAGATGCCGCAGCAGCCGGAACAGCACGTCGAACACGATGACAGGCCGCGCATTGCCGATATGGGCAAAGTCATAGACCGTCGGACCGCAGACATACATCCGCACGTTCGACGGATCGATCGGCGTGAAGACACGCTTCCGCCTGGTCAGGGTATCGTAAAGGCGCAGTTCCATGGAATCCGTTCCGAGGTCGCTGCCGCTGACAGCGGGATGCAAATCCGTTCCGCTCGCTGGCCGGACGCCGGGTGATCTCATGGTGAGATAAAGACGGCAGCAGCCAGCGAATCGCTAGGCCGTAATCTCGCGGCAAATGCCACAAATGGCGAGGAGACCGTTCATTCCGGCGAACATGGAGCAGCCGGGATATAGCGTCAAGTCCTCGCCCCATAAACGCCTTATTTTGCCGTGAAATCGCCGGCATTCGTCGCGGCAACCCTGCTGCGTCGCTCTCCTTCTTTTCCGGCACATCAATGCATATTTTTCCGGTGGCTCGGGTTTTTCCCGGCATTCTGGCAGGCGCGGCTCTCTTTGCCGCTTCCGCCTGGGCGGACAGTCGCATTTTCATCGTTGCCAACCAGGCCGACGGATACGGCATCGACCAATGCCTTGCCGAGGGCGAAAGCTGCGGCGCTCATGCCGCGCATTCCTACTGCCGGGCGCGCGATTTTGCACAGGCCATCGCTTACAAGCGCGTACGGCCTGACGAGATGACGGATTCGATTCCGGGATCCACAAGCTCCTGCCGGCACAATGGCTGCAACGAATACGTCGCGATAACCTGCCAACGCTGAATCCTTCGCAACGGAAAAAACGAAGTTGCAATGAGGCCGCCACACTCGCGCCTTCGAAACGACGTGACGCTGCCGCGAGAAGCGGATATGACACGGCCACGCTGACGATGGCCATTCGCATAACGCAATCGGCCCGCACCATCAGCGTCTCGCGACGCAATCATGCCTTCCCTGGATTGCGTCTAAAATCACTGCGATGGACGCATCTGTGTTCGGAAGACGATCCCTCTTCGTAATGTCAATTTGCCGAATCGCTCAGGGATCGCTTTGATGGCGGATCATGCCTGACTCGTTGTTTGCCCGCACGATGCGAATTCTGGCTTGCGCCGCCGGCATCGCGGGCGCTGCTGCCGATGCTCGAGCGCAGGGCGGCCCGCCAGGGACCAATCCGATTTGCCCTCGGCTCGAGGCGCAACTCGCAAGCATCGACCGCGGCGGCGGCGATCCGGCGCGAGCCGGACAGATCCGGCGCTACGAGGAAGCGGCGGGCCGGCAACAGGCGGAACTCGAACGGGTCATCGCGCAGGCAAACCGCATGGGCTGCGACAGCTCAGGTTTCTTCCAGCTGTTCAACGCGCAATCGGCGCAATGCGGCCCGATCACCCACCAGATCCAGCGCATGCGGACCAACCTCGAGCAGATCACCACCAGCCTGGAGCGGCTGAGAGCCGGCAGCGCCGGCCCGGATCGCGACAGTCAGCGCCGCTCCGTGCTGATCGCGCTGGCACAGAACAACTGCGGCCCGCAATATGCCGCGGCGGCGCGGAATCAGGGCTCCTTCTTCGATGACCTGTTCGGCAACCATTCCGAGAATCCGACAATCCTGCCGCCGGCCGATTCCGGCGCGCAATCCGGAACCTATCGGACCGTCTGTGTGCGTTCATGCGACGGTTTTTATTTTCCGATCTCGTTCGCGACCGTTCCGAGCCGGTTTCCCGACGACGAGCGGACCTGCAAGAACCTTTGCCCCGCGACAGAGGCCGCGCTCTACGCGTATCGCAATCCCGGCGAGGACATGAATCAGGCGGTCTCGACCAGCGGACAGCCTTACTCCTCATTGCCGAACGCATTTCGGTACCGTCAGGAGTTCAATCCGTCGTGCTCTTGCAAGGCGGCGGGCCAGACATGGGCGGAGGCGTTGAAGGGACTCGACGACAAGGCTACAGCCGCCCAGCAGGGTGACATCATCGTCACGGAAGACGGCGCCCGGAAGATGTCACAGCCGACCCGCGACAGAGATTCGCAAAAGAAGGATTCGGCCGCGACAACCGATGCGCCCCGGAGCCCCCCCGCGGATGCGACCCCCACCGCCTCGACACCGTCGAACAAACCGATCCGTTCGGTGGGGCCAACGTTCATACCCGCGCGGTAGAACGGGTTGGAGTTCCGGTTATTGCACTTCCGAGCGAAGTGGATGCCTGTTCGCGTGAAGAAAACGCGTTGAAACAGGATTATAGAGCCTCGCTTCTGATTCCATCAGAAACGGAAAGCCTCTAGAGCGGCGGCCGGTCAAATCGAATCAGCGCCGCCGCTCCAGTTAGTTGATTGAGCATTGGATTTATCCCGAAACCGGTTCCCACTTTCGGGTCCGATGCTCCAATTCGCCCGTCATCCCTGGTCCATCATTCCTGAAAGGCTTCGGCGGAGCTTCGGCTGGCGCGGGAAACGAGGGTCTCATCCGGCGCCGGCAATGATTTTCCGGAATCGCGAAACCGGTTGGTGATCGGATAGCGACGGTCGCGGCCGAAATTCCGGCGCGTGACCTTGACACCCGGCGCCGCCTGCCGGCGCTTGTACTCGGCGGCGTTCAGCAGGCGATCGATGCGCACGACCACGTCGTGGTCGAACCCTTCCGCGACGATCGCCGCGAGCGGTTCCTCCCGCTCGACCAGCCGCTCGAGAATCGCGTCGAGCAGATCGTAAGGCGGCAGCGAATCCTGATCCAGCTGGCCTTCGCGCAACTCAGCCGTCGGCGGCCGCGTGATGATGCCGGGCGGGATCACCTCACCCGATGGGCCGAGCGCGCCATCCGGCTTCCACGCGTTGCGCAGGCTTGCCATCCGGAACACCTCGGTCTTGTAGATATCCTTGATCGGATTGAAGCCGCCGTTCATATCGCCGTACAGCGTAGCGTAACCCACCGACATTTCCGACTTGTTGCCGGTGGTCACGACCATCGCACCGAGCTTGTTGGACATCGCCATCAGAAGCGTGCCGCGAGCGCGGGATTGCAGGTTCTCCTCGGTAATATCGCGAGGCGTCCCCGCGAACACGCCGGAGAGAATCTCCTCGAAACCGTTCACCGCCGGCGCGATCGGCAGCACATCGTAGCGAATGCCGAGCGCCGTCGCGAGCCTTGCCGCATCGTCGAGCGAGACCTGCGCCGTGAAGCGGAACGGCAGCATGACGCCGCGGACCTGCTCGGCCCCGAGGGCGTCGACCGCGATGGCCGCGCACAAGGCCGAGTCGATTCCGCCGGACACGCCAAGCAGAACGCCGGGAAAGCCGTTCTTCCGGACATAGTCGCGCAACCCCAGCACGCAGGCGGCATAGTCGGCCTTGTCGCCGTCGATCTGCGGCGCCACCGGTCCGGTGCAGCGCCACCCCTCGGCAGACCTGGCCCATTGCAGGGTCACGACGCTTTCCTCGAAACAGGGAAGCTGCGCCGCCAGCGAGCGATCGGCGTTCAGCACGAAAGAAGCGCCGTCGAATACCAGTTCATCCTGGCCGCCGACCTGATTGAGGTAGACCAGCGGGAGATCGCTCTCGGTCACGCGCGCGACCGAGATCGACAGCCTGATGTCGCTCTTGCCCTTCGCATAGGGCGACCCATTGGGAACGACGAGAATTTCCGCGCCGGTTTCAGCGAGGCATTCGACGACGTTCTCGTACTCGGCGGATTCCTCGACCCAGGTATCTTCGCAGATCGGCACGCCGATCCGCACGCCCCGAATCTTCAATGGTCCTCCGACCGGTCCCCGCGCGAACACGCGTTTTTCGTCGAACACGCCGTAGTTCGGCAGATTGACCTTGAAGCGGAGCGCCGCGACCCGCCCCTCGTCCAGCAACGCATAGGCATTGTAGAGCTTGCCGTCATCGACCCATGGGGTGCCGATCAGCATGGCCGGACCGCCATCGCTGGTCTCACGCGCGAGAGCTTCGATCGCCTCGCGGCAGGCGGCCTGAAATGCCGGCCTCAGAACCAGATCCTCAGGCGGATAGCCGGCGATGAACAATTCCGGAAGCGCCACCAGCGCGGCGCCATCGGCCTTCGCCTGAGCGCGCGCGGCGCGGGCCTTGGCCGCATTGCCGGCGATGTCTCCGACCGCCGGATTCAATTGGCCGAGCGTGATCTTGAAGGTTGTTTCGGTCATGGACGCTTTTTACCCGCCAGCCTCGCCTTGCTGTCATCTGGCGCGCTTATAGCGGTTTCCCGCGAATTGGCCCACCGGTTCGAGCGTTTTCAAGCGAAGCGGACAACGGTTCGCGTGAAGAAAACGCGTCAAATCAAAATCATGGAGTCCGCTTCTGATTCCATCAGAAGCGGAAAGGTTCTGGCGTCCGGAAGACGCGGAGCCTCAGAAACCGGAGACCGCCGGGATCGGTTTGACCTTTCCTTCACGATCGTCACTGAGCAATTCGGCAATCAGGAACGCCATGTCGATCGACTGCTCGGCATTCAGGCGCGGATCGCAGACGGTGTGATAGCGACCGTTGAGGTCCTCGTCCTTGATCGCGCGCGCGCCGCCGATGCACTCGGTGACGTTCTGCCCGGTCATCTCCAGATGAACGCCGCCGGCGTGCGTGCCCTCGGCGGCATGAATGCTGAAGAACGACTTGACCTCCGACAGGATGCGATCGAACGGGCGGGTCTTGTAGCCGCTCGTCGACGTGATGGTGTTGCCGTGCATCGGATCGCACGACCACACGACAACGCGGCCCTCGCGCTTCACCGTACGGATCAGTTGCGGCAGATAATCGGCCACCTTATCCGAGCCGAAGCGGCCGATAAGCGTCAGGCGTCCCGGTTCATTGTCGGGATTCAGCGCATCGATCAGTTTCATGAGTTCATCAGGCTTGAGCGACGGGCCGCACTTCAAGCCGATCGGATTCTTGATGCCGCGGAGATATTCAACGTGGCCATGATCAAGCTGCCGAGTACGATCGCCGACCCAGATGAAATGGCCGGAGGTCGCGTACCAGTCGCCGGTCGTCGAATCGACCCGCGTCAAGGCCTGCTCGTAGCCGAGCAGCAGCGCCTCGTGACTGGTATAGATGTCGGTCGACCGCAGTTCCGGGTGGCTTTCAAGGTTGAGCCCACAGGCGCGCATGAAATTGAGCGCGTCGGAGATGCGATCGGCGAGTTCCTTGTAGCGGCGCGACTGCTGGGAGTCCTTCAGGAAACCGAGCATCCACTGATGCACGCTGCCGAGATTGGCGAACCCGCCGGTCGCGAAGGCGCGCAACAGGTTCAGCGTCGCCGCCGATTGCCGGTAGGCCATGATCTGGCGATGCGGATCCGGGACCCGCGACTGCTCGGTGAAGGCGATGTCGTTGACGATGTCGCCGCGATAGCTCGGCAATTCGACACCGCCGACCTTCTCCATCGGAGACGAGCGCGGCTTGGCGAACTGCCCGGCAATGCGGCCGACCTTCACCACCGGCAATGCGCCGGCATAGGTCAGCACCACCGCCATTTGCAGCAGCACACGGAAGAAGTCGCGGATGTTGTTGGCGCCATGCTCGGCGAAGCTCTCGGCGCAGTCGCCGCCCTGCAGCAGAAACGCCTCACCGTTGGCGACTCGGGCGAGCGCCTTCTTCAGGTTGCGCGCCTCACCTGCAAATACCAGCGGCGGAAACGTCGCAAGCTGTGCCTCGACGTCGCCCAGTGCCTTCGGATCCGGATAGACCGGAACCTGCTGCACGGGCTTGGTGCGCCAGCTATCGGGTGTCCACCGCTCGGACATGAGATTAACTCCTGAGGAAAGACCGCCGCTTGCTTAAACGGAGCGACGGTTCACGCTATATACATGGGCAAACCCCGTCGCGCCAGTTGACAGGATATTTTATGGATCAAGTTACTGAAACATAACAAGAAATTTATCATCGCTTCTTCGTGTGCGCCGATAGCTCAGGCGCAGTTCGGATTCGCCGCCTTCCGAAACCGGTCCCCCTCTTCAGGGCAGCATCACTCGGCTGCCTCACGGGCATAGTGAGCGGTTCGCGTCCGCATTGTCACAAGTTCTTCAGCCGCGGTCGGATGCAGCGCCATGGTCGCGTCGAAATCGGCCTTGGTGGCCTTCATCCTGATCGCGATGCCCACCACCTGCGTCATCTCGGCCGCGCCGTCGCCGACGATATGACAACCGAGTACGCGATCCGTCGTGGCGTCCACCACCAGTTTCATCAGCATGCGCGTATCGCGGCCCGATAACGTCGCCTTCAGCGGGCGGAACGTCGCCTTGTAGATATCGACAGCATACTCCGCCCTCGCCTGCGCTTCTGTCAGGCCGACCGTTCCGACTTCAGGCTGCGAAAACACGGCGGTGGGGATGTCCGCATGATCCACGCGCGTCGGCTTGTTTCCGAACACCGAATCCGCGAACGCATGCCCCTCGCGAATCGCGACCGGCGTCAGGTTGAAGCGATGCGTGACATCGCCGACCGCATAGATGTGCGGCACGTTCGTCCGCGAGAAGCCGTCGACTGCTATGCCGCCGTTCTCCGGGTTGATGGCGACGCCCGCCTTCTCAAGTCCCAGATTGGCGACGTTCGGATGCCGGCCGATCGCGAACAGCACCTGATCGGACGCAACGCTCGACCCGGTCGATAAATGGGACGTGAAATCATCGCCGTGCCGATCGACCCCCTCGACAGTGCAGTCCGTCAGGATCGTGATGCCGCTCTTCTCCATTTCCGCGCGAACATGGGCGCGGACGTCATCGTCGAAACCGCGCAGGATATTGTCCCCGCGATAGATCAGGGTCACATCGCTGCCGAACCCGGCAAAGATGCAGGCGAACTCGAGCGCGATATACCCGCCCCCCTGAATCGCAATTCGCTTCGGCAGTTCCTGAAGATGGAACGCCTCGTTGGAAGAGATCACATGCTCGATGCCCGGAATGGCAGGTCCTTGATTGGGCCGGCCGCCCGTCGCGATCAGCACATGCTTCGCACGGATGGTCTCGCCGGTCGTGAGCCGGAGCGTGTGCGCATCCTCAAATACTGCCCGTGACCTCGTGATTTGAACGCCGGCCTTCTCCAGAGTCGCGGTATAGGCCGCTTCGAGACGGGCGATCTCCTTGTCCTTGTTGGCGATCAGCGTCGGCCAGTCGAACGTTGCGGACGGAATCGACCAGCCAAAACCGGCGGCATCTTCGATGTCGTGGCGAATATGGGAGCCGTAGACCAACAGCTTCTTCGGCACGCACCCCCGGATCACGCAGGTCCCGCCCATCCGGTATTCTTCGGCGACCATGACGCGCGCGCCATATCCGGCGGCGATGCGCGCGGCGCGCACCCCGCCAGAACCGCCGCCTATGACGAACAGATCGACATCGAAACCAGCCATGCCCCAGCTCTATCGAGATCAGATTTCCTTGCCGCGCTTGCGCATCTCCGCGCGAAACTCGCCATTGACGACGCTCGCGAACTGCTGCGCCCACTGGTTCATATATCCCATGCTCGCCTCGATCGCCTTGGGCTCCTGCGCGATCAGCTTTTTCCCGAGCGGCGACTTGTAGAACGTGACGAGGTCCTTCAACTCCTGCTCCGTGAAATGGCCGGCATAGATCTTCGCCATGCCGTCGCCTATTTCCTTTTCACGGCCGGCCAGCGACTTGGCCACGACGAGCGCAACCTCATTGAGATCTTTCTGATAGTTCAGGTTGGATTGAAGCAGCGTATTCTTGGTCCGCTCGACGATGCCCGGAACGGCATTCGCGTACATCCCGGCCGCGTTCTTCAAGTTCAGAAGCTCCTTGGCCGAAGCGATGGCGGCGGGTGATGGCTGGCCGGCCTGCTGAGCCTGCGCAACGGCTGGAAGCGCCAGCGCCACGGCAAGACAAGCTGCAGGGAGAAATCTTGCAGGCAGAAATCTGGAAAGTCCCCTCATCTCAATTCTCCTCATTGCGGCGCTATGGCCGCTCGACAATACGAATTCCCTGCGCGCCGGCCAGCATCGCCACGCGGGCGAGGCCGATGAAAAGGCCGTGCTCGACGACGCCAGGTATAGGGTTCAACAGTCCGGCCAGATAGGTTGCATCGGGTATCTGCCCAAGATGGGCATCGAAAATCCAGTGGCCGCCATCGGTGACGAAAGCATGGCCATCCGGTCGCTTTCTGACGGCCAGTTCACCGGAAACGCCGGCTTTTGCAAATACCTCGGTGATCGCGCGCCGCGTCGCGGCGAGCCCGAACGGAATGACTTCGATCGGCAGGGGAAAGCGGCCTAGCCCCGCCACCCACTTCGTCTCATCCGCGATCACGATCATGCGGTCCGACGCGGCCGCCACAATTTTCTCGCGCAGCAGCGCCCCGCCGCCACCCTTGGTCAGATTGAGATCAGGATCGATTTCGTCGGCGCCATCGACCGTCAGATCGAGCCTGTCGAGGTCGTCCAGGGTGGTGAGAGGAACGCCGCACCGCTCCGCGTCGGCGCGCGTGGCTTCTGAGGTCGGCACGCCGACAACCTTCAACCCGTCGCGCACGCGCTCGCCCAGAAGCTCGACAAAGTGCCTGGCGGTGGATCCCGTCCCCAGCCCCAGCCTCATGCCATCCTCGACATACTCAAGGGCACGCGCCGCAGCCTGTCTTTTCAATGCATCCATCGTCATGAGGACCTCGATTTGCGACCCCGCTCCGGCTGGCGAGGCATTTTCGATATGGTTGAGACGTTCGCTTTGCAGCCGATAAGGGCCCGGTCAAGCGAACTCCCCACTCCGCACAAAAATTTTTTCGGATTGCCGGCGATTTCGAGCCAGGCAAGTCCTTGAACTGTTTCGGGTGGCATACGCGGTTCGCGTGAAGAAAACACGAAGCGGAAAGGCCAGGGGCAAGATCAGGGCTCCCGACCATATCCGCACTTCACCCTTGCATGTCCGGCGGGAGGCGGATACCGATCCAGCATCATGATATCCTCCCCTCCCCCCATGGTCGTGTTCGACCTCGACGGGACGCTGGTCGATACCGCGCCCGATCTCGCCGCCGCGCTCAACTTCGTCCTGGATCGCGAAGGCCTGCGCACGGTGTCATTGCCGACAGCCCGCTCCATGATCGGCGCGGGAGTTCGCCGCATGATCGAACGCGGCCTTGAGCATGAGGATCGTTCCGCGACGCCGGATGAAGTGACGCGAATGATGGGCGACTTCATCGACTACTATACGGCACATATCGCTGACGAATCCCGACCGTTTGAGGGACTTCTCGAGGCGCTCGATGAGTTGTCGGCGCGGGGATTCAGTTTCGCGGTCTGCACCAACAAGCTGGAAGCGCTTGCCAAGCTGCTGCTCGACCAGCTGGGGTTGAGTTCGCGGTTTTCCGCAATCTGCGGCGGTGATACCTTCGGCGTGGCCAAGCCGGATCCCGCGATCTTGCGGCAAACCATCGCGCGCGCGGGCGGAAGCCCGCGGGCCGCCATCATGGTCGGCGATGCCGGTCCCGACATAGGAGTTGCGCGCCGGGCTGGTATCCCCGTTATCGGGGTTACCTTCGGTTATACCGAGGTCCCGGTCGCAGAACTCAAACCCGATCGCGTGATCAGCCACATGAGGGAATTGCCGGAGGCCATCGCCGTACTGCAAGCCGCCACGCTGAACGCGGCCGGCTGATTCATTGGCCCGGAATCAGGCGGGCCCAGAATGCCAAGGACGGACCGTTCCCCCGTTCCACGCCTCGGCGAAGCGACGGGTGCGGCGGTTCGCCACGCTTCCACGATCACGCACCGTTCCTGGCTATGCTCGCGCGCGTTAATCTTCATGGATTTCTTGCGCACCGCAGCAAAGCCGGCACATTGTGCCCCGGCCAGAACACGCTTACATTAGAAAAGAAACAAATACTTCATACGCCGTTACAACAAGGCTAGTTAAATGACCGGTTGTTCTGCCCCCGCCGAGACCTCGGGCTCCCGGAAAATGGTCGACCCGTTCGGCCGAAGCATCAGCTATTTGCGCGTGTCCGTCACGGATCGCTGCGACCTTCGCTGCTTTTATTGCATGTCCGAGGACATGACCTTCTTGCCGAAGGCTGATCTGCTCACGCTGGAAGAGTTGGATCGTCTGTGCTCGGCTTTCGTCGCCAAGGGCGTGCGCAAGCTACGGCTGACCGGCGGCGAACCGCTGGTCCGCCGCAACGTCATGTCGCTGATCCGCTCCCTGTCTCGCCATCTCGAGTCAGGAGCGCTGAAGGAGCTGACGCTCACGACAAACGGATCGCAACTGGTTCGCTTCGCCAAAGAGCTTAAGGATTGCGGCGTAAAACGGATCAACGTATCGCTCGATACGCTCGACCCCGCCAGGTTTCGCGAGATCACGCGATGGGGCGACATCCAGAAGGTCATGGCAGGCATTGACGCCGCGCAAGCTGCGGGCCTCGCCGTCAAGATCAATGCGGTCGCGCTCAAAAACCTGAACGAGGACGAAATTCCATCCCTGATGGAATGGGCGCACAGCCGAGACATGGCGCTGACCCTTATCGAGGTCATGCCGATGGGCGATATCGGCACATCCCGCGCCGATCAGTATCTGCCGCTCTCCATGCTGCGCGCGCGGCTCGAAGGCCAATACACCCTCACCGACCTCGACGACAGTACAGGCGGCCCCGCCCGCTACGTTCGGATCAGCGAGACCGGCGGCAAGCTGGGCTTCATCACGCCGATGACCCATAATTTCTGTGAGTCCTGCAACCGCGTCCGCATCACCTGCACGGGCACCCTGCATACCTGCCTCGGACACGAAGACGCTTCCGATCTGCGCCGGCCGCTTCGCGCGTCGCCCACCGACGAACTGCTGTATGAGACGATCGATCGCGCCATCGGTCTCAAGCCGAAAGGCCACGATTTTATCATCGACCGTCACAACCGCCCGAGCGTAAGCCGCCACATGAGCGTAACCGGCGGGTAGCGAATTCGGACGTTGGCCCGCCCCACCGCCATATTCCCGAAGCTCATGCTGGCGCAACCGGCCTGGCGAAATGAGAAGCAGCGCCTCGTGATCCTGACCTGACGCATCGTCGTCACGCGAACCGAACCGTCATCCAGCCTCGGGCCAAACCCGAGCGCCGGCTTCGCTCGACACGTCACAACAATCCGACGATCCTTCACACCGCAAAACATCAAAGGCCCGGTTGACGGCGGCGACGTAGCATTGGAATGGTGCGACGATCTTCATGTAGCCAGCGTCTGACAGGCTGCTGTATTTCACACTCTGAGACAAGCGACCACTGGCACGGCCTCGGAGAGATGCTCGGGCTCCGAGCAGGCTTCAGCAATCACGGTCGGCTGCCGCCAGGAGAAACTGATGCGTCTGTTACTGGCCCTCAGCACAGCCATCGACCGGCTCAATGAAAAGGTCGGATACGTATGCAATATCCTGGTGCTGCTTGCCGTGCTGGTGAGCGCCGGCAATGCAATGATCCGATATGCGTTCGGCTACAGCTCGAACAGCTGGCTCGAACTGCAATGGTACATGTTCGCCATCCTCGTGATGTTCGGCGCATCCTATACCTTCAAACGCAACGAACACGTCCGGGTCGAGATTTTCTATCTGATCCTGTCCGATCGCGGCAGACTCTGGCTCGATCTCATCGGAACCCTCTTCTTTCTCATTCCGGCCTGCCTGTTGCTCAGCTACCTGTCCTGGCCCTTCTTCATGCAGTCCTATGCAATCGGTGAAGTATCCGGGAATGCAGGCGGTCTCATCCGCTGGCCGATCAAGCTCGTCATCCCGCTCGGATTCGTCATGCTCGCGATTCAAGGGATCTCGGAAGTGATCAAACGGGTCGCGGCGCTACGGGGCCTTGTCACGATCCAAGCGAATTACGAGAGACCGACTCAATGATCACGCTGGAAATGATGCCGCCGATGATGTTCGGCGGCCTGGTTCTGGCGATGTTGATCGGCTTTCCGGTCGCCTTCACGCTGGCCGCGGTGGGACTCTCGTTCGGATTCCTTGCGATCCATCTTGGCTTCTTCGACCTTAATTTCCTTCAGGCCATACCGGGGCGCGTGTTCGGAGGCGTGCTGTCCAACGAGCTGCTGCTCGCGATCCCCTTTTTCACGTTCATGGGATCGGTGCTGGAGCGCTGCGGCCTCGCGGAAGACATGCTCGACTCGATGGGCCAACTGTTTGGACCCATCCGCGGCGGCCTCGGATATTCGGTCATCCTTGTCGGATTCATCCTCGGCGCCATCACCGGCACGGTCGCCGCGCAGGTGATCGCCATGGCGCTGATCTCGATGCCCGTGATGATGCGCTACGGCTACAACATTCGCTACATCACAGGCGTGCTGGCGGCATCCGGCACCATCACTCAACTTGTTCCGCCCTCGCTGGTTCTGATCGTTCTGGCCGATCAGCTCGGAAAATCGGTCGGCGACATGTATCTCGGCGCCTGGGGTCCGTCGCTATTCCAGATCATGCTGTTCGCCGGCTACACTTTCCTGCTCGGCCTCTTCAAGCCCGATCATGTCCCGCCGGTGCCGAAGGAGTTTCGAACGCTCACCGGCTGGCCGCTTTGGCGCAAATGCCTGATGGGCATCATCCCCTCCGCCGTCCTGATCTTCGTCGTGCTCGGCACCATGATGCTGGGGCTTGCGACACCGACGGAAGCGGGCGCGATGGGCGCCGTCGGCGCGATCGTGCTGGCGACCATTCACCACAAGGACTTCAGCAGCACCGGCCGAAAACTCCTGATCATCGGCGCGATCACCGGCGGCATCGGAACACTCGTGGGAATTTTCGTGACCGAGGGATTGGTCTTCAAGATCGCGTTCGCCGTCACCTATCTCGCGGTCGTGTGGATTTGTCTGGAAGCGGTCCGCATCCCCACGCTTCGCGACCTCATCCGGCAGGGCTATCAATCGACGATGCGCCTCACCACCATGGTGACGTTCATTCTGATCGGCTCGACCTGCTTCTCGGTGGTGTTTCTCGGAGTCTCCGGCGGAGAATGGCTGGAGCATCTGCTGACATCGCTGCCGGGCGGCGTATGGGGCTTTCTCATCTTCATAAATGCCTTCATCTTCTTCCTGGCGTTCTTCCTCGACTTCTTCGAGATCGCCTTCATCATTCTGCCGATGCTCGCCCCCGTGGCCCAGAAAGTTCTCGCTCCCGTCGTCGGCGCAGACGCGGCGCTGATCTGGTTCGGCGTCATGATCTGCGTCAACATGCAGACTTCGTTTCTCCACCCTCCATTCGGCTTCGCACTGTTCTACCTGCGCGGCGTGGCCCCGCGAGAGGTCAAGAGCTCAGACATTTACTGGGGCGCGGTGCCATGGATTGGATTGCAGATCATCATGGTCATTCTCGTGATCGCGTTCCCCGCGACCGTGACAGGCCTGCTTGGTAAATCGACAGCCGTCGACCTCGACAACATCAAGATCGAGATTCCTACCATCGATGTCGCGCCGCTTGATTTCGGACCGGTCCCGACCAACCGGCAATAGCCGCGTCAAAATCACATAGCGCCGCATTGCAATCAGCCCCGCGTCCGCGATCGAATCATGAAGGTGTCGTAGGTGTACTCCGCCACCTGCCACCACAAATATTCGTCCGATCGATAGGCCTGCATCGCATCGATCGTTTTCTTGAAGTCCGTGTTGCTCGCCGAAATTTCACTCCACAACTCGTTCGTGGCTTTCAGGCAAGCATCGAGAACGTCGTGACTGAACGGCCGGAGTTGCGTACCACCCGCGACGAGCCGCTTGAGGGCGGTCGGATTCTGCATGTCGTAGCGAGCTGTCATCCAGGTATTGGCCGCAGCCGCCGCGTTCACCAGTATCGACTGATAGGTCTTTGGCAACGTGTTCCACTTCTCGAGATTGCAGAATGCATGAAGCGTCGGCCCGCCCTCCCAGAAACCGGGATAATAATAATACTTGGCGACCTTCTGAAGACCGAGTTTTTCATCGTCGTAGGGTCCGACCCATTCGGCCGCGTCGATCGTACCTTTCTCAAGCGAAGGATAAACGTCGCCCCCGGCAAGCTGCTGCGGGATCACGCCGACTTTCTGCAAGACCTGACCGGCAATGCCGCCGATCCGCATCTTGAGGCCCGACAGATCAGCCACGGTCTTGATCTCCTTGCGAAACCAACCGCCCATCTGTGTGCCGGTGTTGCCGCACGGAAGTCCGATGACGCCGAATTTCTTGAAGAACTCGTCCGCAAGTTCATTGCCGCCGCCCTGAAACAGCCAGGAATTCTGCTGACGCGCATTGAGCCCGAACGGAACGGACGCGAAGATCGCGAAGGTGGGATCCTTTCCGACATAATAGTACGAAGCGGTGTGACTCATCTCGACCGTATTGTTGGCCGTCGCGTCGAGCGCCTGCAATGCGGGAACGATCTCTCCGGCCGCGAAGAGCTGGATCTGGAATTTATTATCGGTCATTTCGGCGACCTGCTTTGCAAAGACCGCGGCCGTTCCGTAGATCGTGTCGAGCGATTTGGGAAAGCTTGACGTCATGCGCCATTTGATCTCGGGCGCCGATTGCGCAATCGCCGGCGAGGCTATGGCCGAGGCAGCGGCCCCGGCTGCCGAACCTTTCAAAAAATCACGACGTTTCATGAGGCACCCCTTATGACGATCCTTCTTGAGCTTCCAGAGAAAGCTATGGCGGAGCGAGCTTGATCTTCATGCTTGTCATGCAAGCGAACCCCACAGATGAAGGTCAAACCCCAAACTGGAAACTTCTACTTTGATTCTAGAGCGCTTTCGAGCGAAGTGGATACCGGTTCGCGTGAAGAAAACGCGTCAAATCAATATCATAGAGCTTCGCTTCTGATTCAATCAGAAGCGATAATGCTCTAGGATCCGCAAGCCTTCTGCCGCGGCGCAATGGCAAATCACGGGAAGAGATCATTGAACCTCAGGCGTCGCGTCGTGGAGCCGGTCGCGAATGCTTTCGGCAATCGCGCGATAGATCGCAGCATGCGGCCCGTCAGGTTCGCTCTCGACCACAGGATGACCGGAATCGGAAGTCTCGCGGATCGACATATGAAGCGGGACTTCGCCCAGAAACGGAACTCCCAGCCTCTCCGCCTCGTGGCGCGCACCCCCATGGCCAAAGATATCACTTCGCGTCCCACAATGGGGGCACTGAAAGAAGCTCATATTCTCGATGATGCCGAAAACCGGCACGCTGACTTTTCTGAACATGGCCAGTCCGCGCCTTGCGTCGATCAATGACAGATCCTGCGGCGTCGAAACGATGACGGCGCCTTTGAGCGGCACATTCTGAGCCAGCGTCAATTGAGCATCGCCGGTCCCCGGCGGCATGTCCACGATCAGAACGTCGAGGTCGCCCCAGACCACATCTCGCAGCATTTGCCTGATCGCAGAGGTCACCATCGGACCGCGCCAGATCACCGCACTTTCTTCCTCGATAAGGAACCCGACCGACATGATGGCAAGGCCAAACCGCTCGATCGGCACGATCTTCTTGTCGTCCGTCAATTGCGGCTTCTCGCGAATACCGGTCAGTCGCGGAACTGAGGGTCCATAGATATCCGCATCGAGCAGACCGACACGTAAACCGGAATCCCGCAGCCCCAGCGCGAGATTGAGCGAGGTGGTCGACTTGCCGACACCACCCTTGCCTGACGCAACGGCAACAACGGCTGCTACTCCGGGAATATCCGCCTGCCGCGCCATCGGCGAATTCGGGGCAGGATGTTGTGGCGATCGGCGTGTCGACACGTGCGGAATCCCTTGCTCGGACCGCGGCGGCAAACCTGCAGCGGCGGCGCCAGGCGTGCGTTCGGCCGTCAGAGCGACCATCACAGCCGACACTCCCGGAATTTCGCGCACGGCCGCCTGCGCATTGACGCGAACCGCCTCCCAGGCATTGATCTCCTTTGCCTCGACGCTGATAGAGAAAAATACCTTGTCACCGTTGATGGCAATTTCCGAGAGTACCCCGGCGGCGGTCAACGCCACGCCGCCGGGAGAGAGCACGCCGGCCAACCGATCGAGAACTTGCTGCGGTGTTACGTTCAAGCCGCCTCTCCGGATACGCGCATTTTATCTCAGGAACAGGTTAGACATGGCGGACCCCGCAACCGGTCCGCTGACCGTAGACAATCCAGATGGCGGACCTTGGGCAACGGGCTGGAGTCCAAGGCCGTAGCAATCCAGTCAGGACCTGGAAGTCAACCCCCCTCGGCGACAGCGTCATAGTTGAGCTCGATCAAAACCCCGTTCGGGTCGCTGACGAAAATCTGCCAGATGAGGCCACCGGGGACCTCGCGCGCCTTGAAAGCGAATCCCTTGGTCTCAAGCCGCTGTTTCATGCCCCTGTAATCGCGGCTTGCAAAGGCGATGTGATGAACGACGCCGGAATCCGGCTTTTGCGGCTCGGATGTCGGAGCGATGTCAACGAGGTGAACCACCGGCTTGCCCTCGCTATAGAGCCAGGCGCCCGGAAACGCGAAATCGGGCCGATCCCCCTTCGTTAGACCGAGAACCTCCTCGTAAAATCGGACCGTCTCGGCAAGTTTGCGGGTACGGATATTGAAATGATCGAGCATTCCAACGCTCATGTCGCGCGCTCCCTTGTCAGGCCCCCAAAATTTATCCCACCCTACTCTAGATCCTCTTCGCTTCTGATGGAATCAGAGGCAGGGCTCTGAGATCTTGATTTGACGCGTTTTCTTCACGCGAAGCCCGGTGTCCACTTCGCGCGAAACCGCTATAGTCATCAGGACACGCTCACCCGCTTTTAATTCAGCGATTCCTCAGGATTTCGAACAAGGCTCGGTCATGGCTAAAGTCGCATTTCTCGGTCTCGGCGTCATGGGGTTTCCCATGGCAGGACACCTCGTGGCAAAGGGCGGCCACGAGGTGACCGTATTCAATCGAACGCCGGCCAAGGCCGACGCATGGGCCGAGAAATTCGGCGGACGAACCGCGGCGACGCCAGAATCGGCTGCCGAAGGCCAGGATTTCGTGATGGCCTGCGTCGGCAACGACGACGACCTGCGCGCGGTCACAATCGGCGCAGGCGGCGCCTTTGCCGGAATGAAGCCGGGAGCCGTGTTCGTCGATCATACGACCGCTTCCGCTCAGGTCGCACGCGAGCTTGACGCCGAAGCAACCCGGCGCGGTTTCGGCTTCTTGGACGCCCCGGTCTCCGGGGGCCAGGCCGGCGCCGAGAACGGCCTTCTGACCGTGATGTGCGGCGGAGCGGAGGACGCCTATACCCGCGCCGAACCGATCATCGCGGCCTATGCCAGGATGTGCAAACGGCTCGGTCCCGCCGGTGCCGGTCAATTGACCAAGATGGTCAATCAGATCTGCATTGCCGGTCTCATCGAGGGATTGTCGGAAGGCATTCACTTCGCTAAAAAGGCGGGGCTCGATGTCAATGCCGTCGTCGAAGTGATCTCGAAGGGCGCCGCGCAATCCTGGCAGATGGAGAACCACTCCAGGACGATGAGCGAAGGCAAGTTCGATTTCGGCTTCGCGGTCGAATGGATGCGCAAGGACCTTTCGATCTGCATTTCCGAGGCCCGCCGCAACGGCGCGAGCCTGCCGGTCACAAGCCTCGTGGATGCCTTCTACGCGGAAGTCGAGAAGATGGGCGGATCTCGCTGGGACACGTCCAGCCTTCTGGCGCGCCTCGAACGTTAACGTCTGGTAAATCTGCGGTCCCTGCCCCCGGTCGATCACCGTGGTATCGATGAGGAATTAGCGCTCCGTTAACCGAATAATCCTGCTTTTTAAGGCCGCCCTTAAGGATTTGGCGCGAGAAATGAACCAGTAACGACTCGTGCGGCCGCGTGCAGGATTTGTGTCTGGTTGATGAGTACCCCCGCCGATAAACCTGAAGTCGTCGAGCTTCCGGCCGCTCCCGCGATTGTACCATCCGCACGTCATCGCCGCGCCACCACGCAGCGGGTCCGGGAGGCACGCGACCGCCTGACTTCCACCAGCGGAACCCGGCCGGCATTCGATCACGAACTGCTCCGGCAATATGCGCAAACACGCCTGTCGGCATCCTTTGTCGTGATGCTGCTTCTGGTTGCGACAGGCGTACTCTTCGGTTTCTGGATGGCGCCTGCCGCCGCGGCGGCATGGACGTTCGGAATGCTCTGCATTCACGCGGTCATCATCTACAACTGCAAGGGTTATCTCAAGGAGCCATCATCGGCCGCCAGCACGCGCAAATGGCGCGCACGTTTCATTTTGTTCGATCTTTTGTACGGCCTGTGCTGGACGACAATTCTGGTACATCCCGCCGGCTCGGATCCGGTCACGAACACCCTGATGATGTTCCTGATGCTGCTGGTCGTGGCGGTATCGAGCATGCTCTCCGCCAGTCTGCCGATTGCCGCTCTCGCCGCGACCGCCCCCGTGACCTCGGCCATCGCATTCAAATTCGCGATGGGCGGCAGCTTCAACAACTATATCCTTGCCATCCTGACGCTGACCGCGGAAGGCTTCTTCGCATTGCTCGCGCATCGCCTGCATTCCACGACGCTGGCGACGCTCGAGGCGCGGGCGGAAAAGGACGCCCTGATCGGCGAACTCGAACAGGCCAAGGCGATTTCGGACGAAGCGCGGCATCGCGCGGAGTCAGCCAACGTCGCAAAGTCGCGGTTTCTGGCTCAAATGAGTCACGAACTACGGACGCCGCTGAATGCCATTCTCGGGTTTTCCGAGGTCATGAAGAGCGAGATTTTCGGCGAGCACGCGGTTGCGGTTTACAAATCCTATTCGGCGGACATTCATAACTCAGGCGTTCACCTCCTGAATTTGATCAACGAGATTCTCGATCTATCGCGGATCGAAGCCGGCCGTTACGAACTCAACGAAGAAGCCGTGTCTCTGGTCCATGTCGTGACCGAATGTCACCACCTGCTGAAGCTGCGAGCTTCCAACCGCGGCATCACAATTCATGAGGTATTCGAACAAGGCATGCCTCGGATCTGGGGTGACGAGCGCGCCACGCGCCAGATCGTGCTCAATCTGTTGTCGAACGCAATCAAGTTCACGCCACAAGGCGGGGAGATCTGGCTTAAAGCCGGATGGACGGCTTCAGGCGGGCAATACCTCAGTGTGAAGGACAACGGCTCGGGAATCGCGGAAGACGAGATCCCGATCGTGCTCGCATCATTCGGGCAAGGATCGAATTCGATCAAATCCGCGGAGCAAGGCGCGGGACTCGGCTTGCCTATCGCCAAGAGCCTTATCGACATGCATGGCGGTACGTTCACGCTGAGATCAAAGCTTCGCGTCGGCACGGAGGTGATCGTCACCTTTCCGCCGGAACGCGTGATGTCTGCTCTGGCGCCCATGGCGGAGGAAGGTCCGCCGCTTCAACCCGCCCAAGCTGGCGATCACACAACCGACGAAAGACGCCGCCAGCGGAACAAACCGATCATGAATGCCGGCACGGGTCTTAGAGTATGACGCCGACTCGAACGACTGCGAGGCTTGCGAACGCAAACGAGATGGTTTTCATGGCCGCGAATGAATATGAAAGCGCCGCGGGCCGCAGCCCGCAAAGTTGCTCGCCTCCGGGCTCAACCGGCAACGTCGCAGGTGCGTCGTGATCCGCATCCTCCTTGTGATTGGAATGCTGGCCGCGACCGCCGGAGCGGTGGTTGCCTATGGAGATCCTGCCCGAATCTCGGCTGCGGGAAACCTGGTTTCGACGATGCTGCGCGAGGTCGCCGCGGGCCCTCCACGGAGCGTCCAGATTCCTCGGACACAGAGCGGCGATTTTATGCTGCATGCAAAGATCAACGGCGTGAAGACGCCCATGATCATTGACACCGGCGCAACGTCGGTGGTCCTCACCTATGAAACGGCGAAGGCTGCTGGCTTACCGCTGGAACTTCTGAAATACGATGTCGATGTCGAGACCGTCGGCGGGCGGGCGCGCGCTGCGCGCCTGACGCTCGACAGACTCGCAGTCGGGAAGCTTGTCGAGCGATCCGTGCCTGCGCTCGTGGTGCCGCGCGGCCAGATGAAAGCCAACCTTCTGGGAATGAGCTTTCTCAACCGGCTCGAGAGTTGGGAGGTTCGCGCGGACCGGCTGATGCTGCACGGCTATCCCTGAGCCGCTCAGACTGCATTGTTTCGCTACGGCTCATCGCTCACCATTCCGGACCATAGCGGCGTTATTGAAGAATCAGGGATTATCGTGAGCACCGTTGCAGCGGCCACGGAGTGCGTGTCGAAGCGCGTCGAGGTCAATGCTTCGGCCCAGATCTTCCAACCTGACCGGAATTCGTCTCCGCCAGTTGGGATGCTCATTCAATGTACCGGGAATATTCGGCTGATCCCGCAGTTCGATCAGGTCGTCAAGGGCGATCGCGAGAATGCGGGACGGTGTCCGGGCAAGAAATTCCACGGCTCCGAGAAAATTCTTCGTTGCGATATGCTCTTCGCCAAGCTTCCACTCGAACGCATGGCGCGCATCCGTCCGCTCCTCATCGGTTTCACCGGGATCGATCCCGAGTTCCCGCTTGACCCTGAGATCGGAATGCGTTTGCCAGCCGGCAAAGGATGCAAGGTCATGCGTCGTGAATGTGACGAGCGCGTTCTCGGCATACTTTGACGCCTCGATGAAAGCACCATCGCTGCCCCGTTCGAACATCATCACCTTGCAGGACCACACCCCCCAATCAGCGAGCTTGTCACGAAAGCCATCCGGTACCGTTCCAAGATCCTCGCCGATGATGATGCAGCGCTGGCTGACGCTCTCTTGCGCGATAACGCCGAGCAGCGCCTGCAACGGCATCTCAACATATGCTCCCTGCACGGGCGACGCCCCTGCCGGTATCAGGTAGAGGCGGCTGAGACCGAGCACATGATCCAGCCGTATGGCGCCCGCGAAACGCATGGAAGCGTGCAGCATCTCTCGAAACGGCGTGAAGTCGCTCGCCTCAAGGCCAGCGGCATTGAATCCCGCCAATCCCCAATCCTGCCCCGCCGTATTGAGCTGATCGGGTGGCGCCCCAACCGAGAGCGTGCGAGAAATGGAGTTCTGCTCATTCCAGGCGTCGAATCCGCTAGCTTGCACACCGACGGCGACATCCAGATAAAGCCCCACCGCCATTCCGCGTTCAGCGGCAAGATCGGCGCATGACTGTAGCTGGGACGCCGCGCACCATTGCATGAACTCGACGAACTTCACTTCCTCGCGCTGCGGGCCGCTGGATACGGCTTGAATTCCAGCATCAGTCGGGCGACGCCACTCGTCCGGCCACAACCACCAGGGCGATGGACCAAACTGTCGCCGCAACACCTCGAAGCAGGCGTATCGTTTCAACAGATCTCCCCTCTCCTTCCTGAAGATGTCGAACGCGGCCTGCGCTGCCTCATCTCGTCGAAACCTCGAAAAGGCATGCTGGAACGCGGCGAGTTTCAGTTCGGCGACGGCCGCGTAATCGACAACTTCGCTTTCCCGGACCCGATCGAGCTGTTCACGGCGTCGTTGTAGCCACGCGCGCGAAAAATTCGGCAACCGCTCGGGATCGACATAAAGCGGATTGAGAAACAGGCGGCTGTTCGGTGCATAGGGACTGCATTCGCGTGGACGATCGTCGAACAGAGCATGAAGCGGATTGAGACCGATGCCATGGCAGCCCCAATCCGAGGTCAGTTCGATCAGCGATGCCAGATCGGTGAAGTCGCCGATGCCCCAGTTGCGCGACGATATCAGCGCGTACAGCTGAACAGACAGGATCCAGGCGCGCTCGAACGAGCCTTGATAGGTCCTTTCGGGTGTGACCAGCACCGGAGTTGAATCGATAGTGCCGCCGTTGTCACTTTGGAGTTCCAGTCGATAAGTCCCGACCGCAATCCGGCTCGGGAGATCGATCTTAGCCGCAGACGTACATCCTTGTGCGACCACGGTATGACGCTCTACGAGCCGCCAGGGAATTCCGTTCGCCTCAGACCCGACCGGCACGCAGAAATCCTTCCCGCTGGGAACGATGACCACGGGTTGTTTCAGGAAACGACGGCGCGGAGGCGATGGCAAACCATCGACAATGGGACGCAGTCGATCAGAATCCAGGAGATGACGACGTCCTAGTCCGTCGACAAAGTCCAGGTTGATCCCCAGATCGTGCGCCTTTGAATGAATATTCATCCCCGATCCCGAGCCCGGGAGCGCTGGTGCCAAGCTCCTCACATAGAACCAAACTCTGAAGCAAACTCCCGGTTCCGCGGGGAACTTTCCGGCGACGCCGAGGTTAGTTTCCCGGGTCCTTCATTCCATCCGACAGGTTAGCGCGGCGTATCAATGTCCGTATCGACGCAGAAGATCATGCCTTTGCGTGCAGGCGAGGAAGGCGCAACCGCCGGCGCATTTCATATCGAGGATGTATACCCATGCATCGATGCCGGGCGCTTTCCCGTCAAACGCCTCGCGGGCGACAGTGTGGAGGTCTGGGCAGACATATTCCGAAGCGGACACGACGTCATCGTCGCGCAATTGATCTGGCGGCATGAGCAGGATCGCGACTGGAAACGATCGGCAATGACCCTGCACGATAATGATCGCTGGTTCGGCAACTTCACGCCGCCGGAGCCAGGACGTTACGTTTATGCCATCGAAGCCTGGACCGACGAATTCGCCACATGGAAGCGTGATTTCGAGCTTAAGAAGAAAGCCGGTCAGGACATCGCTCTTGATGCACTCGAAGGCGCGGCGCTGCTGACGCGCGCGCAGCATGGCGGCAAGGCGGCAACCGCGATCATCCTCCGTCAATGCCAAGACTTTCTTCACAACGGGGATCCCTCAAGCCTGCTCGTGCCGGAACTGACGAGTGCCATGGCCGAAGGCTGCGCCCGGTCCGATCTCACGCGCTCCCGGCTCTACCCGCTGACGATCGACCGCGCCCTCGCGGTCGCAGGCGCCTGGTACGAGATGGTGCCACGGAGTCAGAGCACCGTTCCCGGCCAGCACGGCACCTTCCGGGATTGCATGGCCCGGCTGCCCGATATCGCGGCCATGGGATTTGATGTCCTATACTTCACGCCTATCCATCCCATTGGCAGGACCAACCGGAAGGGCCGCAACAATGCATTGACAGCCGCCGAAGGTGATCCAGGAAGCCCCTACGCCATTGGCTCCCGGGAAGGCGGGCACGATGCGATTCATCCCGACCTCGGCACCTTCGACGACTTCCGGGAACTGATCGCCGCCTGCAAGATTCATGGCATGGAGATAGCGCTCGACATTGCCGTGCAATGTTCGCCCGATCATCCCTGGCTTACCCAGCACCCTGACTGGTTCAAGCGGCGTCCGGATGGCTCGATGCGTTATGCGGAAAATCCTCCCAAAAAATACGAGGACATTGTCAATCCCGATTTTGGTTGCGAAGACGCCGGCTCACTGTGGAACGCGCTTCGCGACATCATCCTGTTCTGGGTCAATCAGGGTGTGCGCATCTTCCGGATCGACAATCCGCACACCAAGCCGTTCAACTTCTGGGAATGGCTGATCCACGAAGTTCAAACGAAAGACCCGGGGATCATCTTCCTCGCCGAAGCCTTTACCCGTCCCAAGGTGATGAAGGGTCTCGCCAAGCTCGGATTCACGCAATCGTATACTTACTTCACCTGGCGAACCCGAAAATGGGAGATCGAGTCTTATCTCAACGAGCTGACGGGATATCCTGAACGAGACTATTACCGGCCGAATTTTTTCGTCAGCACGCCGGACATCCTGCCCTATCACCTGCAAAGTGGTGAACCTTGGATCTTCAAGTCCCGGGTCGCCCTGGCGGCCACCCTGTCAGGTAACTACGGAATCTATAACGGATTCGAGCTTCTGGAGCATGAGGCGATCCCGGGGCGGGAAGAATACCTCAACTCCGAAAAATACGAGATCAAAGTCCGCGACTGGGACGCATCTGGAAACATCAAATCCTATATCGCGGCCCTTAATCTGGCACGACGCGCGAATCCGGCGCTTCTGCAAACTCGTAATCTAAGGTTTATTGCCATCGACACCGATCAGATCATCGCATTCACCAAGCAATCCGCTGATGGCGCCAACACGATCGTCGTCGCCATTTCTCTTTCGCGTGAGAGCTACGAATTCTGGTTGCCGCTGGATTCGATTCGGGTGAAGACCACGAACGGATCAGCTCCCCCCATCGCACTCGAGAACCTCATGACCGGCGAGCGTCACGCCATTGAATGGGGCGGCGTACGCCTGAGACTTGATCCGTTACGCGATCCCGCCCTGTTGTTTCGATGTCTGGCGGGAGGTCCATTATGAATGAGATGTCGCATATCGATGCTGACAGATACGTCCAGACCGACGATCTCTGGTACAAGGACGCTATTATCTATCAGCTTCACGTCAAGGCGTTTTCCGACAGCAACAATGACGGCATTGGCGACTTCGTAGGCCTGACCAACAAGCTTGATTACCTTCAGGAGCTTGGCGTCACCGCGCTATGGCTGCTACCGTTCTATCCATCGCCGGGACGCGACGACGGATATGACATTGCAGATTACGGCTCGATCAATCCCGATTTCGGCACCATGAAGGATTTTCGGAGGTTTATTTCGGAAGCAAAACGACGCGGCCTGCGCGTGATCACCGAGCTCGTTATAAATCATACATCCGATCAGCACAGATGGTTCAAGCGCGCCCAGCGCAGTCCCCCCGGATCAAGCGCGCGCAACTGGTATGTCTGGAGCAACACGGACAAGAAGTATCAGGGAACCCGAATCATATTCACCGACACCGAGAAGTCCAACTGGTCCTGGGATTCTGAAGCGAACGCCTACTACTGGCATCGCTTCTTCAGTCATCAGCCAGATCTCAACTTCGACAACCCTCGTGTCGTCAGAGCCGTCATTCAGGTGATGAAAAGGTGGCTCGACACTGGCGTCGACGGGTTTCGACTGGATGCAATTCCCTATCTTTGCGAGCGTGAGGGAACCAACAACGAAAATCTTCCCGAAACGCATGCGGTGATCAAACATATCCGCGCAGCGCTTGATTCCTACGCCAAGGGAAAGGTACTTCTGGCCGAGGCTAACCAATGGCCAGAGGATGTTCAGTTCTATTTCGGGGACGGCGATGAGTGCCACATGGCCTATCATTTCCCCTTGATGCCGCGCATCTACATGGCGATCGCCCAGGAAGACCGCTTTCCGATCACAGACATTCTGCGGCAGACGCCCGACATTCCCGACAACTGTCAGTGGGCGATGTTTCTACGAAACCATGACGAACTGACTCTCGAAATGGTAACCGACATCGAGCGCGACTATCTCTGGTCGACCTATGCAGCCGATCCTCGCGCACGCATCAACCTCGGCATTCGCCGCCGTCTCGCGCCCTTGATGGACAACGATCGCCGCAAGATCGAGCTGATGAATTCATTGTTGATGTCGCTGCCGGGAACACCGATCATCTACTACGGCGACGAGATCGGAATGGGCGACAATATCTACCTGGGCGACCGCAACGGCGTACGCACTCCGATGCAATGGACTTCGGATCGCAATGGTGGATTTTCCCGATGCGACCCCGCGCGGCTCTATGCGCCTCCCGTCATGGATGCCGTCTACGGCTATGAGTCCGTGAATGTAGAATCCCAGTCGCGAAGTCTGTCTTCATTGCTGAGCTGGATGAAGAAGCTGATTTCGGTACGTAAATCCAGTCACGTTTTTGGCCGGGGAACGATGGCCTTCGTTCGTTCCTCAAATCGCAGCGTTCTCGCTTATCTGAGGCAGCATGGCGACGAGGTCGTGCTCTGCGTCGCCAACCTGTCGCGATCGGCACAGGCTTCCGAGCTTGATCTGTCGCATTGGAAAAGTCGCTCGCCTCTTGAAATGCTGGGACGGACGACCTTTCCCGATATTGGCGAGCTGCCGTACCTGATCACGCTCGCGCCCTATGGATTCTACTGGTTCCGCCTGAATGAAAAGCCGCCATCTCCAAACGTCGCTGCGGTGATCGTACCGGATTATGAAACGCTCGTCGTGCCGCAGGGTGCGACATGGATGTCGCTGGCGCGGACACGCTCGATCTTCGAGCGTGACGTCCTGCCTTCTCATCTCGCGCGCTCGCGCTGGTTTCCGGAGCGATCCGCGGGCGCCATCACCGCGCGCGTGCCGGCGGCGATACCGCTCACGAAAGACCAGGTTTCGAGGCCATGGCTGTCGATCTTCGATGTCACCCATCGCGGACAGTCAGAGCGATATGCGATGCCGATTCAAATCAGGTGGGATCGGCTCGACCGCAGAAACTATGATGCTCGAAACATCGCGGCCGTCAGACAGGGATCGCGCGAGGGAACGCTGATCGACGCCGCTCATGAGAGTGATCTGATCACGGGCATTGTCGAAGGTCTGCGTCAACGTGCGACCTTCGAGGGAGGCGACTTACAGATCGCTTACATTCCCACGGAACGGCTGGCCACGATTGCGGATGAGCCGATCGAGAACGTGAGACCCGTTCAGACCGAACAGTCGAACAGCACGGCGCTGGTGGATCAGAAGTTTGTGGTCAAGCTTTACCGAAAGCTTGAGAATGGCATCAATCCGGAAGTGGAGGTAGGACGTTTTCTGACGGATGTTGCCGGCTTCGCCAATACGCCCGCCTTGCTCGGCAGCGTGGAGCTGACGGGACCCGACGTCCAGGCCGCTGTCGCTATAGTGCATGCCTTCGTCGGCAACCAGGGAGACGCATGGACCATCAGCAGCGCTGCGCTGGATCGTTTCATTGACGAGCAACGGCTCGTGGGCGCTGTCGATACAGCTCCAGCGCTTGAAGAAAAGGCAGCCTACCAGCGCTACATGATGCAGATCGGCAAGCGCGTCGCGGAGATGCACATGGCGCTGGCCAGCCGTGATGATATCGAGGATTTCCGTCCCGAGCCAGTTACCGCTTCGGATGTCGCGCAGTTCATCGACCGCCTGACAGCGCGGGCGGAAAAGACGTTCGACCGCCTTGCTCAAGAAAATCTTTCGGAATTGGATCGGATACTCGTCGAAGAGATCCAGAGTCTTCGCCCGACGCTGCATGGCTTGCTCGTCGAACTGCTGCCGTCATCGATTCAGATGTACAGCATTCGGCATCACGGCGACTTTCACCTCGGGCAGGTTCTCGTCGTTCGCGACGACGTCTTTATCATCGACTTCGAAGGCGAGCCGCGACGAAGTCTTTCCGAACGACGGATGAAGGCGCCGGCGGCTCGTGACGTCGCCGGGCTGATCAGATCCATCGATTATTCCGTGACCTCGGCGCAAGAACGCGTTCTGAAGAACGAGGCGGACGATGATGGCCGATTGGCGGAAGCCTTAGCAGTATGGCGCGACGAGGCGACCCAGACCTTTCTGACCGCCTATCGCGAAGCAATGTCCGATTCTCGACTATGGCCGCAGGATGAAGGCGAGAACGATGGGATATTACGGTTCTTCCTGCTCGAGAAAGCGCTTTATGAGATTGACTACGAGCTGGCGCATCGTCCGGATTGGCTGCGGGTCGCGCTGGACGGCGCATTGCGGGCACTGCGCAACGGAAGACGGGATCGCGCATGACCGAACTGTCCTCCGAAGCGCGCGCCATCCTTGAAGGGCGGCATTCCGATCCCTTTCACTATCTGGGATTTCATCGCGAGACTGATCGCAACGTGGTTCGCGTCTATCTTCCCGAGGCGTCGGAAGTTCGCCTGATTGATGAGACCGGCGAAGAGATCACCTTGACACGCATTCATGACGCCGGACTTTTCCTTGGAGACTTGCCGGACGGAGCGGAGCGCTATCGTCTCCGCGCCCGGTATGGCGCCGATCTGGTTGAACTGGAGGATCCCTATCGCTTTCCTCCTATCCTGAACGATTTCGACCTCTATCTGCTCGGCGAAGGCACACACCAGCGGCTCTACGACAAGCTCGGCGCTCATCCCATGGCGATGGAAGGCGTGGACGGAACGGGATTCGTCGTGCTTGCGCCGAACGCACGGGCCGTGGCAGTTGTCGGCGATTTCAACTTCTGGGACCGACGCCGGCATCCGATGCGGGTTCGGGGGAATGGATACTGGGAACTGTTCATCCCTGGTGCGCGGGCGGGCGATCGCTACAAGTTCGCGATCACGGCTCACGATGGCTCCCTGCTCCCGCTGAAATCCGATCCGATGGCGTTCGCGGCCGAGGTGCGACCGAACACGGCGTCGATCATACTCGACCAGGCGAGGCTTCCGCGCCCGGCTCCCCTGGGCGTTCCGATCAATGCATACGACGCGCCAATCTCGATCTATGAAGTTCATCTCGGGTCATGGCGCCGGAGCGACGGCAATCGCTGGCTATCCTATCGCGAACTGGCTGAAACCCTGCCCCGCTATGCACGCAGCCTCGGATTTACCCATATCGAGCTGATGCCGGTGAATGAGCATCCGTTCGACGGATCCTGGGGATACCAGCCGACCGGCCTTTACGCCCCGACCAGCCGCTTTGGCACGCCCGACGACTTCACGCATCTGGTCGATGCCTGCCATCGTGAGGGACTTGGCCTCTTGCTGGATTGGGTGCCGGGCCATTTTCCCGACGACCCGCACGGGCTCGGCCGGTTTGACGGAACGTCGCTGTACGAACACGCCAATCCATTGCAGGGTCGTCACCTTGATTGGGATACCCTGATCTACAATTACGGCCGCACCGAAGTTGTCAATTTTCTCGTGGCAAATGCACTGTTCTGGCTCGATCGTTACGGCGTCGACGGCCTTCGCGTCGATGCTGTCGCGTCGATGCTCTATCTCGATTACAGCCGTCCCGAAGGCGGATGGATTCCGAATAAGCACGGCGGCCGGGAAAATCTCGAAGCTATCGAATTTCTGCGCCGGTTCAACAGGGAAGTATTTGGCAGGTTTCCGAACGCCACAACCGTGGCGGAGGAATCGACTGCGTGGCCACAAGTGTCGCGCTCGATCGAATTCGGCGGTTTAGGGTTCGGCTACAAATGGAACATGGGCTGGATGCATGACACCTTGAGCTATTTTAGAAAGGATCCGATTCACCGCAAGCACCACCATGATCAGATCCTGTTCGGGCTGCACTATGCCTTCTCGGAAAACTTCATCCTCCCGCTGTCGCATGACGAAGTCGTACACGGCAAGCGCTCAATCCTTGGCCGCATGCCGGGGGACGACTGGCAGCGCTTCGCGAACTTGCGCGCCTACTACGCTTTCATGTTCGGTCATCCCGGCAAGAAATTGTTGTTCATGGGGGCGGAATTTGGTCAGGAACGCGAATGGAACCACGATCACGCACTCGACTGGCATCTTCTTGATCAAGCTCGTCACCAGGGAGTCCAGGCAGTGGTTCGAGATCTCAACAAACTCTATCGCGAGGTGCCTGCATTGCACGAACTCGATTGCGACCCGGCCGGCTTCGAATGGATCGTAGCCAACGACGCAGATCACAGCGTCTTCGCCTGGATGCGGAAGGGCGCAAGCGGACGGGCGCGCTGCCTCGTCATCGCAAATCTCACTCCGACCATCCATCGCGATTATCGCGTGCGCGTTCCTTTCACCGGCCCGTGGCGTGAAGCGCTCAATACCGACTCCGCTCATTATGGTGGAAGTAACGTCGGGAATGAGGGCGCGGTCGAGACCTCCGGGGAGATCATTCCCGAGCTCGCCCTGACATTGCCGCCTCTCGGGGTGATCTTTCTGGTTCCGGAAATGGCATGATGAGAATCTCGGAGGGCACACCTGTTCGGCTTGGTTCAACGTGGGACGGCCGTGGAACGAACTTTGCGCTCTTCTCCGCACATGCGGAAAAGGTCGAGCTCTGCCTGTTCGACAGCAAGGGGCGTCGGGAGGTCGAGCGCATCGCTCTGCCGGAGCACACCGAGAATGTCTGGCACTGCTATCTGAACGATGTCGCGCCGGGACAGCTCTATGGCTATCGCGTTTATGGTCCCTACGATCCGCAGCGCGGACATCGGTTCAACCCTCACAAGCTGCTACTCGATCCCTACGCGAAAAAGATCAGCGGACGATTGGTCTGGAGTGACGCACATTTCGCCTACCGCGCAGGAAGCCCGCGTGAGGATTTGTCCTTCGACAGACGCGACAACGCTCGCGCCATGCCAAAAGCCACCGTCATCGACGAGACATTCAATTGGGGAAGGCGCGAACCGCGACCCAGCCCCACCTGGGAAGACACGATCATCTATGAGGCTCACGTCAAAGGGTTGACCAAGACACGCATGGATATTGCGCCGGAGCTCCGTGGCACTTACGGCGCGTTGGCCGCGCCAGCCATGATCGATCACCTGCGGCGCCTCGGTGTCACCACGATCGAGCTTCTGCCGGTTCACGGCTTCATCGACGATCGCCACCTTGTCGAGCGGAATCTGAGCAACTACTGGGGGTACAACTCCCTCTCTTTCTTCGCGCCGGAGCAGCGCTACGCGAAGGGCGCGGCGCTGGACGAATTCCGCATGACTGTCGCTCGCCTTCATGATGCCGGCTTCGAGATCATGCTCGACGTCGTCTATAATCATACCGCGGAGGGAAACCACCTCGGCCCCACACTATCATTTCGCGGGATCGACAACGCTTCCTACTATTGGCTGATGCCGGACAATCCTCGCTACTACGACGACTTCACCGGGACCGGAAACTCGCTGAACCTGACCCATCCGCGCGTGCTGCAAATGGTAATGGACTCGCTGCGCTATTGGGTCGAGGTCTGTCACATCGACGGCTTCCGCTTTGATCTCGCAAGCACACTGGCGCGAGGCACCAACGGCTTCGATCGCAACAGCGCTTTTCTTAATGCTATCCGGCAGGATCCCGTTCTCGCTAACGTCAAGCTGGTCGCAGAGCCATGGGATGTCGGCCCCGGCGGCTATCAGGTCGGCGGCTTTCCTTCGCAATGGTCGGAGTGGAACGACCGGTATCGCAGCACGATGCGACGTTACTGGGCCGGTGAAGGAAACCTGATCGGCGATGTCAGCCGTCGCATGACGGGATCGTCGGACCTTTTCAACCACGATGACCGCGCACCTCGCGCCGGCGTCAATCACGTTACCGTCCACGACGGCTTCACCTTGGCGGATCTGTTTTCCTATAACGAGAAGCACAACGAAGCCAACGGCGAGGATAATCGCGATGGCTCCAATGATAATCTCAGCAACAATTGCGGCCACGAAGGATCGACTGATGATCCTGTAATCCTGGCGCTCCGCCGTCAGCTTCGCAAGAACCAGCTCGCGTGCCTGATGCTGGCCCAGGGCGTTCCGCTTCTTCTTGCAGGCGACGAAGCCGGTAACAGCCAGAGTGGAAACAACAACGCCTATTGCCAGGACAACGAGATCGGATGGATCGATTGGAGCGGTCTTGGCGATAAGGACAACGACATGACCGACTTCGTCGGACGCCTTATCGCGATCAGAAGGCGCTTTGGACAGATCAGATCACGACAATGGGTGACGGCGAAAAAGACAGATAGTTCTTACGGCGTGATATGGCTCACGCCGGAAGGCAACGAAATGACAGAGAGCGACTGGAATTTTCCAGAAGGCAGGTTTCTTTCCTACGTTCTCGGCCCCATGGAGCAGCATGAACAGGCGCTTTACGTCGTCCTCAACGCCGCGCCGGATCCAATCGAGTTCAGGATTCCGAACCTCGAGGAGTACAAGACGTGGTCGATCGTTCTTCACACAACGGACGATGACGCCGACGATGCCCCGCACTACCCTAACACCACGATGCAGGCCCCGCCTCGCAGCGTCATCGCGTTCGCAGGCCACCCGTGAGTGTCGATCGCTTCGGTCCTTCTCTGACGCCGGAGGGCGCAACGTTCCGGCTGTGGGCGCCTGCGGCCCGTAAAGTGTTCGTCATTACCGATACCGCACATAGAATGGAAAAGGACGATAGCGGCTGGTTCGTCGCGGCGGTGGCGGCGGCGAAAGCAGGCACCCGTTATCACTACCGGATTGATGACGAACTGGACGTGCCGGATCCTGCGTCGTCTTATCAACGCGACGATGTGTTCGGCCGGAGCGAACTTGTCGATCACCGTCGTTTCCGCTGGAAGGCAATCGACTGGCGCGGCCGGCCTTGGCATGAGACGGTCATCCTGGAATGCCATGTCGGCACCTTCACGCCTGAGGGCACTTATCGTGCCATGATCGACAAGCTCGATCATCTGGTATCGACAGGGATCACCGCCATCGAGTTGATGCCACTCGCCGACTTCGCGGGAGCGCGAAATTGGGGTTACGACGGCGCACTGTGGTATGCGCCCGATCACGTTTACGGTACGCCGGACGATCTGAGGGAGCTCATCGATCAAGCCCATCTGCGTGGCCTGATGGTTTTTCTCGACGTCGTCTACAACCACTTCGGGCCGGAGGGAAATTATCTGGAGCGCTACGCACCGCAGTTCTTCTGTGATGCGAAGACACCCTGGGGAGCGGCGATCGATTATCGCGTTCCCGAAGTTCGTGCCTTCGCTGTCAATAATGCACTTCACTGGCTCGGCAACTATCGATTTGACGGCCTTCGCCTTGACGCGGTGCATGCCATCCTCGAGACGGGCGAACCCCCAATCTTGAACGATATCAGCCGCGCTATCGGGATTCTGGCGCGGCAAGACAGACGCCACATTCACCTCGTGCTGGAAAACGACGATAATCGCGCGAGCCTGCTCGATCCGTCCTCAGGTGCACCTGACGGGAAGTATCGCGCCCAGTGGAATGACGACTACCATCACGCCTGGCATGTCATTCTCACTCAGGAAAGCCACGGCTATTATGGGGATTACGCCGCCAATCCACGCCATCTTCTCGCGCGAACGCTGCATGCCGGATTCGCCTATCAGGGCGAGTCCTCTACTCATCGCGGCGGGCGGGCTCGTGGTGAACGGATCGGCGGACTACCCCCGGCCGCTTTCGTGAACTTCCTTCAAAATCACGACCAGATTGGCAACCGCGCGCTGGGTGACCGCCTCGAATGGTCCGCTGGCGCCCGTGCCATCGAAGCGGCGCTTGCGATCACGTTGCTCGCGCCGATTCCACCGCTGATGTTCATGGGCGAGGAATGGGGAGCAACCACGCCCTTCCCGTTCTTCTGCGACTTCAAAGGCGACCTCGCCGACGCCGTGCGAGCAGGCCGCCGGAGAGAGTTTGCTGAGGCCTACGAGATGTTCGGCGACAATGTTCCTGATCCCCTCGCGCTGTCCACATTCGAAGCGGCGGTTCTTGACTGGCCCGATCAAGACCAGCGCCTGCCGCGTCATGTACTGGTCAAACGGCTATTGCGGATTCGCAGGGATGAACTCATGCCCCATCTTGGCAACGCAAAGTTCGATTCCGCCGATATTCGCCAGAACGACCGTCTGCTGATTGCACGCTGGACGCTGGGCAACGACGCGCGGTTACACCTTCGCGCCAATATTTCGGATCATAATGTGACGAATGACACCTCCCCGATGCCGGGACGACCGATCTGGGGTGGCGAGTTGCCGGTGCGCCTGCGAGCATGGTCGGTATTCTGGTCCCTGGAACGGCCTGTCGAACAGCGGCAATCCGTGTGAACTTATCGCCTGCAACTCATCTCCGATGTCGTTTCATGATGCTCCATGGCCTCACCGCCCGACCCGACCGCAGCGGCGACAATGGTTCCAAACACAGAACAAATCGATATAATAAAACCTCAAGTGAACTCCGCGGAGAAAGCTAAATCGATACCGGACTGCAAAGGGCATCACTCACGCTATAGCGTTCTCGAGCGAAGTGGACACCGGTTCGCGTGAAGAGAACGCGTCAGAACAATAATCTAGAGCTTCGCGTCCGATTCAATCAGAAACGAAATGCTCCTGGCAGAAAAAGAGCGGGATACTGGATGGCTTTTGACGTTTCGCCCAAACGACTTCGCGGTCTCGTTGAGGACACACCGGCATGGCCCGAGCCTGAAGACGATGACATCGTCGCAGAGATCAAGAGTACGATACTGTCCAAGATCGTTCTGGTGGCGGGAAAAGACGTCAAACACGCCGATATCCACGACTGGTACATAGCAGCGGCGCTGACATTGCGGGACCGCATTGTCTATCAATGGCTCCAATCCGATCGAGCCAATCAGAATCATGGAGCCAAGCATGCCTATTATCTGTCGCTCGAGTTCCTGATCGGACGGTTACTGACCGACGCGCTGACGAACATGTCACTGATGGAGCCATTCCGAACAGCGATCGAGGACCTCGGCCTCGACTTCGACGAGTTGCGTCGTGTCGAGCCGGATGCTGCGCTCGGCAATGGGGGACTCGGCCGGCTTGCCGCATGTTTCATGGAAAGCATGGCGTCGCTCGCGATTCCAGCACGAGGCTATGGCATTCGCTATGAACACGGGCTCTTTCGCCAGATCATCTCAAACGGATGGCAGGAAGAGTTTCCCGAGCAGTGGTTGCTCTCGGGAAACCCATGGGAATTCGAACGCCGCGATGTGGTATTCGACATCCAGTATGGCGGACACCTCGATCGCATCGAAGAAAACGGCAACGGAATCCGGACCCTTTGGATACCTGATGAGACCATCCAGGCGATCGCCTACGATACGCCAATCGTCGGCTGGCGCGGCCGCCACGTCAATGCGCTGCGGCTGTGGTCTGCGCGCGCCGTCGATCCGATGCGCCTCGATACCTTCAACAGCGGCGATCACCTCGGCGCGATGTCCGAGATGGCGCGGGCGCAAGCGATATCGAAGTTTCTATATCCAAGCGACGAAACGCCAGCGGGACGCGAATTGCGCCTCCGTCAGGAGTACTTTTTTGTTTCCGCCTCGTTGCAGGATATTCTCAACCGCCATCTCCATACCGACGGAGATATCCGGTCGCTGCCGTCCCACGCGGCGATCCAGCTCAACGATACTCATCCCAGCCTCGCCGTTCCCGAGTTGATACGTCTGTTGACGGATGAACATCATATTGCCTGGAACGATGCCTTGGACATCACCACGAAGACGATCTCCTACACCAACCACACGCTGTTGCCCGAGGCGCTAGAGACCTGGCCAGTCGAACTGTTCGAACGGATGCTGCCGCGACATCTCGATATTATTTATCGGATCAACGCCGATCATCTTGCGGCTGCGGAAAAGCATTTCGGAGCGGACGCACGCTCGCAAGCTTCGGTGTCGCTGATTGACGAAACCGGAGGCCGCCGCGTCCGCATGGGTCATCTTGCGTTCGTCGGCTCTCATCGCATCAATGGCGTTTCTGCCATGCATAGCGAACTCATGCGCGAGACCGTGTTTGCCGATCTGAACAGCCTTTATCCGGATCGTATCACGAACAAAACCAACGGAATTACCTTTCGCCGCTGGCTGCATCAATGCAATCCGCAACTCACCTCCTTACTGCAGGATGCATGTGGAGCCGCGGTTCTCGATGAACCCGAGCGGTTGCGGATACTGGAGCGGCTGTCGGACGATTCTGCTTTCCAGCAGAAGTTTCAGGCCGTGAAACGAACGAAAAAGGCTGCGCTCGCCCAGATCATAGCCAGACAATTCGGAATAGTCGTCGATCCATCGGCACTGTTCGACGTCCAGATCAAGCGTATCCATGAATACAAGCGCCAACTTCTCAACGCGGTCGAAACCATCGCGCTCTATCAGGCGATCCTGGACAACCCGCAGAACAACTGGACACCACGCGTCAAGATTTTCGCCGGGAAGGCCGCCGCGAGCTACCGGCAGGCCAAGCTCATCATCAAGTTCATCAATGACATTGGGAATGTCATCAATAACGACCCCCGGATCAGGGATCTTCTCAAGGTGGTCTTCATTCCCAATTACAATGTGAGCGCCGCGGAAGTGATCGTACCAGCGAGCGATCTGTCCGAACAGATTTCCACTGCCGGCATGGAAGCTTCCGGCACCGGCAACATGAAGCTCGCGCTGAATGGTGCAATCACCATCGGAACATTCGACGGCGCCAACATTGAGATTGCCGAACATGTCGGTGAAGAGAATATCCATATCTTCGGCATGAGAGCTGACGAGGTTGTGCGCCGCCGCTCCATGGGGCTGGATGCAACCGAAATCATCTCATCGTCGCCGAAACTGGCCCGCGTGATCGAAGCTATCGAGCGCGGAGTATTTTCACCGGACGATGCTTCTCGTTTCATTCCCATTGCTCACGCGCTGCGGTTTCTCGACCACTATCTCGTATCCGCCGATTTCGACGATTACTACCGTACGCAGCGCGCCATCGACACCGAATGGGCCAGCCCGGAATGGACCCACTCCAGCATACTCAACGTTGCGCGAATGGCCTGGTTCTCATCGGACCGTACGATCAGGGAATACGCCGAGGACATCTGGAACATACCTGTAGCCTGATGCCGACAAAGAACCTAAAGCCCAACCGGCACCTTGATGGGCCGTGGGCAGCCAGCCTCCGAAAAAACAAGGGCCCCGAAGGGCCCCTGCATCATACCGCGTCCTTCGCAGCCTTGACCGGCCGCGCCCTGACGATCTTTCGGGCGGGTTTCGCCTTGAAAGTCATTGGCTCGCCAGTGAAAGGGTTGGTCCCTTTGCGGGCCTTGGTCGCCGGCTTCTTGATCACCACGAACTTCGCGAAACCAGGAAGCAGGAAGGCGCCGGTTTTCTTAAGCTCTTTGTAACCTGTCGTCGCAAGCGCCTCGAGAACGCCCTTTACGTCCTTTTTGGACAATCCGACCTGAGTCGAGATCTTCTCAATGAGCTGCGATTTCGTCATCTGGGTTGCCATCATCGATCCTGTCTGTTGATTCGGCCCGAAAAACAATATTTCCAAATCCAGCTAAAAAAACACGCCTTGTGGGATTTATAACAGCTTACTTCGCGCGGAGGGCCGTTCGATCCCCGTGATTTACCGGTAAAAAGCAGGAATCCGCCATAGGCGCCATCAGTAATGCTTCTATTCGGATCGGCTTGCCGACAGTTGTTAGGCCGCCGCCATGCGCCTCCCTTCCCCTGGCGGCCAATTGTGCTATGCGCCAGCCATGAAAATTCTCTTCCGCATCGGAACGGCCGCCCTGATCGCTGCGGTCGTATTCGCGACGCTCGGGCCGGCGCGCTATCGTCCGCATTCCCCGCTAGGACAAGATGGTGAGCACGCCCTGGCTTTCGTGCTGGTCGGTCTCTCGGTGGGCCTTTCGTTCCCCCGGAGACGATGGCGCGTGGCGGCGATGGTCATCGTCCTGATAGGCATTCTCGAGCTCATGCAGCTATGGGCCCCCGGCCGCCATGCGCGGCTGGAGGATTTTCTGGTCGATGCCGCGGCGGCATGTCTCGGCCTTGTCGGCGTCGCCGCGATCGGTTGGCTTACCGCACGATTGCACGGGTCCAGATCCTAGTAATCTTACGAGAGCGTCGCCAGCCGTATCTAAATCAGAATAATTTGTAACAAACAGAGTCTGCGAATGAATGGCGCTTGCACCATCGCACGCGCTTTTATCCGGGGTGGCAGGCTGCTAGAGCATTGTCGCTTCTGATTGGATCAGAAGCGAAGCTCTAGATTGCTGTTTTGACGCGTTTTCTTCACGCGAACCGGTTTCCACTTCGCTCGAAAACGCTATAAACCCCGCGAAATGTCAGGTCTCGCCGCCAGGTCGAAAACGAAAGTCGCCGCTATCTCGATGATCGCCAGCGCCAGCATGGCGGCGATCAAACTCGTGGTCGGCGTTGCGATCGGCAGTCTGGCGTTGATTTCCGAAGCCCTGCACAGTTCGATCGATCTGGTCGCTACTATCGTCACCTGGATCGTGGTCCGGATTTCCGACCGTCCCGCCGACGCCGAACATCACTATGGTCATGGCAAGATTGAAAGCCTCTCGGCCCTCGGCATCATCGCCATGTTGTATGTGCTTGCTGGCGGCATCGTGGTGCAGGCATATAGCCACCTCCGCGAAGGCGCGACGCCGCCGACGCTTTCCGCCATTCCGTTCATCGTCCTCGTCACCGACATTGCCGTCAATGCCTGGCGCGCCCGGGCGCTGCACCGGGCCGCGCTCGAAACACGCAGCCAGGCGTTGGAGGCCGACGCCCTGCACTTCGCCTCCGACGTCCTTGGATCTGTCGCCGTCATCATCGGCCTGACCCTGTCCGGACTGGGCTATGCGTGGGGCGACGCCGCTGCTGCAATCGGCGTCGCCATCCTGATTTCCCTCTTGGGTTTGCGGCTTGGACGCGCCACCGTCGAAACCCTGCTGGACCGTGCACCGGAAGGTGCCGCGGAAAGGGCCGGAGCCGCGATCAAGGCATTGCCGGATGTCGTCGATCTCAAGAGGCTGAGGGTGCGAATGGTCGGTCCCCGGCATTTCGTCGACGTCATCGTCGAAGTCCCCCGAACCTATCCGATCGACCGCATCGACGCCATAAAGCAGCAGGCCCAGGACGCAGTGTCCGCGGCTCTCGGCGATGCTGATCTGACGTTCACAGCGATACCTGTCGCTCGCGACAATGAAAGCGTCCGCGAGCGCATCATGGTGATAGCGCGCAATCTGGGCCTCGCAATTCACCACGTCACGGTGCACGACCTTGGAGCAAAGCTGACGGTCAGCATCGACCTCGAGGTCGACGGCGAAATGGCGCTGGTGGATGCCCATGCAATCGCGCATCGGCTCGAGCACAATATCCGTCACGAATTCGGCGCAGACGTCGAAGTGGATACTCACATCGAGCCGTTGGAACCTGAGCTTCCGCTCGGGACAGATGCTGCCCCCGGGCGCATCCACGCCATCCAGGCAGCCCTGTCCGGTTTCGCCGCCGGTGGAGCGATTCATGACATTCACAACGTACGGGTCAGGGACACCGAAGCCGGCGAGATCGTCAACTTCCATTGCCGCGCCGCGGCGTCGATGAGTGTCGCCAAAGTGCACGAAGGCGTCGACGAGATCGAGCGGGCGCTGCGCCGCGCCTTCCCGACCATCAAGCGCGTCATCAGCCACGCGGAGCCACCGCGCGAAAGCTGAAACTCGTCGAAACGCCAACGTTCCCGTTTCGGACTCAATCGGCGACGGTTGCTGAACTTTTCTGTTGGGCAAAATTCTTTGCGTTAACGAATCGTTGACTCTCGACAGATTCGAAAAATTCGATTCAAATCGAACTGATTCGGAAAGATCAGAAGTCGCTTCGAATCCAGGCGCGGAAAATTCACATGGGGGCCAAGGCATGGCGCGCGCTCAGGCGGCGAGCGCTTGCGCTCAATCCGATTCGATCAAGGGATTGGCGCAATCGATCGCGAAACCTGCCTATCGCAGGCTGCTGATCGCGGAGCCCGTGCTCCGACGCGCCGTCCCAGCCCTGATCATCGCTTTCCTGCTGACGATATGCATCGGCGCTCTGGTGCAGGTCATCGACCAGACACGGCAAAAACAGGCGATGACGAAACACGATCTGCTGGCGCTTGCCGATCTGCTGGCAGAACGGCTTGAGCATGCCGGCGTCATCGATCAGGATCGCCCCGCCTCCATCGAACGCCTCCAGAACCTGTTGCCGAAACTCATCCCGTCATGGAGCATCGCTACCGGTCGTCATATCATCGTCACCGGTGTCGATCAGCGCGTTCTCGCGCGGGTACCGGTCGGGATAGCATCTGGCGAAAGCAGCCGGATGCTTGAACTCATCAGCATCACGCAGTCGCCGGCCTTGCGCGGCGCTTCGCCTGCGAGCGTCGCCGATATCGTCCTGCTGGACGGCGGCAGCGCGCTTGCGGTCCAGCGTGTCGTCAGATCATTGCTGGGCCAGGTCACCGTCGTCCAGGAAGCCGACACGGTGTGGCGTCCGGACACCGCGCTGTCGATCACCCTGTCGGCTACGACCGGATTCGTGGTCCTGATTCTGGGCTTTGCGTTTCACTGGCAATCCACCAGGGCGCGCGAAGGTGATCTGATCAATGATGCAGTCCGCAGCCGCATCGATACCGCGCTCAACCGCGGCCGATGCGGACTCTGGGACTGGGATCTGTCGCGTGGCCGAATCTTCTGGTCGCAATCAATGTTCACCTTGCTCGGGCTGGAAAGTCGCAGCGACCTTCTCACCTTCGGTGAGGTGAGTTCTCTGGTCAATTCCGACGATATTGACCTATTCCAGGTCGCGGACCAGCTCATTTCGGGAAAGATCGGTCATATCGATCAGAGTTTTCGGATGCGGCACAGCAGCGGACACTGGATCTGGTTGCGCGTCCGCTGTGAACTCAGCCGAAATTCGAACGGCGGCGCTCATCTGATCGGGATTGCCGTCGATGTCACGGAACAGAAGAGCCTCGCGGAGAAAACGGTCGAAGCCGACCTCCGGCTGCGGGACGCGATTGAATCCATTCCCGAGGCGTTCGTGCTGTGGGATGCGGACGACCGCCTTGTTCTCTGTAACTCCCACTTCCAGCGGCTCCACAAGCTCCCGGACAGCGCTGTTACGGTTGGCACCCCCTATGAAACCGTGGTCGAGGTCGGCCGCATGCCCGAAATCAGGGCACGCCACTTTGAAAACGGAGCGGTGACATTGGAGGCGCATACTTTTGATGTACAGCTCGCCGAGGGCAATTGGCTTCACATCAGCGAACGCCGCACCAAGGATGGCGGCTACGTGTCGGTTGGCACCGACATTACCCGAATCAAGGAGCATGAGCAGAAACTTGTCGAAAACGATCTTCGACTGCGGGCAACCGTTATCGATCTGAAACGGACGCAGGCAACACTTGAGCAACAGGCCATCAAACTCGCAGACCTCGCTCAAAAATACGCGGACGAGAAAAATCGTGCCGAAGACGCCAATCGGGTGAAATCAAAATTTCTCGCCAACATGAGCCATGAACTGCGAACGCCGCTTAATGCCATTATCGGGTTCTCCGAGATCATGAGCAACGGCATGTTCGGAACGCTCGGCTCTACAAAATACAGCGAGTACTGCCGTGATATTCTATCCAGCGGCCAGTATCTGCTTGAGGTCATCAATGATGTCCTGGATATGTCCAAGATCGAAGCCGGCCGGACGAACCTCGATATGGAGACGCTCGATCTCACCGGAGTACTCGACGAATCGCTGCGGGTCGTCTCGGGCCGCACCAGCGACAAGGGCCTGACCTTCGACGTCAGAAGCGATGATGGCATCTCCATCATTGCCGATCGTCGCGCGGTCAAGCAGGTCATGGTCAATCTGCTTTCCAACGCAGTCAAATTCACGCCCAACGGCGGGCGCGTCATGGCGCGAAGCAAAGTATTCGAGAATTCCGTAACCCTGACGATTGCCGACACCGGAATCGGGATCGCGCCACACGCGCTTCGCAGGCTGGGCAAACCGTTCGAGCAGGTCGAAAGCCAGTTGACCAAAACCCATGCGGGGTCCGGCCTTGGCCTGGCCATTGCCAAGTCGCTGGTCAACCTGCACAGCGGCTCGATGCGGATTCGCTCAAAACCCGGTGCGGGAACCGTGGTCCGCGTCACCCTGCCCCGTCACCGCCAGGCGCGCCGACGACCTGTGCCGCAACTCACGTCTTGCCTTCCAGCAATCTGAGAAATACGGCACGGACATCCGCCTGAGTTTCGCGAACGCGCGCTTCGAGCGACGAAAAGTCGGGGGCGTCCCCCGCTCGCGCCAGCACCGGCAGCAGATCGTCGCCCGCCGTTTCCGGTTTGAATTTGTCACTGACGCAGAGCCGCAGGATCTGGGTCAGATCGTGATAGAGGCGCGCCGCCGGCCGCAGGATTTCCGCATCCGGCAGCGACAAAACACCGAGCCGCTGCGCGTTATCGAGCGCCTGCTGGGTATCGATGTTGAGAATGTCCGGCATGTCCGCAGCGTGGACGAGTTGAAGGTACTGCGCGATGAAATCAATGTCGACCATGCCTCCAGCGGCATTTTTCAGGTCCCATATATCGTCCTCGCCTTTTTCCAGCGCGATCGCGCGGCGCATCTCCGCGACATCGCTCGCGATAAGGCGGGCGTCGCGCGATCTTGTCAAAACATCGCGAATGACTCGCTCGATCCGCGCCCGAAATTCGGGCGACGACGAAATCACTCGCGCCCGCGTAAGCGCCATGTGTTCCCAGGTCCATGCTTCATGCTCCTGGTATTCGGCGAATGAATCGATATGCGAGGCGACGGGACCGGAGCGCCCGGACGGGCGCAGCCGCATATCGACCTCATAGAGAACGCCGTAGTTCGTTCGCGTCGTGAATGCACTGATGAGACGCTGGGTGAAGCGCGCAAAATACTGCGCGCCGTGCAGCGGTCGCGCCCCGTCGGAATCCGGATGATCGGAATCAAAATCATACAGCAGAATCAGGTCGAGATCGGACGATGCGGTCATTTCGCGGCCGCCAAGCTTGCCCATGGCAACAATCGCCGTCTCCTGCGCGGGGATCCTGCCATACTGATTTGCGAACTGGTGCCTCACCAGTCCATGTACGGTATCAACGATCCCCTCGGCGACATCGGCGAACACATGCCCCGCCTGCCGCGCCGATACGGTGCCGGACAGGATGCGGGTGCCGATCAGGAAAAGACTTTCCTGGCCGAACAGCCGTATCCTGTCGAGAAACTCTTCGTAAGAATCCGCATCCTGAAGCGTTGCCGAGAGCCGCGCCGACAACTCCAGCCGGTCAGGCATGGCGCCGAAAAAGCGAGGATCGATCAGCCCGTCCATGATCTGGGGCCGTCGAGCCAGCATGTCGGCGAGCCGCGGCGCCGCGCCGAGCACAAGTGCAACCAGCGCGACGAGATCCCTGTTCTGGCTCAGCAGCGATATCAGCCGACCGCCGCGCTGTAGCGCCTGCAGGAAGCGATCGAACGCCATCACGGCGCTGTCCGGCTCCTCGGCACGCGCCAGGCCATCGATCAGCGCCGGCACGAACGCTTCAAACGCGGCACGCGTCGCCTCGACCTTGAGGGCGCGATATCCGCCTGCCATCCATTGCCGGATGGTGTCGGCAACCATTCTCGGCTGCTTGAAGCCGAGTTTCGCCAGATGATCGAGAAGTCGCGCGTCGTCGGGTCCGGCCCTGTAATCCGCGACAGGGATGTTTACCGTGCCAACGGGGTCACCCTCGAACAGCCGGCTGTAATGCCCCTGCACGCAATCCAGGTGTGCCAGCAACTCAGTCGCGAAACTCGCCCGATCCTCAAATCCCAGGAAGCACGCAAACCGCTCCATCGCCTCGGCGTCCGCGGGCAGAACGTGGGTCTGCTCGTCCGCGACCATCTGAATGCGATGCTCGACCCTTCGCAGAAACAGATATGCGGCGGTCAGTTCGTCCCGCGCCTGGTGAGTGATCCAATTGCTTGAGGCCAGAATATTCAGCGCATCGAGCGTGGGACGCACCCGCAGTTCGGGATGCCGCCCTCCAGCCACCAACTGCTGGGTCTGCGCGAAGAACTCAATCTCGCGAATACCGCCGCGTCCGATCTTGACGTTGTGGCCTTCGACCGCGATCTCGCTTTGCCCACGAAAGGTCTGCATCTGCCGCTTCATGTCGTGAACTTCGGCAAGAGCCGCGAAATCGAGATGCTTGCGCCAGACAAAGGGCGATATCTCCGCGATCATGGTCTCGCCGGCCTTCCGATCGCCAGCGCAGGGCCGCGCCTTGATCATGGCGGCGCGCTCCCAGGTCCGTCCTTCCCGCTCGTAGTAGTCGAGTGCCGCGGCGGTCGAGACCGCGACCTGCGTCGACGCGGGATCCGGCCGCAGGCGCAGATCAACCCGGAAAACGTAGCCGTCTCCGGTCCTTTGTTGCAGCAAGCGCGCAAGTCCCTGCGTGAGGCGCACGAAAAAAGGCTGCGCCTCGATCCCGCTCGCGAGCGTCGGAGCCGCAAGATCAAAGAATACGATCAGGTCGATGTCGCTGGAATAGTTGAGCTCGCCGGCGCCCATTTTGCCCATTGCGAGCACCACCAGGCCGCTGGCGTCTTCCGGATGGTCGATCTCAGGCGGGTTGAGGCGGCCACGCCCTGTCTCCTGCCGCAGCAGGAATCGCAACGCGCTCTGGACCGCGGCAACGGCAATGTCGGTCAATCCGGCCGTGATCTGCATCACCGGCCAAACTCCGCCGATGTCGCACAGCGCGATCAACAGCGCGGCCGCCATCTTGCCCCTCCGCAGCCGCCGCATGGCTTCGGCCTCATCGGCAGCCTCCGCCGCCTCCCATATGTCGGCGATCAGCCGCCCGAGATGGCTTTCGGGATCGCTCCGGAGCAGGCAAAGCGTCCGCTCGGGATCGGAGCGCATCAGATCAAAAAGATAGGGCGAGGATTCCGCGATGCCGAGCAGGATGGCCTTGACGTGCGGAAATGTGCCAGCCAACGTCCTGATCTCGTCCGATTGCTGCGGCGTCAGATCGGACAGCCAATCCTCAAGCCGGCGCTCGGCTTCGAAAGGCGCGAACAGCTTAGGTCCGTCCGCAAGACGCGCCGCCAGGCAGGCCGGGTCCGCGTCGTCCTTAACGGATGAAATCATGCATCATTCTGTTGCACGTCCACCGTCGGGGCCGCAAGCCCTGAAGCGCTTCGCGCGGGTATCGATAAAGCCACGCGCAGACCCGGCTGCGCATCGTCGAGCGTAAGATCACCGCCGTGCAGCCTGGCCACCGCCGACGCAAGGCTGAGACCAAGCCCGGATCCCGCCAAGGTCCGGCTGGTCTCGAGCCGCACGAACCGTTCGACCGCGCGCTTGCGGTCGGCTTCGGGAATCCCGTCGCCATGATCGGTCACGGCGAGGATGATCCGATCGCCATCATGGCGGGCTTCGATCAGGATGGTGGCGTCGGTCGCGGCGGCATCCGCCCCGAGCGGCGGCGAGGCCGGCTTCGGCTGCCCGTATTTGATCGCGTTTTCGACGAGGTTTGCAAGCGCCTGGCTTATCAACTCGCGATTGCCATGCAGCGGTGCGAACCCCGTCTGAACCCGGAGCTTCATTCCGTTGTCTTCGGCCAGCGGCTCATAGAGCTCGTGAATGCCCTGCGCGACGTCCGCAGCGTCGAAATCGGCCATGTTGTCGCGGGCATGTCCGGATTCCGCCCGAGCGATCATCAGGAGCGCATTGAAAGTGCGGATCAGGCCATCGGATTCCTCGATCGTCTGTTCCAAGGCCGAACGATAATCGCTCTCATGGCCGGACTTGGCGAGCGCTTCCTCGGCGCGATTGCGTAGTCGCGTCAACGGCGTTTTGAGATCGTGGGCGATATTATCAGACACCTCCCTCAATCCATCCATCAGCGCTTCGATCCGTTCGAGCATCGCATTGAGATTTTCCGCCAGCCGGTCCAGTTCGTCGCCGCTGCGGCCGACCGGAAGCCGGCCGCTCAGATCGCCAGCCATGATGCGCTTCGTGGTCCCGGTCATTGCGTCGATCCGGTGCAGCACGCGCCGCGCCACGAAGACGCCCCCGCCGAGGCCCAGGACCACGACGATCAGCAGCGACCACTGCGCGGCCGAAGCGACCACGCCGAAAATGCGATGACGTTCCTCCAGATCGCGACCGATCAACAGCCGGAAACCATTCGACAGTTCGGTCACGCGCACCAGCGCGTAGTGATGAGCCTGATCCTGCTCGTCGAGCCTGCGGTAGGCGGTTTCGGCCCAGCCGGTGGTCTCCATCACACCGGGCTGAAGCGAGCCGATATTGCCCGCGACCCCAAGTCCCGCCGGCGTCGTCACCAGATAAAGGTTGGAGCCGGGCCGCAGCGCGCGATTTTCGATGGCGCCGACCAATCCGCGCAAGCCGCGGCGGTTGAACACGCCGGTAAGCAGCCCGATTTCCTCGCCCACCGTCGCCGCAATCTGATCGGTGATCAGGCGACGGGTATTCCAAGCGAAGTATCCCAGAAGAGAAGCCGCAAACAGCGCAAACAACAGCAAATAGACCAGCGTCAGCCGAAATGCCGTGGTACGGAACAGCTTGCCTAACGCCGTCACGGATCAAATCCGTCTAGGGTGTTTCGCATGTCTCAAATCTATCCGCTTATGAGCTTACTAGCACCCGCAACGGGCGGCCCAAAGTGACAATGAGTTCATGATCATGAATTCAGAAGGGAAAGCCGACTTCACCGGCTTACCGGAATCACGGCGTCGCCGTAGGCATATCCGCTTGCCGGAACGCATCGATGATCGAGTTCGACCAACAACGATAGACAGGGAAAGCGGACTCCTTTAGATAATCGAATATCCGGCTCTCAGAGTACACCGAACACCGTCACGGCTCCTGTTTCTCCAATCACCTTTTCACAACGGCAAGACCCTCAGACCATGCGACGTCCGGTCCATTATTATCGTTTTGGTTTCGCCCCGTGATGACGATCCTTCTTAGGACGCTTATCGCCAGCGCAACAATAACAGCCGTGACCTGCATACTTTATGTCTGCGAGGCAGGGTTCGATTTCACCGACGAGGGTTTCTACCTCAATACAATTTCGCAACCGTGGACTCAGACGTATACTCACTTGCAGTTCGGCTGGATTTATCATCCGCTGTATATCGCGTTGAATGGAAGCGTCGCCGCGCTGCGCCAAGCAAACCTGCTAGCGATATGGCTTCTCGCGACAACACTGTTCGCGCTGCTGTTTGCAAAATTTCATAAGCCCGTCAGCCGTTCAGCAGCCCTTATCTTATCAGCCGCTCTCGCAACATCGGCGCTCGTTCTTCTAAGGCTTTGGTTTCCAACTCCGAGCTATAACTCGCTTGCCATATGCGCACTGCTGTTGACAGCCTGCGGCATTGTCGCCATCGACAGCGAGCGGCCAGCGACACGCTATGTGTCAGCTTCAATCATCGGCGTGGGAGGCTGGCTTTGCTTCATGGCGAAAATGTCTTCGGCCGCGGCCCTTGCTCCGGTCGTCGCCATCTATCTGGCGTTCACACTGAGGCCGCTGCTCCGTCCATTGGCCGTCGCTGGAACCGTTGCAATAGCGTGCCTCTTGCTTTCTGCCATCGCAATCGACGGGTCAATCGCTCAGTTCGCGCAACGAAATCAGGTAGGGATCGAGCTCCTTCACACACTTTCCGACGATCACGATTTCAAGCGCCTGATCCGCGTCGGCGCAATTCCATTCGACGCCTCAACGGCTGGTTTTCTCGCTGCGGTTCCCGCGCTTTTGGGCGCCGTCATTCTATTGTTCGTACGCAGATCAGCACTGCCTTCGAACGCCATTGGAATCGCTATCTATCTCGCGCTCATGCCGTTGGTGTATGCGATTGGAACAGCCAACAACTTTTGGACCATCGTTTCACTGGCCCCGGTCTTCTGGGTCGCGGTAGCGCTGCCCTTGACCTCACAAACCAGAGTATCTCTGGAATTTTCATACAGCATAATTGCATTTGCAACCTTGCTGATATCAGCCGTTTTGATTTACGATTCGGCATCCACTCCTTACCGACAATCCACCGCTATCTTGCAGCAAGCGACGCCAGCGACAGTTGGCGGCCGCAGTCCAACGTCGCTCAAAGTGGACCAAGAGATAGCGACCTATCTCAACTCCATGCGCGACGGAGCAAGACGCGCGGGTTTTCTCGATGACACGCCCATTCTCGACATGACAGGAGAGTACCCTGGGACCGTTTTCGCCGTCGGCGGAACCGCTCCCGGCACGGGATGGCTTGTTTACGGATACCCTAACGCCGAAAAGTACAATGATGCAGCGCTAAGCACGACGGATTGCAACGACCTCGCGCGCGCTTGGGTGTTGGTGAATGCGTCCAAGCCAACAGGCTCTTACCCTCGGCTACTCACAAGCCGCGGAATCGATCTGACCAAGTATGAAGGCGCCGCTCGCGCGTCTATCGTCAATCTTAGGACGGGCGGTCGCGTTGAGGAACACCTGCTGCTGAAACCGCCTGAACACCAAACCTTGCCTGAATGTTCGAGCAGTAGCCTGCATTACTAGGCGTTTGATCCCGAGTTTTGATGGTGCATTATTTTCCGACGGCTGGAGGGATGCACTATGGGCCAGGTTCACCATGGGAGCACCACGACGACAGCGGCGGTCCGTCGAGCAATACAAGATAGTCAAGAGAGCCTGAGAGCGCTGGCGAAGCACTACGGGATCAACCAGAAGACCAAGGGACATGCTTCACACAAAACCGCTATGGGTTTCCAGGGGCTTTTCGGTAGGACATCGACCTGCGTGTTGGGGGGCAGACGTCGGAAGCTGAATTTAACTCGCCGACTCAAGTATCCGGCTCAAGGAAAGCGAATACTGAAAGTACGCGTTGAACGACTATGGGCCGAGTTTACGTTAAGTATTTAATGATCGTGGGTGTCCCTGCTTAACTCCGTCCCGGACCATGTATCCGGCGCCCCGGATCGTGTGCAGCAGAGGCTGCTCGAAACCTTTATCGATCTTGGAACGCAGCCGCGAAATATGCACGTCGATGACGTTAGTCTGCGGATCAAAATGATAATCCCAGACATTCTCGAGCAGCATGGTTCGTGTCACGACCTGACCCGCATGCTTCATGAGATACTCCAACAGGCGAAACTCACGCGGTTGAAGCGTCAATTCCTCTCCACCCCGCGCGACGCGACGTGACAGCCGGTCGAGTTCGAGATCGCCAACGCGATAGACCGTCTCTTCGGCGCGACCGCCATGACGCCGCGACAGGACCTCCACACGCGCCAGCAACTCGGCAAATGAGTACGGTTTCGGCAGGTAGTCGTCGCCGCCGGCACGCAAACCCTTGATGCGATCGTCAACCTGGCCAAGCGCAGAGAGAATGAGCACCGGAGTGAGGATACCCTTCTCACGCAGGCAGCCGATCACGGAGAGCCCGTCGCGCTTGGGCAGCATCCGATCGATCACCAGTACGTCGTAGTTCCCGCCGTCGGCAAAAGAGAGTCCCTCCTCACCGTCCCTGGCAAGTTCCGCGATATGTCCGACCTCGCGAAACGCCTTCACAAGGTAGTCTGCGGACTCGCGATCGTCCTCGATGATCAGCAGGCGCATCTGGTTACTGGAATTGTCCAAAAGGTATGTCTTTCCATCACCATGGCGCGCTCATCCCGCGCGCGCAAGACCGCAAGGACCACACGCCCCGGCGTCCTGCGAAAAGTGGGCGGTGAAGCTTGGGGCAACTCCACCGCCCTAGTCCTTCCGACGGAGGGGGGCTATTCCTATCGGAAGGCAACTCAAGGGAACGAGCTTTTGACCCGTCCCCGGAAAGTGCCGTCGGCGGGGGCGACTGATGCCGGCGACGCTTCCCATCTCTTGCAAGGCTCGCGCCTCAAGTCGGATCGAACCGAGTTGAACCCGACCGAGCCTTGTCGTTGATCTGCATGATCCAATCCGGAAATCGACTTCCTCTGTTCGGCATCATGCCTTAACCCTTCGCAATTGGCATTGCGACGAAACGCGCCGTGCTGCCGGTGCGAACCCGCATCAGAACACTGTTCTTGTCTTCCGCGCGCGCCGCCTTGATTGCCTCGCGTATGTCGGCGGAGCTGGACACACTCTTTCCCGCGACCTCCAGAATCACGTCGCCTTCCCTGAACCCGCGGTCGGCCGCGGGGCTTTTCGGATCCACGTCAACCACGACGACGCCTTCCGCGCCAGCACCCGCGACCGACCCCGCCGGCGCAACGGTCAAGCCGAGCCTGGGAATATCGTTGTCGCGCGATGAGCCACGATCGCCATGGTGATCAGCTCGGGCCTCGACGGTATCGGGGAGGGTGCCAAGCGTCAGGTTGACGACCTTGTCCTTGCCCTTGTGCAGGATGTTCAGCTTGATCGCCGTTCCCGGCGCCAGGCTGCCGATGGTTCGCGCCAATTCGCGCGCGTCCTTGACCGGATCACCGTTGACGGTCGTAATCACGTCGCCAGACTGTATACCCGCTTTAGCCGCCGGGCTGTTGGCCTGCGGTTCAGCCACCAGCGCGCCTTCGGCTTTCTTGAGACCGAGGCTATCGGCGATGTCCGACGTCACCGGCTGGATCTGGACGCCAATCCATCCGCGGCTCACCGACCCCTTGTCCTTTAGCTGAGCGACAATACTCTTCACCGTATTCGCGGGAATCGAGAACGCAATGCCGACGCTGCCGCCGGACGGTGAGTAGATCGCGGTATTCACGCCGATGACATCGCCCTTCATGTTGAAGGCCGGGCCGCCGGAGTTACCCTTATTGACCGGGGCGTCAATCTGGATGAAGTCGTCATAGGGGCCGGTGCCGATGTCACGGCCGCTGGCCGACACGATACCGGCGGTCACCGAACCGCCAAGACCGAACGGATTGCCGACCGCGAGAACCCAATCGCCGATCCGCACCTTGTCGTCTGACAGTTTCGCAAACGGAAAACTGGAGCCGCCCTCGACCTTGATCAGGGCAATGTCCGTGCGCGGATCCGCCCCGATCACCTTGGCGGTGTAGGTCTTGCCGTCGTCCGTCGTGACCTCGACCTTGTCCGCGCCGTCGACGACGTGGTTATTGGTCACTGCATACCCATCGGCCGAAATGAAGAAGCCGGAGCCCTGCCCTGTCACGAGGCCCGGGCCGCGCCGGCCGCGCATTCCTGGCGGAAGACCATCCGGTCCGCCAAAGCGGCGGAAGAACCTTTCCATGGGCGAGCCCGGCTGGAACGGCGAATCGTCCCCGCCAGCCACCGCCCTGTCCTTCATGCGGATCTTGACCGAAATCACCGACGGCTTCACCCGCTCGACGATGTCCGCAAAGCCGATCGGCTGCGCGACCTTGCTCACGTCGGTGTTGACCTGCGCGTAGGCAGGACTGGTGAAGAACTCGGCCTTGTCCGCGGAAGGGCTGAGCCCGTAGACAGCCACGCCGACGCCCGCGACGACAGACGCCATCAACGCGAACCTCCGCGCGGCGACCCCAGAACGAACGGGCTTAAACTGGGAGGACGGCAAGTCGGTCATACGTATCTCCAAAAGACAGGTTTGATATAGTGCCGAAAATCAGCACTTCATGTCCCTGAAGATGGGTATTTGCACCTTACGGCGCGCTGACCAGGAAATTAATGTTTCGTAACAACGGCAAGCGCCTCGTGCGGCGGTTTGGCGCACACATCGCGAGCCCGCGAATCGAAAACCGCTTATCGGCTCAGGTCTTCGACCTCTCGCCGGCAGGCCGCTCCATCGCCACCAGCTTCGCGAGCCGGGCTTCTTCTTCCTCGCTCAGTCGCGGCGGCGCATCCTGAGCGGCCTTCACCGCTTTTGATCGCCGCCGGCTGTATCCCCAAAGCGCCAGTCCGCCGCCGGCCAGAAGCAGCGGCGTCAGAAGCCAGAGCGGCAGCGTGCTCGTTTCGAAAGGCGGCTTCAGCAGGACGTAGTCGCCGTAACGGGCCACCAGAAAGTCCAGCACCTGCTGATTGCTGTCGCCGGCGGCGATCCGCTCCCGCACCAGCAGACGGAGATCCCGCGCCAGCGGCGCCGAGGAATCGTCAATCGACTGGTTCTGGCACACCATGCAGCGCAACCCGCGCGACAGGTCGCGCGCGCGCGCTTCCTGAGCGGGGTCGGTCATGACCTCGTCAGGCTGCACCGCGTGAGCGGAAGACACCGCCACGAGCCCAAAACAAAGGACCGCGCCGAGAACAGGCAGAAACCTGCTCCGCGCCATAAACCGTTTGCGCAACGACGACAAGGCTTGCACGAGTTCATGCATGACGGCCTTACTCCGCGGGCTGGAGCGCGCGGCCGGCCTTCGCCGGTTTCGGAGCCCCGACCCGCAAACGACGGTCTGACAGCGACAGCACGCCACCGAAGGCCATCAGGACCGGACCGAACCAGATCAGCAACACCATCGGCTTGTGATAGATGCGCACGGCGATCGATCCGTCGGGGGAGGCGTCGCCGAGCGAGATGTAGAGCTGGCTCGCGCCACGCGTCAGCAACGCCGCTTCCGTGGTCGAAGCCGCGCGCGTCGTGAAGTTACGCTTCGAGGGCGTCATGACCGCGATCGGCTGCCCGTCCCGGCTGACAGTGAAACGTGCGATATCTTCGCGATAGTTGGATCGCTGCTGCTGCGTCGTGCCCTCGAACGTCAGACTGTAACCACCGACCCGAGCCACGTCGTTCGTCTTCATCGAGGCGATGTATTCGGTGTTCCAGGTGGTTTCGCAGACGATGCCGATCAAGGCCACTCCGAGGCCGGCGTGAGCGAAGACCGTACCCCAGGCCGAGCGAGGTAATCCTTTCGCGCGGCGCAGGGACACCGGCAGCGACGCCCGAAACAGGCTGATGCGCTCTGCGAGGTCGCTGAGGGCCCCGAGAATCACGAACACCGCCAGTCCGATCGCCAGCGGCGCGAAGGTGCTGCCGCCCAACGTCCACGCCCAAAGCACGGCCACCGCGATCACGCTGCCGACGCCGGCGGCGACCAGCCGTTGCGAAGCCCCGAGCAGATCGCCCCGCTTCCACGCCAGTAGCGGACCGAACGGCACCGCGATCAGGAGCGGGACGAACAGCGGCGCGAACGTCAGATTGAAGAACGGCGCTCCGACCGAAATCCTGTTGCCGGTGATGACCTCAAGCGCCAGCGGATACAGCGTGCCGACGAACACGGTGGCGCAGGCCGTGGTCAGGAACAGGTTGTTGAGCACGAGCGCACCCTCGCGCGAGACCGGCGCGAACAACCCTCCCTGCTTCAGAGCGGAAGCGCGCCAGACAAACAAGGTCAGGCTGCCGCCGATGAAGGTGCAGAGGATCAGCAGGATGAAGATGCCGCGCGTCGGGTCGGTCGCGAAGGCATGAACCGACGTCAGCACTCCCGAGCGCACCAGGAAGGTGCCGAGCAGCGACAGCGAGAACGTCAGGATCGCAAGCAGGATGGTCCATACTTTCAGCGCGTTGCGCTTTTCCATCACCACCGAGGAATGCAGCAGCGCCGTTCCCGCCAGCCACGGCATCAGCGAGGCGTTCTCGACCGGATCCCAGAACCACCAGCCGCCCCAGCCGAGTTCGTAATAGGCCCAGTACGATCCCATCGCGATCCCGAGCGTGAGGAAAATCCACGCCACCAGCGTCCACGGCCGCACCCAGCGCGCCCAGGCGGCATCGATGCGGCCTTCGATCAGGGCGGCGACGGCGAAGGAGAATGCGATGGAGAAACCGACATAGCCGAGATAAAGCATCGGCGGATGCACCGCGAGCCCGATATCCTGGAGCACCGGATTGAGATCGCGCCCCTCCATCGGCGGGCTCGCGATCCGCGTGAACGGATTCGATGTCAGCAGGATGAACAGGTAGAACGCGGTCGCGATCCAGCCCTGCACCGCCAGCACATGGGCGCGCAGCGTCAGCGGAAGATTGTTGCCGAACGCGGCGACCAACCCGCCGAACAGCGCGAGGATCGTCACCCATAGCAGCATGGAGCCTTCGTGATTGCCCCAGACGCCGGTGATCTTGTAGATCATCGGCTTCAGCGAATGAGAATTCTGGAAGACGTTGAGGACCGAGAAATCGGAGACCACGTACAACGTCGCAAGCGCGAAAAACGAGGCCGCAACGAACAGCAATTGTGCAAGCGCGGTGGAGCGCGCCACATTCATCAGCGCGCCGTCATTCCATCTTGCGCCGATAATCGGAACCACGGACTGGATCAGCGCGAGCCCGAGCGCCAGCACCAGCGCGAAATGCCCGGCCTCGGCGATCATTGCGAGGCCTCCTGCTTGCCGGAGGCCTCAGCAGTTCCGGCCGGCGCACCGTAATCGTCCTTCCAGTGCCCCTGCTTCTTCAGCGCGTCCGCGACCTCCTTCGGCATGTAGGTCTCGTCGTGCTTGGCCAGCACGGTGTCGGCCTGGAACACACCCGAATTATCAAGCGCGCCCTCGGCGACCACGCCCTGCCCTTCGCGGAACAGATCAGGCAGGATGCCCGTGTAGGCGACCGGGAGAGTCGCGCTGCCATCGGCAACATTGAACTTGACTGCAAGGTTATCACCGCGAACCAGCGAGCCGGTCTGCACCAGCCCGCCCAGCCGGAAGCGCTGCCCCGGCTGAATATGCTTCTCCGACACCATCATCGGCGTCGAGAAAAACACGATGGAGTCGCGCAGTGCATTCAGCACCAGCGCGGCCGCGATGCCGAGCACCACGAGCGCTCCGCCGATCATCGTCAAGCGCCGCTGCTTGCGAGTCATGTTTCACCACCTGCGCGCAAAGCAAATACCTCGATCATCCGTCTATCCCGAGCGCCTTGAACCCTTCGTTGAGCTGGCGCAACCCTGCTTCATTCTGCCCGAGCGCGCGGCGCGCGTCATCGCGCACGGCGCGCGACTTCTCCGGCTGATTGAGCACCATATATGCGCGAGCCAGGCGCAGCCATCCCTCGACATCGTTGCCGTCCTGCTTCAGCCGCGCCGCCAGCCGATCGACCATCGTATGAATCATCGCGGAGCGATCCGCTTCGTTCATGTCACTCGCCGCGGCCACCATCCCGTCGGTCGGGCGAGGCGCGCCGTCCCCGACCTGCGTCAGCGCCTCCTGCACGGTCGCACGCCATTCCGCATCCGCCGGCGCGTCGGCCAGCAGAGCTTTCCAGATCTTCACGGCGTCGGCGCTGCGGCCGTCCTGCTGCGCGGCCATTCCAAGGAAAAAGCGCGCCTTCGCCTCCTGGGGATTCAGGGCGAGCGCCCGCTCGAATTCCTTTTTCGCCTCGGCGGTCACGATGCCGTTGGCAGCCCCCGCGATCGCCGCCCCGAGATCGGCGCGGCGCGGCGCGGTCTCGCCCTCATGCGTGATCACGTTACGATAGGCGCGCGCCGCGTCATCGAAGCGGCCGAGTTTCGCGAGTATCGGCGCCAGGACGGTCCAGCCCCGGCCATCGGCGGGATTCTTCTCAAGGTGCGATTCGACACGCGCCACGAGGCTGTCGAGGGATTGCGATGCATCGGCGGTTTGAATGCGCGCCGCGAGAGGGAAATCGGGTAATCGGGGCGATCCCAGAGGGAGGTAGGTGGCGAACGCCAGCAACGGAATCCCCGCCAGCGCGACCACCGCCACCGCACGGCGCAGCCAGAGTTTCGAATCCTGGGGCTGATGGCGTTCCGCATCGGCCGCTTCCAGGAGCCGCCGCCCGATCTCGACCCGCGCCGCGGCCGCCTCCGCCTCGCCGATCAGGCCGGCGGCGGCGTCACGCCCGACCTCGGCCAGTTGGTCGCGATAAACCGTGGTCTCGCTGCCGCCCGAGGCTCGCCGACTGCCTGACCGACCGAGCGGCCACAGCACCGCGAAAGCCGCACCGGCGGTCATCAGCGCGAACACAAACCACAACGTCATCTCATCAGGGTTCCATCTGGTAGCGGCGCCGGGAACGGCCATTCAACGGCCGGGTTACATCACGACTGGAATACGTACGCAATTGACAATTGCGGCACAATTGACACTAAACATCCGCAACCGCATGATTTAATGGCGTTTATCGAAAGCCTGCCGCCTGATCACCCTGCCCGCGACGATTTGCGTTCGACCGTGAGCGCCTGATCCGCCGCCCGGCTCATCAGCGACGAGTAATCCGGGCCGAACAGAACCTCACAAAACCGGATCACCGCCTTGACCTGCTGCTGCCGGAACGCCCGCACACGCTCATCGCCGTTGCGAAGCGCTTCGACCAGGGTTTCGGCGGTCCGCTCGACGTAATGCTGCAAGTCCGAATAGGTGCGCGTTGTGACTTCGTTGATGGCCAGTTCACTGGCGTAGGTCCGGCACACCGCGACGAAACCGATCAACGCGGCGGTTTCCTCGACCTCGATCGGATCGAGTTTTGCACCGGCTGGAATGTCCTTGTCGGGCCGCTGACGCAAAAGACGCCGCACACGGCCGGCGACGCCCTCGATCTCCGATTGCAGAACCTCGGAAATATCGACCCTGATCGCCGCAAGCTGACGCCCCCAGATTGAATCGGCGCGGATATCGAGTTCTGTCCTTAGCCCGCGAACGCCGTCGTGCAAGGTCTTCAAGTGTTGGGAGGTATTGTCGAACCGGTCGCGCCGGATATCGGCCTGCAGAACCGCTGATGTCTGTGACAGATCGTCAAGCGCCATCTTGACCGCCACGCCATAAGGCGTCGCCGCCACGCGTATCTCGTCGTCCGAACCCGCGACCCGAACCGCCAGGCGGATGATCTGCCAAGACGCGGACAATCGCTGCATCACCAGCGACAATGCGAATGGCAAGGCTTCCGGCGTTTGCAGGGAAGGAACATTGAGCGCCGTCATCAGGGAGGCGATCTGCGGCTCGCCGAAGACGGACAGAAAACCCGGCAGCCGGATATTCAGGGTGTCGAGGGCTTCGCGCGCGTGCAGAACCGCTGCGATTGCGGGCAGATCTTCAACGACGCCGGGAGCGCCTATGCGGCCGAGCGTCCGCTGGCGGTTGATGCCGGAACCATCCGTGAGGATTCGCTGGATGGCGGCGGCTGCCACCGGCTGGAAAGTCCGTGCCGCCGCCTCGATCGCGGACGCCGATCCGGTCTCAGCCGCCAGCACGGCCTCGAACGCACACGCGGCATCCGGCGCGCCCTCGCGCGTCAGCCACTGCCAGACCGGCATCAGCGAGCCGCGCCGGATCTGCCCAGCGCGCGGCGCGAGACTATCTTCCACGAGAAACGGCTCGAGAGGACGGAACAGATGTCGAGCCGGGTCTTCACCGCACCGCTCGCCGTCGCTCGATCGGGGGCCGATCCGGCGCAGCTCACCGAGAACAAGATGCGCGACCGCGGCGTCTTCGCCGCGCTCCAACGCGCGTTCGAACTCCCGCATCAACAATGCCTGCGACTTCGGCGGAAGCTGCGCGAGATAGTCCTTCAGCCGTTCAATCGAGGTCTGGTCCATGCACGCACATCTTCACGCGAACGATCGCGCGGACACCGAAAAGCCTGTAGCGCCTCATATCAGACGCGGCCTTAAGGATGCGTTGCGCAAGGCCGGAGGAGTTTCAAGACAACGGGATACCGGCTCGCGCCAAGAAAATACGTCAAATCAGATCGCAATCCCGCTTCGGATTTGCTCAGGAGCGGAGGAGAACTCACTCGATGCTTGAATACCGATCGGTGAGACTTTGATTTAATTAAAATTTTGCGGCCTTAACAATCAGCCGGTCGCGGCCCAGCGCCCTTCAGCGTTCCGGCAAGCGGTTCTGCGCACGGTTTGGAGTTGACCGGCAATCGTAACGGTGTGGGAATAGCCGCGGCACGTCGCGCCCTCCACCTCATATTCCGGTCCGGCGACGATATTGCCGTGACGGCCGCTATCGGGATTGCGCCAGGTCATCGGCGCGCCCGGTGCGCCACGCTCAAGCGCATCGATCTGCGCCTGATAGGCCAGCCGACGGTCGTTATCATCCAGGGCAGACCCGAGTCTTGGACCGATCAATCCACCCAGCGCCGCGGCCGTCGCGGGAGCGGTGGCCCCTTCCCAGAAGCCGGCGAAAGCCGTCAGGCCGGGAGCGTCAGGGCCGCCGGAACCCGTCGTGTCGCAACCGCCGAGAGCGAGCGTCACCGCCACGGCCATCAGCAATACGCTCCCCCGGCGCCTTTCGCCGGACGGATTCCGCATTCGATTGCACGGGAGCGGGTGATGCGGGCGGGACTGCGACATGGGGCGATCAGCAAACCGGGGCTCAAGCTGACGGCAGCAGCAGTTCGGCGCGCAATCCGCCGATCGGCGCGGTATCAAGCGTCAGGCGACCGCCATAGAGGGCTGCGAGATCGGTGACGATCGACAGCCCCAGTCCGGATCCCGGCTTGGTCTCGTCAATGCGGCGGCCGCGCTGCGAGGCCTGCATCCGCTCGGCATCCGACAATCCCTGACCGTTGTCGTCGACGATAATGTGCAGCATCGCAGGCTCAACTCCGGAAGGCGGGCGGACGGACGTGTTGATGAACACCCGCGAATGCGCCCACTTGCAGGCATTGTCTACAAGATTGCCGACCATCTCCTCAAGATCCTGGCGTTCGCCGCGGAATTTCGTCCCCGGACTGACATCGGCGTCAATCGTGATATCGCGATCGCGATGAATTTTCTCCATGGTCCTGCGCAGCGCCTCGACGACGGGCGCGACATCGGTCACCGTTCCAATGACGGTGAGCCGCGCGGCCAGGCGCGCGCGCTCCAGATGATGAGAAACCTGGTTGCGCATCATCCCGGCCTGTTCGAGCATTTTGGCGGCGAAGGGGTCGGGCTCATGCGCGCTGGCTTCGTTGATGATCACCGAAAGCGGCGTCTTGACCGCGTGAGCGAGGTTGCCGACGTGGGTGCGGGCACGCTCGACGATCTCCCGGTTGGCGTCGATCAGCGCGTTGGTCTCCCAGGCAAGCGGCGCGATCTCCACGGGGAATTCGCCTTCCAGTCGCTCCGCGCGGCCGGACCGGATGTCGGCGATCGCGTCCGATATCCGTTTCAGCGGCGCAAGGCCGAACCGCACCTGAAAGATCGTGGTGAGAAGCAATCCGATCGTGAGCGCGGCGAACGTGCCTCCGAGGTAATAGTCGAAAGCCCGCGTTTCATCGAAAATTTCCGAGGCGTCTCCGGCCACGGCGACCCGGAACTTGCCGTCGGCGCCGAGATCGACCGGCCGCTCCGCCATGCGGAGGATTTGCCCTTCGGGTCCATCGACATATCCCACGCGAACTCCGGACGAGGACAGCGCCACGCCCTGATCCACGAGCTTCGGGAGCTTCTTGTCCCATAGCGAACGCGACGCGCGGGTTTCCGCTTTGCGCGGATCGGTACGGTCGACCTCCCAATACCAGCCGGACAGGGGCAGATCGAACAGCGGCTCGCCGAGCGACTGGAACTGGCGGTCATCCGGCTCGTCAGGCGCCGTCACTTCGGCGATCAGGGTGCGGAGATAGAGATTGAGGCGGCGGTCGAAGGCTCGCTCCGACGCCGAGCGATAGACCGAAGACAGCACCACGCCGGTCACGAGGAGCACGACCACGACCCACGCGGTCGCGGACAGGAACAGCCGCGTCGCCAGCGAATTGGAACGGAAGCCTGGAAATTCCCTAACGCGCATCTGCCGGCGGCGCGAGCAGATAGCCGAGCCCGCGCACCGTCTGGATGATATCGACATCCAGCTTCTTGCGAATACGGCCGACAAAGACTTCGATCGTGTTGGAGTCGCGATCGAAATCCTGATCGTAAAGATGCTCGACCAGTTCGGTGCGCGACACCACCCGGCCGATATGGTGCATGAGATAGGCCAGCAGCCGGTATTCATGCGACGTCATCCTGATCGGATTGCCGTCGACGCTGACGCGGCCCGTGCGGGTATCCAGCGTCACCGGCCCGCAGGTCAGTTCGGAGTGGGCGTGCCCCGTGCTCCGACGCAGCAGCGCGCGCATCCGTGCCAGGATTTCCTCCAGATGGAAGGGTTTCGCGACATAATCGTCAGCGCCGGCGTCGAACCCCTGCACCTTGTCGCTCCAGCGATCCCGCGCGGTGAGGATCAGGACCGGCATGGTGCGCCCCCCCCGCCGCCAGGCTTCCAGCACGGAAATGCCGTCCATCTTCGGCAGGCCGATATCCAGCACCACCGCGTCATAAGGTTCGCTGTCCCCGAGGAAATGGGCCTCCTCGCCGTCGAACGCGCGATCGACGACATAGCCGGCATCGGTCAGCGCGGTCGTGAGCTGACGATTGAGATCGGGATCATCTTCGACGACGAGAAGGCGCAAAGCGGGCTCCTGATTCCTCCCGTCAAGATGAACCGTCGCCGCGTGAATGGCAAATGAACGCTAGTGTCCCGATTTTCGAAGTTCGCATACCCTTGCCGCAACCTTTGATGCGAACTTCGGAATCAAAGGGACACTAGCAACTTTATGATTCTAGTGTGGTTTAGGTTCAGAAGTTCGCTTGACGGACTCGATGGGGCAATGAAGCGAACTTCTGAACCACCACACTAGGAACCCGCTTAAGGTCATCTTTCCGCCGGGGCGGCACGCCTGCGCCCCCCGCTGCTCAACCATGTCATGTCGTGGTCGAGCCATCATCAGGCGGCAGCGGACTCAGGAACAGGTCCACCTCGGCGTTGATCCGGGCCAACACCGCATCGATCTCTTCGGCGGTGGCATTCTTGCCGCCGATCAGGCCGGCGATGGCCTGAACATAGGGAATCGACGACACCACGCCCCGTTCGATCGCGGGCGCGACCTTGATGATGGCGTTGACGATGGTTTCAGCGGCTGCGAGACCGGCTGACACTTCTGCTGCGGTGACCATGCGCTACCCGTTCACAGACTTCACGAGCAAAAGGTTCGATGTTGGACACGGGCCTGCGCGTCTGATCACCCATCAAATCCCCCTGTGCCGTGGCCCGCTCACCGCTTCGCCTTCACTTCTGGCTGTTGAGTTACACCCCGAAAAAGGCTTCGGACGGGTTTTCCGGTCCGCTCGGCAAAGCCTTGTCTACGAGCACCAATATCATCTCCATGTGCTTCCGCAGCAGGGCCGCATCGTCGCTGTCTTGTGCGGCACGAGCCAGCGTCTTGATGTGCCGCAAGGCTTTAACAGGATCCAAGGAAGGTTCTTCGGCTTCCGTCGATCCCGAGGACGCTTCTCACCCCAACAGATCCCGCAGCGTCAGCACGCGCCAGACGTTCTTCACCTCGCCCATGTCAAACTCGATATCGGTCGGCGGGTTGAACTGCTGGCAGTAGAGCCGCAGCCCGGTTCGTCGCACCAGCCGCTTCAGGAAGCCCTTGGGTTGGTCGCCGTCCTTCTCGGGGTAGAGTTCCACCACGATGTCATCGCCGGGCGCTGGCGGCCGTAGCTGGATGTAGATAAGCTCCCCGGGCCCGAAGCGGGGCACCATGCTTTCGCCGGCGACGTTCAGGGCTTCCACATCCTTTGCGTTGGTGATGCTGGCATTGTTCAACAGGACGCCGTCGACCATGGTCAACGCGGTCCCGGCGCTGCGCGTCGTATCGTCGGTCCAGTCCGGACCATGGCTGAGCCGCAGCGTTCCGCTGTCGTTCCAGACAAACCAGTCATTGACCTTGCCGGCGCCGATCGCGGAGGGGTTCTTCGCCGTGTCCGTCGTCGCGGCGGAGAGTTCGGCAAATGCCGTCGGCACCATCTCAGCGCCGTTATGGACCGGAATCCGGTTACCTGTGTAAGGCGTGTAATAAAGCGTGGTCTTCGCGCTCTGCGCCGTCGTCATCACCGGCGCGCCGCTCGCAAGCGTGAGGCGACCTTGCGGCGGGGAGAGGAAGCCGCCCCCGGACCCCCCCGCCCCGGCCATCCCGCCCGCGATCGCGTGCCAGCGCGCGGCGGTACCGTCATAACGCAGCATCGCGGCCTGTTTCGCTGAGATCACAAGGCTGTCGTTGAGAGAAAAGCGATTTGACGCCGACGACGATGCGCTGTCATTCAGCAGCGTGACCGGCTGGCTGCCCACGTTGATAATGGTGAGACAACGCCCTTCGCTCCCGCCTGCCAGGCCCGAAATGCCGCGCGGCGCGTCCGTGCTGATCTGCAGCACCGAAGCGGCGGCAAGTCCCGCCGGGGCATAATCATCCTGATCGGCCGTGATCTGCGCGGGAGCAACAACGCCGGTCAGCGCCAGTCCGCGCGGCAGCGTCACGTTTCCGGTATCCTGATCGATATCGAGAGCCTCGATCCAGCCTGAGCCGTCCGGCGACACCTTGAGCTTGAAGGTGTCCGCACCGACCAGGCCGAATTCAGCCCGCCCCGAAAAGCCGTTCGAGAAAAACACCGACGCCGTGTTGGCCGACCCCTCCTTCGAGACCTGAAGCCGCACGTCGCCGGTGCCGCCATCGCCGGTGTCGATAGCGCTGAACAGCGCATCGTTGGATCTCACCGTCAGCAGATTTGGAGCGCTGGCAGCGGCGTTCACGCCGAGCTGCGCGACGTTGTCGAGCGACGCCGCGCCACCCGCGCCCTGCCAGGCGGAGCCGTCGAACACGAACAGACTCTCATCCGCCGCTGACCAGATGCACCATCCCGCCTTCGGCGTAAGGAACGCCCAGGCGCCGTCCTGCCAGGTCGCGATCGCATCGTCCTTCCCGGCCCAGGCGCCGGTCGCCCCGCTCGCGACGACGTACCGCTCACCGTCCGACGGACTCAATGGCGGCGTGGTGAGCGTCAGATCGAGCACGCCGATCTGGATCGCCGCGTCGAGTATGCGCAATGCCTCATTGTGAGTGACGTGCTTCTGTGCCTGGCTGCCGTCGATAAACGGCAACCCGAGATTCTGTGTGTCTGTCATGGCAACTCAGAGGGTGAGAGTGAGTTCAGCGGGATGACCGGCGCCGACGGTCGCGGATAGCTGCGCGACGCGAAGATGCAGGCTTGCCTGAGGCGCGCCGAAATCCGCCAGTTCGTCGGCATCGGAGTAGAATGCTTCCGGCGCGCCGCACGCGATGCTGCGCACGATCGCGCCGCCTGATAAAACGTCGAGCGTGTAGGCTTCGACATCCTCGCCGAGCGGCACTTCGACGCCCCAGCCATCGCCATCGATGCGCGTTCTGCGAATCCACGAGATGCGAACGCCACCGCTCTCGCGGGCCGCCTTCACATGCACCGGCGACAGCGGCAACAGGGCCGTCGCGCGCGGCGTCACCGTCAGCGCGACGGCCGTGGGATCGTCATGGGCGCGTCCGGCAGCGGCAAGCCGCACCAGGATCGGACGATCCAGCACGCTCAATCCTTTCGACAACGTCGCGAGACGCGTGTTGAGCAGAACGAATGGCGCGCCCGGCGGCAACACGTCAGCGATGGCATGGTCGCTTCCTGCCTGCCCGCGCAGCAGGCGCGACAGTTTATAGGCGCCGCTGTCCACCAGTTCCGCATGGGCGAACTGCAAGACCTCCCAATCGCCGTTCGGGTTCTGCACCGCCGCCGCGTTGGCTCTGGCAAGCACGCGGGCATCCGACACCGAACTGAGCGCACCGCCGTAGAGGCGCACGCGCACGGCGTTGCCGTGGTCCCATCGCCCCGATGGCCCCGCCGGCAGCGGATCGAGCGTTTCGCCCGAAATCGAGGGCGCGGGAATGATCGCGGCTGGCTGAAAGCCCGCGCCGTCGGATGAGGTCCAGGCCGTCACCGATGTCGGCCATGGGCTGGCGAAGACGGCGAGCCGCGTCAATACCGGCGGCTCCGATGGTTCGATCATCGGCAGATCGAGCACCGAAACCTCAACCGGCCCGAGCGCGGCGGGAATCGCGGGTCGCGTCGGTCGCGGAACAGACAGCGGCACGGAGAAGACTTCGGGATCGATGCTGCGGGCGGTCACCTGCCGCGCTTCGGCGTCGAGCAGCGCGTTGATTTCGAACAGCCGCCGCCGCCCGTTGACCGTCACCGCGATCACATCGCCCGGCGTCAGCGACAGGCATTGCGGGCCGAGCGAGAACCCGGCGCTTTCGCGGCCTGCCCACAAATCCTGAAGCCAGATCTCGGCGCGGCGCGCCATCGCCGCGTCATCGCTGACGACGGCAAGGTCGGAGTGAACGCTTCGGTTCGAACCGCCGGCCAGACGCCGTGACGTCACCGCCGATCGCCGGTAATCCACCGTCCCGTCGGTAAAACTGAAGCGCGCCTCGCGCGGCAATTCGGTTTCCTGCGCGCGCGTGAGCCGAGCAAGCCCGCCGCCATCCGTCAGCACCAGATCGTCTTCCGCGAATTCCGCAACCGGCGCGCCGCCCCGTGAAACGAAGCGCAGCGTTCCGTCCGCCGCGGACGCATCGAAAGCGTAAGCTCCGGCGAGCGGCTCGATCATCGCGCGCGGCGGCATCGGCCGGTCGACCACGTAGCCGTCGCAGGCTTCGCGCAGCGCCGAGGTGTCGGCGCCGGTGATGCCGCTATCGGTGAGCAGCGCCTGCACAAGCGCATCCATCGGCGCTGCGCCGAGGCGGCCGGTGAGCCAGTGCCCGGTCTGCCAGTTCGGCCCGTCGCTCCAGACCTCGGTCGCGGCGGGAAACGCCGGATAGGGTCGCGCGTCCCAGGTCCAAAGATAGATCGCGGACGGCTCGATCATGCGCCCCCCGTAGATCGAAGAGACGGGATTGTCGGCATCCGCCGCGCCGAACGACGGATCCAGCTTGCCGAGCAGCGCTTGCAGATAGCGGCGCTGCATCAGATCGTCACGGCTGCCGCTCGAAAAATACGGCAGGTGGTTTTCCGAGGATTTGGGATCGGGAAACACGTTCGGCTGATTGGCGCCCTTGTCCACCGCCGGGCAGCCGACCTCGGTCAGCCAGACCGGCTTGCTTTGCGGCACCCACGCGGTCGGGCTTGAAAGCTCGACACCGCCGACCCGCTCATGATGCGCCGACGACCACCACGATCTGATGTCCTTGACGCGGAACGTCCACGGCTTGCCGAGCCCGTCGGTGATCGGCGTGCGGGTCTGCGCGGCGCGCGCCGTACCGTCGGTGTAATACCAATCGAACCCCTCGCCGCCATAAACGTTGCCCGCGAGGTAGCCGAGATCGTAGGTCGAGGCCGCGATGTCGAAGTCGAGATGCCCGGCCTCATCGCGCCAGTCCGCGAGCGGCATGTAGTAGTCGATTCCCACGGCGTCGATCGCGCTGGACGCCCACAGCGGATCGAGCGGAAAGCGGACCTCGGACGCACCGGCGTCAACGACATCCGCGCCATACTCGGTCCAGTCCGCGCCGTAGGTTACGACCGTCGATGAGCCGAAGATGGATTTCACCTCCACAGCAAGCGTCACCAGCGCATCAACGGCGGGATAGACGCCCGCCCCTGAGCGCACGCGCGTCAGTGACCGCAATTCCGAGCCGATCAGGAACGCATCGACGCCGCCGGCGGATGCGACGAGGTTCGCGTAATGCAGGATCATCCTGCGGTAGTTCCAGCTACCACCGGTGAAGAAACCGGCGATCTGCGCCGCCGCGGTCGCGGTGCCTTGCGGCGAGCCCGGCCGCCCCGGCGCGGGATCGCAGGTGATGCGGCCGCGCCAGGGATAGGCCGGCTGCGACGAGGCTCCGCTCCAGGGATCGGTCAGGCCGTTACCGGCCGGAAGATCCATCATGACGAAGGGGTAGAACGTCACCTTGAGGCCGCGCGCCTTCAGCTCCGCGATCAGATGCCTCACGCTGGCGTCCGACGGCGTGCCGCCGAATGCCGGGCGGCCGTCGACCTGCGACACCACATAAGCGCTCCCCCGCGTCACCCCGGCCACCGACCAGTCGCCGCCGCGCGTGACCTTGCCCGCGCTGTCGACGCCGGGACGCACGACGCAGCTTCCGGCGCGAAGGTCAGATCCGAACCACGCCACCACCACGGCCACGCTTTCGAGATTCGGGCACGCGCCCTGCAGATCGTCGAGCGCAGCGATCACGTCGGATTCGGCATTCGCCACATGCCGGTTTTCCGGCACCGACTGACCCGGACCGGTCGATCGCGTCATGGCGGACGGCTCGTAGCCGAATTCGGTGGTGCCGGGGATCAGCGTCATGGCGCGGACCATCCGCTCGAGCTGGCCGATGGGACGGATGATCTCGAACGAAAGCTGCGGAATGCGGTTGCCGAACTTCGCCAGCGGCATCCGCTCGAACACGACATAAGCGAGCCCGCGATAGGCCGGCGCGTGGCCCGCCCCTTCTTTAGCGACGATCAGATCGTCCGGAGCCTGATCCTCGGTGCCGCGATGGACCCGGAAGGTCAGGCCGGACACATCCAGCGGACTGCCATCGGCCCAGATCCGCCCGACACGGCCGATCACGCCCTCGCAAAGGCCGACCGCGAAGTTGGCGAAATAGCTGTAAGTGGTGGTCGTCGTGCTCGGGCCGCTGAACAGGCCGCCGCCCTTGCCGCCGGACGACGAGGTCTCGCTGTTGACGACCTCTTCGAGCCGCGTCGCCCAGATCACCTGGCCCGACAGCCGCGCGCGACCGTAGACGCGCGGAATCGGCGCGCCCTCAGTCGAGGCCATCACATCGAGATCGGCGAGGCGCGGACCGACGATCGTCCGGTTGCCGGGCCCGAACAGCTTGCGATCGACCGCGTTGCCGATCAGCGCGCCGGCGAGGCGCCCGGCGATCGCGCCCGCCGGGCCGAACAACGCGCCCGCGGCGCCGCCTGCGACGGAAAGAACCAGCGCTGCCATCAGTCCGAGACTCCGGGAAAACGAAATGCGTAAGCCAGCCGCCGCCGCCACCACGGCGCGATCGCGATTTCGCAGACGGCCGCGCCGTCATGCGCATGAACCATGGCGTGCCCGCTCGATGCGATCGCGACATGCTTGGCGACGAACCCGTCGCGCCATCGGAACAGCAGCACGTCGCCGGCCCCGAAGCCGTCGCGCGCGATGGGAACGAGATGGCGCAGCGCCGCCGCGGCCAGTGTCTCGTCGCCTTTTGCCTCGGCCCAGTCCGGCGCATAGGGCGGCGGCGCTTCCGGCTCATCGCCGATGCAGTCGCGCCAGACGCCGCGCACCAGGCCGAGACAATCGCAGCCGACGCCCTTGAGCGAGGCCTGATGCCGATAGGGCGTGCCGATCCAGCCGCGGGCTTCCGCGACGATGGCCGCGCGGGTTGTATGTGGGAAGGTCACGGGCGGCTCCTTCACAGCGCCTTGCTGCCGTTGCCGTTGTCGGGCGATCCGGGCAGCGGATAGCTGACGACGAAATCGTTGCCGGGAATCTGGGGGAAGCCCCGGAAATTGGCGATGTTGGCGAAGCGGTCGCGGCAGGTCGCGAAACTCTTGTCGCAACCGGCGGTGACCACGAAGCTGTCGCCGATGACAATCGGCTCCGGCATCGCCCGCCATAATGACAAGCGCGCCGCGCCCGCGACCACGCGGTGCTGCTTGACTTCGATCGCAAGGCCCGCGTTGGCTCCGCCGGTCCAGTTCAACCGCCCCGCCGTGAACCAGCCGGCTGCAAGGCCGGAAAGGCCGGAAACGTCAAGGATCGACGTTCCCTCGACAGCCGTGACCGTCCCGCCGCGGCGAAAGGCCGAGTTGGTCAGATCGACGCGGCATTTGCCGTCGCCGAGATCGACACCGCACCGCGCGGTGAACAGGCGTCCGCTGTCCTGCGCCAGCGCGTCCGCGAGTCCGCGCAGTTCCGCGGTGAACGCAGGCCCCTCGCGCCGGACCTCTCCGATCGTGCCGCGCGCGATCAGGATCCTCAGCGAGACATCGCTCCAGTCAACCAGCCAGGTCGCGACCCCGGCGGCATCGTAGCGGCCGGCGGCAAGATCGGCCTCGCTCAGCGAATCGTCCGAGAACGCGCCCGATATCTCGGCGCCATCGACAGCGAGATCGAACCGGCTGGTCGCCTCCGAGGCGGTGAAGCCGGTGGCGGCGCGGCAGACGACGCCGCCGATCGTCAGATCGCGGTCGTGATCGGTAAAGCCGAGCACGACGCCATCGCGCCGCGTCACGATCCAGCAGCGCGCCAGAGTGGTCGCGCCGGAATCGAGTTTTGCCTGAAGCGCGGAGGGAATGTTTCTCACGGGAGGATCTCCACCAGCGGAATTTTCGGAATAGCCCCGGCGGCGAAGGTCGCAAGATCGACTTCGAGATAGTCGGTGTCGAACCGCACCGGCACGTCGAACTTGAATCCCGCGGTGACGGCCGCTCCCGGCGGCGGCGTATGCTCGGGGAGAAACGTCACGACGCCGGTGGTGACGTCACAGGTGAAGGCCGAACCCGCCGCAACCTCGCTCTCGGCGACCGCGACGCGCACGCTGCCGTTCACGAGCTTTCCGATCGCGCGCACATAAGGCGCGAAAGCACCGCCATATGTCTTGATCAACTGAAAGGTCGATGTCGTTCCGTCTCCGATCCCGATAACCTGATCGAGCGGCGAGACAACATTGCCGGTCGCCGCCGAGCAGCAATCCAGCCGGTCGCGCCAGCGAAAGCCGTAGAGCCTGCCGCGCCGCTCCTCGAAGAAGGCGACAACGGCCTGCAACGCCTCCAGCGTCTTGACGCCGTAACCGGCGTCGAAGCGCCGCCGCGACTGCGCCCAGCGCGCGTTGCGCGCCTCGCGGCCCGAGCCGAAACTCACAATGTCGGTGCGCCGCTCCGGCCCGCCCGCGCTCTTCAGCGCGACATCGAGCGGAAACAGCACTTCATGGAAGCTGGTCATATCAAACCCTCTACGTCATGGCCGGGCAAAAGCGCGAAGCGCGTCTTCGCGCAGATGTCCCGGCCATCCACGTCTTCTCTGTCGGTCGCGCTTAAGACATGGATGCCCGGCACAAGGCCGGGCATGACGTGGAGCGATGGTGCAGCGTCGCGGTCAACATCTCACAAGCTCCGCTGTCCCCGCGCCACCGCCCGCGCGATCTGACCCGCGATGTAACTCTCGGAGCGGCGGAAGCCGTCGAGGTCGGGCGTCGCGATCTGCACCGTGATGCTGTTGCCGCCGCCCTTGCCGGACACGCCGAGCCGGCCATCCGGCCCGCGCGACAGCGGCATGATCGCTTCCGGACCGGCCTCGCCCGCGAGGCCGACGCCGCCGTCCATCAGCGGAAAATAGCTCGGCGCGCCGATCACGCCGCCAGCCGCGAACGGCTTGACGCCGCCGAGAGCATGGGCCTGCACGCCGCCGAACGAACCGATGCTGCCGGCGAGCCCCGAGAACAGGCTGGAGATGCCGCTGGTCAGGCTCGCCGTCAGCGGCTTGAACGCCGCCGTCACGGCGAGACTCGAGACCCGCAGCGCCAGCGTCTTCAGCACGTCGTCGAACTGTTTGCCGCCCGTGACGGAAGAAGAAAACGCCTGCGTCATCGCTCGCGCGAAGCCGCCCGCGCTGGTGGTCAGCGCCTGTGTCCTGACCGTGAGATCGTCAAGCGTACGCGAGGTCTCATGCAGACCCGTGTCGTCAGTCATCGGATTCTCCCTTGCGCGGCGCATCGGGAAAACGCGCCAGCAGATCGTCGAGTTCGCCCCTCGCCAGCGGCGTGGTCGCAGGCCCCCGGATCGCCTGGACCGCCTGCGCCAGTTCGCGGGGCGTCATCCGCCAGAAAGCATCCGGCGCAAGGCGCAACACGCCGAAGCCGAAGCCCATCGCCTGCCGCCATGGAAACGGCTTCATGAAGCCGCGCTCTCGTCGAAGGTCGCGCTGATCAGACCAGCCGCGATCCTGACGAACCCTGCCGCGCCGCCCTCGACCGTCATCACGGCCACATCGTCGTCGCTGACGGGCTCTCCCGCGCCGCGCAGGCCCGCGCCGATGATGCGGATCAGGTCGCGCGACGACACCCGCCCCGAACCGAAACGCTCCGCGAGCGCCATCAGGTCGTCGGCGCCGAACGCGGATTCAAGCTCGGCCAGCGCGCCCAGCGTCAACACCAGCGTCCGCTGCCGCCCGCCAAGCTCCGCGCCGATCTCACCACGATATTTGTTGGGCATGGACATCCTCTATTTTCCCCCTCTCCCTTGCGGGAGAGGGTGGTTTCGAACGAAGTGAGAAACCGGGTGAGGGGTAGTCCGCCTGATGTGGATCACGCCTCTCACCCGGCTTACATCTGCCGATACTCGCCGCCCTAAAAGCGAGCTTCGCTCGTCTCGGCTCCCGCAAGGAGAGAGACGAAGAAAGCTGAGCTCACATCGCCGTAAACGTCAGCGCGCCGGCGGATTCGAGCGCGAGGTCGAACGTCACCTCGCCGTTGTGCTCGCCCGCGAATTCGAGGCTTGCGATCTGGAACATGCCCTCGATGATGCCGAAGTCCGGCACCACCACCTGACACGTATTGATCGCGCCATCGAAGAACGCCTGACGCACCAGGGCGTCGGACGCCGCGTCCTTGAACAGGCCGCGTCCCGACAGCAACGCCCGCCTGACGCCCGCGCCGGCGAGCAGTTCGCGCCAACGGTCCGTCGATTCCGCATCCGTGACATCGACAATCTCCGCGTTGAACGCGATCCTGCGGCTGCGCAACCCCGCCACCGTGACGAAGCTAGATCCGTCGCTCATCTTCAGAAGCAGGTCCTTGCCCTTCTGTGCGCCCATGACGCCTCCTTTGCGATCAGGTTGTGGGTTCGGTCACGGCGCGGAATCGCACCTGAGCGTGATAGGTGCGGCCGTCGGACTCGCGCCGGATATCGGCGACCGCGAAGCGGAAATTGACCAGCCGGTGAGCGGCGAGCGTCAGCGCCGCATCATCGAGAGCCTGCAACACCGCGCCCGCGATGGCGTGAGCCTCGCTCTGGCCGCCCTGACGCGAGCGCGCATGAAGCGTGATCTGATGCTCCTGCGTCGGCCCCTCGTCCACCGACACGTCGGTCACGCGCGCTTCACCGATCGCGACATAAGGCAACAGCGCGCCGCGCGGCGGCTCATCATAGACCCGCTTGCCGCCGAGCAGGGCATGAAGGCCGCTGTCGGTTGCGAGCGCATCGTGAACGGCGGCGCGGAGCGCTGCATTGGCGCTGGTCATGGTGATGTCCTTTTTTCCGGGAATGCGAGAACGATCAGAGCGCGTGCACGCGATAGCTCGCGATCATGGCGCTGACGCTGGCCGGCATCATCGCGACGCTCTGGCCAATGGCGATAAGGCTGCGGTTCTCGTACCAGTGCGCGACCAGCGTCCGCACCGCATGGCGCAGCACGTCAGGCACATCGGAAGCGGCCTCGCCGAATCCGATCTCGACATCGAGTTCGATGCCGGCGCTGGCGCGCCCCGGAAACACCCAGACGGATGAAGAGATCACGCCCGCCGCCTTGTCGAGAACGAACGTCCCGGCGTCGATCGGCGTGGCGATCCCCGCGGAGTTATAAACGCGCGCCGCCGCAAGCGCCCGCAACGGTCCCCTGCCCGGCTTGATGCGGCCGTCCTTCGGCCACTCGTCCAGCACGAAGCGCCAGGTCTGCGCGATCAGGGCGCAGCGCGTCATCGCCTCGACATGGCTTCTCGCCGCAGCGATCAGCGACGCGATGACCGTATCATCGTCATCGTTCTCGGCGCGCAGGAAGCTCTTGGCCTCCTCGACCGACCATGGTTCGACCGCAGGACCGGTCAGGAGTATCGACGGCATCGGATGTCCTCGCTGTGACGACGCATATGTTGACAGGCACGCGACGCGATGGCTCACATCGCGGCATGATTCAGAAATTCATTCGTTTAACTGCGGTCGTGGCGGCCGTGATGCTGACGCACCCCGCTTTTGCGATGGTCGGTGGCGGCGGCGCGCCCTCGCCCGCGTTGGCGAACGCGGTCGTCACCATCGTGGGTTCAGGCGGCTCATCCTGCACCGGCACTTTGATCGCGCGCGATGTCATCCTCACCGCCGCGCACTGCATCGCGTCCGGCGTCGCCACCAAGATGGTGGACTACGGGAGCCAGCCGCCGCGCCTGCTTGATATCAAGCGCGCGGCCGCGCATCCGCAGTTCAATCCGCAGAGCGTGCTCGCGCACCGCGCCACCGCCGACATCGGCTTGCTGCAACTCGCCGCGCCGCTCGCCGTGCAACCGGTTCGGATCGGCGGCGCGCTGATGCCGATCAATGTCGGTCAGCGCCTCACCGTCATCGGCATGGGCGTCGCGACGCCGGGCGACGGCCGCAGCGGCGGCGTGGCTCGCGCGGCAAGCCTTGCCGTAACCGGGAAACCCGGCACCTTGCAAATCCGTCTGGTCGATCCTTCAACCAACAATGCGCGCGCGGGCCTTGGCGCCTGCACCGGCGATTCCGGCGCGCCCGCGATGCTCGATTCCGGCGGCGTCATCATCGGTGTGGTGAGCTGGTCGACCGGCGCGAACAATGCGTCAGGCTGCGGCGGCCTCACCGGCGTCACGCCGCTGGCGCTCTACCGCGACTGGATATTGAAAACGGCGCGAAGCTGGGGCGCGGGATCTAGGTAACGTCAACGTCGGTAATCTGAACAAACCATTTGCTTGCTCGTTGAATAGCCCGGCTTATTCCTTTGGAAAATTGGCCCCAAACTTCGCCGTGATGATCGTTGTGAGGTAAAGGATCGTATCCGACCAACAACCCATTTTCTCGAGGCACTCCGGCTTTAAAAATGACCGAGCCTATCCATTTGGGCGTGGTAACAAATTGCGGCGCATTCAATCCCGCACATTCAATTGACTTTATGATGTCAATCGACATTCCGCCATCTTCACTGGAAGATGGCTGGAAAGCCAGCGACGAAATTCGCCGACGACCTCCTTTATTTACAACCTGCTGTAAGGAGATCCGACGAACGACATCGTCGTTGCCTGTTATCTCTGGATGATCGTGCGGTATGACAGCGCCATTTTTATGCGGCGGCGGTGATAGCGGCAATACCGCCTCCCGGGAGATCCTTTATCCAACTAAGAATGGGAGCGAAATCATTGGTTAGCTCCAATTCTTCTCCATTTGGCAGATTCTCTGATTCACGCCAAGCGGTAACAACATTCGGACTCTTTATATGCAGCTTGAGGTGGTGCCGGTTTCTGAGACAGGGGCATAAGGTGGATCGCCCGATGAAAAGGACGATCCGGTATGAAGACACGCAGACGATTTACGGCTGAGTTCAAGGCCAAGGTTGCGCTTGAGGCGATCCGTGGCGAGCGGACGATTTCGGAACTGGCGACAAAGCACCAGCTTCATCCGAACCAGATTACGCAGTGGAAACGGCAGGCCATCGAGAACCTGGCCAAGACGTTCGACGACAAGGCTGCTGATGCGCAGGTCGGCCGGGAAGCCGAGGTGACCAAGCTGCACGCCAAGATTGGCCAGCTTGTCGTTGAGCGGGATTTTTTGGCCAAGGCCTTCGATCGCTGAGCCTGGATCGGAGGAGAATGATGATTGACCCCGATCACAACCGGCTCTCGATCCGCCGCCAGTGCGAACTGGTCTCGATCTCGCGGGCGTCGTTCTACCGACAGCCCGCCGGCGAGACGCCCGAGAACCTCGAACTGATGCGCACCATCGACGAGGCCTTCATGGAGACGCCCTGGTATGGCTCCCGGCAGATGGCCCGGCATCTGCGGCGTCAGGGCTGGTGCGTGGGTCGCAAGCGGGTCCGGCGGCTGATGCGCAAGATCGGTCTGTCGCCGATCTACCAGGCGCCGAGAACCAGCGAGCCGCATCCGCAGCATCGCATCTATCCCTACCTGCTGCGGCACCTGGCGATCGAGCGGCCGGATCACGTTTGGTGTGCCGATGTGACCTATATCCCGATGCGGCGCGGCTTCCTTTACCTCGTGGCCATCATGGACTGGTTCAGCCGCAAGGTCCTGGCCTGGCGGTTGTCGAACACGATGGATGCCGACTTCTGTGTTGCCGCTCTCGAAGAGGCGATCGCCTGCCATGGCAGGCCCGACATCTTCAACACCGACCAAGGCTCGCAGTTCACTAGCTTCGCCTTCACGACGACGCTGAAGGATGCCGGCATCCGCATCTCCATGGACGGGCGCGGCCGCTGGATGGACAACGTCTTCATCGAACGACTGTGGCGCAGCCTCAAATATGAGTGCGTCTTCCTCAGCACATTCGAAACGGGAAGCCAAGCCCGCTGCGGCATCGGCTCCTGGATAGACTATTACAACCGGCGACGCCCGCACTCGACCTTCGCCGGCAGGACGCCCGACGAAGTCCATGCTATGGCGGAAATGACGGAGCAATTGGCGGCGTAGAAACGAACCCGATCCACCTTAGCCAGGCCGCCAAACTGTCTCACCAAGCGGGTCCACCTCACTTCAGCTGCGGATGAGCCCATCACTCCGCCCCTTCCTCTCCCCGTCAGAACGGGTAGAGGAAAGGAGAAGACGTCGCATGTGAACGGTGCTGTATCCGTTTCGGCCTCAGCTCGCCGCGAACTTCATCAGCTTGATGGCGTCGAAGTCCTGCACGCCGCCGCCGACCCGCTTGGTCGTGTAGAACAGCACGTAAGGCTTGGCCGAATACGGATCGCGCAGCACGCGCACGCCGGCGCGGTCCACGACGAGATAGCCGCGGCGGAAATCGCCGAACGCGATCGACAGCGAGTTCTCGGCAACGTCAGGCATGTCCTCGGCTTCGACCAGCGGGAAGGTCATCAGCGAGGCGCGACCGCCAGCCTGCGCGGGCGGCTGCCACAGATAGGCCCCGCCGGTGTCCTTGAACTTGCGGATCGCGGCTTGCGTCTTGCGGTTCATGATGAACGCGGCATTCTGGCGATAGCCGGCCTTCAGCGCATAGACCAGATCGACCAGCGCATCAGACGGGTTGCTCGACGCGAACGCGCCGGCCGCGCCGCTGGCGACGAAACCCAGCTTGCCCCACACCCAGGAGCCGTTGGCGACGGTTTCGGATTGCAGGAAGCCTTTCGGCTTGTTGGTGCCGTCGCCGTTGACGAAGGCCGCGCCTTCCTGCACCGCGAATGTCAGCTCGACCTCCTGCGCGATCCACTCGTCGATGTTGACGGCGGAATCATCGAGCAGCGTCGCGGTCGCCGCCGGCATGGCGTAAAGCTCCATCGCCGGAAAGCTCAGGGCATCCAGCGTCGGTGAGGTGGTCTGCGTTCGCGAGTCCGTCTCACCGACCCAGCCCGTGGCGGGGCCCGCGGTCATGAACGGTTTCTTGTAGACATTGCCCGAGATGGTGCGAACCGACGCCAGCGCGCGGATCGGCGAGATCGCCGCCAGCCGCTGCCCGATCTCGTGCTCGAGTTCGACAGGGACCAGATAGCCGCCGTCCGGATTGGAGCCGGCCGACATCGCCTTGGTCTCCAGCGCGCGCAAGGCGCCGGTCTCGCCGCCCCGCACATAAGCCTCGAAGGCGCCTTTATGCTCGCGGGAAACCGCATCGCTGAGAACTCCGGTACGACCCTCCAGCGCCGGGCGGGCGTGCTTGAGCGCCAGCTCGTCCATGCGCCTGTGCTGGGCATCGAGCGCGGCGTTGATGCGATCGACCTTCTCCTCCAGCAGCACGTCGCCACGTTTCTGCTCCAGCCGCGCCAGGCGTTCGTCGTTGGCCGCCTTGAACTCCTCGAAGGTGACGCGAAAGTCGTCATAGCCGCCGCGGACGGCGCCGCCGGATTTGTGCTCCGGCGCCATGTCGGTGATATCGAAGTCCATTCATTCTCTCCTTGGTGATAATAATTTCGTCCCCGTCCTGTCCGACGTTTGGACTTGCTTGAGCACAAGACTTGCGCGTGAGTGTGCGTTAGAATGGCGGCCTGCAACGGGAGCACGTCGAGGCGAACCATGCGATTTCTGATCTTTATCTGGATAACCCTGGCCGTCGCCGCGACCGCGAGCGCGTGGTTTGCGATGCGGCCCTCAAGGCGAGGCGTCGCCTGGATCGGGATCGCCGCCTGCGTCGTTTTGCTGGCGACGTTCGCGGCATCCTTTTTGATGACGAGCGTCCATGGCGATAAAACGCTGTTCTCGATAGCGGTCTATCTTCTGAACTGGACCATGGCCGCCGGCGGCGCAGCGATCTGCATCGGAGCCGTCGCAGGTCTCTCACTGGCGCTGATGTTCAAGCGGTGATCCGATACGACCGACGACGCGACCACGACAGGCCACCGTCTGATCAGGGTTGGCCGAGAATGCCGTATCGACACCAGCCAGGTGATCGCTTGTCTAGCGGCCCTTGCGCTTCTCTCGCAGCTCCTTGCAGAAATTCATCAGCTTGACGTACTGCTCCTTGGTCAGATCATACCATTCGATATGGCTGGAATCCTGCCGGCGCTGCGATTCCAGACCGTCGAGTTCTCCAAGGAACTTACGTACCAGCCAGTATTCGCGCTCGTCAGGCCACGATAGATATGCCTCAACGCCCTCGACGTAGACCTCGATTTTATACTTCGCCATGATCCGCTCTATTCATTCCGGGGAAATGCGGTCTCAGCCCTGTACCCTTTTTCACTCCTCCGGTCAGGCACGATCACGACCCGGACACCGTAGGTCTCCCTGATATAAGGCTGCGAGTGCTCGGTCGCCGCATAGACCTCGCGAGGATCGGTGCCGGGAGCGAGAAAGCGCGCGGCGTCCGGCCGGATCCACCTGTAGGCGTCGGGCCACAACCAGCGCGCGCGCTGAGCCGCTTCGAATACACTTTCATGACTTGCCATCAACGCGCTCCCGCCAACTGCGCGCGCGCCGTGCCTTGCAGCGCCGCGCGCCGTGCTTCCCTGCCGCAGAGCGACGCCACCACCGGGCGCGGGCGGAGCGACGGCGCCGGTTCATCCGCGGCTTGCCTCATGCTCCGCCATTCGCGCTCGGCCTGTGTCCGCACGCGCGAGCGCGGCGACAGGGACGTCGCCTGCTTCACGGCACGAACACGCGCTCCCGCCAGCAGCGGGAACGTGACGATCGAAATTTCCCACAGGTCGACCTGGTAGAGGTGACGCACGCGCGTGCGCGGGTCGATCCGGCCGCGCACGGTGCGGTAGCCGATCGACAACCCGTCCACCGCGCCGGCCTCGACCAGAGAGAACAACTCGCGCGCGCGCGTCACATCGGGAATGAGCTTTCCCCTCGCCCACAGGCCGCGGAAATCCTCGTGCAGTTCGAGCCAGACCCCGACCGGCTCGGCGGGATCGTGCTGGAACAGCATCGGGATCCTGCGCAGCCCCCGCGTCTTCAGCGTCTGCGTAAACGCACCCGGCATCATCATGTCGCGCGCCTGATCGATCTCGCCGAACAGGCTGGCATAACCTTCGACCGTGCCGTCGCCGGAGAACGACAGACGAGACACGGATGACAACGGAGCGTGCATGATCGGCCTCGCAGCGGGCAAGGGAGTGGGGTTTCTGAATTGAAGACGGCGCGTGGCGCGCCGCGCGCTCTTGCTAAGCGCCGGACGTTACCGGATGACCGTCATCCCTTGCGGCCGCGCTTCACCGGCTTGCGTCGCGTTTGCGACTTCGCGCGCGGCGCGCGGGCCGCGGGAGGATTGCGCTGTGCGCGATCGAGATGCGCGAGAAATTCGCGAAACACGTTGAGATGATCGCGCGAGGATTTCGTCTCGGCGCCGAACGAGCGGAGAACGCGGTGAAGGGTATCCATCAGTCCAGATCCTCTTTGGTGTTTTCGGCGCGGCGATGCCTTGGTCCCTGATGGCGTCAGCTTTGCGCGCGAGGCAGCGCGCCCCGCCGCCGGCTTGCGTGCCGGTTTGCCGGTTCGCGTCGCACACATGAATATCCAGAACCCCCTCAAGCGGAACCGATGCCGCCATAGCTTTCCTGTCCCGCCGCGGACTTCGTCCCCCGGGCCGGCAACTCTCGAACGAAAATTCTTGGAGTTTTTTCGTTTCTTATAGAATCCGGAAGCGGACTCTCAGATTTTGCTTTGACGCGTTTTCTTCACGCGAACCGGTGTCCATCCTCGGGTCAAGCCCGAGGACATGCTTCGCGCGAAAACGCTCTATGTCAGACAGTTCTTACGTTGAACTCACTAGAGCATTTTCCGGCGAAGTGGATACCGGTTCGCCGCAAGAAAATGCGTTAAAACAATAATCTAGAGCTTTGCTTCTGATTCAATCAGAAGCAAAGCTCTAGAGCGGCGGCCGGTCAAATGGAATCAGCGCCGCCGCTCCAGTTAATTGATCGAGCATCGGATTTATCCCGAAACCGGTTTCCACTTTTCGGGATCATGCTCTAGAGTCTGTTTCAACTGCGTTGAATCCGATTCAACCGTATTGAACCAGACTCGTCGCTATGTTTTTTGTTTGAGCATGATCTTGTCCGAAAACCGGTTTCCACTTTTCGGGATCATGCTCTAGTGGACGAATACGAGCCACACCACGCAGATGATCAGCGACGCCAGGCCGGTGCTGATCGTCAAGAGCAGAAGAGCGGAGGGCTCAAGTTCGCCCTGTCCGATCTCCATGGATGTCTTCGCAGTTTGACGGCGTTCTTCCGTCGTCATGCCGGTTCTCCTCTGCGATCCACGCGACTGGAGCTTTTACGCAACCTCGAATCTGAAACCGCGACTCCACTGTTCCGATCGGAACGTGCGTCCCTCTCGCGGCCGGTGTTCATCCTCGGGTCAAACCCCGAATACGCTTCTTGCGAACACACTCATATTTGAAGAGGGCAACGTCGGACCCCTTCTTCAGGTTCCGTGCAAAGATGCGCCGCCGATGGCTTGCCTTCTTAATCACCGGTCATGCGGAGAATGACCAGGCAAGCCGGGAAAGCATCGCCGTGATGTTCCGGCGCAACTGTGGAGCATGGCGTAAACCTACTGCGGCAGCGTCACGCTGTCAAGGTATTTTTTCCTAGGATTTTTTACCGCAAGACAGGCTCTATTTCAGCAAGCCGTTCAGGGTGTCGAAGCGATCCCTGAGCGAGCCGCCGATGCCGCTGACCGCGGCCACGATGACGATGCTGATGCCGGAAGCGATCAGCGCATATTCGATCGCCGTCGCACCTGACGTGTCCCGCAGAAATTCCGACGCAAACTTTGCAAGGCGGCGCAATGCCAACTCCGCTGTCTGGATCCCGCGACGTTCCCGCGTTCCTTTCTACAACTTAAAGGTGAAAGATTTCCCAGACCCTAAGCGACGCCGTGAACAAATGCTTAAGGCTGGTGCAGATTTGTTCCAAGAGCCGTTCCGCTTCCGATAGAATCAGAAGCGTGCTCTATGATTTTTGATTTGACGCGTTTTCTTCACGCGAACCGGTGCCCCACTTTGCGCTGGCGCGACCCTTCGGGTCGGGATCACGCTCTGGCGGCGAAACTCCGCGCGGATCAGGCCGAAGGGCCGGCGAGCGGCCGCTCTTCCATTCGCGCCAGGAGCAGCGCGGCGGCGGCCATCATCGCGGCTGTGGCGGCGAACACGTAACGGAACGCCCTCGTGAGATCGGACGCCGCGATCGCACTGATCTGGCCGCCACCCTCATGGCCGATCATGGCGTCGGTTCCCAGCGTCATCAGCAGGATGGCGGCAAACGCGGCGACGACGAACGAACAGGCGAGCGCGCGAAAAAAGTTCATCGCGCCGGTGACGGTTCCGACCTGCTCGCGCATCACCGCATTCTGCAGCGACACCACGCTGACCGGAAAGATGGTGCCGAGACCGAAGGCGAACAGCGAGAGCATCGCCAGCAGCGGCCATAGCGGCATCGTCACCGCAGCCATGATCGCGGCCATCACGGCCGCAAACGCGGTGCCGGCGATCGCGATCCGCTTGTAACGGAGGGTATGCGTCATGGCGCGGCCCGCCAGCATCGCCCCGCCGGTCGAAACCGCCGCGATCGGAATCAGCGCCAGTCCGGATTCACTCGCGCCGAGATGATGCACGACCTGATAATACACCGGCAGATGCACGGTGATCCCGATGATCGCACTGAGCGCGAGAGCGCTCGCGGCTATCGCATACGGTACCACCGAACCACCGATCAGCGACAGCGGCAGGAATGGTTCGGACGTCCTGCGCGCGTGCCGGACGAAGGCCGCGGCAAGCACCAGCGAGACTCCCAGCATGGCGACGATTTCCCGCGAGAGCCAGGCGAAACGGTTGCCGCCCCATGTCAGCACCAGCATGAACACCACAGCCGAGGTCATCAACAGCAGGCCGCCGGTCCAGTCCACTCTGCGGCGGCGGTGAAACACCGGGATGCTGCCCATCTTCGGCAATAGCAACGCCAGCGAGACGAACCCGAGCGGCACATTGATCCAGAAGATCATCGACCAGTGCAGGTGCTCGGCGAATACGCCGCCCAGCACCGGCCCGGCGATGCCGGCCGCGGTCCACACGCCGCTGAAATAAGCCTGATACTGGCCGCGCTCCCGCGGCGTCACCACATCGGAAATAATTGTCTGCACCACGGGCAGGATGCCGCCGCCGCCGATGCCCTGCACGCCGCGCGCCACGATCAGCGTCGCCATGTTCTGCGCCAGCGCGCAAAGGACCGAACCCGCGATGAACAGGCCGAGCGCGGTGACGATCATGGCGCGGCGACCGTAGATATCGCTCAGCGTGCCGAACAAGGGCGCGACCGCGGTCGATGCCAAAAGATACGCCGTGATGATCCACGTCAGCGTGGTGACTTCGTGAAACTGGCGGCCGATGGTCGGCAGCGCGGTTGCGACGATGGTCTGGTCAAGGGCGGCGAGAAACATGGTCAGCATCAGGCTGACCAGAATGGTGCGGATCTCGCTCCGGCCCGGCCGGGCGGACCCCACGACCGGCGGCGCATCGCCCTCGCCTTCAGCCAGACCGGAACGCACCGCGCCTTCGCCGGACGAAATCGGGGGACCGGACGGGCCCCGACCCAGGCGCTCATATGTATTCATGCGGACGAAATATGATCTGGCTCAAGGCGCGGAAGCTGCCGCGGTTCGCTGCTTTACTATCTATAATGTTGGCCGTCGCCTTCTGACAGCGATGGACAAATAAAAACGCCGCTGACGCATGATCGCAAATTTGTGATCGGAACCGGTCAACGCCCGGGCGGCTTGCGAAGCCGGGCGCGCTTCGGCAACAGAACCGGCCACTGCACGATGTGATCCTCGAGTTCGGAATCGGGAATCTCGTCCTCGGTGCCACGCACCCTTCCCCGAACCGAAACACCCGCCTCGTGGACGGTGTTGGGGTCACCGGAAATCAGCGGGTGCCACCAGTAAAGATCACGTCCCTCCGCGACCAGCCGGTAACCGCAGCTCGGCGGCAGCCAGTTCAGGGTGCGGACATTTTCAGGGGTCAGGCGCACGCAGTCCGGAACCTGTTCGGAACGCTTCGGATAATCCTTGCAGGCACAAAGCCCGGCATCCAGAAGCCGGCAGGAGACGTGCGTGAAATATATGTCGCCGGTATCCTCGTCCTCCAGCTTTTCCAAACAGCAGCGCCCGCAGCCATCGCACAGGCTTTCCCATTCGGAGGGCGACATGTCATCCAAGGACTTGGTCTTCCAGAAGAATCCCTGCTGTTCCGGGGGGTGCGCGGGTCGTTCGGTCATGGAGTGCGCCAATGGTTGTGCTTGAAGAAAGCCGATCTCCGTCTATGGGCTGCGCCGGCAGTTCGCGCAAGCTCACGCGCGCCCGGCGGGATCAGGCAGACCGAAAGCACGGTTGCGCCGGGCCGACGTCATGGCCGGCCATTGGTTTATCACCCGCGCTCGGATAGAAGAAAAACGGCTTTCCCGAGAAGGCTGGGATGCCGTTCCAGCGCGGTTTAGAGATGTCTTCCCGAGTGCCTTGGGTTTGCCGTAACGTTCTCGCATGAGGTGGCGGCGGCGCCCCGGATTGAAGGCGCCGCCATGCCGCAGATCGATCACAGGCCCCGGTGCGCAACATCCTGCCCCCCGATTGGAAGAACCGAATCCGGCATATCATGCTGGATCTCGACGCGCGTATCGATTCGACCCTGTTCTCCTCGGCGGTCGGAGCGCGCGAACTTTATGAGCGCTTCTCCACCTTCATGGACCGCTTTTATGTCGGCCATTGGAAACGCTGGATCTTCGTCGAGCCATTGTCGGAAGCCGCGACCCTGGGTCTCGGAGGTCTCATCCTCCTGCTGGCGCTGGCGCAACCGGCATTTCGCGAAACCGCGGACGAGGACTGGCTGAAGAAATCCGATCTCGCGGTGACCTTCCTCGATCGCTACGGCAATCCGATCGGCAGCCGCGGCATCAAACACAACGATTCGATTCCGCTGGAGGAATTTCCGGACAACCTGATCAAGGCGACGCTCGCGACCGAAGATCGCCGTTTCTATAATCATTTCGGCATTGACGTCGGCGGCACCTTCCGCGCCGTGGTCACCAACGCGCAAGCCGGCGGCGTGCGGCAGGGCGGCTCCTCGATCACCCAGCAGCTCGCCAAGAATCTCTTCCTCTCCAACGAGCGCACCATCGAGCGCAAGGTCAATGAAGCCTTCCTCGCTGTCTGGCTCGAAACCCGGCTGAGCAAGAACGAGATCCTGAAACTGTATCTCGACCGGGCCTACATGGGCGGCGGAACCTTCGGCGTCGACGGCGCGGCGCATTTCTATTTCAACAAGTCGGTGCGTGACGTCAATCTCGCCGAATCCGCCATGCTCGCCGGCCTGTTCAAGGCGCCGACCAAATACGCCCCGCACATCAACCTGCCCGCCGCCCGCGCCCGCGCCAACCAGGTGCTCGACAACATGGTCGATGCAGGATTCATGACGGAAGGCCAGGTGTTCGGCGCGCGGCGCAACCCCGCCACCGCGGTCGATCGCCGCGACGAGAACTCACCGAACTATTATCTCGACTGGGCATTCGAGGAGATGCGCAGGCTGGTCGAGACGTTTCCGCGCTCCTATACCGAGCGCGTGTTCGTCGTGCGCACCACGATCGACATGAACGTGCAGCACGCGGCGGAAGAAGCGATCGAGAACCAGTTGCGGCAGTTCGGCCGCGACTATCACGCCACGCAAGCGGCAACGGTTGTCGCGGATCTCGACGGCGGCGTGCGCGCAATGGTCGGCGGGCGTGATTATGGCGCGAGCCAGTTCAATCGCGCGACGGATGCCCTGCGCCAGCCCGGCTCATCATTCAAGCCGTATGTCTACACCACGGCGCTGCTCAACGGCTTCAAGCCGACATCCAAGATCGTCGACGGTCCTGTCTGCCTCGGCAACTGGTGCCCGCAGAATTATGGTCATTCCTACTCCGGCACGGTGACGCTGACCCAGGCGCTGACGCGCTCGATCAATGTCGTGCCGGTCAAGCTCTCGATCGCGCTCGGCAAGGGCGCGAAGAATCCCGCCAAGGCCGGCCGCGCCAAGATCGTCGAGGTCGCCCGCAAGTTCGGCATCGTCACGCCGCTGCCCGATACGCCCTCGCTGCCGATCGGGGCCGACGAGGTGAATGTGCTCGAACATGCCGTCGCCTATGCGACGTTCCCGAACAAGGGCAAGGCGGTGACGCCCCACGCGGTTCTCGAGGTCCGCACCGGCGCAGGCGATCTGGTGTGGCGCTACGACCGCGACGGTCCCGAACCGCGCCAGATCATTCCGTCTTCAGTCGCCGCTGACATGGCGGGCATGATGAGTCATGTGGTGAGCGAAGGCACCGCGCGCCGCGCGATTCTTGACGGCATTCCCGCGGCGGGCAAGACCGGCACCACCAACGCTTATCGTGACGCGTGGTTCGTCGGCTACACCGGCAATTTTGCATGCGGGGTCTGGTACGGCAATGACGACTATTCGCCGACCAACCGCCTGACCGGAGGCGCGCTGCCCGCCCAGACCTGGCACGACATCATGACGGCCGCGCATCGCGGCATCGAAATCAAGGACATCCCCGGTGTTGTCACGCCAGCGAAAACAGCCGCCGGCGTGACCACCAAGACCGCCGCCAGCCAGGACAACGCAACCCCGGCGCCGCCGCCTATCCTGACCAGGCGCGGAGCCGATATCCTGGTCCGCGTGGAAAAGATGCTTGATGAAGCAGCCAGGACAATCGGAAAAACATCGGCTGGAGGACCGGTCAATCCGGCTCGCTCCGACGCCCTCGATCCCACCTCCCCCAGCGGCGACACCAGGAACGTTGCGACCGCGTCCAGCGGCCGGGCGATCCCGAAGCCAGGCAAAAATTAGAGTCCTCACCGCTTCATGGAAACCGTGAAAGACTCCGTCCTTTTATTTGATCTACAAGAGATCGTCAGATTTCAACACCGGAGCGCCGACCCGTGCGGCTGATTATCATCACCTTGCTGGGTCTCGGTCTCGCCACCGCGGTCGGCCTTGGGGCCACCTGGATCACCGCGACGCGCGGCACCGATCTCGGCACATTGACCATCGGCGCATGGACGGCAAGGCCCAGGATCGGATCCGCCGAGATCGATCCCTATTCGCGCGCCGCAATCGCGCGAAGCGGAGAACTACCGATCGGAGCCGGAGACGGCATAGCATTTCTCGCCAAGGCCGATGACGCGCAGCGGCCGCTCGATGGCCGGTGCGAGGTCATTATCGCGGGGATCACACCAGCGGCACGCTTCTGGACGCTGACGCTCCACGACCGCAAGGGCTATCTGGTTGCGAACTCGCTGCAACGCCATGGCTTCACCAGCCAGGAGATCGTGCGGAACTCCGATGGCTCATTCGCTGTGCATGTGGCGGCGCGCGCGCGTGCCGGCAACTGGCTGCCGACCGGCGGCATCGAGCGCTATGTGCTGATGCTACGCCTTTATGATACTCCCGTCGGGGTGGGCACGCGAACCCGGCGCGACGCACCCATGCCCTCGGTCACGACAGAGAAGTGCTCATGATCCGACTGCTGTTCGCGATCGCCGGGGGCATTCTGCTTGGCGGGATCGTGCATCTCGTCAGCGTGTTGGCGCTGCCGCGGATCGCCTCCCAGGACGCCTACTCCCGGCTGACGGAGATCGCCACGCTGAACGCCGTAACACCGTTACCGCCGGCGGAACCCGCGAACGTGCTCATGCCATACATGGACCCCGCATTCGCCGTGGCGATCTGCCGCTACGACCTGTCGGACGGATCGATCAAGCTCACGGTGCCCGTGAGCGAGGCGTATACGTCGGTATCGTTCTATACCCAAAGCAACGTCGCCTATTACGCCATCAACGACCGCTCGGCCGGACGCAAGGTGATCGAACTCAACCTGATGACCGAGGCGCAGCACGCGGAACTGCCGGAAGAAGAGGACGTAACCGCCGCGGACCGTCTCATCATCGATTCTCCCTCGACGACAGGGTTGATCGTTCTCAAGGCGCTGGCGCCTGAGCCGGGCATGATGGAGCAGGCGAGATCCTCTCTCGCCGCCGCAAAATGCCGGCTGCAAACCGAGCCGCCCGTGGTGAAGCCGGAAACGAAACGATAGGGTCTGGTTCAACCGCGTTGAATCCGACTCCATGGCGTTTTCGAGCTACCCGCGTGTGCGCAAGGCGCGGCCGACCACGGGGGCGGAAGCCACGGGCGGATTGGCGGTCAACGTCGCGAGGTGTCCGATCAGGCGGTCTGCGTCAGCCGCCACGCCGTCTGGCGCATGAATCACCAGATGCTCGAGCGCCCAGCGATAGGATGCGATCCGCTGCTCTAGACACTGCTGCACCCATTGCACGATCAGAGCGTTTTCCTCCATGCGGGCGACGGCGTCGGCACGCTCGCGCGGCGACAGATCCGACACCAACCTCAAGCTGGCGTTACGCTTGCTGTCGAGATCGAAAACCTGCCGGGCGGTGTTGAAGAACGGATCGAAACGGGTGAGGTCATCGCGGACGTCATCGATCAATTGCGCATAGCGCGAGGCGTGAGAGCGGTGCGGCTCGTCGAGAAGCAGCCGGCCGTAAGCGGAGCGATCGAACGCAGGCCTTTGCCGCCATGGCGCAGCCAGCGGGTCGTAATTGCCGAACACACTCTTCCAGGCCGGGCGCGAATGCGGCGGCTCGACCAGCGGATAGGCGAGATCGCGCAACTGCCGCTCGTTGTCGGTCAATTGAAACCGCGACGGACGGCCGCCGATGCTGCCGGTCGCTTCCGCGCCCATCCAGCGGTGCATATCGTCATTGCGAGCGTCCTGACGAACGCGGCCAAAGTCGCCGCCACTGCAAGCGGCGAGCCCAGCACCCAGCAGAATCACGGAAAGAAGCGAAGCGAGACGCGATCGTCCCAGACCTGGCGTCGCGAGAGGCGTCTTCTGCATCGGGTTAAGTCCGGAAAAATCAGGAGCGGGCGCGTCGGCGGCGTCGCCGCCGGACAGCCGTCCCTTGCTCGGGATCACTGCCGCCACGGGTTTCGTCGGTCATGCGGTCGATGCGAATCACCGGCAGGATCACCACCGTTCCCATCACCTGATCCAGGGAGCGATTGACCGCTGATCCCCGCCGCGACGCTCCATCCGCCGGAAACGCAATAACGGTGCCCATGCCAGTCTCTCCTCGGTCCCAGCGCTCGTCGCGGTTGAAGAGGCGACGCGGCGGGATTTAGAACCTCGCATGGTTAACGGCCTGTTAAAGCGGTCGCGCTAGGTTGAGACGAACAGTTTCCCCGTAAGCGTAAGCCGACATGACCACACCTCCGATGTTTCCCGGCTTCGACGGGTTGTTGACATTGTCCCGCCGGGACGGCGTTGACATCCGCCCTACGCTGCTGCGGGTCCTGACCGACCTTTACGTGCAGACCAGTACGCACACCGTCGAGGAGGAGCAGCACTTCGTCGAGCTGACCTCGCGCCTGATCGATCATGTCGACGACGCAACCCGCGCCGTCGTGCGGGCCCGATTGTCGATCTATCCGCGAACGCCAGCGGCAATCATGAACAAGCTGCGGCTCGGCGCGTTCGCCGCTGATCCGCTGACGGACAGCCCGCCGCCACAAGCCGCGCCGCTCAAGGTTCCTCCCGCGGAGACGAAAGATCGTCCGGTCGCGATGCTATCGATGGAACCGCGTGACGCCGCCGAAATCAGCGATATGTTCTTCAGCGCAAACTCAAAGGATCGCGCATCGATCCTGCACAACCTGTCCACGGCGCCGCTGCGGCCATCGCCGCACATTCATCCATCCCGTGCCGCGCGCGCGATCGAGGTCCTGCACATGGCCGCCTTCGCGTCCGACATCGGAAACTTCGCGACCGAACTCAGCGCAGCCTTGATGCTTCCCGCCGCGATCGCCGAACGCGTGGTGAAGGATCCGGGCGGTGAGCCGCTGGCGTGCGCCGCCAAGGCCATCGGTATCCCCTCACGAATTTTCCAGCAGATCCTGCTGTTTCTCGATCCGGCCATCGGCACCTCCATCACCGAGGTCTATCGGCTGGCGCGTCTCTACGATGTGCTCAGTGAACGCTCAGCCCGAATCATGCTGGCGGCCTGGCGCGGAGCCACGATGACGGAAGCGCGGGCGAAGTATCGTCCCGCCCTTTATCACGAAGAACGCCATCGCGCCCGCGCCGTCCCGGCGAACACGCGCCCCGACGGCGTGCAGTCCGGAAGGGCACCGCTTCGGCGCGTAACCGGCGGCGATGGTTCGGGCGGGTAGAGATCAGCATCTTACGTTAACCAGCAGCGCCGTCCCTCGGAGTTCGTCATGCCCGGCCTTGTGCCGGCCCTGACGAGTGGAAACGCCGCCGCCTAAGAATTACGTCGCCGTCATCGTCTCCTTGACCTTGGCAACCAACGCACTGAGCGCGAAAGGCTTCGCCAGGAAAGCGAACTGCTCGTTTTCCGGCAGGCTTTTGTCGAACGCCTCTTCGGCGTAACCCGACACAAAAATGATCCTGAGATTGGGATTGCGCACCCGCATTTTCCGCAACAGCGTAGGCCCGTCCATTTCGGGCATAACGACATCGGAGACCACCAGATCGACGGCGCCGTCCTTCTCGTCGAGCGCTTCCAGCGCTTCGATGCCGTTGGATGCCTCGACCACGCTGTAGCCGCGCGAACGCAGGCCACGCGCATTGAGCGAGCGCAGCCCTTCCTCGTCTTCCACCAGCAGAATAGTTCCCTGCCCGGTCAGATCGGTGCTCGCCGCTTTGGCCGCGGAAGGCGGCTCCTTCGCCGCGCCGATAACGCCGGGCGACGCCGGCGACGCCTCGGCCTGGGGATGGTGGCGCGGCAGGAAGATTCGGAACGTCGTGCCCTCGCCCGTTCTGGAGTCGACGTAGATGAAACCGCCGGTCTGCTTCACGATGCCGTAGACCGTGGACAGGCCGAGCCCGGTGCCCTTGCCCACCTCCTTGGTGGAAAAGAACGGTTCGAAAATCTTGTCGACGATGTCGGGCGGAATGCCGGTGCCGGTGTCGCTGATCTCGACGAGCACATAGTCGGCGGCCGGCAAGCCCTTGTGGCCGAACGTCGCGACCTCCGCGGCCGCGACGTTGGCGGTGCGGATCGCGAGCTTGCCGCCGTCCGGCATGGCGTCGCGCGCGTTGACCACGAGATTGACGATCACCTGCTCGAACTGCGAGACGTCGGCCTTGACCGGCCACAGATCTCGCCCGTGAACGACGCCCGGGAAAGTGACCTTCTCGCCGATCAAACGTTTCAGCAACATGCCGATGTCGCTCAGGGTGTCGCCAAGATCGAGCACCTTCGGCTGCAAGGTCTGCCGCCGCGAGAACGCCAGCAACTGCCGCACCAGGGCGGCGGCGCGGTTGGCGTTCTGCTTGATCTGCATGATGTCCTGGAAAGACGGATCGGTCGGCTTGTGCGCGTTCAGCAGGAAGTCGTTCGCCATCATGATGGCGGACAGCACATTGTTGAAATCGTGTGCGATGCCACCGGCGAGCTGGCCGACCGACTCCATCTTCTGGGATTGATTGATCTGGCTCTCAAGCGTGCGCCGCTCGGTCGTCTCGAGCATGTAGACGATCGCGGCTTCCGCATCGTGATCGTCCTCCACCGCGGTGACAAAAAACTGCCCCCATCGCTCGCGCGCGCCGTCAAGCATCACCTCGACCGGCGGAATATCCCCCTGCCCTTCCGCCGCGGCGTGAATGGCCACGCTCAGCTGGCCACGATCGCGCTCGTTGACAGCGGCTAGAATCGACTTGGCGGCCGCGCCGCCCGGACTAAGACTTTGCGCGAGTTTCGCAAACCTTGCATTGGCGCGGCCGACGGCGCCGGATTTGTCGACCGTCGCGATCGCCATCGGCGTGTGGTCGAAGAAGCGCATGAAGCGCACTTCCGCCGCCCGCTGCGGATCGACGCGCTCGTCGCGGGCGCGGCTGACCACCAGCGTCCGAGACGGGCCCGGCGCGCCGTCGGCGCCGAAGGCCAGCTTGTGATACAGGCGCGCCGGCATGGTCTTGCCGTTGCGCATCCGCAGATCGATATCGAAGACCTCGGTGCGGACTTCGCCGGGCGCGGCGACGATCGACGTCAGCAAAGCCGCGCCGTCCCCCGAAACGATGTCGGTCAGCTTCAGGCCACCCGAGCCGATCTCCGCCAGATCGTGATCCAGCCAATTGGCAAGCGTGGCATTGACGTAGACGAGATCGCCTGGCTGGTTGACGGAGAAGAATCCACACGGCGCATGATCGAGATATTCGATCGCATGGCGCAGTTCCTGAAATACATCTTCCTGTCGCTCGCGATCGCGGGTGATGTCGGCGATCGACCATACGGCATATCTGGCGTACCGCTTCGCCTGTGCGAGCGGACGAACCCGCAATCGCAGCCAGCGACCGTTGGTGCCGTCGGCGGCGGCGACGCGCACCTCTTCCTGCTGGCGCTTGCCCTCGCGCGCCGCCTTCAAAAGTCGGAACACCGCTTCTGAAACATCGGGGTTGCCGATGAACACGCGCTCCACCGGCCGCACGTCCTGCATCGACGCAGCACCCGTCAGGGTGAGATAAGCGGAGTTGGCATAAACGATGTGCCCGCCGGAATCGGTGACGGCGATACCGTCGAAGGCGTGGTCCGCTATCGGACGCATCAGCGGATCATCGACCGTGCGGTCGGCGAAGCGGACGATCCCGGCCGCGAACGCGAACAGCGTGAACAGGCCGACCATCGCCAGCAAGGCCAACAGCGCCAGAATATAAGGCTGGGCTTCGGTGCGCCCCAGCGCCATGAACGCCACCGCGGCCGTGACGATCGCCCCCGCGACCAGCAGAACCAGGAGGATACTGCCGCTCCGCCGCGCCGGCTCCTGTCCGACCTGCGGTGAATCGATGTCGGGATCTGGCGTCATGGAATTCGGCGGAGCCTGTCGCGGCGGGCGCGGAATGCGCTTGCGCCGGGTTCTGAGTGCCTGAATCGGGGTCCGCAGCGCAAGCGCCTCATTGGGTTCATTTCCCGCCATTTTCGCTGCCCCGATGCTGTTCCCATTGCCCGCTGGCCGGCCTCAGACCCGCCGTCCCGAAAGACCGCGCTTCAAGCCCATGATATAACCGATGATTTCGGCCACGGCGTGATAGTGCTCGACCGGGATCTCGTCGTCGATTTCGACAGCGGCATACAGCGCGCGGGCCAGCGGCACGTTCTCGACGACCGGAATGTCATGCTCGCGGGCGATTTCCCTGATCTTGAGCGCGATGTTGTCCACGCCCTTCGCCACGCAGACCGGCGCCGACATGCCGCGCTCGTACGACAAGGCGACCGAGTAGTGCGTCGGATTGGTGATGATCACCGAGGCCTGCGGAACAGCGGCCATCATGCGCTTCTTCATGCGGACATGGCGCAACTGCCTGATGCGGGCCTTGATATGCGGATCGCCCTCCGACTGCTTGAACTCTTCCTTCATCTCTCGCAGCGACATCTTCTGGCGCTCGAACCATTGCCGGTACTGAAACAGGTAGTCCGCGATCGCGACCAGCGCGAGCATCACGATCACGGCGCCGAGCAGTTGCAGCGTCAGGCTCTTCGTGATTCCGAGAAGGGCGTTCGGATCGAGCCGCACCATCGCGTCGAGCCGCGAGCGTTCCGGCCAAAGCACCGCCGTCATGACCGCGCCGAGCGCCAGCACCTTGAACAGTCCCTTGGCGAAGTTCGCGGCGGCCTGTTTGCCGAAAATTCGCTTGGCGCCGGACAGCATGGAAATCTTGCTGAGCTTCGGCTTGAGCGTTTCGCCCGACCAGACGAAACGGTGCTGAATGACATTGCCCGCAACGGCGGCCATCATCAGCAGAAGCAGCGGCACGCCGAGGGCGGCGGCAAGGCGATATCCGATCTGCTCGGCCAGCGCCAGAAGGCCGGGTCCGTCGGTTCGGATCTGCCAAGAGTTCGCGATCAGGTTGCGCAACGGCAGCTCGAATCCGTTCCCGATCGAGCCTGAAAACGTGGACAGCACCAGCGTCGCGCCCGCGATCACGAACCAGGTGTTGACCTCCTGGCTCTTGGCGACATCGCCGCGCTCGAGCGCATCGTCGAGACGTTTTTGCGTCGGGTCTTCTGTCTTCTCGGTATCGTCGCTCTCGTCGGCCATCGCGGGGTTCTCAGTTCGGCGACGTCAAATCTTGCATCACGCCGATCAGATAATCCATGTAGGTTCCCATCATGGACGCCAGCACGGCGGCGAAAATCATGAAGCCTATGAAAATCGAGAGCGGCACGCCGACGAAATAGACCTGCATCTGCGGCATCAGCCGGGCGAGCACGCCAAGCCCGATATTGAAGACCAGTCCGAAAACCAGAAACGGAGCCGACAGTTGCAGGCCGATCTTGAAAGCGCCGGCAAACGCGCGCGTCGCCAGCGCCGCCACGTCGCCGCTCGGCATCAGTTCGCCCGGCGAGAATATCTTGTAACTGTCATTCAGCGCGGCGATGACCAGATAGTGCGTGTCGGTTGCGAACAACAGCGCGATCCCGAGCAGGGTCAGGAAGTTGCCCATCAACGCGCCTTGCTGACCCTGCGTCGGATCCACCGACGTGACGAATCCAAGCCCGAGCTGCTGTGCGATGACCGAGCCCGCCACATGCAGGGCCGCGAGCGTGACGCGCGCCGTAGCGCCCAGCACCACGCCGATGATGATCTCATGCACCAACAGGACCGCCAGCGGCGCGACCGACTGCATGTCAACGTGATAGGCGGCGCGATGCAGCGGCAGGATGATGAAAGTCAGAAGCAGGGCGATGGCGAGTTTCACCCGCACCGGAATGTAGCCCTCGCCGAACCCGGGCAACAGCATCACCATCGCGCCGATGCGGGCAAAGACCAGCATGAAGGCAGCGCCAAGCGCGGGAAGAAGCGAGATATCGATGTGCATCTCGCGCCACCGTGCATCAACCGCCGATGATTCGCGATGAAATCCGCAGCATTTCGGCGTGCAGAGCATCGGCCATGAACGGCAGCGCCAGAACCAGCGTCACGAAGATCGCCAGTATCTTCGGTACGAACACCAGCGTCTGCTCCTGAATCTGCGTCAGTGCCTGCACCAGCGAAATCGCGACGCCGACGATCAGGCCAACGCCCAGCAATGGGCCGGAAACCAGAACGATGGTCCAGATCGCGTCGCGCGCGACATCCAGTGTTTCAGCGCCGGTCATGACACACCTCTTTTCAGCCAGGCAAGGAATGACACCACATCCGCGAGGCGATGCAGGCCCCTTCTCCCCGCCCGCAGGGAGAGATGAAGGAAGGAAGCGCATCAATCAGATCGGCATCCGCATGATGTCTTCATAGGATTGAATGACGCGGTCGCGCACCGAGACCAGCGTCGACACCGCGACGTCGGTGTCGGCGACCGCCGTCACGACGTCCATCAGGTTGGCCTTGCCGGACGCCATCGCCACGGTCTGCGCGTCGGACGCCCGTCCCGCTTCCACGACGCCGCCGAGCACATCCTTCAGCACCGCACCGAACGAGGGACCATCGCCTCCCGGCGCCTTGCCGGCGACGGCGCCGGAATCCATCATCCTCGCGAGGCTCGCATAGGCGTTTGCTGCGACTGTTGGCGATGCCATGGCAGGTTCTCCGATCAGGACTTGAGGATATCGAGTGTGCGCTGGATCATCCGGCGTGTTGCGCTGATGATGTTGAGATTCGCTTCGTAGGACCGCTGCGCGTCGCGCATGTCAGTCATCTCCACCAGCGGATTGACGTTCGGATACTTGACGTTGCCGCTGGTGTCCGCGGCCGGATTACCGGGCTCGTGCTTGACGCGGAACGTCGACATGTCGGGCCTCACCCGGCCGAGCGTCACCACTTTCGCATCGAGCGCACGATCGAGGGCGGAAGAAAAGGTCGGCACCTTGCGACGGTACGGATCGCCGCCCGGCGCTTGCGCGGTTGAGTTGGCGTTGGCGATGTTTTCCGAGATCACCCGCATCCTTCCCGCCTGCGCTCGCAGGCCGGAAGTCGCGATGCCCATCGATCTCATGAAGTCGGCGCTGTTGTCTGCCATGATGCGATATCCTCCCGTTCAGCCCTGCGTCACGCCTTGCCGGCAGCCATCTTCAGAAGCCGCAGGCTGCGGCTGTAAAGCGAGGCCGCGGCGGAATAGTCCATCTGGTTGGCCGACACCTGGAGCATCTGATCCTCAAGGCTGACGGCGTTGCCGGCCGGACGGGTCTGAAAGCCGCCATTGCCATTCTGTCCGAAATGCGCGGACGCCCCGACACCGGCTATGCTCTGGCCTGACGTGGTGCGGGTCATCGCCAGCGTCACGCCGCTCGAGGCATTGCCGCCTTGCGCGTCGAATGCCGGTTCCACGAGATCGTGCGGCCTGAAGTTCGGCGTATCGGAGTTGGCGATGTTTTCGGCCAGAACACGCTGGCGCTCCTGATGCCACTGCATCCGGGTGCGCAGCGCCGCCAGGGCGGAAATATCGTTGAGGGGCACGGGCGTCCTTGCTCCGGCCTCGGGACGGTGCGCCGCCGAGGTAGGCAGAATTTGCCTTCCTTATGGTTAACGGCGGGTTAATGACGGGAAGGCTGGCGGTTCCCGCCCGAGCCGGCTTTTCCCTCAGGCGCGCTCGCCGGATCTTCCATTCGGCGGATTACTCACCACCAATGCGTTAACCACCCTTGTTAACCGGAACGCGCAACGCGCAGAAGTTGTTTTGGTCTGGTCGATTCATAGGTTATTAAGGGTTTATTCAAGGTGGTCAGCGGCAACTCTTGCCGGGCGGGATTAACAGACTGGGCCAAGGCTCGATCGTGACGGTCCCGATCTTAGCGATTTGATTGTCACGGGAGGGATGCCGGAAGGCGTTCAACGATCCAAAGCTGGAAAATAAGGCGCTTTCTGTCAGGGGCACAACATGCAGGCAGTCACATTCGTCATCGCATTCATTGTGGTCCTGGCGCTGATCGCCGGGGCTGCATGGCTCGTGCGGCGATTCGCGGGAGATCGTCTGGGCGTCAACGCCAATCGCGGACGCATGCCCCGTCTGGCGGTGATCGATGCCGCAGCGGTCGACGGACGCCGGCGGCTGGTTCTGGTGCGCCGGGACAATGTCGAGCACCTGCTGATGATCGGCGGCCCAACCGACATCGTCGTCGAGCATAACATCGTGCGTGCAGCTCCCGGACGCGATCAGGCGCCGCAACGCCCGCTGCCGGGCGGTGAAGCGCCGAGGCTGCCGCCGCTGGCCGAGGCAGGATGGACAGAGTCCGATGGCACGCGTTCCACTCCCCCCGATCATCCCGAGCCTCCGGAGCCGGAACTGCCGCGCCCGGCCCCTCGCCCGGCCTTCGCCGATACCGTGCGCAGGCCGGTCGCCGCCGAGCGCCGCAGCGACCCGCTGGCGGATTTCACCCCCGAGCCCATGAGCCGGACCGACATTCGCGGCAGCCGTCCCGCCCGACAGGAGCCGTTGGTGCCGCGTCCGGCACCGGCTCCGGCGCCAGCTCCGCTTCCTCCCGCGTCGGACGCGGATCAAAATCTCGCGGAGATGGCGGAACGTCTCGAAGCCGCGCTCCGGCGTCCCACGGGCGCCGGCAAATCTCCACCCGCAGCGCCCGGCACTTCCGACCCCCCGTCCCGTCCGCGCGGCTCGGAACTTTCGTCTCCAGCCTTGTCGCGGGGCGAACCGCCACCGGTGGCGCCGCCCGGTCCGAAGTCCGGGTTCGAGCATCTTGAGAACGAGATGGCGTCCCTGCTCGGGCGCGCGAAGTCGCCTTCGTGAGCGCGGCGAACCACCTGCGTAGAGTTTCATTCCTTCTCATTCTGATCACCGCCGGATCGCTCACCGATCCGGCGTTCGCGCAGGATATCAGCATCAATCTCGGCGGCGCCGGCAATGGCGGCGTCACCGAGCGTGCGATCCAGCTGATCGCGCTGCTTACCGTCCTGTCGATCGCGCCGTCGATCCTGATCATGATGACGTCGTTCACGCGCATCGTGGTGGTGCTGTCGCTGCTGCGCACCGCGCTGGGCACGGCGACCGCGCCGCCCAACTCCGTCATCATCGCGCTTGCGATGTTCCTCACCGCCTTCGTGATGGGACCGACGCTGCAGAAATCCTACGACGAGGGCATCAAGCCGCTGGTCGCCAACGAGACCACGGTTGAGGAGGCGCTGCAGCGCGCGTCCGTTCCGCTGCGCGGCTTCATGCAGAAGAACGTGCGGGAACAGGACCTCAAGCTGTTCATGGACCTGTCCGGCGAGCCGCCGCCGGCTACGCCCGCCGATCTTTCGCTACGCATCCTGATGCCGGCCTTCATGATCTCCGAATTGAAACGCGCCTTCGAAATCGGGTTCCTGCTGTTCCTGCCATTCCTGATCATCGATCTCGTGGTGGCGTCGGTCCTGATGTCGATGGGCATGATGATGCTGCCGCCCGTCGTCGTCTCGTTACCGTTCAAGCTGATCTTCTTTGTACTGGTCGATGGCTGGGCCCTGGTGGCCGGCAGTCTGGTGCAGAGCTACGGAACCTGAGCGGTACGTGCGCCCGCGGCTTGATGCCGAACCTTGATCGCACGCTTTCTCGGACGCCATGGATGAAGCAGACCATCTGCGGTCCCCTCTCCGACCACCCGTCAGCTATGCCATCGGAGTCGTTCATACCGGTTCTCGAAAAGAAAACGCTCTAAAAGAAGATCTGTGTCGCGAGATAGCCGTAGACCGTGTCACCTCCATCGGGCGCGTTGGGGGCATCGTGCAGAAATCTGCCTTTGAACAGATAGGCAGCTCCTGTTTCGAGCAGCATGGCATCGGGAACGAGCCAATATCGCAAGCGAGCCTCGATCTGGTGGCCGGCGAAGCGACCGGATTGGCCGGAGCGATCGCGCAACTTGGTCGCGCCGAAGACGTCGGTGGCGCTATCCAGCCAGATCGCACGGTATGTAACGAACGCATCCCAGATCGAGCTCGGCGTGACGTAAAGGCGCACAGCCGACGTGATCAGATTTGCCCGCGTCATCGGCCCGTACAGACTCGGCGCATTGTATTCACGGCGAACGCCGAACAGGCTGTCGAAACGGTTGAAGGTGGAGGGGTTGCCGTTGTCGCCACTGGCGTGATCGTATATCAGCGACAGCCGTGGGAGCCACGGCACAGCAAACGTGTAACCTGTCTCCGCATGAACGAAATAGGCTGAAACATCAAGGTCGCGCGTGTCGGTGACGGCGGTCGTCGCCCGGGCCAGACCCGCCTGATAAACACCCTCGAATTCATAATCGAACTTCCCGGGCTTCGCGCCCCGAAACAGCCGGGCGCCTGGGGTGAACAGCCGGCGGTTACGGGTCTGCATCGAGTTCAGCAGGCTCATCCCTGAATCCTGTTCGTACAGACCGTAGCCAAAGAGCTCCAGCGATCCGCCGAATACATCAGCAAAGGTATAGGAGCTGCCGTAAAACTGAAGATCCGGACTCTCCCGGTCATACTCGACCGCGTTATCGCGAACGCCCTGCGCATCATCAGGCAACCGGATGTGCGGCATGGTCCAGAACACCGTCCAGCGGTCCTTATTCGCACCCTTCCAGTCGTAGGAAACACCAGTGTAGGCGTTGGTGTTGTTACGATACTGCTGACGCGACATATAACGACGCGAGCCGACGTCTTTCGTGAAGCGACCGGCGGTGACGCTGCTCTTCGATCCATCGCCTGTGACGTCGGAGAGATCGAAGTTGAGATAAGCCTGCGTAAGCTCGAAAGCATTCACGTCCAGGGCGGAGACCACCGAGTTATTCTTCTGGAAGTAGCTTCGAGCATCCAACAGTGAGGTGGTGCCGGTTTCTGAGACAGGGGCATAAGGTGGATCGCCCGATGAAAAGGACGATCCGGTATGAAGACACGCAGACGATTTACGGCTGAGTTCAAGGCCAAGGTTGCGCTTGAGGCGATCCGTGGCGAGCGGACGATTTCGGAACTGGCGACAAAGCACCAGCTTCATCCGAACCAGATTACGCAGTGGAAACGGCAGGCCATCGAGAACCTGGCCAAGACGTTCGACGACAAGGCTGCTGATGCGCAGGTCGGCCGGGAAGCCGAGGTGACCAAGCTGCACGCCAAGATTGGCCAGCTTGTCGTTGAGCGGGATTTTTTGGCCAAGGCCTTCGATCGCTGAGCCTGGATCGGAGGAGAATGATGATTGACCCCGATCACAACCGGCTCTCGATCCGCCGCCAGTGCGAACTGGTCTCGATCTCGCGGGCGTCGTTCTACCGACAGCCCGCCGGCGAGACGCCCGAGAACCTCGAACTGATGCGCACCATCGACGAGGCCTTCATGGAGACGCCCTGGTATGGCTCCCGGCAGATGGCCCGGCATCTGCGGCGTCAGGGCTGGTGCGTGGGTCGCAAGCGGGTCCGGCGGCTGATGCGCAAGATCGGTCTGTCGCCGATCTACCAGGCGCCGAGAACCAGCGAGCCGCATCCGCAGCATCGCATCTATCCCTACCTGCTGCGGCACCTGGCGATCGAGCGGCCGGATCACGTTTGGTGTGCCGATGTGACCTATATCCCGATGCGGCGCGGCTTCCTTTACCTCGTGGCCATCATGGACTGGTTCAGCCGCAAGGTCCTGGCCTGGCGGTTGTCGAACACGATGGATGCCGACTTCTGTGTTGCCGCTCTCGAAGAGGCGATCGCCTGCCATGGCAGGCCCGACATCTTCAACACCGACCAAGGCTCGCAGTTCACTAGCTTCGCCTTCACGACGACGCTGAAGGATGCCGGCATCCGCATCTCCATGGACGGGCGCGGCCGCTGGATGGACAACGTCTTCATCGAACGACTGTGGCGCAGCCTCAAATATGAGTGCGTCTTCCTCAGCACATTCGAAACGGGAAGCCAAGCCCGCTGCGGCATCGGCTCCTGGATAGACTATTACAACCGGCGACGCCCGCACTCGACCTTCGCCGGCAGGACGCCCGACGAAGTCCATGCTATGGCGGAAATGACGGAGCAATTGGCGGCGTAGAAACGAACCCGATCCACCTTAGCCAGGCCGCCAAACTGTCTCACCAAGCGGGTCCACCTCAAAGCCTCGATATAGATATCGGTATATGCCGAGGTTGTCGGGTGTCAACACGCGGACAGCATGAGACAAAACATAAGTATGCTCATGACTCGAACGTCCGTGCGGAAAGAAAATCCTGAGCGCTTGAAGGCGGATTCTCAGAATTATGTACCACCTTGCGATCTCGCTTTGATGTCTCGATCAAAGACAAACCTGATGCAGGTTATCATTGTCTTCTCACAGGAGCGCGCTCGCTAGAGCATCGGACCCGAAAGTGGGAACCGGTTTCGGGATAAATCCGATGCTCAATCAATTAACTGGAGCGGCGGCGCTGATTCCATTTGACCGGCGGCCGCTCTAGCGATCGATATCCCGTCCGCACTGATGGCAACAACAAACGATCGAGTCAGCGTGATGCTTCCGCGCGCATCGAGTCGACGATCTGCGGCAACGCGCCGGTCGGAGATGGATCTGCTCCCGATTCTTCCGGCGACAGCATCCTATTCGCCGGCGCACCGGGAAAACGCGAGTTCATTTCGCGCAAGAAACCGCTCAGCGTATCCACCTTCGCCGCCATCCTCGCGATCTGTTCGAATTCGGCGCTGTTGCCCGCCGCCGGCTTGCTCGCGGTATCGAAAGCAAGTTTATCGGCGTCGCCGTTCATCAGCGGCGCGTACTTTTCGCGGAAGCGCGCAAGCCCGAGCGCGTCCTCGGAGAGAGCGTAGCCGATCACCGCGCGGATGATGTCGCTCTTCTCCGCCTGGGTCAGGGGGGTGAAATCACGCCAGCGCTCACCGTAGTAAAGCTCGATCTGTTCGGACGCTTCGCGCCAACGCCGTGACGCCCAGTAGATATCGGACCGTAATCGTATGGCCTCGCGTCCGTCGAGATTGGAGATGATGTCGAGGGCGAGATCGCGGCGGCCGATGTCGCTCTGCGCGCGCGCCTCGAGCAGCAGACGCTGCTGGCGTAGCGCACCGGCGAGATCAGCGATCCGCGTCGTGCGCAGCGCGGCGATCGCCCGGTCCGGCTTGCGGTTCATCAGGTAGACCGTCGCCAACCGGGCAGCGACCTGCGCGCGCGCCGCGCCCTCCAGGCGATGATCAACCTGATACTGCAGCAGCTCGCCCGCCTGATCGAGCAGATCGAAGGCAACCAGACGATCGGCGAGCCGCCGGATCATCTCGTCGCCGCGACGGCCGATCGGCGTCAAGTCGCGAAAATCATAGAACATCGCCAGCGCATCGACCGGCGGAAGATTGTCGCCTTTGGTGCTGAGAAAGAGTCTGACGAACAGTGCCGATGCGTCATCCTGAATCTGGCGTGACACCGCGGAATCCGGCTCCAGCCGCGTGGCCGTTCTTGAAACAGCCAGCGCCTCCGCATAACGGCTGGCGTCGATGTAGAGCGCCATCAGCATTTTCAGCGTCTGCACTTCCAGCCTGTCGCCGCGCCACATCACCGACAGCGTTTCGAGATCACGCAGCGCATCCTCCGGCTTGATCTCCTTGCGCTTCTGTCTCAACGCGATGCCGTGTATCCGCGCTTCGGTCGCGGCTTCGCGGTCGGATGAGGCCATCACCTCCCTGTACTGGGCAAGCGCCTCCTTCTCGCGCCCGAGCGCCTCGGACAGCCGCGCGCGCATCACCGCAATCCGGGGCTTAAACTCGTCAGGAATGCCGAGGGCGTCGATGTCGCTGCTGTACGAAGCGACGCCGGAAAAATCCCCGACCTCCAGCGAGGCCCGCATCGCCGCGGTGACAATCAGGCGCTGCAGATCGACCGGCAGCACCGATATGGCGAACTGGGCGTTCTTGAACTTCTCCCGCGCCTTCGCCCACTTCTGCTGCCGCGCGAGTGCAAGCGCCTTCCAAAGCTCCGAGTCGTAATTCGCTCCGATCGCCGGATTGGCGAGATCCCGCATGGCCGACGCTGTATAGTTCGTCAGCGAACTTGCGACCGAATGGATGATCAGCAAAACAGGATCCTGCTGACCGGGATTCGTTTCGGACAATGCGAGGTCGAGAACCGCCCTTGCTTCGTGATGGAATCCGCGCGCCATGTAGAACCGGGCGAGATCGATCCGCGCCGCGGCGCGCGCGTCATCGTCGTCCGCCGTTGACGCGGCATCGACCAGCTTATCGAGCCGTTCAAGGAAATCGGCTTTGCTATCGTTCTGCCATTGCCCGACATCGAAGATCGGCTGTGCCGCGGCCGCCGCGCGCCCCGGGACGGCATTGGCCGCCGACAGGGTAAGACCACCCTGCCGGGTCACCGTAACTTTGTCGGAAGCGACCTCGACGGCGATATCGTCGGATTTCGGTTCGATCACGACGCCATGGATCGACTCGCCCAGCGAGAACTCCACGAACTGCTGACGCCTGATCAAGCCGCGCGCCGGCGGCAGCGCGGTCACGACCATCAGGGTGTTGCCCGTGTCGGGATCGGCGATCCGGTGCAGCCTGCCCGCGCCTACGAGCGGCACGGTGACGCTGGCGTGAGCCCGATCGACGACATTGCGCTGCGCGGAGAGCGCGTGCGACGGTTGTTGCACGGCATCCGCAAAGGTCAGGATCCAGTTCCGGCCCGCTTCGGCGGATGTTGACCCTTCCGTGTCCGCGGGCGCAAGCGAAGCCAGTTGCGGGCGCGTCAGGCGGATACGAACGGCCTGTCCGTTGTCCAGTGGATGACGATCGATGTCGGTGATGAGCGACCCGCCTTCCTTCCGGATGGCGTCGATATCGATCGGCTGCTTCGAGTCGAACAGCAGCCACACCGTATCGGCTCGCCGAAACAGCGCCGCCGGCGCCGGCGCGCCGAAACCGAACCTCAGACGAAAGCCTTCGGTACGTCTCTCAACGTTGAGGGTCACTGCGCCATTCGCGACCCTCTCGCTCGATGCCGGAGCAGCCGCGGGCTCCGACACCGCGGCAGCATTCGCCGACTCCTGCTTGACGGAAGTATTGGTCTGTTTGTCATCGGCAGGCTTCGGTTCCGAAGCGTTTTCCTTTGAAGCGGCGGTCTCGGATATCGGCGCGGACGGCGCTTCGGCCGCAACCGGCTTTTCGATCCGGGGCTGAACAGGCGCGGGAGTCACGGCGACGGGCGCGGCTTCGGACTTCCTTACCGCCGGCGCGGGTTTGACATCAGCCGTCGGAGGTTTGGCCGCCAGTCCGGCCTGCTCCGCAACCGCCTGCGAGGCTGGCGGCGTTTCAGCCACCGCCTTTCCGTTTCCGGCGGCATCGGCCTGCGGCCGCGCCTCGGTTGATGCGAGCGACGCCGGCAGCACCGGTTTGCCGGTCTGCTGAAAGCCGATATCGACGATATAGTTTTTCTCCTCGCGAAACGAATGCACATCGACATCGCCGATCAGTTTGACGTCGATCCGCGAGCCCTCACCTTCGACCTTCTGCGCGATCTGCTCGACATTGGCCGGCGCCATCAGCTTCGCATCCGCCAGATCGAACGTCAGCGCCGGCCTGAACAGCAGCACAAGCTTCTGTTCGTTGAGTGCGGAAGATACGCCGGAGCCGTCGGGCAACTCGAAAACATAGCGCACGAAAGTCGGCTGCACTGAAGCGCGCACGCGAACCGGCGGCCGCTTCTTCGCCGCCTCTAAGCTGCGCTGTTCGCGCAAGGCGCGCTCCGCCGCGCGGGCGCGTTCCGCCAGTTCCCGAACCACCTCCTGCGGCAATCCCGGCGGCGGACCCTTCCACCCGTCAGGCATCAGATCGATGAATACGCGCTCGCCGGCGGTCATCGTGTTGACCGTGACGTTGCGCGCCAGCGCCAGACGAATGGCCGAACCGTCCGGATCGCGGCGCGCCGAAGCGACATAATCCGGCACCGCGACCGAGATCCTGTCGACGGGAATATCCACCGGCCGCTTGAATCGGATCACAAGAACGGCGCCCGCCACCGTCACCTCGGAGTCGACATCATCATTGAGCTTGAGGGCGAGGCGCGCAAAACCGTCCGAAGCTGAAAGGCTCGCCTCGCCGCGGACCGCCTGCGCGCGGCTTGCATCGGGAAACGCCGCGGTGAGCAGCAGAACGGCCGTTGCGAGCGTCGGAATAAGGCCGCGTCGAAACCACCGCGCGCAAGCGCGCGCTTGCGACCAACATCGAGCGGCAGTCGTCCGCGCCATCCTCAAATCGTCTCTCGACTCGAATCCAGAACCGGACGCTTCGCGCACCGGTAAGACCGAACACTAGGAGCGCGACATTAAGGGGCTGTTAAACAAGGATACTAATTGCGCCCCTGCGGCGTCGGCCTGCCCTCGATCTTCGGAAGATTGGAGGCAGAGGTCGTGCCGCCGCTAGCACGGCGCGCCAGCTCAACCGTCAATCGCTCCGCAGCCTCCGGCGACATCTGCCCGAGAATGTCGGACATCTTGCGCGGGGCGATCTTCGAGGCGATCTCGAACAGGACCGGCATTTCCAGCCGGTCAAACACCTTGGCCGCCTCCTTCGGCTTCATGTTCTCGTACATCGTCACAAGACCCTTGAAGCGTGCGATCTCGGCATCGTTCTTTTCCGCGGTCGCGGTCGCGATCCGCGCCTCGATGCCCTTCATCTGCTCGACGCGGCCCTGGATACGCTGCTCAGCGGCCTTCAAAAGACTTTCACGAATGTCAATTTCCCGGGCGCGCGCTTCGAGCTCTTCTCGCCGGCTTTGAAGACGCTCAAGAATGGCCCGCTCCGATGGCGAGACAGTCTGGCCCGGCTCAGGGAGGGTGATCGCACCCGCCTTCGCTGTTTCCGGCGTTCCGACCGCGGGCCTGGCTTCCTCGTTCTTCGCTTCATATTTCGCGGCATCGTCCTTGTGGGCGTCGCCTTTCTTCGCCTCGACAGATCCGGTGATGTCGCCCGCATCCGGAGCCCGTCCCGGAAAGTTCAGGTTCTCCTGCGCCCATGACTGGCCGGCCGCAGCCGGCTGCACATCGAAGACATAGCCGCCGTCGATCACGAGCCCCGCGACCTTGAGCACCGCAAGGCCGAAGATCGCAACCACGACGACGGGAATGACCCGGATGTCCCTGAAAGCACTCATGCGGCGAGGCCGTTTGCCCTTCTGCGTTCCGAAAATGCACGCGCCGCGGCTGCGACGGAGCGGGCATCGCTCGTCACGGGCTCCGGCTCCGGAGCCGCCGGTGGGCGTGCCGCAAGCGCGATCCTGGACAGCCGTCGCATGACGGCGTCGCCCTCCGACAATTGCTTCGCCAACTGACGTGACAGATCGGTCGCCGACGCAATCTGGTTGCCGAGATTGTCGTTGACGTCGCGCACGGTGTGCTTCAGTCCGCCGATGGCGCGCTCGGCGATCTCCGTCGCCGTGATCAGTTCGCTGATCGTCGCCTTCAACGACTGTTCATCCGCCCTCAGCCGCTTCAGCCGCTTGTTCAGCAGCATGCAGTAACCGATGGTCAGAACGAGAAGAACCGCGACAAGACTCTCGATCGCTAGTCCGAAAGAGTGGTTCATTGGGCCTCCATCATCTTGGTCTGCTCGTCCGCTCTCTCGAACATGGCGAATGTCGTGCTTGGTTTGCGCAAATGCCGCGATACGCGAATGGCGACGCGGTCGCCGACCCGCCCCATGCGGCCCTCGGTGAGCGTAACGCTGCCGCACCGAACCGCCACCGACGCATCGGGACGCATTTCAAGCGGGAGGGTATCGCCGACCTTCAGGGTCATGAGTTGCCTGAGCGGAATTTCGGCCTCGTACAAAACGGCGTCGACGGCGATCTGCGCCTGCGCGATCTCGGTGGCGAGGTGGCTTTCCCAGATCGGATCACGGCCGAACTTTTCACCCATGAACATCTGCAACAGGACGTTGCGGATCGGCTCAATGGTGGCGTAGGGAAGCAGCAGTTCGATGGTGCCGCCGCGATCTTCCATGTCGATCCGCAGCCGCACCAGGATCGCCGCATTGGCCGGGCGGGTGATCGCCGCGAACCGCGGATTGGTTTCGAGACGGTCGATCGAGAACGATACCGGCGAGAGCGGCCGGAACGCCTGCTCGGCGTCGGCCAGCACGACCTCCACCAGCCGCTTCACCAGATTGGTCTCGATCGTCGTATAGGGCCGCCCTTCGATGCGGAGCGATGACTGCCCCCGACGCCCCCCCAGCAAAACGTCGATCATGGAATAGATCAGGCTGGAGTCCACCATCGCCAGTCCGAAATTCTCCCACTCCTCGGCCTTGAACACGCTGAGCACCGCCGGCAGGGGTATCGAATTCAGATAGTCGCCGAAGCGAACCGAGGTGATGCGGTCAAGCGAGACCTCGACGTTGTCGGAGGTGAAATTACGCAAGGAGGTCGTCATGAGCCGCACCAGACGATCGAACACGATCTCCAGCATCGGCAGGCGCTCATACGACACCATTGCCGAGTCGATGATTGCCCGGATGCCCGAATGGTCGTCGAGGTTGATCTCGCCGACGCTGAAGCCGAGCAGGCTGTCGATTTCCTCCTGCGACAGAACCCGCTCGCCGCTGTTCTTGCCGCTGCCGAAATCACGGCCGCCGTCGTCGACCATGGCGGCCCATTGCTCCGCCATCGCGCCCGTGAGTTCATTGGCGGCAGCGGACTTCGCGGCTTCGGCAGGATCCTCCGAGTCGAGCGAGGCTTCCCACTGGGCTGCGATTGCATCCTGATCGATCTGATCGCTGTCGTTCGCCATGATCCCATTCCGGCGCAAGAGCGCGATTCAACTGCGTTGAATCAGACTCCGGCCTCAACTTTCTGATCGAGCATCATCTTCTCTGAAAACCGGCTTCCACTTTTCGGAATCATGCTCCGGAAACGATTGTCCGCTCGCGCATTCTTGCGGCGAACAGGTCATTCACTTCGCCGAACAACGCCAGCGCCCCGTACCCTTCAAACGAACTTCGGAAAACCGAAAGATGCCGGCACGCCTCACTGGATGACGACTTCCTTGAACAGCACCGCGTTGACATGATCGGGCGAGAGCACCGCGTTCACCCGTCTGGTCAGTTCTTCCTTCAGGCGAAACAGCCCCGCTGACCCGTTGAGATCGCTCGGACGCAGTTCGCGCATGTAAGTCTGAAACAGATCGGTGACGCGCGGCATCGCCGGCCTGATCTTCTCGACCTGCGGCTCCTCCTTCACCTCAAGGACGAGCTTCAGCTTCAAATATTGCACCCGCTCGCCGGGCGCGCCCACCAGGTTGACCAGCATGTCCGGGACATCGACGAAGGAAGGCGGCTTCGGCGGCGGCGCGGCGGCGTGCTGTTCGCCGCCGGAATGGTGGAACATGAAGAACCAGATGCTTCCGCCGGTGACGAGGAGCAACGCAGCAGCGCCGATCGCGGCGATCAGCTTGAACCTTTTCCTGACCGGCGGCGCGTTTCCATCCGCCGCTTTTCCCGTCTGATCATTCTCCGCCATCGTCAGCTCGCCCTTTCACCCAGGGTCGGTCCGATGCCGCCGAGCAGGCTGGATACGCAGAACAGATGCTGCCGGCGCACACGCGCCCTATTGCCTTGACACTCGCATTCCAGATCCGAAGTTCGTCGCCTCCCCGCGCGAAAAATACGGAGAACTTCTGGGCTGCCACACTAGGTCCGCAATGGTTAACGGAACCTTTCTTTTAACCATGACCAGGAAGATTTTGCCGGGCCGATATGGTCAACAGCACCTTAATTGCCGGCCTTTCTCCGGAACCATCTTCAGTAAACAACTGATAATAAACATCTTCCGGAGGTGGCACGCATTTCGCTACCCCTTTCCCCGAACTGAAGGCTTGGGAGAGCCTGAAGGTTCGATCGATCCGGTGCGGCGGCTTGGGAGAGCTGCCTCAGACAGATCTCCAAGGGGAGAACCACCGATGGAGAACACCCTCCTCATCGGACTGTCGCGGCAGATGATGCTCGAACGGCAGATGGATGTCATTGCGAACAACGTCGCGAACGTCACCACCAACGGCTACAAGGCCGACCAGTCGCTGTTCAACGAGTATCTGATGCCGGGCGCGCACGAAGACAACTTCGTCGGCCGCGACCGCCGCTTGAGCTTCGTCCAGGACCGCGCCACCTTCCACGACTTCGCCGGGGGCCCGACCGAGCAGACCAAGAACCCGCTCGATGTGGCCATCGATGGCGATGCGTTCCTGGTGGTGCAGACGCCGAACGGCGAGCGCTACACGCGCGACGGCGGATTGCAGATCAATGCGCAGGGACAGTTGGTGACGGCCGGCGGCCATCCGGTGCTCGGCTCCAACGGCCCGATCAGGTTTCAGCAGACCGACCGCAACATCACGATCTCCAATGACGGCACCATAACCGTGATCGAGGGCATCAACAACGCGACCAACGCAATCCGCGGCAGGCTGCGGCTGGTCTCCTTCCCGCAGGTCCAAAGGCTGGTCAAGGAAGGCTCCAACCTCTACGCCGCGGGCGAAGGCAACTTCGCCCGGCAGGATACGCAGGCGCGGATCAATCAGGGGTTCATCGAGCGTTCCAACGTCAATGCGGTGACCGAGATGAGCCGACTGGTCGAGGTGTCCCGCGCCTACACGCAGATGGCGACGCTATTGCAGCAGCAAAGCGACCTGCAACGATCCGCCATCGAAAAACTCGCCGACGTACCGGCATAAGGATTCCAGATCATGCGCGCTCTTTACACCGCCGCGACCGGAATGGCGGCCCAGGAACTGAACGTCCAGGTCATCTCCAACAACATCGCGAACCTGCGCACCACCGGTTACAAGAAGCAACGGGCCGCGTTTCAGGACCTGATCTACGATCACGTCCGCCGCGTCGGCGCTCAGGCGTCAACCCAGGGCACGATAATGCCCGTCGGCATCGATCTCGGCGGCGGCGTGAAAACTGTCGGAACGCCGCGGCAGATGAGTCAAGGCACGCTGTCGCAGACCGGTAACGATCTCGACATCGCCATTCGCGGCGAAGGCTTCTTCAAGATCCAGATGCCGGACGGCACCTTTCAGTACACGCGCGACGGCACGTTCCAGATGGACAACATGGGCCGCATCGTCAATGCGCAGGGCAATCCGGTGCAGCCGACGATCACGATCCCGCAAAACTCCGCGGGCATCACCATCAACGCGCAGGGCCAGGTCTCGGTGACGCTGCCGGGGCAGACCACTCCGACCGTGCTCGGCCAGATCGGCCTCACCCGCTTCATCAACAAGGCGGGCCTGCAGCCGGTCGGCGACAACAACTTCAAGGAGACGCCCGCCTCCGGTCCTTTCCAGGACGGCATCGCCAATCTCGACGGCTTCGGCGACATGCAGCAGTCGAACCTTGAGCAGGCCAATGTCGAGGTGGTGTCGGAAATCTCCGACCTGATTGCCGCCCAACGCGCCTACGAGATGAACGCCAAGGTCATCAGCGCCGCCGATCAGATGCTGCAATCCGCAGCCGCGCTGTTCCGCTAGAGCATGGCCCGAAAAGTGAAAACCGGCTGGACAAGATCATGCTCGGTCAAAAAGAAGCGAGGCTGATCATGGCCGTCCGCCCCCTCCTCGTCGCCGGCCTGTTGCTGACGGCGTCCGCCCCGGTGCTGGCGGGCAACGACGCGGCTGCGCGCCGCGCCGATCTTGCAAGCGCGTTCCAGACCGCCGCCGCCGTTCCGGCTCCCGTGCTTCGCGGCCGTGTCGACATTACGGACGAGATGGTGCGGATCGGCGACCTCGTCGATAACGCCGGCGACGCAGCGCAGATCGCGATCTATCGCGCTCCCGATCCCGGCACCACCGGCACCCTGCCGGCCGCCCGGCTGCTCGACGTTCTCCGCGCGCATCAGGTGATCGGCGTCGAGACTCACGGCATCAGCAGCGTCGCGGTGACGCGGCTGGCACGAACCCTCGATCCCGACGACGTCGAACTGCAGATCGCGGTCGCGCTCGAACACCGCAACGGGCTTGGCGACGCCAGGGATATGCTGCTGACTTTCGATAAAGACCTCAAGGCGATCCATCTCGATGCCGCGAACAATGGCGCGATCACTCCGGTGGTCACCCGGTTCGATCCGCGCAGCGGCCGCTTTGATGTCACGCTTGAAGTCGGAAACGACTCCGCCGCGGCGCCAACCCGCCTCCGCTTCACCGGCACAGCCGTGGAGACGGTCGAAGCCGCCGTGCTGGCTCGCGACGTCGACCGCAACACGCTGCTGAAATCTTCCGACATCGTCATCGAGCGTCGCCCCAGGGCCGAGGTCGGCAACAATGCGGCGAGCCGCGACCACATTGTCGGGATGCAGACGCGGCGGCAGATGCGCGCCGGTCAGGCGCTGCACGGCATCGACCTCACCAAGCCGGACCTCGTGCAACGCGACCAGGCGGTGACCCTGATCTATCAGACCGCGGGGATCTATCTCACCGTGCGCGGCAAGGCGACCGAGACCGGCACGGAAGGTGACGTCGTCAGCGTTCTCAACCTGCAATCGAACCGCACCATATCCGGCGTGGTGGTCGGGCGAGGCCAGGTGTCGGTGTCGCCCCCCGCGCCGGTCGTCCCACACCGACTGGCGAGCGTCGAACCGCCGGCGGAGGCGACAGCCTCGGTCTCCGCCGGGAGCAACGCGCCCGCATCCTCGAAAGCCGAGTAACGTTCATGTTGAAGCTCGCGTCCCTCAATCGCATCGTTCTGACCGGCACGTTGCTGGCGGCCGCCGGCCTCGCCAGCGGCTGCTCCTCGATCGATCGCCTGTCGCAGATTGGCGAGTCACCCAAGCTGACCGCGATCGACAATCCGACGACGCAGCCCGGTTACAAACCTGTGCAGATGCCCATGCCGAAGCCGGAGACGGTGTCCTACAACGCCAACTCGCTGTGGCGGAATGGTTCACGCGCGTTCTTCAGGGACCAGCGCGCGGCGCGGGTCGGCGACCTCCTGACCGTGACCGTGAACTTTACCGACAGGGCCAACATCGCCAACCAGACCCAGCGCAGCCGCGTCAGCAAGGACGATTCGGGCATTGACGATTTCGCCGGCGCCAAGCTGCTGGGCGCGACCGCGCAAAAGGTTCTTCCCGGCCGGCTGCTGACGACCGATTCCGAATCGCTGAGCGACGGCAAGGGCCTGGTGCAACGTCAGGAGAACCTGCAAACCAGCGTCGCCACGGTCGTCACGCAAGTGCTGCCGAACGGCAATCTCGTGGTCGAGGGCAGACAGGAGATCCGCGTCAACTTCGAGATCCGCGAACTGATCGTCGCCGGCATCGTGCGGCCCGAGGATATTCAAAGCGACAACACCATCGATTCAAGCAAGATCGCGCAGGCCCGCATCGCCTACGGCGGACGTGGCCAGATCATGGACGTTCAACAGCCGCGCTATGGTCAACAGGTCATGGACGTGCTGCTGCCATTCTAGAGCATGATCCCGAAGCTCCCCGCCGGATCGCGAACCCAGGCGCGAGACGGCGACGACCCGGCGATGCACGCAGCGATGCCGCGCACCGTCGGGGATGCGGCCTCCGGCGGCTCCCCTGCCGGAGGCCGTGTCTATCTGACGAGCACAGATCACGCACCGTTCGCTGAGGAACAGCGGAATGTGATGAACAATGATCTGCGCGCGGCAAACTCGATGGCTATATATCCATGATGTTCCGCAATCGGAGATCGCGGGAGCGTCCATGAAACTCGCCGTCCACGTCCTGCTTGCCGTTGCCGCCTGCCTGATCGGTTTGTCCGATACGGCGCAGGCGCGCCATCGGCACCGCCCTGTCTACATGTTCATGCCTTTGGCGCCTGTCGTAACGCCGATGCCGCCTCCACGGCTGCCGCTCGTCGATACCGGCGTGATCAATCAGCCCGGCGTGCCGAACACATCGCGGCCTGGAACCATCGGCACCGGCGCCCTGCCGAGCGGCCTGAAAGGCGACAGCCCAACCGCGCCGGGATTTCCCGGCTGGGTCGGACGCGACTAGAGCCTTTCCGCCTCTGATAGAATCAGAAGCGGCTCCATGATTTTGTTTTGGCGCGTTTTCTTCACGCGAACCGGTGTCCGCTTCGCTCGAAAACGCTCCAGCCAGCGTAAAGAGGCAACCGTTTTTCGAAGAAAGATCATGCTCAGACAGAAAGATAAGCGACGATTCTGATTCAACGCAGTTGAAATGGACTCCAGATTCGCATTCGCTCCATATTGCCGCGACCCCGGCATACGAACGCCGTAAATCATTTCCAGGAGCTTTTACCGCAACGGGATGCAATGCTTGAACCGAACCGACAGGAGTTGCGGTATTGAAATCAGATCCCGATCTTCAGCAACGCGACGCGCTGCTCCAGACCGTGCTTCGCGACTACTTCGCGTCCGACAACGCCGCGATCCTGCACACCATCCGTTCCGAGGCCGAGTATGTCGATCTTGTTTCCGGCACGATCCTGCTGCGCCAGGGCGACATCAGTAACGACGTGTACTTCGTGCTGTCGGGACGGCTGCACGCGTTCTCGGAGACCGAATCCGGCGCACGAAAGATTCTCGGAGAGATCGGACGAGGTGAAACCATAGGCGAGCTTGCGCTGTTCAGCGGCGAGCCGCGCTCGGCAACCGTCGTGGCGGTGCGCGATACGCTTCTGGTCAAGGTGACGCGCGCGATGATCGAGCGGACGATCCTTCAGCATCCGAAAATCGAGATGTCGATGATGCGGGTCGTGATCCGACGTTTCCGCCAGCGCGAACGCGAGCGGCAAGCGCCGCTGGTGCCCGTGAACATCTGCATCCTGCCGATCACGCCCGGGCCGGATGCGGCCGGTTTCGCGCGAAGCCTGCGCAACGCGCAAGCCGCTGAGGCCGGGCCCGTGGCAATCGTCACCGTCGATGACGTCGCCCGCCACTTCGACATTCAGAACCATCCACCGGGACAGCGCAACGACGCGCTCGCCGGCTATATCGACGACATCGAGGCGCGGAGTCGCGCGGTGTACCTTGCCGCCGACGGAGGCGACACAGCATGGACCCGGTTTTGCCTTCGTCATGCCGACGAGGTGCTGCTGCTTGCCGACGCCGGCCACGATCCCGGCCTCTCGGCTGTCGAGCAAGCGTGCCTGTCGCCGGCCGCCCCCATCTCGATCGCACGGCAGACGCTGATCCTGCTGCACCGGACTGATGCGAGAATCCCTACCGGCACCGCGCGTTGGCTGAACGCGCGGCCAGATGCGCGGCACTTTCACATTCGCCCGGAGTTGCCCTCCGACATGAGCCGCCTCGCTCGCATCGTATCAGGACGGGCCATCGGCCTCGTGCTGTCGGGCGGAGGCGCGCGCGGCTTCGCGCATGTCGGCGTCATCAAGGCGCTGGAAGAGGCAGGCATTCCCGTCGACATGCTGGGCGGCAGCTCGATCGGCGCGGTCATGGGGATGGTGCTGACGCTCGGGCGCAGCGCGGACGAAGTCGCGGCCGCCGTCCGAAAGGCGTTCCTCGAACACCCGAGAGGCAACGTCACCGGCGACTACAACTTCATTCCGCTGGTGTCGCTGATCAAGGGTGCGCGCACGCGAAGCGCGATGATGCAAGCGGTGCGCGATGCCACCGGCCGGGATGCGATCGACAGCGAGGATTGCTGGACCACCTTCTTCACCATTGCGTCAGACTTTTCGACCGGCAGCGAAGCTGTCCTTCAGCGAGGCGACCTTACCCGCAACGTGGGCGCAAGCTATGCGATTCCCGGCGCGCTGCCGCCGGTCTTCGTCGATGGACACATGATGTATGATGGCAGCACGTTCAACAATTTCCCGGTCGACGTGATGGCCCGGTTCGGCGCCGGCCGCATCATCGGCGTCGATCTCTCGGTTGACCGCGAGCAGTTGTTCGACATTGACCACGTTCCGGGGACGCTCACCTTGCTGCGCGACAAGCTGAGGCCGCGCGCGAAGCGGCGCTACCGTCTGCCGAGCGTGCCCGAGACGATGCTGCGGTCGTCCTTCATCACGTCGATCTCCAAACAGAAGGAGATGGGAAAGTTCACTGACCTGTTGTTCCGGCCGCGGATCACCGACGGCCGCCTGCTCGACTGGAGCCGCTTCGAAGAGGTGGTCGCCGCCGGCTACAGCCAGGCGAGAGAGGTGCTGGCTGGCCTGAGCGATGAGCAGCGGAAGATATTCGGATAACGGACCGCCGGTGAACTGCCGGCGCCGATAAACTTGTTCCATCAGAAACGGAAAGGCTCTGGCGCGACCCCGCGCCAAAGCGTCGGCGCAGCCGCCTTACTCGTCCCGATAGATCTTTTCCCGCTTTTCGTGACGCTCCTGGGCTTCGACGGAAAGCGTCGCGATCGGGCGCGCCTCGAGCCGCTTCAACGAAATCGGCTCGCCTGTTTCCTCGCAATAGCCGTAGGTGTTATCCTCGATCCGCTGCAAGGCGGCGTCGATTTTCGAGATCAGCTTTCTCTGGCGGTCACGGGCGCGCAATTCGACAGCGCGGTCGGTCTCCGATGACGCGCGATCGGCAAGGTCGGGAAGGTTGACGTTTTCTTCTTGAAGAGTCTGCAACGTCACCTTCGATTCGCGAAGAATCTCGTCCTTCCATGCCAGCAACTTGGCGCGGAAATATTCGCGCTGGCGCTCGTTCATGAATGGCTCTTTCTCAGAAGGCCGGTAGTTCTTCAGCTTTTCCAAATGCGTTCCTGCTCGGTGAAAACGCCGGGTGATCCGGCTGCGGCGAGCTTATATAGCGGCCGTTTGTGACAAACAATATCGTCGTCCCGAAGTCCACCCCGGACAGAGCCAGCTTCCGCGTTTTGATTTTCCTTTCCAACGACGGGGAACCAGAACCCGCGTTACGTATTAATACTTTCGCCTTGAGGTTCCATTCCGCCCCTCCGCCTTCAGAATTGCCCCGCTTTGGCGAGTTCCACCTCGACGCGCAGTTCGATCTCGGCGAGAACAGCATCGAGACCGGTATCGCCGGAAGACGATTTCAGTTCGGCAGCGGCGGTGCGCAGCCGGGTCACGGTTGAGGGATCGAAATTGCCGGAGAGCAGCCCCATCTTGACATCGTCGAGCACGTCGAGAGCTCCCCTGCCCCGCCGCACCGAGCGCCTGCGCCGCTCCACCGGATCTTCCTCGACACCCTGCAACGCCAGCAACGCATCGATGGTCGCCGTCGCCTTCGGTGCGGCCGCAGCCTTGCTTTCCGTTGCGGAAGCCATGTCCGGCAGGGAAAATTCACTTCCCCCCGTTCGCCGGGCGGACGGGGCCTGCGTTCCCGGCGTCGTGCCGTTCGCTCCGTAAATTCGCATCGCTCGTCTCGCCCGAATGTAGTGTTCAACGAAACCTGCCCACCGTCGAAAGCCCGGAGCCATCGCCGGCCGACGGAGCGCGCGCCGGATGATCCGGCACGAGAAGCGTGGCCCGTTATGGTTAACGAAGCGTGAACGCCCGGCAAATTTTGCCGACAAGGACAACTTCGCCACCCCGCTTCGCGCTCACCCGCAGCGACCGTTCTAAAAAACAAAATAGAATCAACGCAACAAGCCAGCCATCGCGGTGGCACGGGTCTCGCATGGTTAACGGCGAATGACCGTCATGGGAGTGACGGGCAGCCCAACCTGACCTCAGCGGGGAGCAGAGGATGTCTGGCCTTGGTTTCACGGGCGTCGTCCGGATCGCCGTTATGGCGTTCTTGGCGCTGGCGTTGCTCGGAACCCCTGCCCATGCCACCTCAAGGATCAAGGACCTCGCGAACATCGAGGGCGTGCGGCAGAACCAGTTGATCGGTTACGGTCTCGTGGTCGGCCTCAACGGAACCGGCGACACCCTCAACAACATTCCTTTCACCAAGCAGTCGCTACAGGCGATGCTGGAGCGCATGGGCGTCAACATCCGCGGCGCCACCATTCGAACCGGCAACGTCGCGGCCGTCATGGTGACCGGCAACCTGCCCGCCTTCGCCACCCAGGGCACCCGCATGGACGTCACGGTCTCGGCGATGGGCGATGCCAGAAGCCTGCAAGGCGGCACGTTGCTCGTCACGCCGCTGCTCGGCGCCGACGGCAATGTTTACGCGGTGGCGCAGGGTTCGCTTGCGATCGGCGGCTTTTCCGCCGAAGGCGCCGCCGCGAGCGTCACCAAGGGCGTGCCGACCAACGGGCGCATCGCCAACGGCGCCATCGTCGAGCGCGAGATCGAATTCGCATTGAACCGGATGCCGAATGTCCGGCTGGCGCTGCGCAACGGCGACTTCACCACCGCCAAGCGCATCGCCGCCGCCGTCAACGATTTCCTCGGCACCAAGACGGCCGAACCGATCGACCCGTCCACGGTGCAGCTCTCCATTCCGGCGGAGTTCAGAGGGAACGTCGTCGCGCTTCTGACCGAGATCGAACAGTTGCAGGTCGAGCCGGACATCACGGCCAAGATCATTATCGACGAGCGCTCCGGGATCATCGTGATGGGACGCGACGTCCGCGTCGCCACGGTCGCGGTGGCGCAAGGCAACCTCACCGTATCCATTTCCGAAAGCCCGCAGGTCAGCCAGCCCAATCCGCTGTCCAACGGGCGGACGGTGATGACACCGCGCACGGACGTCGGCGTGACGGAGAATGGCAACAAGCTCGCGCTGGTCAAGAACGGCGTCTCGCTTCAGGAACTTGTCGACGGCCTCAACGGCCTCGGCATCGGGCCACGCGACCTGATCGGCATTCTACAGGCGATCAAGGCGGCGGGCGCGATCGAAGCCGATATCGAGGTGATGTGATGGATACTCATGCTGTCAACGGTCTGCTCGGCGGCGCTTATCGCAACACCCAGCGCATGACGCCGACACTGAACCGACGCTCGGATCCGCAGCTCGCGCAGACGCTGGAGCACGTCTCTCCGCAGTCGATCGGGAAGGCGAGAGCGACGTCGGAGGATTTCGAGGCGATGTTTCTCAACTCCATGTTCTCGCAGATGACAACCGGTCTGAAAGGCGAAGGCCCGTTCGGCGATACGCCCGGCACCGGCGTATGGCGCTCGATGCTCACCGAGCAATATTCCAGATCGTTCGCCAAGGCCGGCGGCGTCGGCATCTCCGACGCGGTGTTCCGCACCCTGATCATGCAGCAGGCGAACCAGACCTCGCTCCCACCGAAGGAGGCCGCATGACGCCGCAATCCCGGAACCCGCAAGAGTCCCCTCTCCCGCCTCCCGTATCGACGCCGGCGGACGCTCGCAAGCTCGCTGACGACATGCTCGACATCATGAACGCGCTGCTCGCCGTCATCGAGCGCGAGACCGAGTTGGTGCGCGCCGGCAAAATCCGCGAAGGCATGGCGCTGGAGAGCCGGAAGACAGAACTGTCGCGGCGCTACGTCGACGCCATCAGGCAGTTCAAGAACAGTCAGGCCTACATGACGCAATCGACGCCTGATCTGCTCACCGCGCTGCAACGCCACCACGACACATTCCGCGCCATGCTTCAGGTGAACCTCACGGTGCTCGCGACCGCGCACGCGGTTTCCGAAGGAATCGTTCGCGGCGTCAGCGCCGAGGCGCAGCGCCGCGCCGCGCCGCAGACCTATACGGCAAGCGGACAGCGCAGCGCGCCCTCGCGCCAGCACACGAGCCCGATCGCGGTCAGCCGTTCGCTGTAACGCCCGCGGAAAGCCGCCGTCTCGATCCAGCCTCATATTTCAGTACGATTTAGTTCAAACTCCAGCGCTCCCGACAACACCCCATTGAGGACATTCTCTAACCCACCGTTGAGAGACAAGCGTTAGGCTTGCGATCAGAAGGGGGTTGGGGTTTGACTCGAAGGAGGCCGGGAGTCGACCATGAGTGCGGATTTCAGTATCAAACCTATCGGCACGCCGGTCGCGGCGCCGGTTGTTCAACTGACAAGCGCAGCCGCCGACGATACCGTGGCGACGGAACTTCCGCCGAGCCAGAGCGTCACGGCGGCGGACATCAGCACGCGCAGCCGCAACGACCTGCAGACCTCACGCGAAGCGCTGTCGCGCCAGGTGATGGTCGATCGTGACGCCGCCTCGGTGGTATACCAGGTCGTCGATCGCCGCACGAGCCTTGTCGTCAAGCAGTTTCCAGAAGAGGCGATGCTGCGGCGACGCGCATATTTCCGGACGCTGGATCTGATGAACGCCGAGCGCGAACTTCCGGCCGCCACCGACCGCCGCGCCTAGAGCATGATCCCGAAAAGTGGAAACCGGTTTTCGGAGAAGATCATGCTCAAACAAAAAAGATAAGCGACGAGTCTGTTTCAACGCAGTTGAAACAGACTCTATCTTTATGTTCTGACGCGGTTTCTTTACGCGAACCATCCATCCTCGGGTCAAGCCCGAGGACATGCCTCGAAGGCCGGCCTCAGCGCTGATGAACGTAGGCCGTCTCGAGGGTGCTTGCGCCGGTCGCCGGATCGCTCATGACGGTGCTGACCTGCGCGGTGCCGGCCTTTGTCAGCACGAACTTTGAATCGCCGACTCGAAACCCGTTGTTCTTGATCAGGACTTCCTGATACTTGATCGTGGTTCCGTACTGATACTTGGCCTTGGCGCGAAAGCCGTTGACGTTCGAAATCGTTATCGAGAACGGCTTCTGGTTGGCGTACTTGCCGCTCCACGTCCCTTCGAAAACATCGGGATCGACGTTGACATATTTCCCGGAGTTCAGGCTGACGTTCTGACCGACCGTTTTGTAGTTCGTCGCCAGGATGTTCAGGACGTCGGCCAATGATCCGGCTCCGTCTGCAATTGCACGAATTACGCCCGCCCGGACAGGCCGGCCGCGAGATTGCAGTTGATGTCGATCAGCGCCGTCAGCTTCGCGGGGTCGGGATTGAGTTGCATGTCGACTGTCTGCTTCATTACGAAAACGCCGATGTTGGCGATGTTCTGGCGAACCTCCAGCGGCTGCGGGTTGCTGTCGCTATCCGCCGCGCTCATGAAGATCGACCACAAACGGCGATTGAACAGCAGCGCCTTGTGCATGTCGTTGTCAGGTCCGTCCCAGTTGTCCTGGACCTCCCGAAGCTGTCGCGCCGCCTTCAGCAAAGCCTGCGCCTCGATTTCACGGGGAGACGACGAAGTTTGCGCCGTCCTGGCGTAGGCTTGAGCAGCATGCGACATTTAAATCCTCGGGGAAAAAGCGGACGCGCGAAGTTCTGCACCGCCATATGTCTACCAGCGCCGCCTTTAGAATAGGTTACCCCGCGTTTTCATATGTGTCCGGAAAATGACGGACGAAAGCAGCAGATTTTTCGAGAGCGGACCCGGCAACCTTCATCCTGCCGGGGTTCGCGTCATCAGCGCAGCAACTGCAACACGCTCTGCTGCGACTGGTTGGCCAGCGCCAGCGCGGACACCGCGATCGATTGCCGGGTCGCCAGCGCCTGGCTGTTCGCGGCTTCCTCGTTGGTGTCGGCAAGCGTGAGGTTCGACGATCCCGTCTGAAGCACGTTGATCAGGTTCTTTGAAAAGTCCTGACGGATCTGCACGATCGACAGGTTCGAGCCGAGCGTCGAAGCTTGCGTGCGCAGGGTGGTCGATGCGCTGTCGAGGCTCGCGATCACGCTGTTGGCCGAGCCGTTGTCCAGGAAGTCGACGCCCACCGTAAGACTCGCCAGCCCAAGGCCAGCCGCGTTCATGCTGGCGCCGGTGATGGTGAGCGTGGACTTTCCACTCTCGTTGAAGATGAGCTTCAGCGTATCACCGCCCAGCAGGTTGATGCCGTTGAACGACGCATCCGCCGCCGTCGTGTTTATTTGCTGAATGATGTTGTTGTACTGATTGACGAGCCCGGCGCGCGACGCCTGAACCGCCGGATCCTGAACGGGCGCGCCCGCGACAAGGCCATGGAAGGCATATCCCGCGCCGGCCGCGGTCCCGCCGATCGCACCGATGGTCTCGGCCGCGGCCTCGTTGGCGGTCGAGATCGTGATGACGCCGGCTGAGTTGATCGTGGCCTGGAGATGGTTTGAAGCGAGTTGCGCGTTCAGGTCGTTGAGAGTTCTGACGGTCCCGTTGGTGCCGTCGCCGAACGTGATGTTGGTCGCGGCGCCGTCGCCGGTCGGCGCGATCGTCAGCGTCTTGCCGTCGAGGTTGCCCGCGCCTCCGCCGCGCGCGGTCGTTCCCGCGGTGAGGCCGAGCTTTGCGAGAACTCCGGCCGGCGTTGAATCCGTCAATGCAAGGTCATGAGCGACGCCCGTGTTGAGCACGATCTGCCCGCTGCCGTCGACCGCCGATGCCGTGTCGGTGTTGCCGTGCAGCACGTCGATCACGCCGAGCAGCGAGTCCAGGGTCTGGTCAATGCCGATCGTGATATTCCCGGAAGCATCGGCGGCCACCACACCGGACGCCACAAAGGTGATGGTCTTGCCGTTGACGGCGAAGCTCTCGCCGGCGGCGGGGCCGGTCGGCGTCGCGACCGCGCCGTCGGTCAGCGCATTGATCAGGGTGGCGCCGGTCGCCGCGGCGTTGGATGTGCCGGTCCTCAGCGCCGCGCCGGGCGTCGCGGCGGCATTCGTGAACGGTGTGGTGCCTCTGAGATCGAGCGCGGTCGCTCCCGTGACCGGAAGGCTTTCCACCGACGACTTCTGCGAGTAGCCGACCTGCGATTGCAGGACCTGATTGGCGACCGACTTCGCGGTATCCACCAGCTTCTGCAACGAGGTCAGGCCGGTATTTGCCGCCTGCAGCACCTGGACGCCGTTGCCGATGCCGTCGAGCAGGTTGCTGATGTCGTTGGCGCGATTGTCGAGCGCCGCGGCAGTGAAATAGTTGGTGGGATTGTCCAGCGCGGTGTTGACGTTCTTGCCGGTGGCCAGACGGTGCTGCGTTCTCGCCAGCAGATCGGCAGTGGATTGCAGCGAGAGTAAATTCTGGCGAACGGACGCCGAAAGAACAATGTCGGACATGTCTGGCCTTCCCTGCGTGTGCGGATGCCAGCTCGCCCCGAGAGCCGGCTCCCGGTCGGAAAGGTGAACAGGACGTTTTAATTTATGGTTAACGCCGGATTAATCATCGCCCAGGTCCGCCGGACCGCAGGCAAGAGAAGTTGCGCCATGACGCGTAAAGCGCTTTCTGAACTCAGGGAACAAAATGCGAGGCAGTCTTGGACTTTAACTCATGATGCTGATGTGATGTTCAAGAGCGCGCATCGCCGCCTTGCGGATGCTTTTTCCTTGGTCTTTCATAATGTCAGCAGCAATCGCCGACAATCGAACCCAGGAGAAGCGGACTCGCCCGCTAGAGCCTTTCCGCTCCTGATACAACCAGAAGCGGAAAAGGCTCTATGACTTTATTTTAACACGTTTTCTTCACGCGAACCGATCCCCCACTTCGCTTGAAAACGCTCTGACAAAAACGGCGAGGTTTCCCCCGCCGTTCCGCCGTCCTGAGATGTCGCTTATGATTAGCGGAGCAGTTGCAGCACGCTCTGCTGAGACTGGTTGGCCAGCGCCAGCGCCGATACCGCGATCGACTGGCGGGTAGCCAGCGCCTGGCTGTTCGCCGCTTCCTCGTTGGTGTCGGCCAGCGTCAGGTTCGCCGATCCGGTCTGCAACACGTTGATCAGGTTCTTCGAGAAGTCCTGGCGGATTTGCACGATCGACAGGTTGGAACCGAAGGTCGAAGCCTGCGAACGCAACGTGCTGGACGCGGTGTTGAGCGAGTCCAGGATCTTGTTGGTCGAAGCGTTGTCCAGGAAGTCGGTGCCCCTGGCCAGCGACGACAGGCCGAGGCCGGCCGGATCGAAGGTCACGCCCTGAATGGTCAGGGTGGACTTGCCGGTTTCGTTGAACACCAGCTTCAGCTGGTCGCCGTTGAGCAGGTTGATGCCGTTGAAGGAGGCATCCTGCGCCGTGGTGCGGATCTGGTCGATCACCTGATTGTACTGGCCGATCAGCGTGGCGCGGGTGTTCTGCGCATTGGCGTCTTCGACCGGAGCGGAAGCGGTCATCGCGCCGAACGTATTCGGATCGGTGGTCGCATCTCCGCCGAACGCACCGATCGTCTCGGACGCGTGATCGTTGGTGGTGGTGAAGGTGATCGCGCCCGCCGAGTTGATCGAGGCGGTCAGGTTGTTCGCAGCCAGCGCCGTGTTCAACTGGTCAAGCGTATTGATCTGGCCGGTGCCGGTACCGAAGGTGACGCTGGTCGCAATGCCGCCACCGGTCTCGCCAATGGTCAGGGTCTTGCCGCTGAGCGCGGTCGTGCCCGGCGTCAGCGCGGTGGTGCCTGCGGTGAGACCGATCTTGGCAAGGCCGGAACCCGAGATGACGAGATCCTCGGTCGTGCCGGTGCCGAGCGTGATCTGGCCACCGGAAACCGACGAGGTGCCGCCGGTGATCGAGTCGATCTTGGCCAGCAGGGCATCCACGTCATCGGTGATGTTGAGCTGGTCGCCGGTCGCGCCCGACGCAACGAACGAAATCGTCGTGCCGTTGACAACGATCGTGTCCGATATGGTGAAACCGGACGCCAGGTTATCCGAACCAGAACCAGCCGTACCGGACAGAAGGGTTGCACCGGTGATGTTCGCAGCGCCGTCGGTATCGTCGTTCTGCACGACCGAACCCGTCACCGAGTTCGCGGTAGCGGCGCCAGCGGTTCCGATCAGGTTGTCGGCCGTCGCGCCGGTGATGGCGGCTGTGGTCGCCTGCGACTTGGTGGAGTAGCCCGAGGTCGCCTGCAGCGCCTGGTTGGCGATCGACTTGGCGGTATCGACCAGCTTCTGCAGCGAGGTGATGCCCGTATTGGCGGCCTGCAGCACCTGCACGCCGTTGCCGATCGAATCCAGAAGGTTGTTGATGTCGCTGGCGCGGGCGTCGAGGCCGGCAGCGGTGAAGAAGTTCGTCGGATTATCAAGCGCCGAGTTCACCTTCTTGCCGGTGGCAAGGCGGGTCTGGGTCGTCGAGAGCAGTTCAGCCGTCGACTGAAGCGAGAGCAGATTCTGGCGAACCGATGCGGAGAGAACGATATCGGACATCTTTCATACCTTTCTGGTGTGAATACACGTACGTCCACAGGCCGAAGACCTTCCTCGGACGAGGCGCCACAGTGATGGGAAGACTCTAAGAAAGCATGAAACAGATCGCGGACCCGCAACCTCCCGCGGGGTCGCTGGCGCGTCGAAATTGCCACGCCGCAACCAGGGCTTAGACGGATATGGCGGCAAAGGTTGCAAGCGTCATTTACCAATCGTTAACCACAATCGGAAAGGATCACGGCAAGACCATACCGCGATGCTCGCACTGATGCGGCCGTCCGCCGCATTCTGGTCAGCGAACGGATGCGATGTCCGTTTCTTCGCGCAGGCTCATGGAGATGACAGGAAACCGTCATGGCGCTGAAAGTCGAACTGAAGCCGCATGAACGCATCATCATCGGCGCCTGCGTCGTGACCAACACCGATCAGCGCGCGCGACTGCTGATCGAGGGCGACAAGATTCCGATCCTTCGCGAGAAGGACATTCTGACGCCCGAGACGGCGGACACGCCTGCCAAGCTGATCTATCTCGCGGTGCAGTTGATGTATCTGTCGCCGGAGCCGCAAATCAATCACGGCACCTATTTCAGCCTGCTGCGCGACGTCATCACGACCATGCCGGACGCATGGCCGATCATCGAAGGCATCAATAACGACATCCTCAACGGCGATCTCTACAAGGCGCTCAAGGAAGTCAAGAAGCTGATCGCCTACGAGAAGAAGCTCGCCGACATGAGCGACGCTCCCGCCAACCGCGCCGGCGACAGGCGACGCACAGCCTGACACCACGCCGCGCGACCACGGATCGTCTCAGCTTTCGGCTTTACGGATTTCCGCTTCGCGCGCGCCGAATTCCAGCACCGCCGATACCAGCGCTTCGATGTCGCGCATCCCGGTGCGATGGTTGACGATCGCCGCGCGGATCGCAAGCCGGCCGTCCAGCCTGGTGGTGGACGGCGCGGCTATGCCCGACTCGTGCAGCGATGCGACGATCTCCGCATTGACCCTGTCGGCATCGTCGGCCCGATAGCGGAAGCACACGATGTTGAGCTGAACCGGCGCGAGCAGTTCGAGCTTTGGTTCGGCCGCGATCTTCGCTTCCAGGCAGCGCGCCAGCGCGCAGGTCCGGTCTATCATCGCACCGAGCCTTTCGGTGCCGTAGGCTTTCAACGTGAACCACGTCTTCAAGGCGCGAAAGCCGCGGGACATGTCCAGGCTGTAGTCGCATGGCCACGGCGAGCCCGCCGCAAGCCCGCGCGTTTCCCGGCGCAGATAGGCTGCCGGCGCCGCGAACGTCCGGCGGTGCTGCTCGCCGTCGCGGACGAGAAGGAAACCCGCGTCGTAGGGCACCTGCCCCCATTTGTGGAAATCGAAAGCGATGGAATCGGCGCTCTCAATTCCCGCGAGGCGAGGCGCGATCTGCGGCGATAAAACGCCGAGCGCGCCGAACGCGCCGTCGATATGCAGCCATAATTTCTCGTCGCGGCACACCTCATGCAGCGCCGCGAGGTCGTCGATGGCTCCGATATCGACTGTTCCCGCCGACCCGATCACGAGAAAAGGCTCAAATCCCGCGGCGCGGTCGGCGGCAATCCGGGCGCGCAACGCATCGGCATCGATGCGATGACAGCGATCAACCGGAATCCGCCGCAGCGCGTCGGCGCCGAATCCGGCGCAATCCATGGCCTGAGCGATGCAGCCGTGCGTCGCAACCGATGTATAGGCGACGAGGCGCGCGCCGCGATCCAGCAAGCCGCGCTGACGCACGGACGGGCCGATCCGCGCCGAACGCGCCACCAGAATTCCCATCAGGTTCGCCATCGACGTTCCCGTGACGAAGACGCCGCTCGCGGTATCGGGAAAGCCGAACATCTGCCGTACCCACAGCACGATCTGCCGCTCGACTTCGACCGGCATCTGATTCCGTCCGGCGACATTGGTATTCAGCCCCGCCGCCAGCATCTCGGCCAGCATCCCGACCGCCGTGCCGCCGCCGTTGACCCATCCCATGAATCCAGGGTGGATATTGCCTGCGGTATACGGGGCGATGTGCTCGGCGAATTCCCGATAGATGTCGGCGACATCGACGCCGTGGCGCGGCAGGTCTTCGCGGAAACGGGCGCGGGCTTCCTCAGGTATCGGCAGCCAGACCGGACGCTCGCGAACACCGGCGATATGATCGAACATGTCATCGAGCATCCGGTGCCCCTGCGCGCGAAGCGTGTCCCAGTCTTCGGGATCGAGCGTTTCGTCGGCTTCCGGAAGCGTCCCGCGCGATGCAGGCTTCATGCCGCGCGCTCCCCGTCGCACGCGGCGTTCATGCGCCGCGCATCGTCCTGGCGAAGAGCCGGCTCAGTCTCAAAACTGCGCATGAAATAAACTTCCTTGCCGCGCGCAAAGGGTTTCCGATCGGCATGTCCCGATAAGTTGGGCAGACCTTCGCGCCCGTAGATAATACCGTCAGATGAAATTCACCAGACTGAGCTGCGAGAGCATGGCCGTGGTCTGGTAGGATGCCTGCAAATCCGTCTGCAGCGCCAGCAACTGACTCGCGACCTCGTCGGTGGAGATGTTCTCCGCCTGGTCGATGATGTTCTGCATCGTCGCCTGCGTCAGCTTCTGCCGCGCGGTGGCATCCTTCATCATGGTCTGCGCGTTGGCAAGATCGACCTGGATATCCCGGATGTTCTGGCTGCCGGGCTCAACCGATAAATTCTGGGCAACGCGTGCATTGAGCGCCGAAATCTGGCCGGCCGCGTTCGGATCAGTCGGCGAGGTCGTCACCGCCGCAAGAAGCGCAACAGATTCCATCAGCGAGCGGATGGCGTCCTCGTTCGCCCGCATCCCATACTGCACCGTCACCGAGGCATCGACCCGCACCACCGAGGTCGCGCGCGCGGAGCCTGTACCCTCCTCGCCGGTGTACCACTGCACGGTATCCGCGGCCGTCCCGTTCACGGCGGCGGTGGCGGTGGAAAGCGTCGCCGGCGGCGTGACGTCGACGCGCTGCGGCGGCTGGCCGAAGAAATCACGCGAAGCCTGAACGGCGGAGGCCGCGACCAGCGACGTGCTGGCCAACACTCCGATCGAGGCGGTCAACGCGGCGTTGAGGCTGGCGGCGGTAGCAGTTGGCGTCGCGCCGATCGCGAAGCTGCCGGCGGGCGTCGGCGCCTCACTGGACGCGGTCAGTTGCACGGTCTCGCTGGTACCGTCCGGAAGATTGAAGGTGAAGCTCACCGTGTCGCCGTCAGCCGGATTTGTGGCGCCGAGATCGACTGAAATGGCGGGCGGCGTTCCAGCCGGGCCCGTGACGGTGGCTCCCGTCAATGACGACGACACCGATTGAAGTTTCATGCCGTAGACGGAAGGCGACGCATCTTCCGCGATCGCCACCGAGGTCGCGGTCGGCGAGGAAATGGCGATGCGGCCAAGACCGTCGGCTCCCAGATCCGCCTGCCTGCGCTCGGAGATGACCTGCTTCAACCCGGCCCGCCCTGCCCCGTCGCCGTTCAGGATCAGATCGGACGAAGCCACCGGCTGGGTGTAGATCTCGCTGCCGGAAAAGATGTAGCGGTCGCCCGCCTGCGTGTTCAGGATGCCGACTACCGACGAAAACTGCGCCACCGCGGTTTGCTGGCCAGCGGTCTGACCGGCGCTGTTCAATGCCTGCGATCCACTGAGCGCGGCGTTCTGCAATTGCGTGCCGATGTCGGAGAGCGCCTGAAGCGCCGTGTTGGCGACATGGATGTTGGTGTTGATCTTCATCATGGTGTCGGTATACGCGGCGATGTTCGATAGTTGCGCGCGCGCCGCGATCGCGAAACCTCCGTTCGCGCCCATGCCGGAATAGGTCGTCGACTTCTTGCCGCTGGTCAGCTGGTTCTGCAGATCGGCCATCTGCGCCTTGAGATTCCGGACCGAGCCACCCAGGATCGTGTTGCCGAAGCTGATGCCGTTGATCGCCATGCGAACCGCCTTACGCTGTCGTTACCATTGCGCCTGCAGCAACGTCTGCATCATGCTCTGCACCACGGTCATCACATGCGCATTCGCCGCATAAGAGTTTTGCAAAGCGATCAGATTGGCCATTTCGGCATCCATGTTCACGCCGGACCTGGCGTCGAACTTCTCCTGCAGGGTGTTGACGACGATGCTCTGCCCCTGCGCGACCTGCTGGGCAGTGGTCGCCGCGCCGCTCTGCAGGCTGACGAACTGCTGCAGGTATGACGGCAGCGTGCCCTGGAATGGCGCCGCCGCCGCGCCAAGGCCGGTGCTCGGGGAGTAGCTGAAGCTCGCGGACGTCAGCCTGTCGTAGATAAAGTCAGTGCGCGTGGTGTCGCCGGCGGGCGTTACCGGCGAGGTGCTGTAGATCGTGAGCTTCGAGGGATCGACGAGCAGCGCGGCGTTGACCTGGATGCGCCCGGCCAGCCCCGTGATCTGCGAGGCGGAGCCTGTGATCGCGCCGGTATAGAGCGAGGCGCGGTCGGTGAAGAACGGCAGTTGCGGAGCGCCGGATGCCAGCGACTGCGCCGTGGTCGTGGTCGATGCCGCGGTCACCGTGGATTGCCCCGAGCCGTCGCCGACCACCCGCAACTGCGACCCTGAAGCGGAAAACGTCAGATGCGACGCGGCCCCGATCTGCGCATTCAGTTGCGACACGATCGAGCCGAGCCCGCCGGAGAAATCGATTCCGATCACCCGGTCGTTCGGACTCGCGGCCGTGTTCGGAATCGGCAGCGCGGCCGGATCGTCCACCCGCACCGCGGTGACGGTGTGCGAGACATTGGTGGAGTCCGTGTAGGTGACGCTGAACGAGTTGCCCGGCAGCATGCCGGACAGATCGAGGTCGAAACCCGATGGCGGTCCGGTCACCGGCGCGCCGCTCGTGGTGACGTCGGACAACGCGCTGGCGAGCGTCGCCGCCATCTGGTCCACCTGGTTCTGCGCCTGCACCAGAATCCTGTCGCGCAGCTGGACATCGGCGGCAATCTGACCTGAGTTGATGCCCTGCGAGGCGATCATGTCGATCCTGGCGCCGTTCGGAAGCTGGCAGATGATGGTGCCGACGCTCGATTTCGTGGGATCGGCGTTCCATTGCGAGCTCGCGGTGAGCGAGGACTGCGCGTTGAATGTCAGCGTCGACGCATAAACCCCGCCGACGAGCTGGACGCCGGCCGTGGTGAACACCGAGGTCTGGTTGGCGCCGTCCGTCACCGCGCGGATGTCCATCAGCCTTGAAAGCTGGTCGATCGCGGCGTCGCGCTGATCCATCAGCGTCGCGGCCGCCGGATCCTGCGCGCCCATGCTTTGCAGCCGCTGATTGAGCTGCGCGATCTGCTGCATCGCCGCGTTGGCCTGCGAGACCGATGCGGACAGGCTCTGCTCGGCGTTGGATCGCAGCGTCTGAATGCCGCTGGTGGTCGCGTTGAGCTGGTGCGCCAGCGCCTGCGCAGCGTTCAGCACCGACGACTGCGCCGCCGGATTGCCCGAACTCGCCGACAGAGCCTGCAACGCGGAGGTGAACCGGTTGTAAGCCGCCTCCAGCGTGCCGTCGTTACCGGGCGTGCCATAGACGTTCTGCAACTGGCCGAGCACGCCGGCGATCTGGCTTGCGTAAGCGCCGCCGGCGTTTTCCGTACGCAGTTGCGACTGCACATAGGCGTCGAGCGTGCGGTCGACGCCGATGACGCGGACGCCGGAACCCATGCCGCCGGTCACGACCTGGTCCTGCACCAGCGTCTGGGCGACGTAGCCCGGCGTGTTCGCGTTGGCGACGTTGCCCGACACGACCGACAGCGCGGCCTGGTTGGCGCGCAAGCCGGACATCGCGATGGAGAGAGCCGAACTCAAACTCATCTTCTTGCCCGCCTCGAAACCGGATCAATCCGCGCCCGTGACTAGCGCAGCACGTTCAGCAGATCCTGAACCATGCTGTTCGCGGTGGTGATGACCTTGGTGTTCGCCGAGTAAGCCTGCTGCGTCACGATCAGCTTGGTGAACTCATCGGCGATGTCGGCGTTGGAGCCTTCGAGCGACGAGCCGCTGATGCGCCCCGACGCGCCCGCGATCGCGGGTCCCGACTCGTTGGTCACCGCATAAGCGCCGCCGTCGAGCGCCTTGAGGTAATTGGTGCCGTTGAAGTGCGACAGCGACACCTGCGCGAGAGACAGGTTTTGTCCGTTCGAGAAAGTGCCGACCACGATGCCGTCATTGTTGACGGCGACCGATTGCAACTGCCCGGCGGCGTAGCCGTTCTGGTTGATCACATTGATGGTGGCGTTGCCGCCGCTGCTGGCATACTGGGTCAGACCGCCCGAGCCGAGATTCAGCGTGAGGTTGCCGAGCGACTGGGACCCGACACTGACGCCGGGAATGGTGATCGACGATCCGACCGGGCTCGAAAGCTGGCCGTTGATGCCAAAGGTGAAGTTGGTGCCGACGTTGATCCACGCCGCCTGAGTGCCGGTGGCGTTCGGATCGGCCTGATAGAACAGGTTCCAGGTGTCGGAATGCCCGGCGCCGAGCGAGGCGCTGTCGGTCTTGGCCCAGCGCAATTGCAGGTTCACCGCCGTCCCGGTCGCGTCATAGGCCGTGACAGCGCCGCCGCTGATCGATTGCTGCTGGAAGATGGTCTGGTCGTTGGCGATCACGACGCCTGCGCCGGGCGTGCCGCCGCCGCCGCGCGCGATGTTGGTGGTCGCGCCAAAGCCCATCGCGGTCCAGCCGGCGGAGGCACTCGTGACCGTCAGATCCTGCGCGGTGCCGGTATGCAGGGTGATCGCGCCGGTGCCGGCATCGATCGTCGGAGCGGTGCCCGTGATCGCGCCGATCTTGCCCAGGAGGTCGCCAACGGTATCGTCGATGCGGACATGGGTCGCGTCCTGCGCGCCCGGCGGCAGCGCGGTGCTGGCGTCGGTGAAGGTGATCGTGGCGCCGTTCACGGTGATGGTGTCGCCGACCGCGAATCCGCCCGGCAGGGAATCGCTCGGCGCGACGCCTGACAGCAGCGTCGCGCTGGTGATGGGGCCCGAAGGCGTCTGCTGGTTGGTCGCCGCCGATCCCGTGGTGGTGTTGTCGGTATAGGGCGGAGCCGGCGTGCCGGTCACGAGCGGATTGAAATTTGTCGTGAAGTCGGACGGGTTCAATCCGCCGGCCGCCGTGATGGTCCCGGCCGGAGCGGTCGGACTCGACAGCGTTCTCGGCACCGATGGAAGATTGGCGGCGTATTGCACCGTCGTCGTGGCTTGCGCCGGCACGAAGTTGTTCTGGAATTTCAACACCTGCGGCACGTTGCCGAGCGGGTTGCCGGTCTTGGGATCGACCGGCACGCCCATCAGGTAATAGCCGGCGCTGTTGACCAGATGGCCGCCGGCGTCGACCTGGAAATCGCCGCGCCGCGTGTAGTAGGTCACGCCGGAAAACTGCGGCTGGTTGTCGACCCGCCCCGTCGGCGCCTGGACGTTGAAGAAGCCGTCGCCGGTGATCGCCATGTAGGTGCCGACCGTCGAGGCCGACACCGTTCCCTGGCTGCTGATCGTGGCCGTCGCATAGGCTGTTACGCCGCCGGCGGCCTGACGGTTGGGGGCGGTCGAGTCGGGGATCAGGTCACTGAAGGCCGTGGTGATGCCCTTGTAGCCGGTGGTCTGGGCGTTCGCGATGTTGCCGGATATGTTTTGAAGTGCGAAGGACTGCGCTTGCAAGCCGCCGACCGAAGTATTCAATGCGTCGAAAATACCCATACGTCGTCTCCAACTCGATCCGGGCGGCCCAAACGCAAGGTCAAACCTCGCCGCGGTCGGCAGACGACGTCGCAAGCTCCATGCCAACAGCAAAGAGACGTTGTTTCAGTGAGTTAGGATCTGGCCTTCGCCTCCGGCTCCGGAGCATTCTTGCCTCGCCCGGCAACTCTTGCCGGGAGACAGTCTTTCAGAGAGGCGTCGATCAGAGAGGCGTCGATTTGCGATCCGCCGCGTTGAGCCGCGCCTGCCGCTCCCGCGCCTTGATGCGCGCCCGCTCGCGATAGCGCGCCAGCGTGCCGGCGGCGGCGGAACGCGCCCGCATCGCCATGCCGATCGCATGGCCCGCCGCGCGTCCGGTCTTTCCGCCCGCCCAGACAAGTTCGAACGGCGCGAACAACCGCCAGCGATCGTCACGTTCCAGCATGCCGCGGGCGATCAGTTGCCCGGCCATCGCCGAGGTGCTCAGCCCCTGCCGGCCGAAACCGCTCGCCACCCAAAGCCCCGGTTGCAACTGGCCGACCTGCGGCATCCCGTGCACGGTCTGACCGATCGCGCCGCAGAAGACCTTCGCGATCTCGACCGCGCCAAGCTGCGGGAAGATCGTGCCGATCCGCCCGCGGATCGCCGCCTTCTGGCGATCCGGACGCGCCTCCCAGGTCGTTTCCGGGCTCGCCCACATCAGCCTGTCGCCATCGACGATCCGAAAATGATCGATGCCATCGGTGTCGATCACCGACCCCTGAAACGTCATCGCCTCGGCGAGCCGGCTTCCCAGCGGCGACGTGACCCCGGCATAACGCCAGACCGGCACCAGCGTATCGGACAAGCGCCGCAACGCGTCGCCGAGATGGACATTGCCCGCAAGCACGAGGTGGGACGCCCGCAGACGCGCCCGCGGCGTCACGATGCGTTTCCTGATCCCGAACGGATCAATGCCGATCACCGGGGTATCTTCGAAGATGCGGGCGCCGGCGTTGCGCGCAAGCTCGGCAAGGCCGTGAACATATCTGCGTCCGTCGATCTGGAAAGCGCGCGGATAGTGCACCGCATGAAAGTACCGGCCTGTGCGCAAGGTGTCGCGGACGCGATCGACCTGCCACCCCTCCACCTCGGTCGAAAAATCCTCGCTCAGCATCTGTAGATGACTGATGAGCCGCTCGCCGGCATCGACGTTGGAAACCTCGAGCACGCCTTCCGTGAGCCCGAGTCCTGGAATCCCGAGTCCCGGAATGGCTTGCTCAGCGGCATGGGCGCGAACATAATCGGCGCCCGCTCGCGACAGAGACCAGAGTTCGTACGCATCATTGAAACCGACGCGCGCGATCAGATCGGAAAGCGGAAGCGCATAGCCGGGCATCGCCGTGCCGAGATGATGACCGGACGCATTCCAGCCGACATGGCGGCCTTCGAGCACGACCACGTTCGCGCCGGTCCTCGCCGCCTCCAGCGCCACGGTGAGGCCGGCCAGCCCGCCGCCGACGACGCAGATCTCGACATCGAGATCGAACGTCAGCCGCCCGCGTCGCCGCGCCGGCACGGCGGACTCCGCGTCACCGGGACCATCGGCCGCAGCTGTGCTCTCGGAAGCCATCGCGTTTCCTACCACTGCCCCTGTGACCTGCGCCGTGCGACGTTGTAAACTAGAGCCTTTCCGCTTCTGATAGAATCAGAAGCGGGCTCTATGATTTTGTTTTAACGCGTTTTCTTCACGCGAACCGGATTCCACTTCGCTCGAAAACGCTATAGCCCGCTCGACTGATACCTGTATCCTGCAATCCGGGTCATGCTTACCCTCGAATCGAGTCAGCGTCATGCGCCGCCTTTTACTGCTTCGCCACGCCAAAACCGAACGCGATTCGCCCAGCGGAAGCGATCGGGACCGTCCGCTTGCCGCGCGCGGCAGGAACGACGCCGCCGAACTCGGCCTCTGGCTTGCCGGAGACCAGTCGCTGCTGCCCGATCTTGTGTTGATCTCGACAGCGGTGCGGGCGCGCGAGACCTGGGACATCGTTCGTCAGCGGTTCGCGGATCAAACGGCTCAGGGACCCGCCGAGCACCTGCCGGAACTTTACGGCGCCGAGGCCGTGCAACTCCTGACAATCATTCGTTCCGTCGCCCCCGATCATGAGCGCCTGATGATCGTCGGGCACAATCCCGGCCTGCACGAACTCGCGCTTCGCCTGATCGGAGGCGGCGACGCATCGGGGCGCGCGGCGCTCGCCGACAATCTGCCGACGTCGGGTCTCGCAATGATCGACTTTGCGGTCGAGATCTGGGACAGCGTCGCATTCGGAAGTGGACAACTCAAAAGATTCGTCAGCCCTAAACTGCTGAAGGAAGCCTGACCGCGCGGAGAGGAGCGACCGCTTACGGCAGCAAATCCCGCGGCAGCGCGTCGAAAGTGTAAGCGCGCGGCCTGTTGCGGCGCATGAAACGGCCGATCTGCCAGCCGAACAACGCAGACAGGCCGACGATGAACAACGCGCCCGCCCATTCGCCGGTCATGATCGCCCGCGCCAGCAGCGCCGTCATCGCTACGCAGAGCAGCGTCAGCACGCCCATGCCCGCAACGTAAAGCGCGGGGTTCAGGCCGCCCGCGAGCATGGCGCGCGCGCCATGCCCTGCGAGCCGCCGGTGCAGTTCGACGATGAAGGTGCGGTAGTCGTTGCTCTGCGCGTCCATCAGCGACAGGGTCCGCCAGGTGGTGGACATCACGATGATGCGTCCGCCGTCCCGGTGACTGATCTCGGTCCGAAATCGATGCGACTGCATCGACATCGGCCGGTAGGACATGCGCACGGCGACGATGTCCTCATAACGCCATCTCCCCGTCCGGCGGCCAACGCGCCACGATAGCCCGTCGTCCTCCAGCGCGAACCGATGCGCCGAACCGATCGCTGAGGCCCTATAGGCGTATCCGGCGCCGTCAGGCGGCATCTCGGGTGGCGGCGACACAATCAGGGACCCTTCGCACGGCGTGCGTTGTCTTGCCCGCGCTCTCTTGCTCGAAGCGCAGTTTCCATCCTATAGAGCGTTTTCAAGCGAAGTGGATGACCTGTTCGCGTGAAGAAAACGCGTCAAACCAAAATCATAGAGTCCGCTTCTTCTATCAGAAGCGGAAACACTCTGGCGTTTTCAAGCGAAATGGACGCCGGTTCGCGCGAAGAAAACACTGATGGCTGAGACCGTTCATTTTCCGCGCCATTTGATCGTCGGCGGGGCGATGGTGTCCGGCATACTGCTCGCTCTTGCCGTGCACATGCTGGGCGCTCAGATGGGTCTCGACCTCGGCCGCCTATGGCGTTCCGATACCGGGGAGTTCATGCCGGCGAGCGCGGCAATCGCATGGTGGCTGGTCGCAACGGCCAGCTTCTCCGGCAGCTATTTTGTCGCGACGCTGATGCGCAGCGCGGCGTCCAACCGCATTCAGCAGCGGCTCCGGCAGTTCCTGATCGCAATCGCCGTCCTGTTTCTGGCAGGCGCGGGACAGGCCGCCTCCGCGCCCAGCGCGGCGCCGACGCTCGCGAGTTTCATAACGGGCCTTGCCGTGCTCGGGCTCGGCGCGGCGATGGCTTTCTGCGGCGCTTACTTCACCCTGCGCAAGACCTGACATTCACAGCGCCCTTCTGCGTGGTGCTTCCCGGCCCGCGCGCTCCGGCACCGGTTGCCGGCACGCCGTGACGCTGCCATGCAGCAAGGCCAAACGATGGTTTCACGAATTGTTTCCCCTCGTAATACGCAATGTCACAGATCTGATGCATGAAGGCGATGCGTGAGGGGCCGTCGTTGCTTTTGAGTGTCGTCTGCAAGAACTTTCAAATCAGCGATGGAACACGGGGCCTCTTATGCCTATATGCACGGCCAATGATTACACTCGCTGCGACCGCCCGCAGCGGACGCGTATCCTGATGATTTTCAGATCGGTAAAGGCGGCGCCGCGTTCAGACCTGATGATCCGCCAAGGAGACCGTTTTGTGTTGAGAGTTTTTCGCGTATGAGAGACGGAACAGCCGCTTGCCTTCCCCTCTCCTCAATCGGCTTGAAACGTGTCGTGACCTGGTGTGGTGGTCAGAAATTGGCGTCATTGTCCCGGCGAGGCCGACGACGGCGTCTTCTGAATTCAGACACACCGGAATCAATGAGGTTACGAGTGTCTTTTGATTTCGAAGCTCGCCTTGGAAGCTACCGCAAGGCCATAAGACCCTCGAAATCGGGGCGCTAGCGGGAGGACGAATGGGTCGGCTGCTGACCGCGCTGCAGCGCGGCTTCAAGGAAAGGATTGGCTGGAAAGGGCTTGGCGTCATTGCAAGCCTCGTGATCATCGCTTTCGCGATCACTACCCTTATCCACACGCTCCAGGGTGTCGACACAGGTGTCATCCTGATCGCGCTGACGGAGAAGTCGCCCTATCTGATCGCCATGGCCGCGCTTTGCGTGGTCGGCGCGTTCTGCACCCTGACCTTCTATGATTTCTTCGCTGTGCGGACGATCGGCAAGGATCATATCCCTTATCGCGTGGCGGCGCTGGCCGCCTTCACGAGCTACACCATCGGCCACAACGTCGGCGCGACGGTCTTCACCGGCGGCGCGATCCGGTTTCGGATCTATTCGGACTATGGGCTGAACGCCATCGACGTCGCGAAAATATGCTTCATCTCCGGACTGACATTCTGGCTTGGCAACCTGTTTGTGCTCGGCATCGGCATGGCCTGGCATCCCTGGGCGGCGAGCGCGATGGACCTGCTGCCGCCGTCCGTCAACCGCCTGATCGCGTTCGGCTGCCTCGCCGGCATCGCCATCTATCTCACCTGGATCATCACCGGCCGCAACCGACGCGAACTCGGACAGAACGGCTGGAAGGTCGTGCTGCCGTCGGCGCCGCTGACCTTCGTGCAGATCCTGATCGGAGTCGTCGATCTCGGATTCTGTGCATTGGCGATGTATCTGTTGATGCCCGCGCATCCGGACATCGATTTCGTGTCGGTGGCGGTCGTCTTCATTCTGGCCACCCTGCTCGGCTTCGCCAGTCATGCGCCGGGAAGCCTCGGCGTGTTCGACGCGGCAATGCTGGTGGCGCTGCCGCAGTTCGGCAAGGAGCAGATGCTGGCGACGCTGCTGGTCTTCCGGATCCTCTATTTCATGATCCCGTTCGCGCTTGCCATCACCATCATGGGCACGCGCGAGTTGTGGTTCAACGTGGTGCAGCCCTGGCAGCGCCGCCGCAAGATCAACAATGGCAACGGCGACGTCAGCAATGACAACAACGACGACGACGCGCCCGGTCACGGCAACAGCGACAGTGAGAACGCATCGGATGAGGCGGCATCGCCGAAGCCGCACGCCGCCAGGTCGGCGGTCACGCAGGACTGAACCGGCGGGCCGCGGATTCAGGACTGCCCGCTGCAGTGCCTCGCGTCAGATCAGCACCCGTCCTTTTCGCTCTTATTTCCGCCAAAACCGTCGCGTCAAAACCGTACATGCTCCATGCCCGCGCCTGGTCCCTCATCGGAATCGTCCTGACAGTGCTCAGCGGCCTTGCTCCTGGAGGCCTTGCCGCGCAGCAGATCGCCGCGCCGCCGCTTTCCGGCGGCATCGCCGAAGCCAATCCCGCCGCCGCGGTCCCGGATCGAGCCGCCGGCGGAATGCGGATTTCATGGGAGGTCCGCAACCGTTTCCGGCTGTTTCGCGAGGAGCGGGACTTCCAGATTCATGTCGCCGCCGAAAGCAACCAGAGCATTCTCGCCGCCGAGCAGACGTTTGAACGGCAAAGCGACGGCCGCGGCTGGGCCCGCAACGCGGTGAACCGTCTTTGCATCGATCTCGGAGGGCACGTCAGCGAGCCCTGCACGCGCGACAACGTCAAGGAAAGCTATCTGACACCGACAGAGCATCCGGTCACGGTGCGTCTGACCGGCGCGGTTCCGGTCGGCGCCGTCTGCGCCTGGTCGTTCGACGACGGCGACAGCCCCCGCGGCACGACGCAGGACTGCGCCGAGCCGATCGACTTCCGCGCCCGCTACGGCCGCGCCACCAGCGCCACCGTCGATATCACAAGCGGCGACGCGCCGCAGCGCCTGGCGGCGCAGATCAAGGTGCGCGACATCCTCATCGCCGGCCTCGGCGACTCCATCGCCGCGGGTGAGGGAAACCCGGATCGCACCGTCCCGCTGTCGGACGAAGGCTTCTGCTTTCGCTCCTATCTCGGCGGCGCGGGGCGCGAATTCTACCGGCCGAGCCGCGCCGGCTACAAAGGCGGCCGGGCCTGCGGCACTTCCGGATCGCTGCAGAACTGGCAACAATACGGCGCGCTGTGGATGAACGCGGCCTGCCATCGCTCGCTCTACAGCTACCAGACCCGCGCCGCGCTCGCGCTCGCGGTGCGGTATCCGCACATCGCCGTGACCTACCTGCCGCTCGCCTGCACCGGCGCCAGCATTCCGGACGGGATGCTGGGTTCGCAACGCGCGCGTGAATGCCTGACCGCGAAGTCGTCGGCCAGGTGTCAAGGCACCGTCAACGGCCAGATCGCCCAGTTGCGCGAGGCGCTTGCAGCGGCCGGACATCGCCAACCGGAGCGCAAACTCGATCTCGTGCTGATGACCATCGGCGCCAACGACATCAACTTCTCCGGCCTCGTTTCCGACGTCATCGTCGATGCCGCGACCGAGCGCGCGCTGTTCAAACGCGGCGGACTGATCGGATCACTCGACGGTTCGCGATCGAATCTCGCGCACGACCTGCCGCAAGCCTTCGCCCGGCTGCGCGGCGCGTTGAGGCCGCTGCTGGACAACGACCTGTCCCGCGTCGTGTTCGTCTCCTATGCCAACCCGGCGCTGGCGAACGGCGGTACGCCCTGCCCCGGCGGCAAGGCAGGCTTCGACGTGCATCCGTCTTTCAACGCCGACCCCGGGCGACTCGCCACGGTCACGGACTACGTCCAGAACGAGTTCCTGCCGCGGCTGAAAGCGATTGCGTCGTGCCAGTCCGGCGTGATCTGCCGCGATCCCGCCACCGACCGCATGACCTTCGTCGAGACGCATCAGGCGGCTTTCACCGATCATGGATTTTGCGCGCGCGCGGACAGCGATCCTGAATTCGACCGCGAATGCTTCTCCGCGAAGGGGGACAGCTTTGTCGGCAGCCTCGTGGAGGCCCCGCATCAGCCTCTCGCTTGCGGCCGCGCGGCAAGCGCGTTCCGCGCCTATCTGCCCCGCGCGCGCTGGATCCGCGACGCCAACGACAGTTACTTCACGGCGATGACCTACCCGCAGGCGCAGTCCTCATCGATGCAGCCGTCCGACATCCATGACGCGACATGGGGCTTGCTTTCGGCGGTATACGGCGGCGCGATCCATCCGACCGCCGAGGGTCATGCGGCGATGGCGGACGCCGCGCTGCCGGCGATCGAGACGCAACTGCATCTCAACGCCGCCGATGCGGGTGATGTAACTGGTGAACCGCTGCCGCCGCTGACTACTCCGCCTTCGCCGGCACCCACCCCGCCAGCGGCAACCCCACCCGCACCGATGCAGCAGTAAGAGGAAACGTAGCGGCGTGAGCAGTTCCCCTTCTCCCCTTGCGGGAGAAGGTGGCGAGCCCGAAGGGTGAGCCGGATGAGGGGGCCGCTATAAAGCCCCTCCTCAGGATATCGGAAAAAGGACGGACACCGGGTCCAACCCGGTGATGATACTCAGGTGACGGCGCCGAAGACGATGCCGCGCACCGCAAGCCGGCCTCAATTCACCCCGAGCTTCTTCTGCAGGCTCGACGAAGAGGTCGTGTACTGAAACACCAGCCGCTTGTCCGGATAGACGTAGCGATGCGCCTTCTGCGCCATCAGCGCGCCCTCGTGGAAACCGGAGAGGATCAGCTTCAGCTTGCCGGGATAGGTGTTGATGTCGCCGATCGCGAAGATGCCGGGAACGTTGGTCTCGAACGAAGCAGTCTCGACCGGGATCAGATTGTTCTCGAGATGCAGACCCCAGTTCGCGACCGGGCCGAGCTTCATCGTCAGGCCGAAGAACGGCAGCATGGTATCGCAGCTGATCGCCGACATCGTATTGTCGCTGCCCTTCACCTGCGCGCCGGTGAGTTTTCCGTCCGCGCCTTCCAGCGCCGTGACCTGGCCGATCTTCAGATCCATCGTGCCGTCCGCGACCAGCTTGCGCATCTGCTCGACGCTGTGCGGCGCCGCGCGAAACTCGTCGCGCCGATGCAAAAGCGTAATGCGCTTCGCCAGCGGATGCAGATTGAGCGTCCAGTCGAGCGCGGAGTCGCCGCCGCCGACGATCAGAATCTCCTTGTCGCGGAACTGCTCCATCTTGCGCACCGCATAGAACACCGAGATGTTTTCATAGGCCTCGACGCCCGGCACCGGCGGCCGCTTCGGCTGGAACGAGCCGCCGCCTGCCGACACGACAACCACCTTGCACTCGAACACCTTGCCGGCGTCGGTGGTGACCCGAAATCCGGGGTCGCCGATTTTCTCGATGCTCTCCACCATCTCGTTGAGATGGAATGTCGGGTTGAACGGCTTGATCTGCTCCAGCAGAGCTTCGGTCAGCCCCTGACCGGTCACCAGCGGAATGCCGGGAATGTCGTAGATCGGCTTCTCCGGATAAAGCTCGGCGCACTGCCCGCCGATCTTGTCGAGGATGTCGACAAGATGCACCTTCATGTCGAGCAATCCCAGTTCGAACACGGCAAACAGTCCGCAGGGGCCCGCACCGATAATCAGCACATCCGTCTTGATCGCTTCGCTCATGTCAAAAAATCTTTTCCGTTGAAATCCCTGCGCCGGCAATATGGCCGCGCCGCTGCGTGGATATTCCTGACAGGTGTTCTTGCGCGAACGCACGTCCACCGCGCATCGCTATAACCAACTGGCCGGTTTGAGGAAAGCCTTAAACTGCCGCACCGCCTGGGCCGCTTTTAGCCCACGTCACGCAGGCCAGATCACGCGGGTCAAGTCACGCCGGATGCGGGCTTGTGGAGAGGAAAGCCCGACGCAGCCGGCCATGCAACAGGATCAAGCCTGCCGCTCCGGCACCGTCACCACGAGACCTTCGAGTTCGTCACTCACCTTGATCTGGCAGGATAATCGCGAGTTCGGCCGCACGTCGTAGCCGAAGTCGAGCATGTCCTCTTCCATCGGCGTCGGCTTGCCGACCTTCTCGGTCCATGCGTCGTCGATATAGACGTGACAGGTGGCGCAGGCGCAGGCGCCGCCGCATTCGGCCTCGATGCCGGGAACGGCGTTACGTATTGCGGCTTCCATGACGGTCGCGCCGTTCTCGACGTCAACAGTGCGGGTTTCGCCGGAATGGTCGACAAAGTTGATCTTGGTCATAGGGTGCGGTGCCGCCGAACAGATTATTGATAATGAGGAGGTTCGGCTGTCCTATAACGAAACGATCGGGCCAACGCCAGCGGTCGGCGCAAAAAGGGAGATATTCTTCAAGATCGCAACAGGATCGCACGGATTGCCTGGCAGGCCTGGCTGACGGCGTCATCCAGCATCGCCCGCGGCTCCGCCGGATCGGCGCCGCTGCGGAGCGCGATTTCCAGATCGGAGGCGGCGGCGGCGACGTGAATCGCCCCTATCGCCCGCGCCGAGCCCTTCAGCCTGTGCGCCAGCATCGCGGCATTCGGCGGAAGCCGCGCCAGCGAAACGACCAGCTCGGCGGCCTGACCGGCAAACATCGTCAGAACCTCCCGTTCGAGACCGTCATCACCGAGCGTCATGCGATGAAGATGATCGAAATCAATCGGTCCGTTCTCCGGAACCAAAGGTGGCGAAGGCATCCAGGCGACCTGTCCACAGAAAAACGACATTGCTGCTATCCGGACAATCCGCCGGGGCTGGCCTGCCTCGCGGAATCCCCGCCAGCCAATCACGGAACTGGTTAACAGAACGTTTCATGTACGAGCCGGCCTTCCGCCTGATTTCGGTCAAATTCGGCCCGCCTCCCCGTTACTTCGCGGCGATCGAACGGCTGACGGCGCCGGTCGTTAACGATGATTAAGATTGTATTAATCACGACCATTTCATTCGAGACGCTAAGCAAATAGGATGTTGGGGGGAATGACCGACAACGGGCGGTGGCGATCGCCGCGCCTGGAACCAGCTTGGGGCTCGGGTCGGCGACCGGACTTGCAGCGGCGGCGCAAACTTGCGGGTTGCGTAACACGAGGGCGTGGACTGAGATGGCGAACAATCCCAAGAAGGTCAAAGATCCGACGGAAGTCGCTCTCTCCGCCATACAGGAGGCGCTGAGCGTCGGCGAGACATCCGCCGTGGACCTGGATCAGGTCGCGGCCGGTCACGACGGCGTCCCGCCGATCCCGCCCGCCGGCCATGGGGAGAACCGATCCGGCGCCCATGCCATAGATCGACATGCCCCGATAGATCGACAGATCCCTGACCCCGCTGAAGGATCCCATTTCGCGCGACGCCCCGCCAATGACGACCGCGAAACGATCGGCCAGATCCTTCAGACCCTCCAGAAGAGCAGTCCGTCCCGCAACGTCTACACGCTGGCAACGGTGTTCGCCGGCATCTGGATTCTTGGCGCCGGCCTCCTGACGATCAGCTTTCTACCGTCGCTGCAGGCGGCCCTTGGCCAGGGCAGCGGCGGGATGCTCGCTCTCGCGGGGCTGATCGCCTTGTTTTTCGCTCCCGTGCTGCTGTTCTACTTTCTGGCCCATATGGCGTGGCGCGGCCAGGAATTGCGCATGATCGCGCAATCAATGGCCCAGATGGCGATCCGGTTCTCCGAGCCGGAAGGCCTGGCCAGCGATTCGGTGGTGACCGTCGGTCAGGCGATCCGGCGCGAGGTCGCCGCGATGGGCGACGGCGTCGAGCGCGCCATTGCCCGCGCCGGCGAACTGGAAGCCCTGGTCGCCAACGAAGTCGCCGCGCTGGAACGCGCCTATTCCGACAACGAGGTGCGGATTCGCGCTTTGCTTCAGGATATCGCCCATCAGCGGGACAACCTCGTCGGCCAGGCCGAGCAGGTCCGCAACGCGATCTCGGGTGTCCAGATCGATCTGCGGCATGACATCGAATTGATCAGCGACGCCATCGCCTCGCGCGTCGAGGAAGTCGCGAAAGGCATCACCGGCGCGCTGGAAGAGCGCGGCGAACACATCACGACGGCGCTGGGCAATGCCGGCGACAACATGATCTTCGCGCTCGGCGAACGAGGCGGCGACCTGCTCGACCGGCTGGAGGAAGCCAGCTCCGAGACCGCTCGCGCCGTTCTGGACGCCAGCGAGCGCCTGACCAGCAGCCTTAATTTCAAGACCGGTCACGTCCACGACGAATTCGTCGATCTGGCCGATCGCGTCCATGACATGCTGAACGAACGGATCGACCGGATCACGGGCGAATTCGAGCAGAAATCGGCATCCATCGTCGACAGCATTTCGGACCGCACCGAGCAGGTCCACGACGCGCTGAAAAATTCCAGCGAATCCCTGCTGCTGGAGCTCGAACTTCGCGGCAGCGACCTTGCCAGCAAGGTCGACGATGCGGGCAATCGGCTGGCAAGCCGGATTTTGTCGTGCGGCGACAAGGCGAGCGAAGCGCTCGACGTCACCGTCAACAGCCTGGTGGCCAACGTCGTCAGCCAGACCGAAACCGCGCACGATACGCTCAGCCTGCAGATGAACGCGTTCGATCAGCTGGTGAAGGACCAGGGCGCTGAACTCGCGGAGAAGTTCGCGCGCGACAGCGGAACGCTGGGCGCTCTGATCACCCGCCACATCTCGGAGTTTGATCGCACGGTGAAGACCTTCGGCGCGGAGATCGTCGACCGCCTTGGGCAGCGCACCGAAGATATCGCGCAGAGCATGAAGAACTATGTCGATACCTTCGATACGCGACTGACTTCCAACGGAGGGGAGATCAGCGCGGTGCTGGATCAGCACCTGGCGAGATTCGAAACCTCGCTGCGGTCGCGCGTCACCAATCTTGATTCCGCGTTCGACGCCAGGATCAAGTCGTTCGACGAATCCGTCAACGGCCGCCTGAAAACGCTGGAGCATATCTTCAATACGCGCGCGCAATCGGTGACGGCGACGATCGACAGCCGCCTCGTCACCCTCACCTCGTCGCTGTCCGATGGGGCCGCTCATGCGATCGGCTCGATCGAGAGTCGCCTGAACCACCTGACGATATCTCTGACCGAAGGCGCGACGCAGGCCGTCGTGGCGCTTGAAGGGCGCATCTCAGGGGTGACCGAGGCCATCGACGGCCGCAGCGCGGACCTCGCGGATACCATCACGGCGCGGTTCCAGGAAATCCATCAAGGCCTCGACGAGCGCGTGAGCTTTGTCGCGACCGCGATCGACACGCGGGTCGCGCAGTTCGAGGATCTGCTCGGATCGCGAGTCGAAGCCGTGGCGGGCCGCTTCGAATCGAGCGGGCGCGAGGCCAGCGACATCCTGCTGGCGCGCGCCGAGGAGCTGTCGTTCGGCATCAAGTCGCATGTCGAGGATGCGGAACGTTCGCTGACCAATCTGATCGTCAATACGAGCGAAACCATTCAGACCGGCACCCGCTCCGCCCAGCAGGCCCTGCTTTCCATTTCAACCGATGTGGGCGCTCAGCTTCAACTGACCTCGACCGAAGTCGAGCGCGCCCTGACCACCGCCGGAACAGCGGCGGCGGGCTCCATTCTCAACAGCGCCCGCGAGGCGCAGACGACGCTGATCAACTCGTCCGCGGAGACCGCAGATCAGGTCAAATCCCTGTCAGCGGAGATCGAGCGGACACTGACCGCCGCCGGTGCCAACACGGCGGATTCAGTTCTCGCCGGCGCGCGCGCGGCGCACACCACGCTGGTTTCCGCGTCATCCGATGCCGCGGATCAGGTCAAATCGCTCGCCAGCGAGATCGAGCGCACGCTCTCGACAGTCGGCTCCGACGTCGAACGCATGCTGTCCGCGGCCGGAACGTCGACCGCTGACACCGTCCTGTCGAGCGCGGTGGAGGCTCAGACCACGCTCGTCAAGGCTTCGACCGACACCGCAAACCAGGTCAAATCGCTCGGAAACGACATCGAGCGGACATTGACGGCGGTGGGCGCCGATACCGCCACCGCCATTCTCAACAGCGCCCGCGAAGCCCAGGGAACACTCACCACCACCTCGGCCGAGGCCGTCAGTCAGGTCAAGTCGCTTGCAAGCGACATCGAGCAGACCTTGGCGACAGTGAGCACAGGCACCGCCGCCGCCATTCTCAACAGCGCGCGCGAAGCCCAGAGCACTCTCACCTCCACCTCGGCCGACACCGCAAGGCAGGTCAGATCGCTCGCAAGCGACATCGAGCAGACCTTGACCACAGTGGGCGCCGATACCGCCGCCGCCATTCTCAACAGCGCGCGCGAAGCCCAGACCACCCTCACCTCCACCTCGGCCGATACCGCAAGCCAGGTGAAATCGCTTGCAAGCGACATCGAACAGACGCTGACGACGGTGGGCGCCGAGACCGCGGCCGCGCTTCTCGGCAGCGCACGGGAGGTCCAGGGCACGCTTGTCGCCGCTTCCGCCGACTCGGCCAATCAGGTGAAGGTGATCTCGTCGGACATCGAACGCACGCTGCACGCCGCCGCGGCGAACACCACCGAAATCATTCAGGCGAGCGCACAGAATGCGCAAACCTCCCTTGTCTCGGCGTCGAACGAAATCAGCATCAAGGTCAAGTCGGTATCGACCGACGCCGAGCGCTTGATCTTCGCGGCAAGCGGAAGCTTCGGCACCACGATCACCGGAAAAACGGACGAGATCGTCAACTACGTCCAGCAGCAGACCGACCGCCTTTCACAGATGCTCGACAGCAAACGGGGGTCTTTGATCGAGGCTCTCGGAAGCAAGGCCGACCAGCTCAACTCCGATATCGGCCGCGTCACCGACGACGCCCTCAAGACGATCGAGGCCAAGGGCGAGAACTTCTCTCAATCGATCGCCGCCAATGGCTCCAACGTGGTCCGCACCATCACCAGCGCGGGTGAACTCGCGACGGGCGCGATCAGCAAATCCCTGAAGGATCTCGAGGAGGCATCCCGCTCCGCCATCGACCAGTCCCGGCAGGCATCCATCGCCGCCGTCACGGAGATGCAGGAAACCAGCAAGATGCTGCGCACCGATACGGTTGCGCTGTTCGAGCGGCTGCGCGAAGGCAACATCCTTCTTCAGGAGGTTCTCACCGGGGCGCACGAAAATCTCAACTCGCTGGAGCGCACGCTCGTCACGCGCGTCGCCGACTTCGTATCCACGATGAGGGAGGTTACCTCACAGAGCGGCATCGCGACCCAGTCACTTGAGGACCAGTTGACGACGTTCAACACCAAGACATCAAAGGCCCTCGATGATCTCGGCTCATTGTCGACCCAGTTCGAGACACATGGAAAGGCTTTGATCGAAGCTGCCGCGCGTGTCGAGCAGAGCAACCAGAAAACCACGACCTCGGTCGAGGAGCGCAAGTCGGCGCTGGAATCGCTCGTGACAACGATCGACTTGCGAACGACCGACTTCGACCAGCGGCTGACCCGTTTTACCAGCTTGCTGGATGAATCGCTCGCCGCCGCCGAAGAGCGCGCCCGCGATATCGCGCGGGTGGTGGCCGAAACCGCCGGCGCGGGATCAGCCGCGATCAACAGTCAGTTCGAAGCCGTGCGGGCGGCGGCCGAGAACGAACGCCGCCTGACATCGGAGTCGATGACCGAGATTTGCAAGAAAGCCGGCCAGGAAGCGGAATCGATGCTCCGGCAATCCGCCGACAGGTTCGCCGCGCTGGTGCAGAGCATGAAGCAGATGACGGCCGAAATGCACAGGGAACTGGAGACGACGCGCGGCGAGCTTCGCCGGGGCGTGCTCGAGATGCCTCAGGAGGCGGCGGAGAGCACCGCTCAAATGCGCAAGGTGATCGTCGATCAGATCGAAGCGCTTGCCGAGTTGAACCGGATCGTCGCACGTCATGGTCATGGGTTCGACGTCGTCAGCAGCGGACGTTCCAGTTCGCAGCGCGAGGCAGAGCCGGCGATGGCCGCCGCCGGCCGGAGCGCGGCAACGGCACGCTCCGCGGCGCGCATGCGCGATACCGGCAATACGCCCACCCCGGCGCCGGATCCGGGCGCGCAGCCGGCCCGCCGCGCGGATCAGACGGCCAAGCCGCCGGTCGCGGACGATAACGGGGACGGCTGGCTTTCGGATTTGCTGAACCACGCCGATACGGCCGAGCGCGACGTCCCTCGGGGACGACAGGCATCACCCGCCGCGGCTGCCAATCCGCTCGATTCCCTGTCGCTCGATATCGGCCGCCTGATGGACCGCAAGCTTGTCGGCGAGATGTGGGACCGCTATCAGCGCGGCGAACGCAAGGCCTTCACCAAGCGGCTCTACACGCCGGCTGGTCAGAAGGCGTTTGACGAAGTCGCCCGCAAGTATCGCACCGACCGTGCTTTCAAGCAGACGGCGGATCGCTACGTCGCCGAGTTCGAACGGCTGCTGGACGAGGTGGCGCGTGACGAGCGGGAACCCTCGGTGATACGCGATCATCTGATATCGGAGACCGGGCTGGTCTATACCCTGCTTGCTCATGCGGCGGGACGGCTGGCATAGCCTGCGCTTCGCCGGGCCAGCAAACGGAGGTTTCACTTCCGTTTGCTGACGACAACAGGCCGATGAGATCGCGATCCCGATGATCGACCCGCGGCTGATGTCGCGGAAGGGTGTCGTCAATAACGCCGCGGCACGGCGGCCGCACCGCGCCTTGCGCAACCGCGTCCAGTGTGGGATCGTCGGCCAACATCAGTTCCGCACAGCATCTCCGCTGACATGATGCGGAACGTCAGCGCCGGCTCGTTGGATTTATCTTTCCCCGACACGACCGGCTTGCGGTGCATTCGGACCTGCCAGCTTGGATACATTGTCGAACGACATAACCACGCTTCGGTGCCACATCGAACGATGGCCAATCGCGGGGAGTTTCAGGATCAGCCGGGGCGCCAAGACCGAAGCGATCGTGGTTGTCGCCGAAATCAGCCGCAGCGGTCACACCGGACGCGGAGAATGCGTTCCATATGCTCGTTATGGTGAAACGCCCGAGGGTGTTCTCGCCGCCATCCTCGGGATGCAGAAGTCTCTCGCCGCGGGTCTGGATCGTCGATCACTCGCATCCGCGATGCCGGCCGGCGCGGCACGCAACGCCCTGGACTGCGCGCTGTGCGATCTGGAGGCCAAATGCGGCGGCCAGCGGATCTGGACATTACTGAACCGTCCGGCCCCCTCTCCTCGCTCCACGGCCTACACGATCTCGCTCGGCTCGCCCGAGACCATGGCGGCGGCGACCGCGCGAGCATCGCGCCGGCCTCTCCTTAAGATCAAACTCGGCGGCGACGGCGACCCCGAGCGCATCGCCGCCGTTCGCAAACAGGCTCGCGAATCAGAGTTGATCGTCGACGCCAACGAATCATGGACTCCCCATAATCTGGAGCGAAACCTCGCAGCCTGCGAGGCCGCAGGCGTCACGCTGGTCGAACAACCCCTTCCCGCGGGCAACGACGAAGCGCTGGCGCGCATTCGCAGACCTATCGCCGTGTGCGCCGATGAAAGCGCCCATGACCGTGCATCACTCGACAGCCTTCGCGAACGCTACGACGCCATCAACATCAAGCTCGACAAGACCGGCGGCCTGACCGAAGCGCTGGCCATGGCGGACGCGGCCCGGGCGCTGCGTTTCGAGATCATGATCGGCTGCATGGTCGCGACTTCGCTGTCGATGGCGCCCGCCATGCTGATCGCGCAGCATGCCCGTTTCGTCGACCTCGATGGGCCGCTGCTGCTGGCTCGCGATCGTGACGACGGCCTTCGCTATGACGGCAGCACAATCTACCCGCCCGACGCGGCGCTCTGGGGCTGATCCACCGGGCGCTCATAGGACGCCGGAAGACGCCGCGCCGGCAAGCTTTCGGGAGCGGCAAACAGCGAAGCACCCGCGGCCCGGAACATCGCGAATGGGGATTTCTGATTCGGATCGCGTCAATTCAATTGCGATTCAGGCCGGATCATGGTGATCGTTACAGCAACGCGAAATGATTTACGCGATGAGTTTGCCATGGCCGATGAAGCTTTCGCCCTGTCGCCGATTTCCGCCAGCGCTGCGCCGCTTGGCGAGGCGGATTTCGACGCCATCCGCGAAGCCTTCATGGAGACATCGAGAGGCCGTTGGTTTCTTGCCGAGTACGCCAGGCGCAACCGCAGCGCCGACACGGCGATGGTGCTCGATGCCGTCGCGCGCATCGAGCAAACGATCGAGTCTCAACAGCAGGCGACGCCCGCCGACGCATTGCCGAAGGCGCTCGCCGCCATCAGGAAAAGTCTCATTGAGGCCAGGACCTCCGCTACTGCGGCGCTCGACAAAAGTGTCATGAACGATGCACTCGCCCCGATCCAGAAAGGCGTGCGCATCATTCGCGAAATCTCCTGGCGTTGGCGCGAGATCGGCGGAGACAGCCGGATTTGCGATATTCTCGATTCGCAGGCCGGCGCAATCGAGAACGCTCATTCGCAGCTTGCCGCCAGAGACGATATGGCGGCGCTGCATTCGGCGTTCAGCGTGATCGAGACCACGCTCGACGAATTATGGGACTGCCCGGCCTCCACGGCCTCCCCGTCCCGATCCGATACCGCGCCGCCGGAGACTAGCAGCGAGATCGCCGCCTTATCCGAAGAACCGCCGTCTCAGTCGCTGGCAGTGGCGGACGCTGTCGCCGACGAATCAGAGACGGTAGCCGCTGCTGCACCCGACGCGCCGGTCGATGCCGCCGGCGAATCGATGGTGGCAAACCATGGCGAAGACGCACCCGCCGCCGAGGTCAGTGAACAGGACATGGCGCACGACGACGCCGTGCTCGACATGATCGCGCTTGAGATGGGTGCGCCTGATCCCGAAGAACCCGAGACGGGCCTTGCCAATATTGAAAGACTGGAAACTCCCGATCTGGTGCCGGATCCCGAACCGATCGCGGACAACCCGAGCGAGCATCCTGATCGCGAACCCGAGGCGAGTTCCGAGAACCCCGCACCATCATCACTTGGCGCCTCGCTGCTGGCGAGCGGAGTTGTCTCGAGTCCCACGCCGCGCTCCGATCCGATGGCTCCGTTCAGGCGCATGACGCAGGCGGAAAAGATTGCGTTCTTTTCCTGACCTCTGTCTTCCCATCGCGGATTTTCTGTAGCGTTTTCGAGCGAAGCGGATAACCGGTTCGCGTGAGGAAAACGCGCCCATGAAAATCACGCCGCCTGCGCGCTTATGGGCAATACGGGCGACGAATGGGGCAACGGATCGGCCCATGTGATGATCTCAAACCGGCCGTCCTCGTGTTCGGCAAGCGCGGTGCAACTCTCCACCCAGTCGCCGCAGTTCATGTAGCGGATGCCGTGCTCGTTGCGAATCGTGGCGTGATGGATATGGCCGCAGATCACGCCGTCGGCGCCGTGACGACCCGCCTCACTGGCGAGCGTCTGCTCGAACGCGCCGATGTAATTCACCGCGTTCTTCACCTTGAACTTGGCCCATTTCGAGAGCGACCAGTACGGGAATCCGAATGAGCGGCGGAACGCGTTGACGAGGCGATTGACCCGGATGGCGAAATCATAGGCCTTGTCGCCGAGCAGGGCGAGCCACCGCGCGTTCTGAACCACCAGGTCGAAGATGTCGCCATGGATAACGAGATAGCGCCGCCCGTCAGCGCCGGTGTGGATCGCGTTCTCGACGACCTCGATGCCGCCGAAATGCGTTCCGTAGTATGATCTCAGAAATTCATCATGATTGCCGGGCACGTAGATGACCGTCGCGCCCTTGCGCGCCTTGCGCAGCATTTTCTGGACGAAGTCATTGTGCGACTGCGGCCAGTACCAACTCGACTTCAGCGCCCAGCCATCGACGATGTCGCCGACCAGATAGATCGTGGCGGCATCATGATACTTGAGAAAATCCAGAAGTTGATCAGCCTGGGAACCGCTGGCGCCGAGATGAACATCGGAGATGAAGAGAGTCCGGAACCGGCGATCCGGCTTGACATCATCCATCGCATAGCTCCCCATGAGCATGGGGTAACATGCCGCCATGACAAGGCCATGACAGGCGCCACCGGATGGCTGCACCGTCAGAAATGAAAACGCTCGAACTCGTGAAAATGATGGATCGGTCCGTGGCCGCGACCGATGTTGAGCCGGTCGGCGGCCGCGATCGCCGCCGTGACATAAGCCTTCGCCGTGCGCACGGCGGTTTCCATGCCGTCGCCTTTGGCCAGACCCGCAACGATGGCTGACGACAGCGAACAGCCGGTGCCATGGGTGTTTTTTGTGGCGGCACGCGGAGCGGTAAACGTCATCACCTCCTGACGGGTGACAAGATAATCGATGCTCTCGGGGCCCTGCATGTGCCCGCCCTTGATCAAGACCGCCGCACAGCCGAACTCCAGCAACCGCTGACCCTGCCGCACGATGCCGGTCTCTTCCCCGGCGACGGGTTCGTCGAGCAGCACCGCGGCCTCCGGCAGGTTTGGCGTCAACAGCTGCACGCGCGGAACAAGCTTGCTGCGCAAAGCCTCGATCGCATCGGACTCCAGCAGATGTGCTCCCGAGGTCGCGACCATCACCGGATCGAGCACCACACGCGCCGGTGTCCAGCGCGACAGGCCGGCGGCGATGGCATCGATAACGGCGGCGTGGGCAACCATCCCGATCTTGAGGGCTCCGACATCGAGATCGCCGAACACGGCATCGATCTGCGCGGTCACGAAATGCGCAGGAACGTGGTGGATCGCGGCGATGCCTTGCGTGTTCTGCGCGGTCAGCGCCGTAATGACCGACGCTCCGTAGACACCAAGCGCGGCGAATGTCTTGAGGTCGGCCTGGATTCCCGCGCCGCCGCTGGAATCAGAGCCAGCGATGGTCAAGGCAACAGGGACTGTCATCATCACCTCACGTCAAGTCGTTCTTCGCGCATAACGCTATCAGGCCACGTCAGCATGATTATCCTGGCGTGTCTCGAAAACGCGAGGGTCTGTTTCAACTGCGTTGAACCAGACCCTCTCTCTTATCTTTTGTTTGAGCATGATCTTCCGAGAGCCGGTTTCCACTTTTCGGGATCATGCTCTATATATTGGCGCTTCGTCTTCCGGAGATGCGCGATGGTCCCCTTCTTCGTTCAGTTCAAGTGCAAGCTCGGCCAAGCCTATGCCGTCGCCAACGCGCTTGCCGAAGCCGAGATCGCCTCGGAAATTTATTCCACCGCCGGGGACTACGACCTGCTGGCGAAGTTCTATGTCGATAACGACACCGACATCGGGCATTTCATTAACGAAAAGGTGCAGGTCATTCCCGGCATTCAGGACACCCACACCATTATCACCTTCAAGGCATTCGGAGCGAAGTAGCTTCCCCTGCCGGAAACGGCCGTAGCGACATCTTCACACGCGTCGCCGGGCGTCCCGGATCGCCGTCCAGACCCGTTCCGGAGTCGCCGGCATGTCGATGTGGTCGATTCCGTACTCCCGCCACAAGCCATCGATGATGGCATTGACCACCGCCGGGCAGGAGCCGATCGCGCCCGCTTCACCCGCCCCCTTGATCCCGAGAGGATTGGTGGCGCAGGGAACGTTGCGGGTCTCGAAGGTGATCGAGACGCCGTCGGCGGCGCGCGGCAGCGCGTAATCCATCAACGTTCCCGTAACAAGCTGCCCGCCCGCGTCATAGACCGTCTGCTCCATCAACGACTGCCCGATACCCTGCATGGTGCCGCCATGGACCTGCCCCGCCAGCAGCAGCGGATTCAACGTCACGCCGAAATCGTCGACGACCACGTAATTCACCAACCCGATCCTGCCGGTCGCCGGATCGATCTCGACTTCCACGACATGGGTGCCGTTCGGATAAGTGCCGTCGGCGCTGCTGAAACTCTCGTCGGCCGTCAGCTTCGATGGATCAGCGCGCTTCGCGAGATCGGCGAAGGAAACGGAGCGGTCCGTGCCGGCGACACGGATCGAACCGTCGCTGATCTCAAGGTCGGCCACGCTGGTTTCGAGTGCCTCGGACGCGATCTCCCGGAGCTTGGCGCCGAGCTTGCGGGTCGCCCGCTCGACGCTGACGCCGCCGGAGGGAATCGAACTCGATCCGCCCGTGCCGAGGCCGGTGACGACGACATCTGTATCACCCTGTTTCATGTGAACCCGCTCGGGAGGCACCCCGAACTGGTCGGCGACGATCTGCGCATAGGCGGTGGCATGGCCCTGCCCGGTTGATTGCGTGCCAATCAGCACCGTGACGTCGCCGTTGGCGTCAAGCCGCACGTCCGCCCGCTCGCGCCCCATGGTGCCGCAAACCTCGACGTAGGTGGCCAAACCGATGCCACGAACAAGACCCCGCTCTTTTGCGGCTTCGGCGCGGCCGGCAAACTCCTGCCATTTCGCGATCTCCATCGCGCGCGTCATGTGCGCCGCGAAATCGCCGGAGTCATAGATCTTGCCCGTGGCGGTCCTGTACGGCATCGCTTCCGGGGGAATGAAGTTTTTGCGCCGGATCGCATCCGGCGTCATGCCGACCTTGCGTGCCGCGGCATCGACCAGCCGCTCCACGACATAGGCCGCCTCGGGCCGGCCCGCGCCACGATAGGCATCTACCGGCACGGTGTTGGTGAACACGGCGCGGACACGGCAATGAAACGCCTGGATATCGTAAAGACCCGGCAGCATCCCGGCCCCGCTATAGGGAATGTCGGGACCGAAGGTCGAGAGATAGGCGCCCATATCTCCCATCAGATCGACATCCATCCCGAGAAACCTGCCGTCTCGAGCCAGCGCCATGCGCGCGGTGGTGACGTTGTCGCGCCCCTGCGAGTCGCCGACGAAATGGTCCGACCTCTCCGCCGTCCATCTGACCGCCCTGTGAAGTTTCTTCGAGGCGACCGCGATCAGCGCGTATTCGCGATAAGGAAACAGCTTGGTGCCGAATCCGCCGCCGACATCCGGGCAAATCACGCGCATTTTTTCCAGCGGTATCTTCAGCACGGTCTCGCAGAGAATTTCACGCAGGCGATGGCTGCCCTGGCTGCCGACCGTCAGCGTCAGATGATCTCGCCTCGCGTCGTATTCGCAGACCGCGGCGCGCGTCTCCATATAGTTGGTGACGACGCGCGGATTGACGATCGAAATCTCGGCCACGGCATCGGCCGCGGCGAAGGCGGCATCGGCCGCCTTCCTGTCGCCGAGCGAGATGTCGAACAGGACGTTGCCGGCGTGATCGGGCCAGACCTGAGGCGCGCCATCCTTCACGGCATCGGCGACGCCAACAACCGAAGCGAGCGGCGCCCACTCGACCTCGATCGCCTCCAGCGCGTCGCGCGCGTGCTCGAGCGTATCGGCTACGACAAAAGCAACGGCGTCTCCGACATGCCGCACCTCATCCTTCGGCAGGATAGGATACGGCGGCGCAATGAAAGGCTGGTCCGGCAACTCGACCTGACAGGGCAAGCCGCCGAGATCGGCGACATCGGCCGCGGTGAGGATCAGGGCAACCCCCGGCAAGCGACAGGCGCGCGACACATCGATGCTGTATGTCGCATGAGCGTGCGGTGAGCGCAGCACCAGCGCATGCAGGGCATCGGGCGGCGCGTGATCGTCCGTATAGCGCCCCTTGCCGCGAATGAAGGCGTCATCTTCCTTGCGCCGGACGCTCTGGCCCATGCCGAACTTGACGGGAGCCTTTCCGAAAGGAGCCACTTTGACGGGAGCCATGGGAACTCCAAACTATAATCCCGGATGATCACAATAATGGAGCCGAACACCACCCAACACAATGTTCGCGCGGCCCGCTGAAACGGTCGCTAACCCCGCACCAGCGATTTCAGCCAGCGCAGGCCGAACAGCATCAGGATCGCACCGGCATAAACGATGGTTCCGACCACTATCAGCACCCCGAGCGCCGCTTCGTCGCGCATCACGCTCCAATGCGCGAATTGTCCGGAGGCGAAGCGCGCCGTCAGCCACAGCGCCGCTGCGAGCATCGCGCCGGCGATCAGGAACCTGCCGAGCGAGATCAGCAGCGGACGGCCGATCTCGATGTAACCCGCCCGTACCGCAAACCAGAACACGAGCAGCAGATTGACCCAGGCCCCGACCGCGGTGGCGAGCGCCAGGCCGACCTGCGCCAGAGAGCCCATCAGAGCCACCTTGAGCACGAGATTGACCCCGAGCCCGGCAAGCGAGGCCTTCACCGGCGTCGCGGTATTCTTGCGCGCGTAGAACGTGGCCACCGCGCTCCGGATCAGAACGAAGGGGATGAGGCCGACGGCGTAGGCGGCCAGCGTCGCGCCGGCTGCCGCCGCATCCGCCGCCGAAAAAGCGCCGCGCGCGAACATCGCCCGCATGATGACATCAGGCACGGTGAGAAACGCCGCAATGAAGGGAATCGAAAACAGCAGCGAGAATTCGAACGCCCGGCGCTGTGACGCCATCGCGCCCGCAAGATCGCCGCCCGTGATCCGCCGCGACATTTCCGGCAGCAGCACGGTGCCGATGGCGATGCCGATCACCCCGACCGGCAGCTGATTCAGCCGGTCGGCGTAGTATAGCGCCGACAAGGCGCCGACCGGGAGGAAGGTGGCGATGATGGTATCGGCGAACATCGCCAGTTGCGTTCCCATGGAGCCCACGGTCGCGGGCCCGAGCGCGCGAAAGAAACCACGCACGTCGGCGTCCAGCGTCGGACGTGTCAGCCGTGGCATCAGGCCGTGACGCCCGGCGTCCGCCGCCAACAGGAAATATTGCAGGAACCCGGAGAGCAGCACGCCCCAGGCGGCCGCATGCCCGGCGCTCGGAAAAAAGGCCGCGAGCGCCAAAGCCATCATCATCGACAGGTTGAGCAGGATCGGGGCGGCCGCCGCGCTGGCGAAGCGGTGCATGACGTTCAGCATCCCGCCATACAGCGTGACCAGCGTGATCAGCAGCAGATAGGGAAAGGTGATCCGCGTCAGTGAAACGGCGAGTTCGCCGCGAGCCGGGTCATCAACGAAACCAGGCGCGAGAAGCGCGATGACCTGCGGCATGAAAAGCAAGGCGATCGCCAGCAGGATCACCTGCGACAGCAACAGCAGCGTGAAGATGCGGCTTGCGAACAATTGCGCGGAAGCCGGGCCACCACCGGAGACATGCGCGTAAGCGGGCACGAACGCGGCGTTGAAAGCGCCTTCGGCGAAAATCGCCCGGAAATGATTGGGTAATCGCAGCGCCACGAAGAAAGCATCCGCGACCGGCCCCGCGCCAAGAATTGCCGCGAGCATGATGTCGCGTGCAAACCCCGTGATGCGCGATAGCAGCGTATAGCCGCCGACAGTGAAAATGCGTCCAAGCATCCGGCGTTTCTACAGGATAGCCTTGTTTCTACAGGATAGCCTTGCCGCGCAACATGCCGGAATCAGGTCGGAAGCGCGGCGCGCACAGCCTCGATGATCCGGTCCTGTGTCGATTCATCGAGATAGGGGTGCATCGGCAGGCTGATCACCTCGGTCGACAGCCTTTCACTGACCGCAAGGCCGCCGGCCGCGACCGGGAAGTTTCGATAGGCGGTCTGTTGATGCAGCGACCTCGGATAATAGATCGCGGTCGGAATGCCCTGCGCCTTCAGCGCCGACGCCAGCGCATCACGGTTCCCGTTCGGCACCCTGATGGTGTACTGCGCCCATACCGAGGTGCAATCCGGCGCCACACGCGGCACGATGACAACCTGCCCGAGCCCTTCATTGTAGCGCCTTGCGACCGCATCCCGCGCTGCGATCTCGTCAGGGAATATCTTGAGTTTCTCGATCAGGATGGCCGCCTGCATGGTATCGATGCGGCCCGTAAGTCCCAGCCGCACGTTGTCGTACTTGTCAGATCCCTGACCATGCACGCGAACGCTGCGTAACGTTTCGGCCAGTTCAGTATCGTCGGTGAAGATCGCTCCGCCGTCGCCGTAGCAGCCGAGAGGCTTGGCGGGGAAGAAACTGGTCGCGGTCGCAAGCCCGAACCTGCCCAGCCGCTGCCCTTTGTAGCTCGCGCCAAAACCCTGCGCGGCGTCGTCCAGAACGAACAGCCCCTCGGCCGCGGCGACCGCCGCGATCGCATCATGATCCGCGGGCTGACCGAACAGGTCGACGGGAATGATGGCCCGGGGCCTGAGACCCCGGTTTTTCGCGACGGCGATGCCGTTCCTGAGCGAAGCGATGTCGATATTGAAGGTTGACTCATCAACATCGACAAACACAGGCGTCGCCCCGAGCAGCGCCACGACCTCGCCTGTCGCGCAGAACGTGAATGTCGGACAGATGACCGCGTCGCCGGGGCCGACGTTCTTCGCCAGCAGCACCATCAACAGCGCATCGGTGCCGCTCGCGCAGGCCACCACATGCCTGGCGCCGCTGAAGGCCGCAAGATCGGCCTCCAGACGTGCGACCTCCGGACCGTTGATGAACTGACAATGCGTCAGTACACCCGCTACGGCCTCGTCGATACGTTTGCCCAGGCGGCGGCGCTGTTCGGCGACGTCGATGAATGAGATCGCCGGTAAAGGCATGTGTTGCTGCATCTGTCCTCTGGACGGTCAGCCGGCGGCGCGGCGCGGCGTCTGCATCGGCGGAGCGACGGGAGGTTGATCCTGAAGGCACCTGGTCGCGATCTCGAGACTCGCGACGCCTTCGGCGCCGCCCACGGCCGGAGCCTTGCCCGAACGCACCGCATCGACAAACGCGATCAGTTCGGCCCGCAGGGGTTCGTCATGACCTACCGGAAGATGGCGCATGGAGTAGCTGCCATCCGGCTGGAAACCGAAACATTCCGTGACCTGGCGGGTCAGCAGATCGCCCATCACGTATTTGCCGCGGGTCGCGACCGTGACATTGCGAGCCTTGAACGGAGTCAGCCAGTTCGTATTGATGTGCGCGAGCACGCCGGATGCGGTCCGGAACTGAAGCAGCGCAATATCCTCCCGCTCGGCGACCGCGCAGGAGAGCTGGGGCTGAACGTCGACGATTTCGGATTCGGTGAACCAGCGGATCAGATCGATGTCATGCACGGCGAGGTCGATCACGACGCCGACATTCGACATGCGCGGCGGAAACGGCCCGACACGCGTGATCGCGATCGAGAGAATGTCCTCACCTCTGATCGCCTGCTTGATGGCGGCGACCGCCGGGTTGAAGCGCTCGACATGGCCGACCATCAGGGTCAGCCCAGCCTGGCGCGCCGCCGTGACGATCTGGCATCCCTCCTCGACCGTCGAGGCGATCGGCTTCTCGACCAGAACATGAACGCCGCGCGCGATACAGGCCAGCGCGAGTTCACAATGCAGATGCGTCGGCGCGGCGATGGTCACGGCGTCAACGCCTTCGTCGAGCAGTTCGTCGAACGTCCCGAAGGTTCGGCACCCGGTCATCTCGGCCGCGCGGGCCCGGTGTCCGGGCAAGGGGTCGGCGATGCCGATGAGCCTGACGCCCGGAAGACCGGCCAGCACACGGCCGTGATTGCTGCCCATGACGCCTGCGCCGATCACGCCGATATGCAACAACCGCTCGGACGCTGCCGTTTTCAAGGCAGGCGGCTTCAAAGCGGAGGGCTTGAGTGCAGATGTCTTCAGTGCAGATGGCTTGGAACTCATCAGGTACCCCAAAAAACGACAGCCTGGGCACCCCCGAACCCGACCGCACGCTCTCCCTAGCACGCCATAACGAAAGACGCGATTAGAGGAGCAACAATCCCAACACGTTTTGATTCAAAGAATTACACGACACCCTGACCGGTAGAACGATAAACGGGTCAACGGACAGAACCTGGAAAAATGTACCCACAGATTAGCCGATTCGGCTCCCGCGCCGTAGCTCAGTTTCGCCGGTAATCATCCTCGATCCGCACGATATCGTCGTCGCCGAGGTAGCTTCCGGTCTGCACTTCGATCAGTTCCAGTGGAATCTTCCCTGGGTTCTCCAGCCGGTGGACGGCTCCGATCGGGATGTAGATCGACTCGTTCTCGTGCACGATCTTGACAAGATCATCGACCGTCACCCTCGCCGTGCCGCGCACCACGATCCAGTGCTCCGAGCGATGGTGATGTTTTTGCAGCGACAGCCGGTCACCCGCCTTCACGGTGATGCGCTTGACCTGATGCCGCTCGCCCCTGTCGATGGACTGGTAAGCGCCCCAGGGCCTGTGGACCCGCAAATGCTCGTCCGTGACCTGCGGCGCCAGGCTCTTCAATTTCGTAACCAGGCGCTTCAGCCCGTTGACGTCCTTCTGGCGCGACACCAGCACGGCATCCTGCGTGGCGACCACAACCAGATCATCGACACCTTCCAGCGCGACCAGCGCTTTGTCGGTCGCGACATTGCAGTTGCGGGAATCCTCGAACACGGCGATCCCCTGCGCCGCATTGCCCTGCCCGTCCTTCTCCGACAACTCCCAAACCGCATGCCACGACCCGACGTCCGACCAGCCGCAATCCACCGGCACCACGGCGGCATGAGCGGTCTTTTCCATGACGGCGTAATCGATCGAAATCGCCCGCGCTTTCGAAAAAGCTTCCGGATCGAGAATGATGAAACCCAGATCTCGCCCGGCACCGGATACCGCGGCGGTCACCGCGGCGACGCTGTCCGGATCGACGTTGCGATACTCATCCAGCAGAACGGCCGCACGGAACATGAAGTTGCCGCTGTTCCAGAGATATCCCGCATCGAGGTAGCCGGCGGCGGTTTGCGGATCGGGCTTTTCCACGAACGTCGTCACCTCCCGCACCTCGCCCGCAATCACCGCGCCGGGGTTGATATAGCCGTACTCCGTCGCCGGACGCTGCGGCCGGACGCCGAAGGTCACGATGCGGCCGCCATTGGCGGCGGCCAATCCCTGCCGGCAGGCGGCGACGAACGCTTCGGTGTCGCGGACAACATGATCGGCGGCCAGCGCGAGCACGACCGCCTCGCTGTCGCGCATCTGCGCGAAGGCAGCTCCGGCGGCGATCGCCGGCCCGGAATCGCGACGCGCCGGCTCCAGCAGGATGGCGGCTTCAAGCCCGATCTCTGCAAGCTGTTCAAGCACCATGAACCGGTAGGCAGCGTTAGTGACCACGATCGGCCGCTCGAACAGCTCGGGGTCGGAAACCCGTCTCAGCGTATCCTGAAACGTCGAACGCGGCCCGAACAGCGGCAGAAACTGCTTCGGACGCCCCTCCCGCGAGGCTGGCCATAGGCGGGTTCCCGCGCCGCCGCACATGATGAGCGGGACGACACGCTCACTCACAACACCATCTCCACATGTGATTTGTCAGACTCCAGCAGCCTTTATCGATGCGAACCCGGATCAACGGGACGCCACAAGCTTTCAGACGAAAGCCTTCGGCACTTGATCGGATCATGGAAACCCCGACAGCCCCATCAATTGACCCGATGATACCGGCAATACCAGTCGGCAAAACGATGGATACCATCCTCCAGCGACGTCGAGGGACGGAAACCGACGTCACGGGCGAGGTCATCGATATCAGCGAATGTCGCCTGTACGTCGCCGGGTTGCATCGGCAGCAATTCCTTTTGCGCGGATCGTCCGAGCGCCTTCTCCAGAAGAGCGACGACGTCCATCAACTCCGCGGGCTTGTTGTTGCCGATATTATAGATCCGCCATGGAGCCGAACTGGTCCCCGCATCCGGAGCATCGCCCGACCAGCTTGCATGAGCCTGTGGCGCGCGATCGATCAGGCGGACAACGGCTTCCACCACGTCATCCACGAAGGTGAAATCCCGCTGCATGTTGCCATGGTTGAACAGCTTGATCGGCTGCCCCGCGACGATCGCATCGGCGAACTTGTAGAGCGCCATGTCGGGCCGGTACCACGGACCATAGACCGTGAAGAACCGCAATCCCGTCGTCGGAATGCGGTAGAGGTGGCTGTAGGCATGCGCCATCAATTCATTGGACTTCTTCGTCGCCGCATAGAGGCTGATCGGGTGATCGACATTGTCATGAACGGAAAAGGGAAGCTTCGTGTTCGCACCGTAAACAGAGGACGATGAAGCAAAGAGCAGGTGCGGACAGGAGGCGTGACGACAGCCTTCAAGAACGTTTGCAAACGCTTTGAGATTGGAATCCACGTAGGTATGGGGATTCTGCAACGAATATCGCACCCCCGCCTGCGCCGCGAGATGGAGCACGACCGAAAGAGGATGTTCGGCGAACAAGGCGGCTGCCGCCTCGCGATCAGCCAGATCGGCCTTGACGAAACGGAAGCGCGAATCCCCGCGCAGGATCTCAAGCCGGCACTCCTTGAGTGCGGGATCATAATAATCGTTGAGACTGTCGATGCCGACAACCCGATGCCCCTGTTTCAGGAGTCGGCCGGCGACGTGAAACCCGATGAAGCCCGCCGCGCCGGTAACCAATATCGGGTGATCCGACATTTCGCTCCTCAAGAAATGTGACCGCTCGGGAAATGTGAGCCGCAGCACAAGAAGTCAGCCGTGTCTCGTTATCCACGGTATCGCGGGACCGCAATACCCTGCTGCGCGCGGCTGTTGCCAGAGGCAACCCAAAACCATACCAAGACAGGACATCCACCAGTCCTGAAGAGCCCGATGGCCAATTTAACCGCGGCACAGACAAGCGCAATGCGCCGGATCCTGCTTTCAACGGCAAAAATATTGATCTCGGCCGCCCTGCTCTACCTTGCGCTCCGCAAGGTCGACATTTCCGACCTGTTCTCTCGCCTTGGTTTCACCAGCGCCGTCTGGATTGCGCTGGCCATTGCCGCCACGCTGTCGCAGGTGTTCGCCAGCGCCCTGCGGTGGCGGGAAATCAGCGCCGACTGCGGCGCCAGCCTCTCGGTCGCGCAGGCGGTGCGCTATTGCATGATCGGCTCGTTTTTCAACCAGACCCTGCCTTCGTCGATCGGCGGCGACGCCATGCGGCTCTGGCTGGTCGGACGTGGCCCGGCCGGTTGGCGGGCGGCGGCCTATTCGATCTTCGTCGACCGCGCGATCGGCCTGATCGCGCTCGGCCTGCTGATCGCCGCGAGCCTGCCCTGGAGTTTACGCCTGATCAATGATCCCCAAGGCCGGCTGGCGCTGATGTTCGTCGATCTTGTTGCGCTCGCGGCCGCCGGCGGCTTCCTGCTTCTCGGCAGGCTGCACTGGCGCTGGCTCGGACGTATCCGCGCCGTTCACCATCTTCGCACCTGCTCCGTCATTACCAACCGCGCCATCTTCGATCGAGAACGCTGGCCGAAAATTACGTTTCTGTCGCTGCTCATCCATTTTCTCGCCGTGGTGATCGCATGGTGCGTGGTGAAGGCGATCGCCGCACCCGTCCTTTTCGGCGAGATTTTCCTGCTTGTTCCACCGGTCATGCTGATCACGATGCTGCCGATCTCGATCGCTGGATGGGGCGTGCGCGAAGCGTCCATGGCCCTGACGTTCGGATATGCCGGGCTGGCGACCGGCGAAGGCGTCAATGTCTCCCTGTTATACGGCGGGGTTTTTCTGGTCGTCGGCGCGCTCGGGGGACTCGTCTGGATTTTCAGCGCCGAGAGGAGCCAGAAGGGATCGGTTCCAGTCGAGAGCACCTAGAGCATTATCGCTTCTGATTGAATCAGAAGCGAGGCCCTCAGATTTTGATCTGACGCGTTTTCTTCACGCGAACCGGTACCCATCCTCGGGACGAGCCCGAGGACATGCTTCGCTCGAAAACGCTATAATGACGCCGGGGTTCATCGCGGCATATCGGGCGCAAGGGGCGATGTTTGCGCGGGCTGCCCGCCGAACTCCGGCACGGCGTCTTTCAGGATCGAACGGATCGCCAGCTTGTTGTCGCTCGCGACGGCTTGCTTCAGGACCGCGATCCACTCACGGATCGTGTCTATCGGCGGTTCGTTCGGTTTTGCCGCCAGGATCCCCGGCAAGCCGATCTCGATCGTCGGCTCCTCGCTCGCGAACAGGATTTCGTTCATTCGTTCGCCGGGCCGAACCCCGGTAAAAACAATCTCGATGTCGCGGTGAGGCTGCAGGCCGGACAGGCTGATCATGCGTTCGGCAAGATCGACGATCTTCACAGGCTGCCCCATGTTCAGGACATAGACGGATACGTCATGACGTTCCGGCATCGCCGCATGGCTTGCCGCGGTGATGACGAGATCGCAGGCTTCGCGGATCGTCATGAAGTAGCGAACCATGTCCGGATGCGTGACGGTCACCGGACCGCCGGCTTCGATCTGCGCCTTGAACTTCGGCACCACCGATCCGTTCGACGCCAGCACGTTGCCGAAACGGACCGAAATCAGCCGCATCGGAACCTTGCCGGCCGTATACACCGCCAGATCGCGATCCAGAGCCTGACAATACATCTCGGCAAAGCGTTTGGTCAGCCCGAGCATCGACACCGGCTCGATCGCCTTGTCGGTGGAGATCATCACCATGGATTCGGCGCCCGACGCCAGCGCTGCATCGGCGACGTTGACCGAACCGAAAATGTTGGTCTTGACGCCTTCGCCCCAATCCCGTTCGAGAATGGGAACATGCTTGAGCGCGGCCGCATGAAACACGATGTCCGGCTTGAATTCGTTCATCAAGCGCATCAGCCGCTCGCGATCGCGAATGTCGGCAATGCGGCCTTCCACGACGGCGGCCCGGCTGGTGGCGGCGAGTTCCTCCATGATCGCATAGAGCGCCGGTTCAGAATTTTCGACGATCAGCAGGCGGCTCGCGCCGAACGTCACGACCCGTCTGCAGATTTCGGACCCTATCGATCCGCCGCCGCCGGTCACGACAACCGACTTGTTCTTGATCAATCCCTCAAGCCGCTCATAGTCGATGGTGCGGCTTGGGCGAAGCAGAAGATCTTCAACGGCGACCGGCGTCAGGCGCGGGATCTCCCCGCCCTCCCCAAGCGAGGGCAACCGGCTTACCTTGATGCCAAGTCTGCGGCCGTGGGCGAGAACCGCTTCCGGCTGGGCGTCAGGCTCGAAGGCGGAAGGCGTCATGATAATGCGCTTGATCGGCCCCTGCCGCTCCGCGATATCTGCTATCACTTCCTCGAGTTCGTCCACACCGCCCAGGACTGAAACGCCGCGTATCGTCTGGCCGATATCGGCCGGCGACGGTGACAGCAGGCCGACCGGACGCAACTGCTTGACCGCCCCGCTCTCGACAGAGCGGAAAAGTATCTCGGCATCCGCCGCGCGGCCGACGACGATCGCCGGGGTCGCATCATCGGCCTTTACATGAACCAGGGTCCGCCTGTAGCGGAAGTATCGATAGGCGGAGCGCGTGGCTGCCAGAAGGAATATCTGCAACAGCCAGTAGAGGATGATCGTCTTTTTTCCGAGGAAGAAAGCACCGTAAAACTCCGGCGCGATGACGACATAATCGAAGACCAGAATGACAAGCGCCAGAAGCGTGGAGGCCTTGACGATATTGAGCGCATCCAGAAGCGAAAAGAATCGCCATTTTGCCGTGGTCAGATGGAAGACATAAAAGATAGCCGCAGCAATGGCCAGGAAGTAAGGAAGCAGATCGATGAGCAACGGCAGACGAGCGGTGAAGGCAGAATACTCAAAACGGAAATAGCAGCTCACAAACAGAGCGCCCACGACCGCCAACAGGTCATGCAGCGCAATCAGAGCGTTTCGGAGCGTGAATTTTCGGCGGAGGTTCATGCGTCGTCCAGATCGTCAGAAGCGGAAAGTCATGGCGATGCGGGAGCGCGCCGGTCGGACACGATCCATCATGCCCGGCCTCCCGCGCGTTTCACCAGCGATGTCGTGCTGAATCCCTGCAGGATGTCGATCAGAATAACCTCGCCGCCTCGTGCAGTAACTAGCTCCTGACCGACGACTTGCTCAAGAGAATAATCTCCGCCCTTGACGAGCACGTTCGGCTGGATTCGCCCGATCAGGTTCATCGGCGTATCCTCCTCGAAGATCGCGACGAGATCGACGGCTTCGAGCGCGGCAAGCACTTCCGCGCGCGCGCGCTCGTTCTGGATCGGGCGGTCCTCGCCCTTCAACCGCTTCACCGACGCATCGCTGTTCAATCCGACAATCAGCCGATCGCACGCGGCGCGCGCGCCGGTCAGCACCTTGACGTGGCCGGGGTGCAGGATATCGAAGCAGCCATTGGTGAAGCCGATCCGCAGCCCCTGTTCACGCCATGCCGTCAGGTGCTGGTCAAGGTCGCCCGCGGATCGCGCGATCTTCTCCTCGGCGGCCAGGGAGGCCGGCGGCAGGATATTGCGGCGCAGTTCCGCGAGGGTGACAATCGCCGTCCCGCTCTTGGCGACAGCGACAGCAGCCGCCGCGCTCGCCGTCCGCAATGCGGCCTCCCAGTCCGCGCCCGCCGCCAGCGAAACCGCGAGCGTCGCGACGACAGTGTCGCCGGCGCCCGTCACGTCGCGGACCTTGACCGTATGAGCGGGAACATGAATGACCTCGCCCTCGCCCGGCACGAGCGTCATGCCATGCTCGCTTTGCGTCACCAGCAAGGCTTCGCAGTCCGCGATCCGCATCAGGTCCCGCGCAGCCGTTGCGAGACTTGCCTGATCATCCGCGCGGCGACCGGTTGCGTCCGTGAATTCCTTGCTGTTTGGCGTGAGAAGGGTCGCGCCGCGATAGATTCCGAAATCGGCGCTCTTCGGATCGACGATCACCCGCTTGCCGAGCGAACGAGCGGCGTCGATGACGCTGCGGATCACCCGCGCCGTCAGCACTCCCTTGGCATAGTCGGACAACAATACGATGTCGGCGCGTGGCAGTTGCGGCAGAATCGCATCGATCAGGGCCTGCTCGACCTCCCCCGACGCCGGGGCAAGCGTTTCCCAATCCGCGCGCAGCATGTGGGTCGAAAAATGCTCGGAAACGAAACGCACCTTGCGCGTCGTCGGCCGCGCCGGATCCGAAATCAACAGCGGCTCGATCAGGCGCTCCCTCGACAGCGTGGTCCGCAGCCTCTCGCCCGCGTCATCCTCTCCGGCCAATCCGACGAAGATGCAGCGCGCGCCGAGCGCGGCAATGTTGCGCGCCACATTGCCGGCTCCCCCGACGTTTGTTTCACTTCGCTGAACCGCGATGACCGGGGCTGGAGCCTCCGGCGAGATGCGCGAAATTTCGCCGTACACGAACTCGTCGAGCATCAGGTCGCCGACACAGAGCACGGTCTGGCCGGAAAACGCATTCGACAAGCCGTCAAAATCGATCATCAAACCCTTCACCTGTTACTGAAGTCTGATGCAATCTGCATTGAACCAGGCTCAAGCTCTTCCACTTTTCGGGGATCGTGCTCCAGCGCCTCAGCGAAAGCGATCATCACGATCGAGATAGCCTTTGACATAGGCATCGACGGCCTCCTCCAGCGGCGTGAAGCCGCCGTTATAGCCCGCGCCTTGCAAGCGCGAGACATCGGCCTGCGTAAAGTACTGGTAGGCGCCGCGAATCTGTTCGGGCATATCGACGTATTCGATCTTCGGCTTCTCGCCGAGCGAGGCATAGGCCGCCGTCATCAGGTCGCGAAAACTGCGGGCCTTGCCGGTTCCTACGTTGAACAGGCCGCTCACGGAAGGCGTGGCCAGCAGCCACATCATCACCCGCACGACGTCGTCGACATAGATGAAATCGCGGCGCTGATCGCCGTCGGCGATGCCCTCGCGATGCGACTTGAACAGCTGCACCGGGCGGCCATCCTTCACATCGCTGAAGCGGCGCGTCAGCACGCTCATCATGGAGCCTTTGTGATATTCATTCGGTCCGAACACGTTGAAGAACTTCAGGCCGGCCCATTGCGGCGGCAGAGCGTCCCCTTTGGCGACGCGGCCCACGACGGCCACGTCGAACAGGTGCTTGCTCCAGCCGTAGAGATTCATCGGCCGGAGCGTCCGCAGCGCGGCCAGCGATTGATCGTCGCGAAAGCCCTGCGCGCCGTCGCCGTAGGTAGACGCCGACGAGGCGTAGATGAAAGGCGTCATGGTCTCAGTGCACCAGTCGAGCAACCGCAGCGACAGCCGGAAATTGGTCTCGACGACGAGGTCGCCGTCGGTCGCGGTGGTCTCGGAGATCGCGCCGAGATGAAAGACAGCGTCGAGACGACGGCCGCTCAACCAGGCCATCAATTCCGCGGGCGGAACGACATCCGCAAGCTGCCGTTTGGCGAGGTTGCGCCACTTTCCGTCATGCCCCAGCGCATCGCACACGACCACATCGCCTCGCCCGGCGTCGTTCAACGCGGCCACGAGATTCGATCCGATAAAACCGGCGCCTCCGGTTACCAGCAGCATGATGTCCCCGTCCCGAGTATGCGCCTGCTTAGAGCATGACCCCGAAAAATGGAACCCGGTTTTCGGATAAGATCATGCTCGATCAAAAAGTTAGGGCTGGAATTCTGATTCAACGTAGCTGGATCAGACTCTAGAGCCTTTTCCGGCTAAGCGGAATCCGGTTCGCGTGAAGAAAACCTTCTCAATCAAGAACTTGCGTGCATTCTGATCGCAAGGCCGGCATCCACTCTTGCGGAATACGCCGCTAGTGGCCCGATTCCAACATTCGCGTCCCGGTTTGCCCCACTCCGGCCCGCGAGGCAACTTCGGTGAGCCTGCGAGATGCGCTCGGATCGTGAAAAACAGCGAGCGAGATAACTTTACCTCACCGGTCGGAGCGGATACCGAAGACCCACCCTTCGATCCCGGATTATTACATAACATCCGGATCGTGATCATGCATCGCACGTCGATCAAAATATGAACATAGATTCATCATATAAACTGGAAATGGTCGACCCGGACGATACCCGGCCCATTCTGATCATTCCCTATATGTGGATCGGCGATTTCGTGCGCGGCCATACCGTGGTGCGGGTTCTCAAGCAGCGCTGGCCAAACCGGCCGGTGGACCTGCTGGTGACAACGCTTTGCGCGCCGCTGGTCGATTACATGCCGGGGGTACGCGCCGGCGTGGTCTGGGATCTCCCCCGAAGCCGGCTGGCGCTCACCCAACAGTGGGGTCTCGCCCGGCAGCTCCGCGCGCGGCGGTATGGAACGGCCTTCGTCATGCCCCGCACCTGGAAGTCGGCAATCGCGCCCACGCTGGCCGCCATCCCGGAGCGGGTGGGTTATGTCGGCGAAGCCCGTTTCGGCCTGATCAACCGCTGGCGCTGGGGCGAAAGAGCGCTGCCGCGCATGATCGACCGCAAGGCGTCCCTCGCGCTTCCCGCCGGAGCGGCACGGCCGCCTGAATGGCCCGCGCCCCAGCTTCGGGTATCCAGCGAAGACGTCGCCCACTGGCGGCAGGCGCAAGGACTGGGCGCGGGACCGGCGGTGGCGCTGGCGCCAGGAGCGGTCGGCCCGAGCAAGCGCTGGAGTTACTTTGCCGAGACCGCCCGCAGACTGGCTGAGCGCGGCATCGATATCTGGGTCGTCGGCGGGCCCAAGGAAAAGGCGCTGGCGACCGACATCGCCGCAATCGGGGGCCCGCGGGTCCGTGATCTGACGGGTCACGACCTGCGAAACGGCATCCTGGCGATGGCGGGGGCCGCGCTCGCGATATCAAACGACTCCGGTCTGATGCACGTTGCGGCGGCGCTCGGAACACCGACGATGGGCATTTTCGGGCCGACCAGTCCCTATCACTGGGGGCCCTTGAACGGCCTCGCCGCGACGATCCAGACGAAAGCGCCCCTCCCGTGCCAGCCGTGCCATCGTCCGGTCTGCACCAGGAACGACCATCGCTGCATGAAGGATATCCCCGCAGCCGAGGTGGCCGCCATCGCGGAACAGGCGCTTGCGGAGTCCAAGGAGCGCGCCACGCCTTGATGCCACCATGCTTGCGTGGACATGACGCACTCATTACCACTGATATCCGTCACGGTGACAAAGGTGCGTCTTGAGCCAGAATCCGATCGCGGTCCATTTTCAGCAATCGCTGGCGGCTCTGCAACGCGCGGCTGACGACACGGCGCTGCTCGCCTCCGCAAGCGACATTGCCGTCACGATCATCGACGCGCTGCGTTCCGGAAACAAAGTGCTTCTGATCGGCAACGGCGGAAGCGCCGCCGACGCGCAGCACATCGCCTCGGAAATCGTCGGGCGCTACAGGAAGGAACGCCCGGGCTACGCCGCCATCGCCCTGACAACCGATACGTCCGCCCTCACCGCCATCTCCAACGACTACGGCTTCGAGCGGATTTTCGCCCGGCAGATCGAGAGTCTGGGCCGGCCCGGCGACGTGCTGCTTGCGCTGTCTACCTCGGGACGGTCGCCGAACATTCTCATGGCGCTTGACGCCGCGCGACGGCTCGGACTTGTCACCGTCGGCTTCACCGGTCTCAAGGGGCAAAGCCTGCGGGAGGTTTGCGACCGCCTTTTCGTTGCGCCGAGTGACGACACCCCGGTGATCCAGCAGATCCACATGACCGCGGCTCATGCGATCTGCGATACCGTCGAGCACGCGCTGGCGGATGGAGCCAGCGGCACGTGAGCCGCGCCGATATCGTGCCGGCTTCCGCCCCGGCGGCGTTCCTCGATCGCGACGGCGTCATCAATCACGACGACTGCTATATGGGTACCCGCGACCGCATCCGCTGGATGTCCGGCGTCGTCCCGGCGATCCGGCGGCTGAACGAGGCCGGCTATTTCGTTTTCATCTTCACCAACCAATCCGGGGTCGCGCGCGGTTTTTTCAGTGAAGACGATGTTCGCGATCTGCACCTTTGGATGCAGTCGCATCTGGCATCGCAAGGCGCGCGGATCGATGACTTCAGGTATTGCCCGCACCATCCCGACGGCACCGTCGCCGGATATCTGGAAGATCATCCGTGGCGCAAACCGAAGCCCGGCATGATCCTCGACCTGATGCGGCACTGGCCGGTGCGGCGTCAGGACAGCTTCGCGATCGGCGACCGCGACAGCGATATCAAAGCCGCGGCCGACGCGGGAATTCCGGGCTTCCTGTTTCCCGGCGGCGACCTCGACGCATTCGTCGCGCGGGTGCTTGCGGAGATATCAGGTGCGACGGCGAAGACGTAAAGCAGGATGAGTTGATAATGAAGCATCCACACGTCATGGCCGGGCTTGTCCCGGCCATCCACGTCTTTGATCCGTCAAGGGCTTCAAGACGTGGATACCCGGTATAATGCCGGGCATGACGATTCAAACAACCTCGTCCACTCAAGCTAACCGAGCAACCTCTCCGCGGCATCGATCACCTGCCACGCGGAAGGCGGACCGCTCTTGCCGCCTAGGACCGCCATGCGTCCGGTGCCGACCGGCCCCGTCAGGCCGGGATCGGTACTGACATAGATACCGACGAGCGGCACCCGATAGGCCGCGGCGAGATGCATCAGCCCGGTGTCGACGCCGATCACCAACGCCGCATTGCCGATCATCCGCGCGGTCAGATCGAGGCTCTGGCGCGGCTGGACACGACTGCCCGCGATTTCCCCCGATAGCCGCTCGGATAACAGACGCTCGGCCTCGGTGCCCCAGGGAAGCACGGTCTGCAATCCGTTCGCCTGCAGCCAGCGACCGGTTTCGATCCAGTCCTCCACGCGCCACGTTTTCGAGAGCCGGGAGGTGCCGTGAAGCAGTACGGCGTAGCGCTGACCATCCGTTCGCGCCGGACAACCGAGACCGTAATCAACATCTCCGGTTGGTTCGTACCCAAGCGAGAGACCTGTCAGGAGCCGGTTGCGCGTCACGGCATGAAGACCGCGACCGACCGCGTGCCAGACATCGTAGAATCGCGCGGCCAACGGTTCGCGAATGCTGCGCGCATCGTAACCATGTCGTTCGCCGCGCGC